>CAYRPG010000004.1:0-116694 GCA_964426205.1 uncultured Methanomassiliicoccus sp. | reverse complement strand
CAAATTGACATTTTGGAACGCATGACTTGATAGAATTGAAGTGCTCCCGCCGGGAAGTGCTCTTGACGCCATCCAGATAGTATTTCTATCCCCTTATCAAAGCCGTGAAAGAACCTAAGCCGCTTCCAGAAACCCATTCCACCCTTTTTTTATCCAGACGAATAGGGGGAGTACCGAACTGATGGCGTGCGGATTGGTTCATTACCCACATTGGTCTGGGTTTTGTATTTTATAGTCAATAGCCAATTTCCTGCCGGTGGGAGTTTGACCATTGATAGGATGAAAATTCATAATTACCGTTCAATAAAGGATCTAGAACTTTCATTTGGGGAGATCAATGCACTGATTGGAGCGAACAATTCTGGTAAGTCAAACATCATGAAAGCCTTAAACATAGTTCTTGGGGAAAGATGGCCGACACAGCCATTTGGTGCTGAGGACTTTCATAAGTACAATGCTGACGAACCGATTGTTATCGAAATCTATTTTTCTTCCCCGATACAGAGTCTCCCGTCGTATGTTCATACGGCGGTTTGGGGATTTAGGCTGACCTTTGATGGCATCAGTAGCGAGCTAGTTGCTGTAGATAACAGTGGCGTTACCGTTACCTACGGGCCTCAGAGAAAAACAGTGTATGTTACCAAGGAAATGAGGGAAGAAGTAGCTCTGCTATACCTAGGTTTAGACAGGCAATCTAACCAGGTGATAAAATCCAACAAATGGACATTATATGGAAAGCTTCTCCAACATGTCGAGAAGAGTATAGATTCTGAGAAGAGGGATGCTTTCTCTGAGATAGTGACTACCGCCTATCAGCAGAACCTTCAACCTGGCCTACAAAGCATGGAGGATGTTCTGAAGGATCATCTTAGAAGTCAGACTGGACTAGATGTTAGTTTAAAACTGTCCTTGTTCAAACCCCTTGAAGTTATCTCGACTTTGAGACCATACTTGAAAGATGCATCATTGGATTTCGATTACGATTGTGAGGATGCAGGTGCAGGAGTCCAGAGTGCATTAGCTATTGCCATTGCTAGAGCATATGCGGAGATTGTTCATGAACCATTCACAGTAGCTATTGAGGAGCCAGAGTTGTTCTTGCACCCACATGGTTGCAGACACTTTTATCGGTTGATGAAAGAGTTAGCCGCATCTGGGGTCCAGATTGTGTATACAACTCATGAACGCTCTTTTGTCCATCTTTCGGAGTTTAAGAGCATACACCTAATACGAAAAAAGAATGGGGAAACGAAGGTTAACTCATCGATTTCATCGGCTCTCACTCCGGAAGAATGCATCAAATATGCTTCGAAATTTGATGACTCCCTCAATGAGGTATTCTTTTCTAATTTGGTCATCTTGTTAGAGGGAGGACCGGATAAAATCGCCTGCCATCTGGCTTTGGAAAAGCAGGGCTTAGAGTTGGATAAAAGCAATATATCGTTGGTAGAAGTAGATGGAGGAGGCATTACCAAAATCCGCCCGATATGTGAAGTTTTGAATCTTTTCGCCATACCCTCAATAGCTCTCGTCGACAGTGATCCAGGTAATAGGGCTACGGCCAGGGAGATTGGTCGACTTGAGACCACCATAGGAACGGAGAACGTTTTCGAGCAGACACCGAATTTAGAGGGTTTGTTCGAACTTACATTTAAGCCTAAGAAATATGAAGCGATGGAACTGTTTCCGACATGGTTTGAGCAAAATGAAATTCCTAATGTTTACCAGGAGTTGCTAGATAGGATCCATCAGATACTCGATGAGTAACCTTGCATGATCTTGTCAGTAGCCGCCAATTACCATGTTAGCACTCCAACTCCTAGACTGGGGAGCCTTCTGGAGACGGAGCAAAGTGTGAACATATTAACCTGAATCTGGATGGTTCTGGGAGTCTAGATGCGCAATAAACAGCATTTTTTTCTTGTCTCGACTGACATCCAAGTGACCCTTTTTAGCTAGATCTAACAAGTCGGTTCGAGCCGTTTCATAGACGACATCAAACATTGTCGATATTTCTTTTATAGAAACGGGCCTCCCACTTTTTATTGTATACTTTAAGATTTCAGCCTGACGGGAGCTTACATCTGGCAAGCTAGTAGCAAGCTTGAACGCATCCCTCTGCTCTTGTTGTTTCCTTTGGATGTATTCAGTGACATTCTTCAAGGCCTTTTCCATGCACCTAAGATTATAATCTATGAAATATGTCAGATCGTTATCATCTGATTCAGTGTATAAATATGCCATACCGTAACGGCCTTTAGATTCCTTGATCGTTTTTGAGATTGCCATTTTTTCAAATAGCCAGTAGTTGTTTCTCAAAGCGTACCAATAGAATAAGGTACGTGCCAATCTGCCGTTTCCATCTACGAATGGATGAATGTATCCAATCATAAAATGAATGGTGATGCCTTTTATGAGAGGATGAATGAAATCCTTTTCATCATTATTTGCGAAATCACATAGCTCTTGAAGGTAGGATTCAATTTTCCTATAATCGGGTGGAACATGGTAGACTTTTTCAATTTCTAATGGATCCCTGACCACGGTCTGGTCGTCATCTCTAAATTTTCCCTCGTATGCAGGATCCTTCAAAGTCTTGTAAGTTATCAAACGATGTAGTTCCTTTATCAATTCAATAGTCAATTTCTCGGACTTTATTTCTTTGAGCCGTTTCATCACTACATAGGAATTGATGATCATTTGCTCTGAGACATTCCGGGGATTTCTTTGGGTCTTCAACATCTCTTTTGCGACTTTTGTTGTAGTCACCGCCCCTTCAATCTGGCTCGATGCAATCGCTTCCTCCATCAAAGAGCTTACAACATATCTGTCCGTCTTTTGCGTCGCTTTCAGACCAGGCACAGGTACTTCCAGTGTTCCTCCAGCGCTGGAATCCAAAATATGCATAATCCTCAATGCATTGTCTGTGATGTTATACTGAAAAGTCCATTCCTTAAAACGGATTTTCTTTGCAGAATTTCGCCTTGACATTTTCATTAGTGCCCATATGACCTCTGGATCAACGCCAGCAGTATCCTTGTACCTTAGCTCATCCCAGTGTACATATGATGCATTGAACTTTTTAACCATCTCAGCAACCTTTTCATCAGTAGAGGCAGAAATTATCACTTCGGACTTATCCTCCATTAGTCTGCGCCAGGTTTTCGGCCTTTCTGGTATCTTCATTTGGTCACCAAGACGACAGAGTCATATGATAGAGCGTGATGAGTTAATACTATCTACTAATTTAGTACAAATTAGTAATTATTAGTAGATTAGCGAGTTTACTAATTTAGCATAAATTGGTAATTTTTAGCAGATTTGTTAGAATAACTAATTTAGTACAAATTAGTAATTATTAGTAGATGGTTAAAAACATTTGATGAAACACATCCTAATGGGGCATTTATGATTCTTTAAATGAAATCCATTCTGGGCCATAACAAGAAATGGCTTCCTATTATTTTTAACCTGTAGAAAATCATAAGGGCTAGCATCCCGATGACAGCAACAAAGTGTGGCTATGTCGGAAGACACGGTTAAGGGATACTATACAAGGATGCTTGGCGGACGGCTTCAGAGACTTATAGATATAGAATTTTCTGGAGAATACGAGGTATATTACGACCACAAACTGACCAACCCTGATAAGATATACGCACATATAGGCGACATGTGCAGGGAGAATAACCTTGCTGAATTAGATATCGCCATAGTATCTCAGAAGGATGGCCATAGGCAGCTAGTCCTGGTTGCAGAGATTGAGGAACATAAGCACAGCCCAAAGAGATTCCTAGGCGATTTATCCTCAATCATGCTCTCTGAGCATGTCATGGTAGATGGACAGGATTATCCTATGAGGAACTTGATTATCCTCATTGGCCTTGTCTCTAAGGAAAATGGTGTTACTGGGAAGAAGGCTAAGAAGTTTGTATCTATGTTTGAGGCCATGATCGGCGAGGGCCACGGCGGCAATAGAAACCTCAGATGCACTGTACTCGACTCAACTACTGGAGATGGCCTAATTCAAGAGGTGGAGAAATTTGTTATGGAGCGTATGGCCAGCATCGCCCTTACCAAGTAGCTCCTTATGTAATTTACACAATTATGCCACTTTTATTCTTCCTAATTTTTCAATGTACTCTTGAGGCAGACCGTTCAACACAGCGCCCTGCAAAATGTAATCGTAATAATCCCTCCGTACGGGAAGATCGTCACTTTTAGTCCTCCCTTGACATGCGACGTAGGCCATGGCCTTCCATGGAGCGGATGGACTCTCGAAAACGATGAATTCCTTTGGTTTGTAGTGGCTGTCGTGCTTTCCCGGCTTATAGCCTTCAGCACCGTCCAGTGCCTCCCTGGATGACTCCGGCACCAGCCACAGCACGCCCCACACTCCATCACGGCATCCGGCATCGGGTTCGATGTTCGCCTTGCCAGTACCGTCATCGCCAACTTTATTCGTCCTTAGTCTGTATCCAGGAAGGTAGACATTACAGACCTTTTTAACTCTCTTGACTCTCTTCTCAATCCGGGGCGGATACATATTCGATCCATAGGCGAAGTACAGAAACTCATCATCTGTAACGCCGCAACGGAGGGGTTCGATTTCCACTTTAACACCGGGTTTTTCATTGATCGCCGCTCGCTTACTGATCGCCATTTCCATGATGCTACCATCCTCGCCGTCAACCTCTCTTAGGATAGTCTTTTTAAGATCGTCAAGAAGTCGTTTGGTTAGGTTATCCAAGTCTGAGCCGTATGGCGAGCCTGATGTGAACCGTTCAATCGGCAACAGGAACTCAACCCTCATACGACAAGGAGAATGTATTGGTTGTAACCCGACTGTTACTTCCCTGATGTTCTGGCTCCAAAGGTCAGCTTCTTCGATGGCTCCGCCCGACTTATGCTTTGGGTACGCCGTGCCTTCAATAAAGATGTACACAGAGGATGATGTTCTTGGATATATTTCGGCCTAGTGATGAAAGTATGACACTTTCGTCCTGTATGGATATAAGGATAGGTTGTTGCCCATGGACGTACCCCATGCATCATCTAATGAAGTACTTCCTCGGCAATTGTGACGTTTATATGTCACAAATCCCCGCCTTTTTTCCTGTGTAGAAGGCAAACCTTTCCATCGTTCATGTCGAAAGAAGGCGGCAACCCCGCAAATGGAGACGGTTCGAAGGAAGTCACAACTTTGGGCCAGGGCAAGCAGAAGATCGTCGTGCAGAGAACGTCCTGCAACTTCCCTGCTTATAGCAAGAGAATCAGGGAGGCAATGAGGGGCGTTAACAGCCAGCAGATGTGGGACAGAAGGTTTAGCGAATTAATCAGAGAGGGCGTGACGGTGGACGGCAAGGTCCAGGGGGAAAACATGATGAATGTGTTGGGTGGCAACACCAATATCTCTGGCTTCAGGCAGTCCATGATCGCATTTATGCTCGGATTATTCTTCGATGGTAGGGAGAAATCTAATGAGGAGTGCGGGCCAAGCAGGTGGGAGACATGGGGTTCACAAGAACCCCCGATTTATTGCAACATTCACCGTAGAGATGACGACCCCATCGCCATTTACTTCGGAAAAGGGGTGAAGGGCAAAAAGATCGCTCTAGATAGGTGCGACTACGCCACACGTGTGAATCCAGGTCAGGGATACGTCCTTCACGAAACAGGCATCAGGCTTGGCGTCGAGTGGCTCGGCTATTGCGGGCAGATTGCCCTGAAGGCCACGAAGGGGCCTGGGGGATCAGATAAGGTTCTTGCCTACCCCTTATTCATTCCTTTCACATTCAGTGAACTGGAGTACTGGGACGGCTTCTTCCCCTTCAGCACCCAATTACTGATGGCGATATACTTCCTCGAAGCCAATGGCAACAAACCTTTCGTCCATGCAGAGGCGGATGGCTACAACCACTTCGCCATCCCAATGGATCATGTCAGATCGTACTGTCCTTCGTTAGCGGAGGGAGTGCCTTCCCTTGAGGATGGACAGAGAGAGGAAGACCTGGGCATTTACATCGACCACTACGAAATTGATTCGTATCTGGAGACGGTCTACGACAGGATGGCCAGGGATATACTAGGTATACTAGAGGTGGAGCGTAGGAAAGCAGTCGCCAACGCCTAGATGGTTTAGTTGGGGTGAAAATCTCAACTCAGAAACACCCCAACCCATACTTTTTCTCAAATATCGAAAAATTGGGATTCTTTATTATCGACTGATATTGATACCCCCTCGCTTGCCAGGTATTGGATATTGCACTTAACTCGATTGATGGTGGGGAAAAGATGGCCGGTCTGTCTGAAGCGGATACAAGGGCGAAGCTGATCGATCCTGCGATTCATAGGTGTGGCTGGACTGAGGATTTAATAAGAAGGGAAGAGACGGCTGGGGCCATCGAAATCGGTGAGTCCGGACCAAGGCGACGCTCCAAGGGAAGGGTCGATTATGTTCTTCGGGTCAAGGCAGGCAAGGACGCTCAGCCTGTGGCCGTTGCTCTCATCGAAGCCAAGGCGGAAGACCTGCCAGCAGATCACGGCCTGGAGCAGGCCAAGCTGTACGCCGCATCGAAGCGTCTCAACGTCCCATTCGTCTACGCCAGCAATGGGCACATGTTCGTTGAGTTTGACCGACAAACCATGATGACAACCGATCCCCTGCCAATCTCATACTTCCCAACGCCAGATGACCTGAGAACCCGTTACGAAGAGAAATTAGGTTTTTCGCTGACCAGCGAGTCGGCACGACCGTTGCTTACACGCTACCATGGCGGCGAGGCGATCAGGCGATACTACCAGGATGCGGCCATTCGGGCTGTGTTGGAAAAGGTAGCAAGGGGAGAGAAACGTGCCCTCCTGTCACTGGCGACCGGGGCCGGGAAGACATTCATAGCCGTTAACTTGCTGAGGCGGATTGCTGATGCAGGCCAACTCCGGCGGGCGCTGTTCATCTGCGACCGTGACGAGCTACGCTCTCAAGCCAGTCGAGCTTTTCAGAACGTGTTCGGTAACGACGCCTCAACGGTATCAAGCGACAACCCCCAGAAGAACGCCAAGATACTGATAGCCACATACCAAACGCTGGACGTGGACAACGAAGGTGCAACGGCAAAATTCCTGACCGCTAATTATCCTGAGAACTACTTCAGCCACATCATAATCGATGAGTGCCATCGGTCCGCCTGGGGCGAGTGGTCACTAATTTTAAAGCGTAACCCAGACGCAATCCAAATCGGACTCACGGCGACACCACGCAAGATAGTCGTCAGTGAAAAGAGCAAGGAGGCAGAGGCGGACAACAAGATCACCGCTGACAACATCAAGTGGTTTGGAGAACCAGTGTACGAATATGACATGGCTCAGGGCATCGAAGATGGTTACCTAGCCGCATGCGAAGTGCACCGTTTTGACCTGTTCTACAAGGGCAAGAGCGAGGCGGAAGGAGACGTTGGTGTCAGCAAGGAAGATCTGAAAGGAAAAAAGGTTACTGACTCAAAAACGGGGCAAGAGGTTTCTCAGGACGAACTGAACGGACACTACGCCCCCGGTCGTATCGAAGACATCTTGCTCATGCCGGATAGGGTCAAATCGATGTGTCGCCACCTGTTTAAACAGCTACTCGCCACCGGGACTCCCGAACAGAAGACGATCATCTTCTGCGCTAGAGATAGTCATGCTGATAGGGTGGCATCGGAGATGAACAACCTGTACGCCACTTGGTGCCATCAGAACGGTCAGGCGTGCGCAAACCCCTATGCGTTCAAATGCACCGCCACCTCCGGAGGAAACGACTTCCTCCCTGAGTTACGTGGATCGTCAAAACGCTACTTCGTGGCAACCACGGTGGACCTGCTAACCACTGGCGTAGACGTGCCAAACGTGAAAAACATTGTCTTCTTCAAGTATGTCAAGTCTCCAATCTCCTTCTACCAGATGGTCGGTCGAGGAACAAGGCTGTGTCCCCAAGAGAACAAGCTGATGTTCCGTGTTTACGACTACACGAACGCCACCAGACTGTTCGGGCAGGACTTCATAACGACATTGCCAAAAAAAGCAGATGCTAGAACCCCTGGTGAACCCAAGAGAATACTTAACGTTGATGGCGTTGAGGTCTACGTTAGTGACGCTGGGCGTTTCATTGTAACCGATGTTGACGGCAAGGCCATGCCTGTTACCCTAGAGGAATACAAGGAGCGCCTGTGTGCAAAGCTGGTCGCTGAATCGCCCACGCTAGAGGACTTTCGGGAGAAGTGGATAAACCCTACCGAGAGGGGAGAACTCATAGCGGCCATGCCAGATTCCGGGCGATCGCCAATCCTAGTCCGTGAGCTAGAAGATATGCAAGAGTACGACCTCTACGATGTCCTTGGGGAGCTTGGGTATGGTATGGCGGCAAAAACTCGTCATGATCGAACCCAATCCTTTTACTATAAGCATGAAATGTGGCTTGGGGAAATGACGGAGAGGACAGCTAGAGTGATAAAGGCGATAGCAAAGCAGTTTGCACTTGCGGGGACAGAAGGGTTAGAGAATGCCCATATTTTCGAAATCCCGGAAGTAAAAATCAGTGGAGGGTTGGAAGCTCTCAAAGATTCTGGAAACCCTAAAAATGTTCTTCAGGAAACTAAGCGAAGGATGCTGGAAGCATGAGTGTATCCCAACAAAGCAATGGCATATCGGCGTCTGGGATGAGAAATTACCCAGAGATAACACTGGGTGAAGTGGCTAATTATGTTAATGGAAGGGCTTTCAAACCTCAAGAATGGGCAGATTCTGGATTACCGATAATTCGCATTCAAAATTTAACCTCAGAAGATGCACCTTTCAACTATTATAACGGAAGGGTGGATGAAGAAGATAGGGTTTCAAACGGTGACTTACTGATTTCATGGTCTGCATCCTTAGGTGCGTACATATGGGAAGGAGGGGATGCAGTTCTAAATCAGCACATATTCCGTGTTGAGGAAAATCCTAAACTCATCAGGCGGAAATACCTGTATTATGCCGTTAAAAGCGTTATCGATGGGATGAAGGATAAGACGCATGGAGCGACTATGCGCCATATCGTTAAACCGGAGTTTGAGGCAACAACAATTCCATTACCCCCAATTTCTGAACAAGATCGCATTATTGAGGTTCTTGACAATCAACTAGCAGACATAGAATTTGCATATTCGGCAATAAAAAAACAAATTGAATATGTTGAGATGCTACCAGATGCATATCTTAGAGATGAGTTAAACGGTAAAAATGATTGCCCATCCATAGGCTGTAAAAGCTATTCTTTGAACGATTTGTGTTCAATTTCTGCGAGTCTTGTGGATCCTACTTTGGAAGAATACTCTGTGCTCCCCCACATTAGTGCAGAAAATATTGATTCAGTAACAGGAACATTGAGTGGAGTGCGCTCCGCCAGAGAAGATGCTGTGTTTAGTGGCAAATATCTATTCGAGCCAGGCGATGTCCTCTATTCGAAGCTCAGGCCGTATCTGAGGAAAGCTACGGTTGTAAATTTTCGTGGACTGTGTAGTGCCGATATGTATCCCTTAAAACCGAATACAAAACTAATCATCCCAGATTACCTAAGATGGTTGTTAGTATCAGACAATTTTACACACTATGCAAATAATGAATCAAGACGTGCAAGGATGCCAAAGCTCAATAGGAACCAGCTAATGGCATACAAGACGATAGCACCCGATCTAGAAAAGCAAAGACATTCGGTTGCACGCTTAAATGAGGCCATAAGCGGATGCCTGCTATTGAAAAATAGTCTTATTGAACAAATAGGGCAGATGGGTTTGTTACAAGAATCAGTTATTCTGAGTAGGATTTCCGGAGATGCTTTTTAATGGCTGTTGAGACAAAAAAAATAGTTAGAAATGGTAAGAAATTGAACTCGCAAGGGGCTGTAAATTCAGCTATCAAGTCCATATGTGATATCATGCGTCGCTCCAATTGTGCTGGAGCGATGCAGTATGTGCCGGAGCTTACTTGGCTACTATTTCTGCGCATATTGGATGAGAGAGAATTACGTGAAGCGGAAGAGTCTGAGGCGGTCGGAGCAGAACCTACCTCCTCATTAATAGCACCATATCGGTGGAGAGACTGGGCGGCCCCAGACGGTGAGAAAAGAATGGAGTTGCAAGAAGGGTCAATGGGGGAGTTCTTAGCCTTCGTCAACGTGGAACTACTGCCGTACCTCCGTGGTCTGAAAGACAATACTGATGCCACTTCACGCCAAAAGGTGATTAGCGAAATTCTAGCTAGCGTTGAAAAAGTCCGAGTAGACACCGAACATAATTTCCTTGACATTTTAGATAAGGTCGATGAAATTAAAGATGAATCCATTGATCCAACCCATGTCTTTCCTCTGTCACAAATCTATGAGGGATTACTGTTAAAGATGGGTGAGAAAGGCAACGACGGCGGACAATTCTTTACACCCAGAGAGGTCATCCGTGCGATGGTACAGACGATTGACCCCAAGCCTGGAGAGAAAATATACGACCCCTGTTGTGGGACAGGTGGTTTCCTCGTACAATCTTATCAACATATGAACAATCAGCTTGATTCTTGTGCGACCGCCATGCAGATAGAAGCCCTGAAACATGACACATTCTATGGGAGAGAGAAAGAGAACCTCATCTACCCAGTGGCATTAGCAAATATGGTCCTCCATGGAATTGATGAACCACACCTATGGCATGGGAACACGCTGACGGAGAATGAAATTTATGGCGGTCTGTTCCTCAATGCCCCATCCCAATATAACGTTGTGCTAACCAATCCTCCTTTTGGCGGAAAGGAGGGAAAAGAAGCTCAAACCCGATTTGCCTACAAGACCGGAGCTACTCAGGTCTTATTCCTTCAACATGTCATCAGTAGCCTTGAGAACGGTGGTCGATGCGGAATCGTGCTCGACGAGGGCGTCCTCTTTAGGACCAATGAGACTGCTTTCGTGCAGACCAAGCAGAAGCTTCTCGATGATTGTGACCTCTGGTGCATCGTTAGCCTTCCTCCGGGAGCATTTAGCAATGCGGGTGCGGGCGTGAAGACAAATCTGCTGTTCTTCACGAAGGGGAAGCCGACCGAAAAGATTTGGTACTACGATCTTTCCGACGTTAAGGTCGGTAAGAAAACACCGCTGACTCTGGACAATTTCAAGGAGTTTTTCGAACTGCTTCCATCCTGCGCTAACAGCGATCGAAGCTGGTCTGTGACTCGAAAGGAAATTGAGGACAAGGACTACGACCTAAAAGCAGTCAATCCGAATCGAAGGACTGAGACTGACCTAAGAACTCCTGAGGAACTGATCGAACTAATAATGGCAAAAAACAGGGAAGTGAGCGAAGCGCTCACTAAGCTCAAGGAGATGCAGTGAAAGCACCTTTCCCGTTCTTTCGGGTTTAATTTTTCCAAAATACCTAAGCATGGTTAGGGTTAGCAAATCCAAACCATTTGCTTTTCATTTTAGCACTCGCCGACAGCGAACGACCCCGTTTCGACCATTAACTGTTCGTTATGAGGGCATTCCCCGTAATACCGTATAGCGTGGTTGCAGTTCACGCATAATATGGTAAAATCACTGCTCGGCGGTTCCTGGTACAGTTTAGCCATCATCCTCCACCTCCCCTTGGACCTATCGCCCTGACCTAGTTCCACTAGCAGTTCTGTGGGGCTTCTGCTCGTTGGATGGATTTGTAGCACATCGAAATCAGACACCCCACAGCAGGAACAGCGCCCACCGTATTTCTGAAGAATACCGTCATGGATTAATCTCGAAGGCGAGGTCTTCTCCTTCTTCTGGCGGATTATCTGCTTGCGTATGTTACAGTTGAGGCACAGAAATTGTATGGTCCCTTGAGGCCAGCCAAGACGCTTAAGGTCCGCTAGAACCGAATAGGTCGATCTGCTACCCACCTTCGTACGGTGTTCCTTCCCGTCATTGTTGATGTGATCGATAGAAATGAATTCCTCTCTTGACTCTCCGCAAATGGCACAGGAATGGCCGTAGTGTTCGTACGCCTCGTTCCTAATCCTAGCCACAGATTTCTTGTTCCATAGCCTGGACTTACTGCGATAGTACTCAAGATTGGCATGATAGCGCTTCCTAGCCCTTTCTGCCGCCTTCCTCCTGTTCGCCACCGACTTTGAGTCATCGACTGAGCGTCTACCTTGTTCCTTTCCCCCATTGTGCCTGTTCTCATATTCGCTTTCATATTTTGTTTCAAAAACCATTCAATTGCCCTTCTGCCTTACCCGCACATTATTTTAGGGTTTTGGCAATAATATATATGCACGACAATAGGGAGTTTACCAGTAGAGAACCTTTCGAAATGCGCCAAGCGGCCTACAATGTCATTAAATCCAGTCCAAATAGGAGTGCTCGCCCAATTCACACGTTTGTATATGCGTGTGTATGTAAATTGAAGTAGTTGTGTTATACCCAGATCGAATGTTTTCATTTTTTCTTTCTGAACATGCAGTCAATTAATTGGCATTGACATGTATGGCAAGATTATCATGCACCTATCGAACCCACGCATCTTGGATAGGGGGAGGGGGCAAAAAAAGGCAACATCGAGAGCGTGCCTACCGGCGGAATATCTTGTAGATCGCTTAGCCTCCATCATTACCATCCTTTGGTGCAGAGGTCAGGTCCACATCTTCTATCATTGCTGACAATATGTCGAGATTGAGGAAGACCGCCTTAGGGTAAATCCTACGTAAGATTGCCCTGAGTATAACATCCCTGGGTAACTTTGGATACCTCTTCGAATACAGGGCTATGCCCTCACTTAGCCAGTGTAAAGACAGCGATGGCGATATCGCTGGCATGACGCCGAGTTCCCCACGATGCCGCTCTACCTCCATTCCCTTGTCGGTGATGACGAAACCCCTCCCCCTCTGCTCCAAGAATCCCATGCTGATAAGCGTGTTTACTCTCCTGCGGAGGTAAGCTTTGAAGCCTCTCCCACTGCCTCTGTCAGGGTTCTTCCGCTCATCTAGGGGTACTTTTCTCCCCTTTCCACCGAGTCTTCCCAGGTACCCCAAGTCAAGCGTGATCTGCTTATCCTCTGTGAAGCTTGCGTTGGTATCAAGAACCCGTTGACTGCGCTCGCTCGAAGGCCTTCCAGGCTCATTGGTCCGATAGTTGTCGAAATATTCGTTCATCAACCTGAGGACGGTTTCTTGGAACTTTTCCGTTGAAAAACTGGGGTCATCGATCTTTTCCTTCATCCGCCCATACTGCTCGATGATATCGTCCTGAATCTCGTATGCAATGTACTGGATGGCCCTGTTCATCAGTTGGTTGTAGGTCACGGATTTCCCGCTGTCCATGCGTACCTGCATGGCCACGCTCAGAATCCAATGAAGCCAATCGATGAGGCAGAAGAAGGGCCTGATGGCGGCGACACCGCTGGCTTGATATTGGCTATGCGGCAGAACGTAGATGAAAAGGGACTGATCCTCAGAATGCTGGTAGGTTAGAAGATTGCCCAACATCTCCTTGTCCATCTGCCAAACGGAATACCAGGGAGCCTCAAGGTCATCAGACGGCTTGAATGTCATTACTGAGCGCTTGGCTGATGTAAGCTCCTGCAACCTCGATAGCTCGTTTATCAGCTTTAACCGGGTCTTCTCTACCTCAGGATCTTCGAAGGTTAGCTGAGAAAGGTATGGCCTCAGGAAGCTTAACGGGACCAATGGGTCCACGCCACCTTCCCCAGTAACGGCCAGATCTAGGTATTTACCCACGAACATTGCGTTGAGGAATTCTCCCATCTTGTCTGTTGGTATCCAGTCCAACAGGAAGCGCATCATTGCCTCCCTGCCACTCCATATCTGCCGCTGTAGATCGTCACGGACCTCGTTGTCGATGAACTCACTATCGAGGGCGGCCTTGATGCTCCGCCATTCCTGAAGGTGGGTTAGGAGAAAGGGTGCGGCATCGTTCTCGATCTTCCGCCTTAACCTGGACCGAGCCTGCCGCCTAGCTACGTCACTGGGAAACGGATCACTGCCGACACCGTCCCTGAGGACGTGTGCAATCATTTCCATGTCCCTATCGGAGAATAAGGCCTCCTTGACCATCGTGACCGTCTGTGACGATAATGAGTCACATCCTTATATAACAGTCCTCTCTGAGTTTTTAAGCAATCGTCCATCGCATGGTAAAAGACCCTGATTTCTTCGACCATGGAAATTCGAAGGACGGAATTGCAAGAAAGCCAGGCACTAGGAACATCCCCACTGGGGGCCAATGCGCCACCAAGAGAATCTACAGGAGGCCCGTCATCCAAGCTCAGGACGACGACATCGTTGACATCCTAGATTCGAAGGAAGACATCAGAACCTATGAGGTAGCTGAGCAAGGAAGTGAGCGCACACATAGAAAATATCGCAAAGACCCCACCATGCCAAGGAAGGCCATCGAACTGTTGGCCCATGGTTATGCGGCTGAGCATGTCGCAAGGCAACTGGACGTGTCGCCCAGCCAGATTAGCAGGTATGCGAAGGAGGCGGAGAGGCTCCGCATCATAGTCCACCATGCGGGCGAAAGGCCCAGGATTTACGACCCAGGCCCATTCTACAGCCTAAGGAAAGAGAAGGGGTGGTGGTCGCACAAATTTGAACCTGTTTGGTGCAGGGTCCACAGGGGGCAGGGCAATCCCTACACCTGGGAAGCGGAGAGCGTGGGTAACTTCGAAAGCCTGCCGTTCAGACAACCTGACGGTACGGTGAAGCATGTTCCCCTCTTCACAGCGACCGCACATTTCGGCAAGGGATATACGCTCCACAAGGCAAGGCTGGGCATACCATCTGATGTTCTAGGCTACGAAGGCTCAGCAGGCCTGGTGGTCTACCTTAAGAACGATGGTTCTGCCTCCCTCCAGATCAACCCGCCCACCCTGGCCCTAACCTTTCAGGTTCTGGAGAGCAAGGCCTCAGAAGATCCATTCGATGATGTTCTGTTCTACATCGACCAGGTCTTCATGTTCAACGGCCACTGGGACTTCGTCGGGTGGAAGAGTGGTGGCTACGTACACTATGCGGTGGACCTGAGAGCCGTCAAAAACCTCTGCCCAGAGCTTCTCATGGGTGTCCCCTCACTAAAGAAGGCTGACAACGAAGAAGACTTGGAGTTGTTCCTCGACAGGAGCATATCGCCCAGGGAGCTAGAGACGGTCCACCAGAGGATCGCAAGAGATATCCTCGGCATCCTGGAGGTCGAGCGTAGGCTAAGGAATGGTACTCTCACCTTTGAGGGGTGTTCGCTTTGAGCAGGTTCAATAGCTCAAAGCCCAGTTACCCTTCTGAGGGCGTAAATGCACCCAAGCGTAAGGGACGCCCCAAGCTTGAGAGACGTGGAGGCAGGAGGGATGGGGGCATGAAGTTCCCCCTCAGGTCTGCCACCAAGAAATATCTGGCAATGAGGGAAGAGAGAGTGAAGAAAAGCACCCTGGAGAACGAGAGTCGCATCCTCTGGCACATCGTCGGCATCCTGGAGGATATGGTTCAGAAGGGTGACTTAACGACCAACAACCCCTACAAGGTAGGCAGGAAGGAGATAAGGGCGATACTCGATCGCCTCAGGGACGGCGATAGGCCGCTGGAGAACGAGACTCTTGAGAAGTACCTCAGATACTTTGAGGGTCTGCTGTCCTTCTGCGGCAATCATGTCATCACTGAGATGAAGAAGGACTCGCCTAATCTATTTCCCAAGAGGGGAAGGAAGCCCATAGCCCACCTCACTGAGGAAGAGGTGGAGGCCATACAAAAGGCCGCTAAGGGCGTCGAAGGCTGGGGAGGGGCAGTCATGCGCTTCATGTCCGCAATCTACCCCGCAACTGGCTTGCGCCCCTCAGAGCTAAGAAAAGCAAGGCTGGAGGACTTGAACATCAAAAGCATGACCATCAAGGTTCGCCATCCAAAGGGGGAGTCGTCGTACGGGGAGAGGAGGATCGTCACGATCATGCCCCAAGCAGAGGAAGCGACCCTGCTGTTCCTAAGGGAGAGGGAGGATTACGTGAGGATGAGCGGACTTAAGCAGTCCCTCTACCTCATCCCCAACCTCTCCAACGGCAAGGACTCAATCTATTCCTCAAACCACTTCAGGAAGCTCAAGAAGCAACTTCAGGATGCATCGGGAATCGAGTTCAGGCTCAAGGACTTTCGTAGCACATTCGCTTCCCTGACCATCCAAATAGACTCTTCCTTAATGCCAGAGATATCTCAACAGCTTGGACACTCGTCTCTAGTGACAACTCAGAGGTTCTACGCCGACATGAACCTCATCGACACTGGGGGCAAGCTCAGGCAGGCCTGGTCCGAAAGGGCCAGGCCCCAAACCTCAATGAGAGGACAGGATTCCCGTAGCTCATCGATAATCGAACTCGAAGAGAAGAAGGACGGGAATTCTATCAGGGCTTTGATAGGGGGCAGAGAGCATCTGCCTGGATATGGATAAGAGTGCTCCCGCCGGGATTTGAACCCGGGTGTCGGACTCGAAAGGCCCGAATGATTGGCCGGACTACACTACGGGAGCTTGGGAAGTTCGATAAGAGAAGATGTACTTAATCCTTGGGCAAAGGTAGCGGCCTCCGTGACGTGCTCCATCACGCCTCTAGAACGTCCTTCTCGTGGGGCGAGGGGGAGGGCTGAACGGGCGAGCCGACGTCCGAATCGGCGCCCTTGAAGTGACGGTAGCTGCCCTTCGGCACCTTTATGATGAACCTCGCGCCCCGCCCCGGCTCCCCGTCCTCGGTGATGGTCATGTTGCTGTGGGCCAGGATCTCCTTGGACAGGAATAGCCCGAGGCCGTTGTGCTGGCCCGACCCCTTGCTGAACAGCTGGGCCTTCGTCCTCTCGTCGATCCCCGCGCCGTCGTCGGTGTAGACCAGCTCCAGACCATCCTCCGACTCCGTGGCCATGAACTGCATGCTGTCCACCTTGCCGCCGTGAGTGATGGAGTTGTCCATCAGGTTGTACAGCACCTTCTCCAGCAGCAGGTCCGCGAGGATCTCCACGCCCCCGGTGTCGACGCCAAGGTGCGCGCCCTTGAGGTCAAGGGCCGTGCTCGCCTCCAGGACCTTCTCCTCGACGTTCTGCCAGACCGGCGTCCGCCTGGTCATCTCCTGGTATTCGCGGGCGAACTGCATCTGCTTCTGTATGTTCAGGGCGGCCTGGAAGCTTGCCTCGATGTGCTTCTGTACCGAGGCATTGTCCGTCTTCTTGCCGGCGAGCACGAGGTTTCCCTCGAGTATCGTCAGCTGATTGAGCACGTCGTGCCGCGTTATGCTGTTCATAAGGTCCAGCGTGTGCTTCATCGATGCGGTCTCGGCCTCCGCCCTGCGCTGGGCGGTCATCTCCCTCAGGATCAGGGTCTTCCCCACCGTCCGTCCCGCGTAGTCGAGTATCGGGAGCATGGAGACGTCGAAGAAGCGGCCGGGGGCGATCTCATAGACATCATCGACGTCCACGTTCGTCTCCTTCTTTCCGGAGAGTATATCTCTGGGGAAGGAGGGCAGGACGTCCGTCAACTTGTCCTCGTACAGAACGGCCGGCCTCACCGTGAGCGATTCGCCCACCGGGTTCTGGTACATGATGACGTCCTCATCGTCCAGGATGAAGACGCCTCCCCTGGTTATGTGCATGACCCTCTCCAGCCCGAACGGCACCAGGGAGAAGAGCTCGAAGCCGAACGCACCGATGAACAGCAGCAGGTCGGCCGAGAGGAAACCGATGACGTAGAGCAGGCCGCCCGGCATGGAGGTCATCGCGGTGTAGTCGATCAGCACCGGAGCCACCGCCAGGATCGATGACAGGCAGGTGATCCCCACCCTTACGCGATGGGCGTTGGAGGCCCTCACGAAGCGGACCATGAGGGACACCAGCCCCGACACCATGATCACGATGGAATAGGCCATGTAGGCGAAGAAGAACGGACCGTAGGTCGCGTCGAACGAGCGATAGTAATCGCTGGATATCCCGGTGGTAAGGTAGAATAGGTTATGGTACGGGTTCGTGACCACTGCGATCATCGTCAGGACCGCGGGGATCACCAGGATGGCCGCCAGGTGACGGTTCACCTTGATGTTGCTAGAGTACTGGACGGCGAACAGGAAGAACGAGGCGACGCAGCTCACGTAACCGAGGAACTCGAAGTTGTTCCAGAACAGCTTGCTCCCCATGTCCTCGGAGAACACATCCATGGAATAGGCCCAGAGGACCAGGACCTCCGATGCCATCAGCAGGGCGAAGGGCTTCCTGTATTCCCTCTTGCTCTTGGTCCACACCACCACAGCTAGACTGCTGGCTATCGCTGTGAGAACGAGGGCCATGATTATCAGGGTGATCTCCAGCATCTGTTGGGACTTGACCGGACACAATATAATATTATCCAGGTCAATTTTAATAAATGAAAATCATGGAAAATATTCACGAGAGAGATAATTACCAGATATGCGATGATGTGCTCATGGCTCTGAAGGACACTGTGCGCTTGGTGGGCGACCTCATGGAGCTGGCGGCAAGGACGGCCCCCAAGGCGGTCGGCCAGGATTTCATAGAGGCCAGGGTGCTGGAGGACTACGAGAGGATCGATCTCGGCAATGATCTCATCGCCATCGCCGCGGAACGCAGCTCCCCGAACTGGGAGCGCGACGGGCAGAACGTCCTCGATGCGTCGGCGGTGGTGCTCATAGGCCTCCTGCCGCACAAGGGCGCGGGGCTCGACTGCGGGGCCTGCGGGTTCAAGAACTGCGCGGAGTTCAACCAGCGCTCCAACGAGAGCGAGTTCGTCGGGCCGAACTGCTCCATACGCATGCTCGATCTCGGGATCGCCCTGGGCTCGGCGGCCAAGGTCGCCTCGGACATGAACGTGGACAACCGGATCATGTACCGCATCGGCGTCTCCGCTAGGCGCCTCGGGCTCACGAGGTCGAACATCTGCCACGGCATCCCGCTCTCCGCCACCGGCAAGAACATCTTCTTCGACCGGAAGCCCAAAGGGTGATCGCCAGACCATCCAGCGGCCCCGGCCCAAATGAGCGGGTCCAGGGCCGCCTTTATTACCCAGCCGGCATATTCGAGCGGCCATGATGAGACTGCCCCCGGTGAGGCTGCTGAGAACAACGGTCTTCTCCTACGTCCCGGTGGTCATTTCCATCCTGACCATGATCGTGGTCCGGGCGAACGACCTGGCCCGCGAGAACGATGATGCTGGCCTCGGGCAGGGCTTCTTCCATCCGTCCACTCCGGAGCAGGCTATCGTCTCCGGGTTCATCATCTGGGTCCTGGGGGCGTTCCTGGTCGCGTCCATGGCCGTGCTCTTCTACCACATGCTCCGCACCCGGACGAGGTTCCAGCCATACCATCTCATCATCGTGACCATGTCCCTGGCGGTCGTGATGACCGCTGGACTGTTCGTCACTGGCGATCCCTTTGCCCCCGAGGGCGCGTTCGAGATGATGGCCTGCGGCGTTGGCTTTGGGCTGCTGGTGCCCCTCTTCTACGAGAGGGAGAGGAACCTGGCGGCATGGGACCGTGAGGGTCGACCTGGACTTCCAGGACAGCTGCGACCCAATAGCAAAGCTTGATTAATAGAAGGGTTTATGTCTTGGAACATCGGCTCCGTTCAGCTGTGCTGCTGGAGGGATGCTCCGTGCAGTCTATCATTGGAGGCTTCATTTGACCCAATTTGATTCCGAAGAGATGAACGAGGAGATCACCCGGTGTCCGTTCCCCAACCGCAAGGAAGGGGAGATGTTCGGGGTAGCTGACCAGCTCTTGGGCGCGTCGCGCATAAAGGTCATGTGCGAGGACGGGACCTCGCGCATGGGCCGCATCCCTGGTAAGATCCGCAAGCGCATGTGGATCAGGGAGGGGGACCTTCTCATCGTAAAGCCCTGGGAGTTCCAGGCCGACAAGGCGGACATCATGTACCGCTACACCAAGACCCAGGCAAGCTACCTGCACCGCCGCAAGGCCATCCCGAAGAACCTTGACGTATTCTGAGAAGAGGTAGGGCCATGGTCGAGAAGGATGCGTTCGAGTCGCTCGAACACAAGATCATGGCCCTGCGGGAGAACAGCCGCACCGGGGATGAGCGCAAGACCCTGGACGAGGTGTTCGACCGCGATACCATGCTCGGCATCTACAAGCTGATGACCGACGGGTACATAGATACCATCCAGTACCCCATATCCACTGGCAAGGAGGGGAATGTTTTCGCGGTCGCCGACGAGGACGGCAAGCTCTTCGCCCTGAAGGTCTACCGCACCTCGAACGCCACCTTCAACCGCATCGCCAAGTACATCGAGGGCGACAAGCGGTTCAAGGGCATCACCGGCTCCCGCCGGAAGGTCATCTACGCCTGGGCGAGCAAGGAGTTCCGGAACCTGCAGCGCCTGGAGGACGCGGGCGTGAGGGTGCCGTCGCCGATCCGCTACCACCGGAACATGCTGGTGATGGAGTACATCGGCACCAAGAGGGGACCGGCGCCCCTCCTTCGCAATACCGTCCTCGACGATCCGGGGAAGGTCTACAAGACCATCGTCGAGTACATGCGGCTGGCGTACCAGGAAGCGGAGCTGGTCCACGCCGACCTGAGCGAGTATAACATACTTTATTACAGGAAGAAGCCTGTAATAATCGATGTCGGACAGGCGGTCCTGACCGAGCATGTCAACGCCAAGGACTTCCTGCGCAGGGACATCGATAACATCAACAGATATTTCAGAGGCCTCGAGGTCGATGTCATGGACCGGGACGAGGTCTTCCGCATTGTTACGGGGACACCCAAATGAGGCTAGTACGCATTCCAAAGGACCGAGTCGGGGCCCTTATCGGCACCGACGGCGAGACGAAGGAGATCATCGAGAAGCGCGCCGGGGTCCGGCTGCGCATCGACACCGAGGGAGAGGTGGACATCGAGGACAATCCCCAGGACCCCCTGGCCGCGCTTAAGGTGATGGACCTGGTAAAGGCGATCGGCAGGGGCTTCTCCCCCCACCGGGCCATACGCCTGCTGGACGAGGACGAGTACCTCGAGGTCATCGAGCTCGGGGACTTCATCGGGAAGAGGTCCGACCAACTGGCGAGGGTACGTTCGAGGCTCATCGGCACCAACGGCAAGACCCGCAAGATCATCGAGGACCTAACCGGAGCGCACATGTCCATCTACGGCAGCACAGTCTCCCTGATCGGCAACTCCGTGCAGCTGCCGATAGCGAAGACGGCGGTGGAGATGATCCTGCGGGGCAGCGAGCACGCCACGGTGTACCGCTACCTGGAGAGGTCGAGGGCCACCCTGCGCATCGCCGAGATGGGTTTCAGCTGAAGGACAAGGGACTTATATCCCCGTCCCATAGGCCGTTGCGCGCGGGACGGGACCAGCAATCCCCCCGCCGACAGGTGAAACGATGATCGAGATCATTGAGCGGGCCGATCGGGCCCTCAGGGCCCACGACCTCTGCGACCACTGCCTCGGCCGTCTGTTCGCTCAGGTGGAGACCGGCACCACGAACGCCGAACGCGGACGGAACATGAGGATCGCGGTGGCGCTGGAGCGCTCCGCCAGGAGCGAGGACATGCCGTCGCACGACCTCTGTTGGCTGTGCGAGGGGGCCTTCGACAGCATCGAGCGCTTCGCCGAGGCGGCCATCGAGAAGCTCGGCACCATCGAGTACGATACCTTCCTCATCGGGAGCAGGGTCGACCCCCTTGTCCAGGATAGGGAGGAAAGGCTCTGGGCCGAGATCGGGGGCGACAAGGCGGAGCCGTTCAAAGCCGAGATGAACCGCGAGATCGGGAAGATCGTGGAGGCGCGCACCGGGAAGACGGTCGATTTCCGCTCTCCAGATGTGGTGGCGGTGGTCGACAGCCGCTTCGCCCAGGTGGACCTGGACATCGCGCCAATATTCTTCTACGGCCGTTACCGCAAGTTCTCCAGGGAGATCCCCCAGACCCGGTGGCCCTGCCGGGTATGCCAGGGCAAGGGCTGCAAGCGCTGCGGCAACACCGGCAAGATGTACCAGATCAGCGTGCAGGAGGTCATCGGCAACATCTTCCTCGAGGAGGCCGAGGGTGCGGACCACTTCTTTCACGGGATGGGGAGGGAGGACATCGACGCCCGCATGCTTGGCACCGGCCGACCGTTCGTCCTCGAGATCTCCGAGCCCAGGAAGAGGCACTTGGACCTCGATGCGCTCACCGCCCGCGTCAACGAGAGCGGAAAGGACCTAGCGGACTTCACGGGGCTGCGTCCCTCGAGCCGCGAGGAGGTACGCCAGATAAAGGCGGCCACGCCTGACAAGGTGTACCTTGCCGAGGTCCGTCCTCACGGCAAAGTTAATAAGGGTCAAGTTGATGAGGTAGTCCAATCGCTAAGTCAGGCGCGTATCACTCAGCAGACGCCAACCAGGGTCGCCCACCGTCGGGCCGATCTTGCCAGGCAACGAGCGATCCACGAGCTCCAGATGACGGAGTTCAACGATGACCGCTTCGTCCTGCGGCTGAGGACGGAATCCGGGACGTATGTCAAGGAGTTCGTCAGCGGGGACAACGGCCGAACCGTGCCCAGCTTCTCAGCGGCGCTAGGTGTGCCGTGTGAGGTCACCGCGCTCGACGTCATACAAGTGATCGATAACTCTAACGAGGGATGAGAAATGGTACAGAGCTCCAGAGGCCTCAAGCGCAAGACGCGCAACATACTTAGCAAGACCCCCCGCACCAGGGGGATGACCCCGATCACCCACGAGTTCCGCGAGTTCGCCGTGGGCGAAAAGGTCAGCGTGGTCATTGACCCCGCCGTCCATCACGGTATGCCGCACATGCGCTTCCAGGGGAAGACCGGGGTCGTCACCGGCAAGCAGGGGCGCGCCTTCGTGGTCGACCTCTATTCCGGTAACAAATTGAAGACCGTGGTCGCCCGGCCAGAGCACCTCAAGAAGAGCTTGTGAGGCGATAAATATGCCCGAGGAGCGCTACGTGACCTTGCCAGAGGTCAAGCAGCTGCTGGAAGAGGCTAGCGTGAGCAGGGAGCTGACTCCCGACCAGAAACTGGCCCTGGACCATGCCCAGAAGGTGGCTGTTCTCACGCCTGAAAAGGCGAGTGCACTGCAGGCTGAGCTTGGCAAGCTAGGGTTCGTATCCGATGCTTTGTGCGCCAAGATCGCCGATGTCCTCCCTGTTCATAGCGACGATGTACGCGTCCTCTTTTCCAAGGAAAGAATGGTATTGGAGAAGAAGAATATAGAACTGATACTATCTACCGTGCAGAAGTATCTTTAAACCCTTTCAGGCGGGTGATGATATGGAGGACTACGCGCTGATATTAGATTATTTACCCCAGGGCATCCCTACTGACAAGACTTTTCGTAGGGAACCCTCGGCCTACGCCGTTGGAGAGAGCGAGTTCAAGCTGTTCGAGCTCGTTCCCAAGAACGACGCCGTCATCGTCATCGGTGACCGGGTCTATATCGGCAAGGAGCCCGCCCTGAGGGACAAGATCATGCACGTCAAGAGACGTGTTGGCTACGAGGAGCTTACCGCTGCCGCGCAGGCCGAGCTGCCGTTCGTGCTGCAGGACATCGCCAAGGGGCAGGAGGCCCGCTTCATCAAGTTCTTCAACGAGGCCCAGGCCATCACGACCAGGTTCCACATGCTGGAGCTCATACCCGGGCTCGGAAAGAAGACGATGTGGGCCGTACTGGAGGAGCGGAAGAAGGGAGTCTTCACCGGCTACGAGGACCTGACGAAGAGGGTCCCCGCGCTGAAGCATCCCATGAAGCTCATCGCCAAGCGGATCGAGGACGAGCTGTCCGATCCGTCCCAGAAGTACCACATCTTCGTGTCCCGGTGAGCTTGTTCCGGGCCATGGCGATCGCCGTGGCAATGCCATCGAGGCAGGGGGGCGCATCCCATGGACAATGATGTCAGGAGCATAACCGAGCAGCTGGCCCGTCTGGGCGTGTCCCCCTCGAAGGGGATGGGGCAGAACTTTCTCATCGACGAGAGGATCGCCGACAGGCAGGTGGAGTTCGCCGGCATAGAGAAGGACGATGTCGTCCTGGAGATCGGCCCGGGGCTCGGTGTGCTGACGAGGCGGCTCGCACAGAGGGCCGCGAAGGTCATCGCCATCGAGATGGACCGCAAGCTGGCCGAGAACCTGAGGCCCACGCTGCCGGAGAACGTCGAGCTGATCGTGGGGGACGCTCTCGAGGTCGAGTTCCCCGAGTTCGACCGCATGGTTTCCAACCTACCCTACTCGATCTCCTCGCCGATCATCTTCAAGCTCCTGGACCACCGGTTCGAGAAGGCGGTGGTCATGCTTCAGAAGGAGTTCGCCGACCGCATGGTGGCCGAGCCGGACACCGATGATTACTCGCGGCTCACGGTGAACGTGTACTACCGCGCGGAGTGCCGCCTGCTGGAGAAGGTCCCCCGCTCCAGGTTCTGGCCGGCCCCCAAGGTGGACTCGGCGGTCGTGGAGCTCGTGCCACGTTCCCCCCCGTTCCACGTTGAGGACGAGAGGCTCTTCTTCCGCTTGGTGGACATGCTCTTCCAGCAGCGCCGCAAGAAGATCGGCACGGTGCTGAAGATGAAGCACTTGATGGCCGCCGAGGACCGCGCGAGCGTACCGTACGTTGACCTCAGGATCGAGGCGCTGTCGCCGGAGCAGATCGGCGAGCTGTGCAACGCCGTCCACGGCCTGCGGGCCAAGTAAGAAATATCCCGACCGGCCATCTTTTCTATCTGGGTCGGTACGTTGATGAATGCGAAGGCCATTGGTGAGAAGCTGACCGCGGCCGGGAGGCTGGCCGGCAGGGCGGTGTGCGTGATCGGCGGCGAGGACCCGTTCCCGGGCGCGGTGCATCTCGGGAAGGTCGACCGCTGCATCGCCAGGGCCGTGTACAAGCTGGCGATGGACCCTGGGACGCCGCCGATGTCCTATGGCGCAGAATCGAGGGAGGGTATCTGCGGAGGTGGCCAGATGTGGTGCGGGCTGGCGAGTAGGTCTCCCAAGCTCAGCTATTTCGTGTCCACCGGGACCCCGGACCACATGGGCGGCATGGCAGAACATCTGAAGCCGTCCCCGGAGGCGGCAACACGGTTCTTCGATGCCCCCGGCAGGATAAAGCCGCCGGGCAGGTACATCAGTCTCGCCGGTTACGACCAGCTCGATGAGGGGGAGGAGGTGCTTTCGTTCATCCTCATCGGGAGCGCCGAATCGATACGCAACCTCGGCGGTCTGGTCCTGTTCGTGTCCGATGATATCTTCACCTCCATCCTCATGCCCGGGGGCCCGTCGTGCGCCTCGATGGTCGTCTACGCCGCGGGCATGGCCGAGAGGGCCCCGAGGGGGTCGGCGTTCGTTGGTCCGGTGGACCCCACCGGCAACGCCTGGTTCCCTCCCGACCTCATGTCCATGGCGGTGCCCCTGGCGCTCGCCAGGGCGATGGCCGAGAGCGTGGACGCCTCGTTCCTCGCCAAGCGCGCCCAGGTCGCCTTCCCGACGAAGAGACTGGAGCTGCATGAGGAGAGGGGGTGAGGCCGGGTCCAGAACAAGAAGCTCAGGGCTGCCTTCCCTTCAGCGCCCTTCTGAGGCTCAGCATGGCGCGGAGCCTGCCGCGGTAGCTGCTGCCGTAAAGCACCTCCAGGAGCCCGGTCCCGCCGGCCATGTTCTCCCACCGGTAGGGGTGCCACCAGACCTCCCGGCGGAACCGGCCGTCGTCCACGTGGACGTGGTGCGGCTCCACCAGCTCCGAGAAGCCGATGTCTCCGTGCGTGCGCCCGTACCCGCTCATGCCCTTTCCGCCCCAGGGGGTCATCGGCAGCCCGTAGGTGTAGGCGACGTTGTTCACCAGGACCGTCCCTCCGCTCAGGCGCTCCGCGATCCTCCTGCCTCGCCGCAGGTCGCCCGTCCACACAGAGCCGGAGAGGGCGTACGAGCAGTCGTTGGCCAGGCGGACCGCCTCGTCGTCGGTGGCGAACCTGCCGATCGTGAGCATCGGGCCGAAGGTCTCCTCCTGCACCGCGCACGACGCCTGGGGAGCATCGACTATCACCGTCGGCTCGTAGAAGTAGCCGTTGAGGCCCTCGGGCCGCTTGCCTCCCACGAGGACCTTTCCGCCGTCCCGGACCGCCCGCTCGACCGTCCCCTCCATCCGCCTCAGGGCAGGCTCGTTGATAAGGGGGCCGACGTCGACGTCGTGGCCGTCGGTCCCATAGCCGAGCCGAAGGGCCTCGACCTTGGCCGCGAGGAGCGGGACGAAGCGCTCGTAGACGCGGTCCTGGACGTACAGCCGTTTGATGCACACACAGGTCTGCCCGGCGTTCACGAAGGCACCCCACACCACTCCCTGCACCGCCCGCTCCAGGTCCGCATCGTCGAGGACGATGCATGGATCTTTTCCCCCGAGCTCCAGGGTCAAGGGGGTCAGCCTCTGCGCCGCCATGGCCATGATCTGCGAGCCGACCGCCGAGCTGCCGGTGAAGATGATGCGGTCCACCCCCGAGGCCACCAGCGCCCTCCCGTGCCCGTCTCCCCCGACGAAGGTCTGCACCAGACCCTCGGGGAGACCCGCGCTGTCGAACAGCTTCTGCATCTCCAGCGCGGTCAGGGGGGTCTCCGGAGCGGGCTTGAACAGCACCGCGTTCCCGGCGGCCAGGGCCATCGCCGTCTGCGAGAACGGGATGCCCAGGGGGTAGTTCCACGGCGCGATCATACCGATGACCCCGAGCGGCCGGTTGACGATGTACGAGCGCCGGCCCATGTACCTCATCATGGGCGCCATGTTCTCGAAGGGGACCTTCTGCGGGGCGAACAGCTTGCGCATCGAGCGGACGGAGTAGTCCACCGCGACCAGGGCGGCGAGGACATCGGTGTTCACCGACTCCGCGCGGGGCTTGCCTGTCTCCCGGGAAATGGTCTCGGCGACCCGCTCCCAGTCGCGGACGAGGGCCCTCTGCACCTCGACCAGGGCGTCCCTGCGGCGCACCAGAGGCCAGGAGGCCCATTCCGCCTGGGCCGAGCGGGCCCTCTGCAGCATCGCGCCTATGCTCTCGATCTCCGACTCCTGCACGTCCCCGACAGGCTCAAGTGTGGCTGGGTTCACGTTGCTTATCATCGACCGCACTTTCCATCGCGGCCCCTGGGGCGCCAGGGGCACGGTCCACCCCCGATATGCCTTCCTGCCTCAAAATAGCTTCAGCCCCGTTCCATGTCCGGACCGGGCGTCAGCGGCCCACCCAGGATGCAATGGTTATTTAGTGCTCAGGGCATTCCTTGAGATGGTCAGAGATATGCAGATCGGCATCGTCGGTAAACCAAACGTAGGCAAGTCAACATTCTTCTGCGGGGCCACCCTGGCCAGCGTGGAGATAGCGAATTACCCGTTCACCACCATCAAGGCCAACCGGGGGGTGGCGTTCGTCAGGGGGCGCTGCCCGCACCTCGATTTCAACACTCAATGCGTTCCTCGCAACGCCGGCTGCGACAACGGGACGAGGATGATCCCGATCGAGCTGCTGGACGTGGCCGGCCTGGTCCCCGATGCGTGGCAGGGAAGGGGACTGGGCAACCAGTTCCTGGACGACCTGAGGCAGGCCAGCGCGCTCATCCATGTGGTCGACGCCTCGGGCTCCACCGACCTGGAGGGCAACTCCGTCCCCCTCGGCTCCCACGACCCGATGGAGGACATCGAGTTCCTGAAGAAGGAGATCGCATTCTGGATCAGGGGCATCCTGGAGAAGGGATGGGATAAAGCGGCCAGGCAGGCCCACATGACCAACGCGTCGATGATCCCCATCATCCACGATCGCCTGACAGGGCTGGGGGTGAGCGAGGCCCAGGTGGTGGCGGCGATAAGGGATTCCTCCCTTCCGGAGAACCCCATGGCCTGGGGCCCGGAGGAGATGTTGCGCATGGCCGACGCCATCAGGAAGTATTCCAAGCCGATGATCATCGCCCTCAACAAGGCCGACCTGGCCGACGATGCCACGCTCAAGCGCCTGACGGACGCGGCGGGGGACATGTGCGTGCCCACCATGGCCGAGGCCGAGCTGGCGCTGAAGCGGGCGGCCAAGGCCAAGCTGGTGAACTACCTGCCCGGCGATGACAAGTTCGGCATGGACGACCCCTCGAAGCTGAACTCCAACCAGGCGAAGGCGCTCGGGAAGATAGGCGAGGCGGTGCAGCGCCTGCACGGCACCGGGGTGCAGAGGTGCCTGGAAAAGGCGGCGTACGAGCTGCTCGACCTCATCATCGTGTACCCTGTGGAGGACGAGTCCCGCCTGACCGACCACGACGGCCGGGTCCTGCCGGACGCCTTCCTCGTGCCCAGGGGCACCACGGCCAGGGGCCTGGCGTACAAGGTCCACACCGACCTGGGAGAAAGCTTTATCCGGGCCATCAACGTGAGAAGCCATCGTACGGTCGGAAGCGATTACGTGCTGCAGAACAACGACGTGCTCACGATCGTGTCCAGGAAGTGATGCCTTTGGGTCAATGGGACGTCCGCCTTCTCGCCGCCACCTACCGCAGAGTGGAGAACGACCAGCTGGCCATGGAGCTCTACGGCAAGCTGGACGACGGACGTTCCATCACCGTGCGCTACACCGGGTTCGAGCCGTACTTCGACATCGTCGAGCCGACCCCGGCAGCGCTCGAGCAACTGCGCAAGGACCCGGACGTGCGCCGGGTAGAGGATATCTCGCTGTTCTACAAGGGAAAGCTCAGGCCGTCCGCCAAAGTGTACGTCCGCTTTCCCTGGCTGGTCCCCGATTTCCGATCCAGGTTCAGGAAGGACTTTGATGTCCTCGCTGCCGACATCCCGTTCCACCACCGGTTCTTCTACGACTACGACATCGGCTCGTGCATCCGGGTGTGGGGCAAGGAGGGCGTGGGGGAGTACCGGACGGACCTCATGGTGGACATGGACAAGGCCGAGGGGGGAAAGGGCCCGCGCTTCGAGAACCTGCCGCCGTTCAACCCCGACCTGAAGGTCCTGTCGTTCGACATCGAGAACTCCGTCAAGGACGGGACCATCCTAACGCTGTGCTACGTCATCAGCGAGGGCGGCAAGCTGCGGGGCGGACCGCCCATCAGCGGGGACGAGAGGGAGATCATCGACGGGTTCACCAGGGTCGTCCAGGACGAGGACCCCGACGTCATCACCGGCTACAACATCGATAACTATGACATCCCGACAATCATGGAGCGGGCCAAGCTGGTCAAGGCCGGCAAGCTCGCTTGGGGCAGAGACCTCGGCGAGCCGCGCAAGGTCGGCATGAGGGGGTGGAGGATCACCGGCCGGCTGGTCGTCGACGCGTGGTGGGCGGCCAAGATGCAGCTGCGCCCGAAGCAGGAGACCCTGAACCACGTGGCCAAGATGTGCCTTGGCGAGGAGAAGCTGGACGTCGAGCCGTCCAAGATGGACGAGGAATGGGAGCGGGACCGCGAGAAGGTCATGCGCTACTGCCTCAAGGACGCCGAGCTCGCGCTGCGCATTCTCGATTACGTCGGTTCGGTCCGGAGGACCATGGACCTGGCCGCGGTGTCCAAGCTCCCCATGGAGGACGTGCAGACGTCCGGCAGCTCCACGCTCATCGATTCGATCCTGATACGCGAGGCCGACCGCGTCCCGGCACCCTACGGTCCGGTCGGGGTGCCGCTGACCGGCAACTTCGATGACGAGGAGGAGGCGATCGTGGGCGGTTATGTGCACACGATCGAGCCAGGGCTGTACCACTGGGTCATCGTCCTGGACTTCAAGTCGATGTATCCCTCGCTCATCATCAACAAGAACATCTGCTTCACCACGCTCAGCGACGAGGGCACCATCGTATCGCCCAGCGGAGCGAGGTTTCTGTCCAAGGACCAGAGGGAAGGTCTGCTGCCCAAGATCCTCAGGGGCCTCATGGCCCAGCGGGACGACATAAAGAGGAAGATGAAGGCCACCCAGGACCCCGACGAGTTCCGCTACTACGACGGCCTGCAGAACGCGGTCAAGATCCTCATGAACGCCGTGTACGGCGTGTTCGCGTCGTCGTTCTACCGATTCACCGACCGCAACATCGGGAGCGCCATCACCTCCTTCGCCCGCGAGACGGTCAAGATGCTCATCGCGCGCCTCACGGAGCAGGGCATCAACGTCGTTTACGGGGACACCGACAGTTTATTTTTACAGTCACCATATAATGATCTGGACGACACCGTGAAGTTCGGGACGGAGATCTCCGAGAAGTTCTCCAGGGAGATCTCTCAGATGGAGTTCCAGAAGGTTTTGGAGCCATTGTTCTCCCACGGCAAGAAGAAGAGGTACGTCGGCCGCTCGGTGTGGCCGGACAACGAGCTGCTAATCCGTGGGTACGAGACCAGGAGGACCGATGCCTTCGACCTGCAGAGCGAGGTCCTCATGGCTGTGTTCGAGAAGATCCTGGACGAGAAGACCGAGGAGGCGGTCAAGATCGCCAGGGAGAACGTCCAGAGGGCGATGGAGTGCAAGGCCCCCATCGAATCGCTGGTGATCTCGCGGACCTGCAAGTCGTTCAACTCCTACAAGGACCCCGACTCGCAGGCGAACGTGCAAGCGGCCAGGAAGCTCATGGCCATGGGCTACGATTTCGTACCGGGGATGAAGGTCTCATGGATCGTCACCGACTCACGCAAAACGCCGCAGGAGGTCGAGCCGTACGTCAGCGGGCGCAAGTTCGAGCACCGCCCGGACTGCCGCTACTATGCCGAGCGCATAGCGCAGACCGCGGCGAGAGCTACAGAGGTGTTCGGATGGGGTGAGAAGGACCTCCTTACCGGCTCGCAGCAGGTGACGCTGTTCGACACGTGCTTCGCCGGAGGCTCCGACAGCGGCTCGAAGAAGAAGGAGCCAGAGACCAGGAAGACCGTCCGGAAGCCGGACCTCCGGGATTTCATGTGATCATCGCCAAAAGGAGCTGCTGGCTACGACCTCAGTATTGAAGTTGAATATCCACGCAGATACGTTTAACTTCCCTTCGGGAATTTTTCATTCGGGTATCGGATTTGATAGGCAAAATGGAGATCATTGGAGAATGGGCCGCTGACGGATCACTGGAAGAGAGCGAAGAGCGTCGCGTCATCAACATGAAGGAGCTCAACGAGGCCATAAAGCAGAGGGTCTACGAGCTTGACCTTCAGCTCCTGCTCGCCGGCCTGCTCACCATACTCGGCATCCACCAGGACGCTGGCGAGAAGCGCTACACGCTGGAGGTCCACGTCCCGCTCTTCCTCGAGGAGGACGAGGAGTACGACGTCTCCATGCTGCAGCGTAGAGCAGATACGCTGAGGTCGCTGAAGAACCGTGGGTACTACCTCGAGGGTCACCGCGGCGGATATGTCAAGTGCTTCATGGAAGGCTCCCTCCATGAGCTCGAGGACGAGCTCGACTTCATCGAGGGCGCGCTGGCCACCGCCTGAACCGCTGGCAACCACTTCCGGGGCCGCATGGGCCCCGATAGGATTATATAACCCGGTCTAGCTGTCGGAGCGTAGTCACGAGAGCGATCTCGTCGGAGATGTGCCTCTGGAAACAGGGGTGAATCCATAAACGCCGCCTACGCGGCATGGTGATGCACATGACAAACAACCAGGACAGAGCGCCCGCGGTCGAGTCCGAAGAAGAGGAGAAGAAGACCGTATTGGGCAAGAACATGTACAGTTTTATCGCCGACGCCTGGAACAGGCCGTCCGACAGCTATGTGAAGGACCTCCAGTGGGCCCGCCTCATCGACTGGCGCCGCGAGGAGAACTTCGTCAAGATCGATCACCCCACCAGGCTGGACCGCGCCCGCAAGCTGGGCTTCAAGGCCAAGCAGGGTTTCATCGTGGTAAGGGGACGCGTCCGCAAGGGCTCCCTCAGGCGCCGCCAGATCCGCAAGGGTCGCCGAGCCAAGCGCCGCGGTATCAACAAGATCACCATGGGCAAGAGCCTGCAGAGGATCGCCGAGGAGCGCGCGTGCAAGAAGTACCCCAACCTCGAGGTCCTGAACTCCTACTGGGTAGGGATGGACGGACTGCATGAGTGGTTCGAGATCATCATGGTGGACCCCCATCACCCGGTCATCAAGGCGGACAAGACCATCAACTGGATATGCTCCCCCAAGCAGAAGGGAAGGGCGTTCCGTGGCCTGACCGCCGCCGGCAAGGCGGGACGCGGGCTTAAGTGGAAGGGCAAGGGTGCCGAGAAGGTCCGCCCCTCCATCAACGCGCACAAGCACCACGGCAAGTGAGCCTTCAATCCTTTCCCAATCCCTTTCCTTTTCAGTTTTTTTAATCCCGATCATCGGCGTGAGCTCTGGCTCCGTAATGTCAAGATGAAAAGCGGGAGCTTCGAGAGCGCGGTCAGGCCGCGCGGATGGAGGCGAGGCGGTCCTGGACCTCTGCCTCGGTCATGCCGACCAACGGGAAGAACGCCGGGGCGTTGGAGCCCAGCTCCCTGATCTTGTCGATATCGTCGATGCCGAGACCGTGCACGGTCGCGAGCGCCTTCACGTCGTGCAGCACCCTCTGCACTTCCCGGCCGACGAACACCTTCAGGCGGGGGTCCCAGGCCTTGAGCATCGAGGCCGGGCCGTCCTCTGAGGACGTGGACACGAAGACGCGGCAGCCGCGCTTCATGAGCATCCATGCCGCAAGCGCGTCCCTCTCCGTTTCCACCACCGCGACGACCTTTCCCTGGCTGCCCATGGGCAGGCCCCCCGGTCCTGAGAGGTACTCGCTGAAGATGTAGGCCTTCCGGTCACGGACCTCGACGTAGAACGTCATGTCGGGGCGGGTGAGGTCGACGCGGACCCCGCGCTCCTCGTTGGCGAGGAATATCGCGGAGCCGACCTCCCGGCCGACGTCCATGCTCTTGTACGGATGGTTGCCCTCCCTGCGAGCTTTCACCGCGAACGATTGCCCCTCGCGAAGGATGGTGCGGGAGTACCCGGCGGCGGCCTTCTGCATCTCCTCCATCGCACTGTCGGAGATCAGTGCCGGGGAGACCGATGCCACCCCGAAGACACGGCGCAGGACAGGGACGGACTCGTCGATCCGGTCGGTGGTTATGTAGATGCGACCCTGCTCGCAGTTGATCAGCGCCTCCAGGTTATGGGCCTGCAGCGCGGTCAGCATGTTGTCGAGAAGGATGCTCTCGAAGTATCTCCTCACTCCGGAGCTCTTGAGGCCTACCTCTGCGTATCGGGCCAGGATGACGTCCACGCCCGTGTGATGAACGCTCAGGTTATTATTGTTTCGCGGGACAGGGATTATTAACAGCGGCCGCCATCGTCTCCCCGATGGACCCGTTGCTGGCCCTGGGCGTCATCGTCATTGCCATCCTCGCCGGGATCGTGGGCTCGATGTTCGGCATAGGGGGAGGCATAATCATCATCCCCGCCCTGACCATCGCGCTCGGCCTGCCGATAAAGGATGCCATCGGAGCGAGCCTCATAGGAGTGATCGCCTCCTCCACCGGGGCGGCCTCGAGGTACGTCGGGCAGGGCATCGTGAATATCCGCCTGGGAATGATACTGGAGCCGGCGACCACCACGGGCTCCATGGTCGGCGCGGTGCTGGCCGTGTACCTCGACCAGTACGTGCTCTCGGCCGTCTTCGCCGCGGTGATGGTGTACTCGGCGTACTACATGCTGAGACGGCCGGAGGTCACCGTCCACGGGAGCGAGAGGTGCTACGATTACCTGCGCTGCATGTACAACGACCCGATGAGCGGAGAGAGGATCAACTACGAGGTCCGGGGATTGGGGAGGGGGCTCCTCGCCTCCTTCGCTGCCGGGAACCTCTCCGGGATGCTCGGCGTGGGCGGCGGGATCGTCAAGGTGCCGGCGATGAACGTGTGGATGGGGGTGCCCATGAGAGCCGCCACGGCCACCAGCAACTTCATGATCGGCGTCACCGCCCTCGCCGGGGCGGTCGTTCTGTACCTCAACGGACTGATATCTCCGGTGCTCGCCGCGCTAGTGGCGGTCGGCGTGTTCCTCGGCGCGTGGATCGGACCTAGGATCTCGAGGCGCACCGCCGGACCGACGCTCCGCCGCTACTTCGCGTACCTTTTGCTCGGTGTCGCCGTCCTTATGCTGTTCAAGGCTGCAGGGTTCGAGGTGGGACTGGGATGACCGACGAGCGCGACCACATGCGAACGGACAGGTGGATCCACCTGGTGCTGCGGTGGGGCATGATCCTCAGCATGTCGGTCATGCTTCTCGGCCTCGCGCTGTTCGCCCTGTCCCCGACCGGCCATCAGGAGGTGGACCTCTCCCTCGGTGAGATGGTCGACGGCGTACTGGAAGGCAACCCCATCGCCATCATCGATCTTGGCATCATCATGCTCATAGCCACCCCGCTGACTCGGGTGTTGACCACGCTGGCCATTTTCATCGTGGGCCGCGAGCCACGCTTCATCCTGGCCTCCCTGCTGGTGCTGGCGGTGATCTCAGTTGCCGTTCTCATAGGTTAGGATTCCTGACCGCTGGCATCCAGAAGGAAACCTTCATGAATCCACGCCCGTTCCATGAGTGGGATGGGTCGGGATGGGAAAGAGCAGATCAAAGGACGATAGGTGGTACTATTCGTTCCTTCCGAATAACATGGCCGGCGGAAGCACTTCGCCGCTGATACCGCTGTTCGTGACCGAAGGTCTTGGAGGCACTGTTGCCCAGGTCGGCCTGATAAGCGCTTTCTCGTCCCTGATGGCGGTGCCCTCGAACATCCTGTGGGGGAACCTCTCGGACGCGGCCAAGAAGCGCCGGGCGTTCCTGCTGATCGGTTTCGGCGGCCTCGCGTTCGCCAACCTGATGATGGCCTTCTCCCTCAACTTCTTCCAGTATCTGATCGCCAACGCCGTGCTGGGGCTGCTGTCCACGGCGGCCGCGCCGGTGGGCACCGTCCTCATCCTGGAGTCGTTCAAGAAGGAGGAGTGGGCCAAACGATTGGGCGACTTCAGTAAGATAGGCGGCATAGGCTGGGTGGTGGGGTTGACGGTGGGCACCATCTGGATCGCCGCGTTCTCCGGGACCCCTGATCCGTCCCTGCCGATGCGGGCGCTCTTCGTCCTCGCCGCCGGGCTGTCCGTCGTGTCCATGGTCCTGGCCTACCGCTGGGTGCCCGAGCCGGAGACGGTCCTGGACCGCTCCCAGATCAACGGCTCCATCCTGAAGATACCGCTGTACGTGTTCGAGCGGGCCCGCTACCTGCCGCACCGTGTCATCCACGTCCTGAAGGCCAGCTCCAGCAGCCTGCGCCTGAGGAACCTGCCGGTGAACCTCCGCATGTACTATGTTTACGCCATGATCACCTTCACCGGCTTCCTCACCTTCTACGTCGGCCTGCCGACCTTCCTGAAGCATTACGTGGGAATGAGCAGCACCGAGGTCTTCATCATCTACCTGGCCTCGTCGGTGGCATCGGCGCTGACATACTCACAGGCCGGACGGTGGGCTTCCAGCTTCGGCAGCAAGCGGGTCCAGAGCACGGCGGTGATAGGAAGGACCATCCTGTTCCCGGCGTTCTTCCTGGTGACCATGCTGGGGCTGTCCCACGCTGCGCTGATGGCGGTGTTCTGTGTGCTCCACGCCCTCCTCGGGTTCTGCTGGGCCAACATCTCGGTGTCCGGCAACCACATCATCTCCAACATCTGCCTGAAGGAGCACCGGGCCAAGGCCACCGGGATGTACAGCGCAGTGCAGGGCGCCGCCAACGTCGCCGGCGCAATGATCGGCGGGCTCATCGCCCAGCAGATGGGCTACAGCGTGGTGTTCTTCATCTCCTCGCTGTTCCTCATCGGAGGGCTCGTCCTGCTCAGCGCGATAAACACCCAGCACATGGCGGAGGCTCCGGCCCCCAGCCCTGCCTGACCCTACTTCATGGACTCGGCGAGGTTCCTTCCGTAGATGGCCGCCATGCCCTCCTCGCCAGGAAGGAGCGCCTTGTCAGGTCCGGTGCTGAAGTAGGTCCAGGATGCCACCTTGATGTTGGCGTCCTTCATTATGGCCGCGAGCTTCTCGGACAATCCGGACGGCTCCCCGGCCACACGGGTATCGAACAGGATCCCGGTCGCCTTGCTGTTGGTGCCGACGGCCTTCTTCAGCAGCCCGGTGATCTTTCTTCCAGCGAGGAAACCGCTGGACGGACCTCCCATGACCCAGTAGTCCACGTTCGCAAGGTCCGCGGGCGCTACCGATTCGACCGGCTTGCATGCGACATCGGCCAGGCCGCCCTGCTTTAGACCCGAGCAGATGGCCTGAGCGACCTTTTCAGCATTGCCTTCGTACACAACTATTGCTTTCACTGCCTTACCCCCTAATCTCCTGAAGAATATTGTATATATCATATACTTCTGAACCTATATTCTTTTCTGCCTTTCTGGACACATATGATGGAGGCGTACCAACATGGCCAGATGGCCTGATTAACGTTGTTTATTATATTTTATAGAATATTAGATTGTTGATACAAACATATCTGGCCGAGGTCACGGACCTTCCTGTTCTCAGGCCGCCCCTGGGGGATGGGGTGCGCTCTCCCCAAGCGTGCGGCATCGGTCCCACCCGTGCATCGGCTCGGGACTAGACCAACGGGTCGCTGGCCTCTCGGTCCTGCCGCCGTTGGTCCAGGTGGTGCACGTTGTACGATACCCTGAGCCCGCATCTGCTCCTTGGCCTGCCGAGCCCTTGGTCGTCGGGATGGCTGTAGCTGTAATGCCCAGGGGGGACGGTTATCTCGAACCTCGCCCCCTTCCCCGGCTCGCCGGTCTCCCTGATCGTCATGCCGGTGATGGCCAGAACCTCCCTTGAGAGGAACAGTCCGAACCCCGTTCCCCGCCCGTACCCGTTCTGGAATATCCTCTCCTTGTCCTCAGGGGACACCCCCGGGCCGACGTCCTCGTAGGTGATGATGAGGTGTTTATCGGACTCCCGGCAGTCCAGCTTCACTATGGTGGGATCGGCCGCATACTTGGCGCTGTCCTCGAGAAGGTTGTGGAACACCTTCCCCAGCATCGGGTCCCCGTAGATCTCCACGTCCCGTAGTCGGGGGGACACCTCGAGCCGCTCGATACCGCTGCTGTCCATGCTCAGGCCATCGATGAGCGCGCCCATCTCCTGCCACTGGGGCAGCTTCGTGCCCATCTCCTGGTAGGTCTTGGTGAACTCGATCTGCCGCCAGATGGACTCGGCGCAGGCACTGATAGCACCCAGTCTCTCCAGGCATGCCGATTCCTTCGTGTGCTCCCTGAGCATGTCCAGGTGACCCCGCAGGACCAACAGCTGGTTGTTGATGTCGTGCCTGGTGATGTTGTAGAGCAGGTTCAACTTCCGGCTCGCCCCGTTAAGCGATTCTTCCAGCATCCTTCTCTCGGTGATGTCGTGGGTATAAACAAGGACCTTGTCGATCGCTCCCTGGCTCCACATGGGGAACTTGCGGACGGAGATGATGACCCGCCTGCCGTTGAGGGTTATCATCTCCTCGGTCATCACCGGTTTCCCTCCCCTGAACACCTGATCGAACTCACTGCGGACCCTGTCGCTCATGAAGGGCATGATCTCGAAGACGTTGCGGCCGACGATATCGACGTCCAGCTCGAACTCTTTCATCAGTTCGATGAACGTCTTGTTGGCGAACACGACCAGGTATCCGCGGTCGATGACATAGATCCCCTCGCTCAGGGAATCCATCGAGCTCCAGTACTGTCCACTTGCCTCCTCCAGCGCCAGAGCCGCGTTCTTGCGCTGCAGGGCGCTGACGAAGAAGCTGCCGACCGCCCTCAGCATATCCATGTCGGCGGCGCTCAGCTCCACCCCCACCTCCGAGGAGTCGAAGCTGAGGAGACCCATCGGGGACCTCTCGGCCATCATCGGTATGGTCACGAGGGCCCGCACGTCCCTTGACAACAGATCGACCCTCTTCTCTTCGGCCTCGGGCGGAAGTTCCTCTACATCCTGGATGAGGAGGATGTCGTTCTCGAACAGCGCGCTCATCCACCATGAGCGCCGGTCGCCGGACAGGGGCGCAGATGTCACCTTCCAAGGCTCCGTCCCATCCTTTGACCAGGTATAGGCGCCATCGAAGGTGCCTGCGTCCCTGTCGAACAGGAATATGTGGCCCCGTTCGGCGCCAATGGACAGTGCGATCTCCTGCAGGCTATCGGTGAGGATGGCGTCGATCTCCTCGACCCGGGAGTTGTTGAGCCGTGCCGAGATCGAAACGACGAGCTTCTCCAGGTCGGTCCGGCACCCAGGGGCCTGCTTGGTCCGCCTGCTCCAGACGCCATCCGATGCGATGGCCACAAAACCGGCGAGCTCTCCGTTCCCGTAATGGACCGAATATGCCGACAGATGCGCCTGCACGATAGAGCCATCGCTGCGCACGAGGCCGATCTCGTGCTCGCCTATGACCTCGGCGCGAGGATCGCCCGGGCGCAGAGCGAGCGATCTGCGGGACGAGGGGTCCATGAGGTCCAGCATGGAACTTTTTCGGAGCTCCTCCTTCGGGTACCCCAGTATGCTCGCCATATTGTCGTTCACGAAGGTATTGTTCCATTCCCGGTCGACCGTCCAAATGCCGCCCGGGGCGTTTTTGATTATCTGCCGATAGTTCTCCTCGCGCGCCTTCAGGCATTCCTCGCGCTGCCTGCGCTCGTTCACGTCGGTCACGAAGTAGGTGGTCCCGGCAAAGCGCCCGTCCCTGATGACCGGCCTGGCCGAGACCATGGCCCAGAACTCCGAGCCGTCGCCCCGCTTCATCCTGTAGTCCGACTGGCTGGCATGCCCTTCGCTGCGCCGCCTCTGGTTGGACGCGGCCTGTTCCAAGGAGACGGGGGCGACGTGGGAGAGGGTAGTGGTGTTGATGATCTCGCTTGACGGCATCTTCAGGATGTCCTCGAGGCGATGGTTGGCATAGACTATGCGGTCGTTCTGGTCCACGATAATGATGCCTTCCCCCACCAGGTCGAGCATCTCATCGTCCCTGATCTCCAGCTTGTCGAACAGCCTCCTGGCCCGGCTCATCTCGGTCATATCCTGGACCATTGTGAGGAGGAGCTTCCGGCCACTGATGGTCACCGGCCTGGTGAACACCTCTACGTCCTTGATCTCTCGGCCCGCCGTTCGGTGCCTGGACGGAAAACGGTGCACCCCATCAACGGCCAGCCGCGAACGCTCCAGAAAGTCGGCGGAGGTCGCGATGTCCCGTGAGATGTTCATCTCCTTCATGGAGTCGTGATCGTATCCGTAGAACCTGCAGGCGGCATCATTGGCATCCACGATGTCACCGGTCCCGGACTCGACGAAGAGGATGACCGCGAGGTTGTCGTTGTATAGCTCATTGAAGGCCAGTTCGCTGTCGTTCACCTTCACCTCCGCATTCTTGGGCGGGTGTTCCTTGAAGGTCAACAAGCAGCCGATGACGCTGCTCCCGATGATCACCGGCATGAAGTGCTCATCATAGACCCGGCCGTCCTTGAACTCGAGCAGCCTCCTGCTCTCCCGCCCCGGTGAGCCCCTGGTCCGTTCGATGTAGCTGATGAAGGCGTCCGGGTCCTGGAGCTGGTCCCTGGCGAACTCGAACAGCTTTGTGCTGGAGCGGGTTCTCATCAGGGCATCGGGTATGTCCCACATCTCCATCAGCCTCTGGTTGCACTGGATCACATCGCTGTTGCTGTCTATGAGGAGCACTCCCTCCTCGCTCGAATCGAGCATCGCCCTCAGCTGCGACATCAGCTTCTGCAGCTCCATCTCCGCGTTCTTGACCGCCGTGACATCGTTGCCGATGACGAGCGTTTCCCTTATCCTACCACACTTGTCCCGGCGGGCCCTGGTGTTCCAGTTCGCCCAGGTCTTTGTCCCGTCCCTTCTCCTGATGGGGAAGATGGATGAGCTGTCCTGCTCGCATTCTTCGGAGAACGCCCTCTTGATCTCGCCCAGCTCGAGCCCGGAGTACTCCTCCGGCCGGATGAGCGCACCGAACATCGGCTCTCCGATGACATCGTCAGTGCATCCGAAGTACTCCTTTCCGAACTGATTGAGGAATGTGATCCTGCCCTCGGCATCGAGCTTCAGGATAATGCTGCTGGCCCCCTCCACCAGATCGCGGTACTTCTGCTCGCTCTGGGTAACCTGACGCTCGGCATTCTTCCTCTGGGCCAGCTGGACAATGGCGTTCTTGAGCTCGCCGAACTGCACGCGAGGATTGCCTCCCTTCTGGATATAGAAGTCCGCGCCGCTGTTCAGCGCCTTGATGGCGACCTCCTCGCGACCGCGGCCGGTGAAGAGAATGAAAGGGGTGAGGTCGCCCCCGGCCCTAAGGGCCTTGAGAAGCTCGAGACCGTTCATCCCGGGCATCTGATAATCGGATACGATGACATCATATGATACATTTTTAAGAATGTCCGGCACGTTCAGAGATGATTGCTCCGTGTCTACTTGGATATCACCGCTCTCCTCGAGAAAGACCTTGGTGATCTCCAAAAGTCCAGGTTCATCGTCCACATAGATGACCTTGGGCAGTTCCATAGCGAGCCGATTTTAAATGCCTCTAATAAAATGTCCTAAATTAATTCGCGATTTGGTAATAAGAAACCGGTATTCCCGTAGTGTAAATGTCAGACGGTTTCTGACCCTCGTGTGCAGGAAGAGCTGTACCCGGTCGTAACGCCGTAACGATCCTATTGGTCCATCAAATGCCTGGGTTCCCATCAGCTGAGGGCCAATCTCTGCCGGCGCAGCACACCCTTCATGGCCGCCTCCAACTGAGACATCATGACCACAGGGCTCGCCGAACCGCCATTGAGGGGGACCGAGCGCATCCCTAGTACTCGTACAGCTCGTCCAATCTCTTTTTGATCTTGGCATTGATCGCTCTGAAGTGCTCAATGTCTTCCTCGTCAAGGCATTCAAGGATCTGACCCATTATGTCCTCCAGGGCATTCCTTGAAAGACGGAACGCCTCCATCCCTTTCTCGGTCAGATATAGCCTGTACGTCCTGCTCGACCCGCTCCTGTTCTCGACCATGCCGTTGGCGATGAGGGCCTGTATGACCCTTGTGGTCAGGCCCTTGTCGGCACCGATGCTGGTGCACAGGTCCTTCATGGAGACGCCCTCGTTCTTGCCGATCTCAAGAATATAGGGAATGTGGGATGCCGTGAAGTCCTTTCCCTTGAGCATCTTGTTGATGCGGGAGTCCATGAACGATCTCATCTTTTTGGGAGAGATGAACAGGTCGCACTTGTCCATTCTATCAAATGCAAATGCCGGTCGGGGTATAATATCATTGTGACTTGACTTGTCAAGAATATTTAAATACGAAGTAGATTTGACCTGTCAACGCTAACTTGGAGGTCAATTTATTGACAGTATCGAACTCGATTAACTGGTCGAACATCGACCCGAAGCATCGCAGGCTCATCATGATCGGATTGGTGCTTGGGATGCTGGCCGCTTGCCTGGACGGCACTATCGTGTCCACATGCGGCACCATCATCGCCGCCGATCTAGGCGGCCTGAGCCTCTACAGCTGGATGTTCACCGCATTCATGCTGTGCGAGACCATCGCAATTCCCATAGCTGGCAAGCTTTCCGACCTGTATGGAAGGAAGCCGTTCTTCATCTTCGGCATGGTCCTCTTCCTCGGAGGCTCCATCGCCGCAGGACTGTCCACCAGCATGGGGATGTTCATCTTCTGCCGCGCTGTCCAGGGTGTCGGAGGAGGTTTCCTCATGCCCGTGGCCACAGCGGCGATAGCCGATCTGTACTCCCCCATCGAGAGGGGCAGGATGCAGGGAGTCATGGGAGCGGTCTTCGGGCTGGGGACCGCCCTGGGACCGGTCGTCGGCGGACTGATAACCGATAACATCAGCTGGCACTGGGTCTTCTACATCAACGTTCCTCTTGCGGCCGTTGCCCTGTTCCTCACCGCAAGGAAGTTCCCGGCCATGGAAGCCACCGACCACAAGAAGATCGACTACCTGGGCATGTCCGTCCTGGGGCTGTTCCTCCTGGACCTGCTGCTGTTCTTCTCCTGGGCGGGGAAGGATTTCGAGTGGGTGAGCGTCGAATCGGGCGTGATGGTGCTGGCGGCAACGGTGCTGCTGGCGATCTTCACCCTTCTGGAATTTAGGGCCGAGGACCCGGTCATCGCTCCGCGCCTGTTCAAGAACAGGACGTTCGTGTGCGGCGCCTTCGCCATGATGATCTTCGGCCTGGCGCTGACCGGGGCGATGGCGTACCTGTCCATGTTCAGCATATTCGTCTTCGGTCTCACGTCCGAGGAGGCGGGGTACCTGACGATCTCGATGGTCGCCGGCCTGATGATCACCGCTGCGCTGAGCGGCAGGTTCGTCGAGAAGACCGGCTACCGGCCTTGGATCATAGCTGGCCCGGTGATCTCGTTCATCGCCATGGCCCTCATGTCCACCCTCGGGCTCGGCGATAGCGTGTGGACCCTTGCCGAGTACATGTTCATCCTGGGCATCGGACTGGGCTGCGTCATGTCGGTCCTCATGGTCGCGGTGCAGAACAGTGCCAAGCCGGAAGAGATGGGCATGACCACCTCCAGCGTCAACCTCTTCCGGGCGATCGGAGGGACGGTGGCGACCGGTGTGTTCTCATTCCTCATCAACCTGCGCCTGGACGACGAGCTGAGGAGCAACCTCGCCTCGGATGTCTACAGCATCGTGCCGCACGATACCGACGTGCTCGCCTACGCCGTGGCCATGCCGGAGCATGCGGCCAATATCCTGGCGTCCTTCGCCGGGGCCATGGACTTCGCCTTCCTGGTGGCGGGAGCGATCATCCTGCTGATGCTGCTGATCGCGCCGTTCATCAAGGGCTATGTGGTGAACGAGGAGCAGGCCGCGATGAGGGCAGCGGAGACCAAGAAGATCGACGAGCGCCCGGCGCACAAGGAAGCCCATTGAAAGAGATCCCAGGGGAGGTCCCCCTCCCCTGGCCAATCTCTATCCTTTCCCGCCAGAGCGGGTCTCCTTTTTTCAGCGAATCTTCAAAGAGCTGAGCGTCGCCTCACTTTTCCCATATTTGACGGGCAGGGCTCTTCTATTCCGGTGGTTCGGAAAATTCCCATGTCAATATTTTCCTGTTCTGGTCCGGCCGGTCTGGGGGCTGTTGTAGATCTCCGTGATCGAGGGGCGAGCAACTTCCTTCTTTTCCGTACAGCAGAACTGTAAAACGACTCCCCATCGTCAATCATTATCTCCTCTAGCCTGCACAACATCCACAACTGCCATGCCCTAGTGTGCATGATGATGCTTGTTGCTCCGGGCATGAGCGTACAATGGCGATTGCCAATGACCGGAGAGCGCAGACCGTTCTTTGCTTTACCTTCAGGCCCATCCTGCTCAGTACCATGGCCTATTCAAGGACGATGTTCACTTCTTCCATCGGCTTCGGACCAACACAAACAGGAATATGCTGGTCATGACCGCAACACTCACGAAGATCCAGTGCACTTGAAGACCCATAAGGTCCAGATGCCTCGTTTCCAGAGCCTCCATCTTGGCTTCGAACGGTCCAAAGGTGTCCACTACAGAGCCATACCCAAGGTAGTTGATCGCCTGCACCCCATAATAGTACACAATGCCACTGGTGACGTTGGTGTCGACATATGTGACAACGGTCGTCTCCTCGCCGGACGGTGTAGGGCACGACATGACAGCGATCTGCTGCATCTCCTCCCCGGTCGTGTTCCGGAAGATGCGGAACTCCTTGATGCCACCCGAAGCCAGTGTCCAGGTGGGGTAGTTCCACGATAGCGATATGCCCCCCATGGTCTCGGCCCGAACGTTTAGCACCCGGGCCGGTATCTCCCCGTTCCCGCCTGACATGTCCGGGTAGGGTTGTCGCCAGTGCATAAGTGCCACACAGTCATGGATGTCGATGACGACCAATGTCTGATACTCAAAGACGCCCTGCGCATTGATAGTAAAGAGGAACTCGTAACCGTAGCGGTAGATGCGTTCAGTACTTGAGGTCCAGTTATAGTCATCTCCTGGAATCGGGTACGATGATATTGGTATCTGGATAGGTTGCATGCGGACACCAATGCAGCGGACCTCGCTCACGTTGTGCAGAGGGGACAACTTGACCTGACCGACCTCGGCGATGGCAGCCTTCTCTGCCTCAGCCACGCTGATGGTCGGGGTGACCTTTGGGACGAACACTCGACCCTCCAGAGCTACGAGTCGGTTGGATGTGCTGTCGAAATATGCAGCAAAGAGATTACATCCGGCCAGAGGCTGGTCGCCGATAGAGTCGCTGAGAATTACGACATCATCGTTCCTGACCTCATAGGCGGGGATGGTCAGATGGCTGATCCTCATCCCCTCGGTCGGTATGCTGAGCCCTTTGGCGATCTCGAGGAGCGTCGCGTTCCTCTCTTCCTCAGCAGCGACAATACCAGACGAGGACATGGTCATGTAAAAGGAGACCAGATGTCCATCGCTGTCGTATGTGAACGAGATTGTGCCATTGGGAAAGGCGACACCATGGAGGCTGTAGCCATCAGAATAGGTGTCGAATCCTCCAGGGGTCGAACTACGGAACAGGTAGCCGTACACGTTATGACCATAATATTCATGCGGACCAGATAGGTTGGACCCAGGGACCTCGGCAAGATAGCGTGCCAGGTCCATATAACTGGATTCATCGCACAGCTCAGCTGGCGGGAATGATGGCAGATAGACATTATCCGATGGGGTAAACACTTCACCCGTTACGGTCTCTGCTCCGGCATATTGAACTATACCGGAAAAGACCGCAGCAAGTAATGACAATACAACCAGCACTTGGACCAGAAGTGACTTTTTCATTTCCCCACACAAGGTAGATCGTATTTGTATTAGATTAATCTTATCTTAATCAATTTACTCCACCTTACGCCATGTTATAGAAGAGAGAAGAAAGGTGTGAATCAAGTATCCGGCCATTTACAGTTCTTAAAACAGGCTCCTCACAAACGCCGTCTACTTTCGGAAACTGATATCTTCCTGCATGTCCAGATCGTTCTACGAACGCCGTCGGACTTATGGAGTATTGCGCCTTGGGCTTGTCGTTGAAAGATAGATCGCCCAACGGTACAAGATTCAAATCGTGAGCCAGTTTCAAGAATTAAGAAGTGAAAAGTGCAGGGGAAGGGATTTGAACCCCCGAACCACTAAGGATAAGACCCTGAATCTTACGCCGTTGGCCAAGCTTGGCTACCCCTGCTTGTAGGTCCACCTTATACTGGCACTAGATATAAATCTTATCATAGGCAGAAAGTATGGAGAAAAGACCAGAGCATTTCCGGGCGGCGTTATCTGCCATTAATATGATTAAATGCACCAATGGTATCTGTGATTGCAGAAGGGAACGTTCATGGTCGATCAGAGCGCTCCGAGCGGGAACGTTAAAGGTCTGGCAGGCGTGATGGAAGGGATAACCTCACTGGACGATCCCCGGCTGTTCATCAACCGGGAACTGAGCTGGCTGGACTTCAACCGCCGTGTCCTGGAGGAGGCCGAGGACCTAACACAGCCACTGCTGGAGAGGGTCAAGTTCCTGGCCATATGCAGCGGCAACCTCGACGAGTTCTTCATGTCCCGCGTACCCGGACTGGTGCGCCAGGCCGCCAAGGGGGCGCTGGAGGCCCCGCCGGACGGCATGAGCCCGTCCGAGCAGCTGGAGGCCATCAGGGAACGACTCGGCGGCCTGCTGAGCGAACACGCCCGGGTGTGGAACGAGCAGCTCCTGCCGGAGCTGGACGCCAGGGGCATCCACATCCATCGCATGAAGGACCTGGACCAGGAGCAGAGGGCCTCGCTGCGCAAGTTCTTCGAGCGGGACCTCTTCCCCATCCTGACGCCGCTGGCCTTCGACCTCAACCACCCCTTCCCTTTCATCTCCAGCGGGGCCATCAACCTCGCCGTGGTCATCCGTGACGGCACCGGGCACGAGAGGTTCGCCAGGGTCAAGGTCCCGTCCAGCGGGTTGTTCCCGAGGCTCATCAAGGTCGATCAGGGCGCCTCTCCCATCAATGACGCCCACTACGTCTTCCTGGAGGATCTCGTGGCAGCGAACCTGGACCTGCTGTTCACCGGGGTGACCATCGTCGCCGCGCACCCGTTCCGCGTGACCAGGGACGCCGAGTTCGAGATCGAGCTGGACGAGACCCACGACCTCCTCACCGCGATGGAGGAGGGCCTGGAGTCGAGGAGGGTCGGTGACCCCGTCCGCCTGGAGGTGGACGCGGACATGCCTAAGCGCCTCGTCGACATGCTGGCCTCCAAGCTCGAGCTGGCATCCCACCTGATCTACCGGTCCATCATACCCCTGGCCCTGGTCGATCTGTGGCAGCTCCACGGCCTCCGCCGCCCGGACCTGCAGGACGGGCCGTTCCTGCCCTACCTGCCGAAGCTGGTGTCCAACGAGCAGACGATCCTCGCGAACATGGCCGAGCACGATGTGCTGCTTTACCACCCTTACGACAGCTTCCAGCCGATCGTCACCTTCCTCAAGGAAGCAGCGGTCGACCCCGAGGTCATGGCCATCAAGATCACCTTCTACCGGATCGACAGCGGCTCCCCGTTGGTCGAGGCGCTCATGGAGGCGAGAAGGAACGGGAAGGCCGTGGCCGCGGTGCTGGAGCTGAAGGCGAAGTTCGACGAGACCAACAACATCACGTGGGCGAGACAGCTGGAGCACGCCGGGGTGCACGTCGTGTACGGGCCGGTGGACATCAAGATCCACGCCAAGATGTGCCTGGTGGTTAGGAAGAGCAGGGACGGACCGATAAGGCTGTGCCACCTGTCCTCGGGGAACTATAACTCGAAGACGGCGCGCACCTACGGCGACATCGGGTACCTGACCTCCGACCCGCAGATAGCCACCGACGTCTCCGACCTCTTCAACTCCCTGACCGGGTACTGCCGTAAGGATGATTTCAGGAAGCTGCTCGTGTCCCCCGGCGGGATACGCAGGGGGCTCGTCGAGAGGATCGACCGGGAGATCGAGCGGCACCGGGAGCGGGGGAACGGACGCCTGGCGTTCAAGCTGAACGCCCTCATAGACAAGGGCATAATCCAGGCCCTGTACCGGGCGTCCATGGCCGGGGTCAGGGTCGACCTCAACGTCCGTGGACTTTGCAGCCTGAGGCCAGGGGTCCCTGGCATCAGCGACAATATCAGGGTCACCTCCATAGTCTCCCGGTTCCTCGAGCACTCCCGCATCTACTACTTCCGCAACGGTGGTGAGGAGGAGGTGCTCCTGGGCTCCTCGGACATGATGACCAGGAACCTCGACCGCAGGGTCGAGGTCCTGTTCCCGGTGAGGGACGAAAGGATCAGGGAAGCAGTGATCAAGGACATCCTGGAGGTCCACCTCCGCGACAACGTGAAGGCGCGCGAGCTGCAGCCGGACGGCTCCTGGCGCCGCGTGGTCCCGAAGGAAGGGGAGGAGAGGCTGGACTCGCAGGAGTGGCTGCTGGCCAACAGGGGGGTCTGGCATGGGGAGAAGTGAGGACCCCGGGTTCTGCCTGCTGGGCTCCACCACCCTCCTGAAGCACGTGGAGGAGCTAGGTTCTAACGCTAAGGCGGCCAGGGAGATGGACGCCGAGGGCGTCCACCAGATGAGGGTGGCGTCCCGCCGCCTAAGGGCCGCGCTCCCCATCTTCAGCTCCTGCTTCAAGGAGAGCCAGCATGGGAGGTGGCGCGACGGCGTGAAGGGGCTCACGAAGGCGCTGGGGGAAGCGCGCGACACCGACGTGCAGGTCGAGTACCTGCACGCCTTCCTCGGGAAGGCGGGCGTAGCGGAGCGTCCCGGGGTGAGGGCGCTCCTGGACCTCAAGGAGGCGTCCCGCCGCCAGCAGCAGGAGCAGGTGGCAGGCTGGCTGGACAACATGAACGAGGAGGGCGTGCTCAGGGAGATGTCCGATCTGCTCACCAAGCGGTTCCAGCGCCTGGGGGCCAGGAGACCGGACGTCAGGGGACGTCCGAGCTTCGCCGCCGGGCTGGCGCATGTGTCCTACCGCGTAGGCAGGGTGCTCGAGCTCGAGCCCTTCGTCAAGGACGCGAAGGCCGTCGAGAGGCACCACGAGATGCGCATCGCGATCAAGAGGCTGCGGTACACGCTGGAGACCTTCCGCCCGCTGTTCGATGACCAGCTGAAGGAGGAGATCAGCGTCCTGAAGGGCGTCCAGGACCTGCTTGGGGAGATGCACGACTGCGATGTTTGGATCTCCAGCATGGACTCCCTGCGGAACGATGTATGCTCCTCTGGAGCGGACGCCGGGGCGCTCGCGCCTGGTCTTGATGCGGTGCGGGACGACCGGACGAGGGAGAGGGACGACCTCTATGGGAGGTTCGTCGAGCGGTGGTCGAAGCTCCGCGAGAAGAGAGCCCTCGAGCGGCTGACCGACAGGTTCCAGGTAGGGATGGCGTACAAGGACCTCGCCATCCCGATGGTCGGTGCTCAGCGACCGGTCAGACTGGCCATCGTCTCCGACGTCCACGGCAACATGGACGCGTTGAGGGCGGTCATGGCCGATGCGAGGTCGCAGGGCGTTGAAGGTTTCATCAACCTGGGGGACATGGTCGGCTCAGGCCCCTACCCGGAGGAGGTCGTGAGCACGATGAGGGGGGACCACTTCCTCAGCGTGGTCGGCAACTTCGACCTCAAGGTGCTGGAGTTCACCCGCGCATCCAAGCGCCCGAAGACCGCCTCGGTCAAGGGCGCGGTGATGGCCGCGGCCGCGAGGGACCTTTCCGAGGAGAACCTCAGGTTCATATCCTCGCTCCCGCCGGAGATAAGGCTGGAGGTCCTCGGCCGCAGGGTGCTGATGGTGCACGCAAGCCCGGGCGACCCGGACGAGCAGCTCACCCCCGACACCCCAGACGAGAGGCTGGAGGAGCTCGGACGGATCGCCGATGCGGACGTGGTGCTCGTCGGTCACTCGCACCAGGCCTTCGCGCGCAAGGTCGGCGACACGCTGTTCGTGAACCCAGGGAGCGTCGGGAGACCGGTCGACCACGACCCTCGTGCATCGTACGCGGTCCTTGACACCTCCGAATTCTCGGTCACCCTCCGCCGGGTGGAGTACGACGTGGAGGCGACGGTCAGGGCGCTCCGGGAGAAGGGACTGCCCGAGAACATCGCCCTCGTCATCCGCGAGGGCAGGTCCGCCTCCGAGGAGAGCGGCCGGAAGAAGGACGTGCCGACGGACCGCGCGCTTGCGATGAGGCAGCTGGAGAACGTCGCCAGGAGGATGAACGTCGATCATCAGCACGCCGAGAACGTTCTCCGCCTGGCCGCATCTCTCTTCCGGCAGCTCAAGCCGCTGCACGGCCTGGGAGGGAAGGACCGCTTCCTGCTGGAGGCGGCATGCCTGCTGCACGATGTGGGCATCACCGAGGGTGTGAAGGGGCACCACCGCTCCTCGTACCGACTCATCATGGAGGCGGAGCTGCCCCTCGGAGCAGAGGACAAGAGGATGGTGGCGTGCATGGCCCGCTACCACCGGAAGAGGCTGCCGCGCGACGGGGATGACGAGATCTCGGCCCTCGGGGAGAAGGACCGCAGGCGGCTGTACGCGCTGACCTCGATCCTGAGGATAGCTGACGGGCTGGACTATCAGCATGGGGGCGTGGTCAAAGAGGCGGAGTGCACGATCGCCGACGCCGAGATCACCATCAGGATAGCGTCCGAGGATGACTGGACCCCCGAGGCCGAGGCCGCAATGAGAAAGGCGGACCTGTTCGAACGGACCTTCGGTAGGAAAGTGAGGATCGTATGAACGGCTGGAGCCCCCATACCGGCCACGTCGTCTCGTTCATCGACCTGGGCACCAACTCCGTCCGCCTCCTTGTCGTCCGCCTGAACCCCAACTTCTCGTTCACCGTCATCAGCCAGGAGAAGGAGGTCATCCGGCTGGGGGAGAACGCGTTCATCGACCACAGCTTGCGGCGGGAGGCGATGGACCGGGCTGTCCACGTGTGCTCGAGGTTCGCCGACCTCTCGCGCACGTACGGCGCGGACGAGATAATCGCCATCGCCACGTCGGCCGCCAGGGAGTCGAGCAACCAGGACGTGCTGGTGGAGCGCATGAGGGATGAGGCTGGGCTGGAGCTTGGCATCATCTCCGGAAAGGAAGAGGCGAGGCTGATCTATCAGGGCGTGAGCTCGGGGATAGATCTCGGGACCCGCACGGCGCTCTTCGTCGACATCGGGGGCGGGAGCACCGAGGTCATCGTTGGCGACCAGAGCGGCTACTCGTTCCTGGACAGCATGAAGCTGGGGGCCATCCGCATGACCGCCATGTTCCTGCCCCAGGGCCACAGGGGACCGGTCGAGGACTCCGTTTATAACAAGATGAAGCGTCATGCCCGCAGCGAGATGGTCCATGCGGTGAAGGCCATCGCAAAGGGGAAGAGATACGACCTGGCGGTGGGGAGCTCGGGGACCATCATGAACCTGGCGGAGACGGCCTTACGCGCGTATGGCGGCAAGGCGAGCACGCTGAAGCTCGCTCACCTGAGGAAGCTTACCGCGATGCTGCGGCCGATGACGCTTGAGCAGAGGAAACTGGTCCCGGGCATCAACCCCGAGCGCGCGGACATCATCCTGGGCGGAGCAGCGATACTGGAAACGCTCATGGAGGAGCTGAGGGTCGAGGAGATCGCCATCAGCGACCGCGGAGCGCTGAACGGGCTGCTGGTCGACTACCTCTCCGGCATCGAGGGCTATCCGCACGCCGCGGGACTGTCGGTCAGGGACACCAGCGTCCTGCAGCTAGGACGTTCGTGCAACATCGACGAGGACCACGCGGGGACCGTCGGCCGGCTCGCCCTCGAGCTGTTCGACAGCGCCCATGCCATCGGCCTCCACTCCCTCGGGAGAAGGGAGCGCGAGCTGCTGAGGTACGCCGCGTTCCTGCACGACGTGGGCGACTTCATCTCGTTCAACAACCACCACGCGCATTCCTACTACATCGTGAGGAACGCCGACCTGCTCGGCTTCGAGGGTCGGGAGCTTGCGATCATGGCCAACCTCGTTCGCTACCACCGCAAGAGGCCGCCGAGGCACAAGGACCCGACCATGGCGGAGCTGGACGAGAAGACCCAGCAGAAGATCGTTATCATGTCCACCTTCCTTCGGCTGGCCGAAACGCTCGATCGCAGTCACACCAACCTTGTCGCATCGGTCCAGTTCAGGAAGGGGAGCAAGGGGGCCATCGTGCTCGAGGTCACGGCCGATTCCGACATATCGCTGGAGGTCTGGGGAGTGGAGAACAACGCCAAAGCGTTCAAACTGGCCTTCGACCGCGAGCTCAAGGTCCAGGTAAAGGGGGTCCGCAACGATTATGGCACCGCCGCTCCATCGTGGAATACGTGAGATCTAGGCTGCAGGAGTACTACGAGAAGAGGGACTTCTCAAAGACCCCGGAACCGGCCGGAGTGGAGGAGGATGCCGAGCCGTTCTTCGTTGTCCAGGACCACCGCGCCTCGACGCACCATCACGATCTCCGACTGCTGATGGACGGGACATTGAAGAGCTGGGCGGTCCCCAAGCTCATGCCCCTTGAGCCTAAGGTCAAGCGCCTGGCCGTTCAGACCGAGGACCATCCGGTCGCCTATGGCAGCTTTGAAGGGTCGATCCCTGAAGGCGAATACGGAGCAGGGGAGGTCAAGCTCTACGACCGCGGGAGGTACGATCTGATCGAGAGGACCGACAGCAAGATCGTGGTCCGCCTGCACGGTCAGAAGCTAGACGGCACCTATGCCCTGGTCAGGTTCAAGGGCAAGGAGTCATCTGAGAAGAACTGGCTGGTCATGCGTACGCAATAGGAAAACCAAAGGAAGAGGTTTGATTAGAAGAAGGGTTTCAGCCCTTCTTCATGATCTTCATCCAGCCGCCGCTCTCGAAGACCCCGAGACCGCGGGTCTTGAGGGTCTTCTCGAACTCATCCCAGGGGATGATCTCCAGCCGGTCGTTGGACCCCTTGGTGAACTGGATCCCGTTCGTTCCCTTTACCCGGCCGGGCTTAAGACCTTTCTTCTTCGCGATTTCCTTGGCCTTATCGACGTTGATCTGCTCCATGACCAATGATTTCCCTCCAGTGCATTTAGGGGCGATGGTAGCTAATCGACCCAGATAGTAATGGCTAACATTCATATATAATATTTATCCTATATTCCGACCGAGCCAGTCGGAAAAAAGTGGCGAAAAAGTGGTTTTTTAACGCTTTTTATGGTAGATGAAGGGTTCGGACTGGCCATCTACTCTAAAAAATTGTAACTGATTATTTGGTCATCAATACATTTATTGATGAATGGCATTCTTCCGGGATGGTTGGAACTTATGTCCTTGTTCGGTTCATCGGGCATCAGGGGTGTGGTGGGTCAGGACTTCACCGTCGATCTATCGGTAAGCATAAGCGAGGCCGTGGGGAGCCTTCATTGCAGCATCGTCCTGGGAAGGGATACTAGGACCAGCGGCCCGATGGTGGCCCAGGCGCTGATCGCCGGGGCGACCTCCATGGGCGCAGAGGTCCATGATGCCGGGATGGTGTCCACCCCGACCCTGGCCAGGGCGGCCTCGGAGTTCGACTGCGGGCTCATGGTCACGGCGTCCCACAATCCATCACAATACAATGGTGTGAAGATGTGGAACCCGGACGGCTCCGCGTTCGATACCGTGCAGATGAACGAGGTCGAGAACCGCATAGCGAACCGTTCCTCCGAGCCCAAGGATTGGCGCCACGTCGGCTCGTGCTCCAGATTGGAGGGTGCGGTGGAGCGACATGTGGAAGCGATCTCCGGCTCGGTCGGCGAGGCCACCGCCAGGGTGGTCCTGGACTGCGGCTGCGGAGCGACCTTCGAGGTCAGCCCCCTCGCCCTGAGGACCCTGGGCTGCGGGATCACCACCCTCAACTGCCAGGCGGACGGCCACTTCCCCGGAAGGACGCCGGAACCGACGGAGGACCAGCTGTACGACCTCAAGGAGCTTGTGGTGAGCAAGGGGGCGGACCTCGGGATCGCACACGACGGTGACGGGGACCGCATGGTGGCCGTCGACGATCGGGGCAGGTTCATCGACGGCGATCGCCTGATCGCGCTTTTCGCGACCTACCTCAAGGTCAAGGGGGTCGTCGCCCCCATGGACGCATCCATGGTCCTGGACGACATCGTGGGCCATGTCGTGAGATGCAGGGTCGGCGACGTGTACGTCGCCGAGGCCCTGAAGAGCAGTGGCCTGGAGTTCGGCGGTGAGCCGTCAGGCACATACATATTCCCTCACGAGACCTTCTGCCCCGACGGAGTGTACGCCGGTGCGCTGCTGGCAAGGATGGCCTCGGAAGACCATGTCTCGAAGATGATCGACGCCCTGCCAAGGTACCCTGTGCGGAGAGGATCGCACAAGTTCGAGGGACGCAAGCGCGCGGAGGTCGAGGAGCGGCTGAAGCAGGAGGCCGAGGGCCTGGACTGCGACCGCCTGCTCACGCTGGACGGCTACCGGGCGGAGTATCCCGACGGTTGGTTCCTTGTACGGTTGTCCGGCACCGAACCGAAGCTGAGGATAACGGTCGAGGCGAGGGACGAGGAGGAGCTGGAGAGGCTCGCGGAGCTCTCCACCCGCGTTGTGGGGAGGTGCCTGAAATGAAGGCGCTCGTCCTCGCAGCGGGTGAGGGCACGAGGCTGCGCCCCCTCACGTCCAACATCCCCAAGCCCCTGCTGCTGGTCGCCGGCAGGCCGTTCATGTCCCACACCTTGGAGGCGCTCCGGGACCTGGGCATCAAGGACGTCTACATCCTGGTCGGCTGGAAGGCCAACAGGATCAAGGAGTACTATGGTGACGGTTCCCGCCTGGGACTGAACATAAGGTACCTCGAGCAACGGGAGAGGATGGGCACCGCGCATGCCATCGGATGCGCGGAGGGCTCGATCGACGAGCCGTTCATGTGCCTCAACGGCGACGTGATCATGTTCCGCGAGGACCTGCGCCGCATGCTGGAGAGGTACGATGAGACCCGGTCCACCATCATGGGCGCGGTCACCGTTCCGGACCCCCAGAGGTTCGGCGTTCTGGAGGTCCACAGCGGCCGCCTGCAGAAGATCCACGAGAAGCCGGAGGTCCCTCCGACCAACCTGATCAACGCTGGCGCTTTCATCTTCAATCCCGACATCTTCGCCAGGATCAGGGCGACGCCCAAGTCGGTGCGGGGAGAGTACGAGATCACGGATACCCTCAACACTCTGGCCGCGGAGAGCGATGTCCATGTGGAGAGGTTGACCGAAGGGTGGATGGACGTCGGTAGACCGTGGGACCTGCTGGATGCGAACGAGATCCTCATGTCCAAGCTCAAGGGAAGGATCGAGGGAACGGTCGAGCCGGGCGCCACCCTCAAGGGCGAGGTCGTCGTGGAGAAGGGTGCGCTGGTAAGGAGCGGGGCATACATCGAAGGGCCGGTCTACATATCCGAGGGCTGCGACATCGGCCCCAACTGCTACATCCGGCCGTCCACCTGCCTGGGGCCGGGAGTAAGGGTCGGAGCAGCGGTGGAGGTAAAGAACTCGATCATCATGGCCCGGACGCACGTCCCCCACCACAACTACGTAGGGGACAGCGTCATCGGAGAGAGGTGCAACCTGGGCGCGGGGACGAAGGTCGCCAACCTGAGGTTCGACGACCGCCCGGTCAAGGTGACTTTCAAGGGCCAGCTCATAGACTCCGGACGGCGCAAGCTGGGCGTGATCATGGGCGATGACGTCAAGACGGGCATAAATTCGATGATCGACCCGGGGACCATCATCTTCGAGAACTCGACCATCGGGCCGGGCGCGGTGGTCCGCGGGAACGTGGGGCCGGGAAGCAAGATCCTCTAGAGGTCCACGACCTCCAGCTCCACCTTCCGGCCGTTGCGGTCGTAGGCCTGCCAGCTGCGCATGTCATATGGCAGGCAGGTGATGATGTGAGTGCTCCCGAAGTTGCCGAACAGGTGCAGGTCCTCGTCCGACGGACGGTTCGACGGTCCCGGATGCGAGTGCACCGTGCCGACCACGCTCAGGTCGATGGGCAGCATGTGCAGCTGCATGAAGGCGGAGTGCTCGTTGGAGTAGGACCCGGGGAACAGGAGTATCTCGGTGATCACGCCCTTCTCGGCCCTCAGCGCCGCCACGAACTCGTTGGGGAACGAGCCCCTGGACGCCTCGTTGATCATGTCCAGGACGTCCGACTCGATGCCCCATATCTTCCTGCGCTCGGTCACGGGGAGCACACCAGCTTTTCCCTGAGCTGGGGGTAGAAGTTCCTCTCCATGCGTATGAAGCGGCTCTTCCGCTCGGCCAGGCAGAACTCGATCATCTCGTCGCCCTCCATCGGCCTCTCCTGCTGGCCGTCGATCACGCACAGGCAGGGCTTCGGCCTCGCCAGCTCCAGCATCACGTGCGAGGAGGCCGGTACCACCAGCGGCCGGGTGGCGAACTTGAACGGCGCCATGGGCGCGATGACGAAGGCCTCCAACCGGGGGTCGATGATCGGGCCGCCCACGGACATGGCGTAGCAGGTCGAGCCGGTGGAGGTGGCCACGATTATCCCGTCGGCCCTGACGTCCATGGCAAGCTGATCGTCGACGTACACCCGGAAATGTCTGATCTTCGCGATGTGAGCGGTGTGCACGACGGCCTCATTGGTCGCATCGTACAACCGCTCGTTGCCCACGCGGGTCGCGAGCTTCACACGGTCCTCGATGAAGTAGTCACCGGCGAGCAGGCGCCGGATGCCTTCCTTCAGGCATTCCTCGGTGATCTCGGTGAGGAACCCCAACGCCCCGGCGTTCACTCCTAGGATGGGGGCATTGGTGCGCTGCATGGAGCGAAGTATCGTTCCATCCCCTCCCACCGTCACCAGGGCGTCTATGTCCATGTCCTCGATGGGCATCCCCGGCCGGCCGAACAGCCGGGCCAGGCCGGACTCCAGGATTATGTCCTGGCCCTCCAGCTCGCACACTACCTGCCTGCTGACCTTTATCGCCTCGGGTATCTCCGAGTTCGCCGTGATACCGATCCTCATAACAACACCTCCTTGGCCCTCGCGTCCCCGTAGGCAAGGAAGTTGCTCCTGGCTGCCAGGTCGAAGGGCATATCCAGGACCTTTCCGTCAAGGTCCACTAACTCCCCGCCAGCCTCCCTGAGCACCAGCGCGCTGGCGGCGATGTCCACTATCCTTATCCCCTTCTCATAGATTTCGGCGTTGAAGTAGTAGCCGTCGAAGCAGCCCTGGGCCACCAAGGTCATCTCCAGCGACGCGCAGCCGATGGCCCTGACCCTGGAAGAGCGCTTCACCAGCCCGAAGGTGCGGGGGTGCACGAACCGGCCAAGGTAGAACAGCATGGCCGGCTCCTTGGTCTCGAACCTGCGGACCGATATCCTCGAGCCGTCGAGGGTGGCGCCCCTACCCCTGGTGGCCTTGAACAGCCCGCCGGTCACGAGGTCCAGGAGGACGGCGTGCTCTACCCCCAGGAGCGAACGCCTGCCGACGGCAAGGGAAACGCTGTACATTGGGACGTTCATCGCCGAGTTGTGCGTGCCGTCTATGGGGTCCACGACCAGAGTGTCCTCGTACCCGCGGTCGACCAGGCCGACCTCCTCGCTCAGCACGTTCACCGGGAGGTCCATTTCATCGACCGCCTTCAAGATCACGTCCTCGGCGACCTTGTCGATGCTCGAGGTCGGGGTCCCGTCCGCCCCCACGTACAGCTCCCTCCCGCGATCGAAGTCCTTGGGTAGCGCTTTGACCGCGTCCCTGACAAGATAAGCGATGTCTTCCAGTTCCCTCAGCATCGTCGGTGTATCGCACCGCCCCCTTAATTAGCTAGTGTGGCAAAACGACCCATCAGCGCACTCGATCTGGATGTGCAGGAAGGAGGCAGGGGCCGGGCCGCCGGCGGGCGCCGCTGAAGATGTGCCTATGGAGCCATGTTCCCCACCGGATCACCGGGTGACCTGATCTCATCATCGGCCAGCGATGCCGCGGACCGCATGATGTCCTCTAGACGCGGAGGCAGCGTCCCGACCAGACGGCCCAATCGCGACGGCCGGAGCCTTGCTGACGCGGTCGGTCCCGGACCGTCACTGGCGTTCCGCTTGAAACCCGAGCATGTAACCTGGTGACGGACGGTGAGCACGGACCGTGAGGACGAGCATCACCGACGTGAGAGGTACCGCACCCAATTGCCAGCCCCAAGGCGAGCAGAAACGGTTTTATGCCTGGCGTTACGTAGAAAAAGAAGAGGGTGAACATGAAAGAAGTGAGGCCATTGATGGCGCCCATCGTGACCATCGACCATGACCGCGAGAGGTACATGATCCAGGTCGGGCTGCCTGGAGTCAAGAGGGAGGACATCGAGCTGGAGGTCACCGAGAGCAGCTTCTGCGTGCATGCCGAGAAGGAGGACGCGGTCATAACCGGCTGCTACTTCCTCGCCCACCCGGTGGACATCGAGGCCGCCGATGCGACCTTCGACGGCAACATGCTGAACTTCCAGGCCCCGTTCAAGACCCCCATCAGGGGGAGGTCCGTTGAGATCCGCGAGGGGACCATGGACTTCGCCCTGGTGAACCCGCGGAAGATCGAGTTGAAAAATGCGTATGGGGGCGGCCCCTAGGGGCTTTACCGGCGGCCGAAGACCGGGACGTCCGGGCCTAGCCCGGCGATCAGCTCTCTGATGCTGACCGCCGAGCCGTACTCCAGCGCCAGGTCCTTCGCTTCCCTATGGGGCAGACCGGAGCGCACCAGCTCACGGTAGAAGCTCTTCTCGGCCCGCCTGGCCGCCCGCTTCATCCTGAGGTACGATATCGTGACCTTCAGCCCGACGGACGGACCGAGGGCGACGGCGTACAGGACCGCGCTCCGGTCCTTCTCGTCCATCCTCAGTCCTCCCGGCGCTCCTTCCCGGACTCGCCCATGCTGGACATGTCCCTCACCATGTTGCCCAGGGATATGTTGCTCATGTAGTCGCGGGTCAGCCTGAAGGCCTGCTCGCTGGACATCCCAGCATCGATCAGGGCCTTGTAGAAGTTGGCCACCGCCTTCCCGAACTCCGCGCTCTCTTTCTCCCCATAGAGCACCTTGGTCAGGCTCTCCAGGAGACCGGGCACGGTCTCTGAAAGCGTCTGCATGATCTTCCTCAGTTCCTCAGCGTCCGGCATTTCCTTGTCGCCCATTTCCACACTCTCCGTTCCTTCATTCGGCGCCTGGGGCCGATGGTCCCGGCGTCATGAACCTCAGATGCGTGTTCACCCTACTTACCGAGACCGAGCATTTCTGACCACTTCTTGACCACCCTGTCGGACACGCGGAAGGCCCTCGCCTTGGAGGTGCCTGCCTCGACCAGGAGGTCCTGCTTGACCAGCTGGTCCAGCCTAGACCGCACTATCCGCCGGCTGGAGGAGCCGGTGCGGGACCTCAGCTCCTCAGAGATCTGGGATATGTTCAGGCCGGGCCGGTCCATCAGGATGCGCATGATCTCCCTGGACATCGTGTCCCTGATCTCCGGGAAGATCGTATCGATCGATATCACCCCGTGCTTCTGGTACAGGTCCAGCAGGCGGAAGTACTTGTTGACCACGGACTGGAACTGACCAAGCTGCTCCACCAGCTGGGCGTACGGCCTGGTGACCTCCCGGAGCGCGGCCTCCAGGCTGGAGATGCGCTCGGTGAGCTCCTCGATCCTGCGGTTCTTGTCCTCCTCTGCCAACGTCCCTGTAACCGTAGTATCCGCTAGTAAATTGTTCGGCCTCCCCGCATCTATTTAACCGGTGGTGCGTTCATTCGTCCCGATGAGCGATCACGACATGCGCCCCGCCGGGTTCGAGGGAGTGTTCACCGACGGCGAGCGGCTGTACACCAGGAGCGCTGCTCCGGGGAAGACGATCTACGGGGAGAAGCTCGCGACCGTCGATGGCGTGGAGTACCGCGAGTGGGTGCCCACCCGCAGCAAGCTTGCCGCCTATATTCGGTCGGGCGGGAAGTTCTTCCCCTTCCGCGAGGACTCAAAGGTCCTGTACCTGGGAGCGGCCAGCGGTACGACGGCGAGCCACGTGGCGGACATCGTCCTCAAGGGCACGATCTACTGCGTGGAGATATCCCCGCGCTCCTTCCGCGACCTGGTGCCGGTGTGCGAATCGCGAACGAACATGGTGCCCTTCCTCGCCGATGCCACCAAGCCGCAGGAGTACGCCTTCGCGGTGTCCGGGGTGGACATCGTGTACCAGGACATCGCCCAGAAGGGCCAGGCCCAGATCTTTATTAAAAATTTCAAGGCCTTCGGGGCCAGGAACGGCCTGCTGGTGATCAAGTCCCGCTCCGAGGACGTCGCCCAGGATCCCCACAGGATATACGAGGAGTCGAGGAGGCAGCTGCTTGCCGGCGGGCTGCAGGTCCACGAGGTGGTGCGCCTCGACCCCATGGAGAAGGACCATGCCATGATCGCGGTGACCGCGCGATGAGGTACGTCTACGGCATCGCGTTCACGGACGACGAGTTCGTCATGGTCTACAATCCCCGCCGGGGTGGCTGGGAGATGCCCGGAGGGAAGGTGGAGGAGGGGGAGAGCGACCTGCAGGCCATGAAGCGGGAGTTCCGCGAGGAGGTCGGCCGCGAGTTCATCCCCATGACCTGCTGTCAGGACGCGGACGGGGTCGCCGTATTCGCCGGCAAGCTAGGAGGGCCATGTCCTCCGGGGGAGATGGAGTGGAAAAGCTTCACAGAACTTCCCGAAAAGCTCTCCTTCCCGTTGTGCGAGTACCTTCCGCTCATCATCTGGGCGCGCGAAGCCATGGGTTTGAAAAAGGAAGAAAAATAGCGGACAGGACCGGTTAACAATTATATACTAGGATGGGAATTGGCTTAAACCTCGCCACCTAAACACTAACCAATATCACGATTTGGAGGTTTCATCATGGCTCGTATGCACGCCAGGAGGAGGGGCAAGTCCCGGTCCCAGCGCCCGCTTATCACCGAGAACCCCGCGTGGGTCCCCCTTAGCAAGGAAGAGATAGAAGAAATGGTCATCAAGATGGGGAAGGACGGCGTTCCTTCCGCCCGCATCGGCCTCCTTCTTCGCGACCAGCACGCCGTACCCGACGTGAAGCTCGCAACTGGAAGGACGGTCTTGGATATCTTGAGGGAGAACGACCTGCAGCCCACCATACCGGACGACCTGATCGCCCTGATGAGGAGGGCCATCAACCTGCAGACCCACCTTCAGGAGAACAAGAAGGACCTCGCCAACAAGAGGAACCTTCAGATGGTGGAGTCCAAGATACGCCGCATAGTGAAGTACTACAAGCGCGAGGGCACCATCCCCGCGGACTGGCAGTACTCCATCGCCAACGCCGAGCTCTTGATCGAGTGATGGCGAATGGAAACAGGCACTGAGTTGCCTGACAAACTCCTTTCCCGCATTTCTTTAGCAAAGGCGGAATTGGAGAAGGCCTCCGAGGTCCGCCTCATTTCTCACTACGATGCCGACGGCATCTCCTCGGCCGGGGTGATGTGCAATGCCCTGCTCCGCGCGGGCAAGCGCTTCCACGCCACCATGACCAAGAGCCTCACTGACAAGCTCATCGCCGAGGCATCGCCGGGATGCGAGACCATGGTCTTCAGCGACATGGGGTCCTCGCACCTGGAGACTCTGGAGGGACTTGACTGCAGGGTCATCGTGCTCGACCACCATGCTCCACAGAAGGACTCGGAGAAGGTCGTGCACGTGAACCCCCACCTTGCCAACATCGACGGCATGACCTCCGCGTCCGCCTCGGCAGTGTGCATGCTGCTCGCGGCCAACATGGACGAGCGCAACTGGGACCTGCTGCCGATCGCCTTCGCCGGGATCGCCGGCGACAGGCAGGCGATCAGGGGGCTCTCCGGCCTCAACCAGTGGCTGTTCGAGGAGGGGAAGAAGAGAGGTGTCGTCGAGGTCCGCCCCGGTTCGATGCTTCCCGAGGGCTCCCTTCTCTCCGGACTTGTTGGCTCGACGGACCCCTACGTCATCGGCGTGTCCGGTTCCCTCGAAGGAGCAAGGGCGCTGCTGTCCGAGGCGGGGGTACCTGAGGACGCCGAGACCGACACACTGGACGTCGCCACCAGGATGAAGCTGTCGTCCCTGCTCGCGCTGAAGCTCACCGCCCAGGGCACTACGGTCAGCACTCTGGACGAGGTGGTGCACGAGCGCTACTTCTTCCCCCGGTGGGGCATGAGCGCCGATGCCCTGGCCGGCCTGCTCAATGCATGCGGCCGTTCCAACAACGAGGGCATCGGCCTGGCGCTCACGCTCGGGGACCAGTCGGCCATGGACCAGGCCAGGGCTCTCCGCCAGTCGTACGTCAACGAGGTCCAGGCGGCCCTCCAGAAGATCGTGCAGAGGGGCGTCACCCAGATGGAGAACATACAGTACTTCATCAACGAGAACCTCGGTCTGTCGGGCATCCTCAGCGGGGTCACCATGCAGTACTTCGGCGACCATGACAAGCCGACCCTGGCCCTGGCCGAATCGGGTGACGAGATAAAGGTCTCGTCCCGCGGCACGTTCGACCTCCTGGAGAGGGGCGTCGACCTCGCCGCCGCGCTCAGGGAGTGCGGGCAGAAGGTCGGCGGTGTGGGCGGCGGGCACCGCATCGCATCCGGCGCCACGGTGCCCAAGGGCCGGGAGAAGGATTTCCTCGAGCTCGTGGACAAGATGATCGGCGAGCAGAAGGCCCAGAAGAAGGACGCTGGATGATCAGCGCCAGGTGACGACGACCTCGTCGGTCCGGAAGCGCTGGTCGACCTTGGTGTCCTCGACCGTCATGCGCACTCCCGCGTTGTGCATCAGCATGCCGGTCCAGGCTATCATCGCACCGTTGTCGACGCACAGCTTCGGCTCGGGGACGAACATCTCCGCTCCCCGGTCGTCCGCCATCTTGGCCACCATCGCACGGAGGCGCTTGTTCTGGACGACACCCCCGCCCAGCAGCACCTCGTTCTTCTCGATGTGCGCCATCGCACGCTCCGTCACCTCCGCGAGCATGGCGAAGCAGGTCTCCTGCACCGAGAAGCATATGTCCTCCAGTCTCTCCCCCCTTGCGCGGTGGGCGATTGCAGCGGTCATGATGCCCGAGAAGGCCAGGTCCATGCCCTTGACCGAGTAGGGGAGGTCCAGGAGCTTGCTCCCCTCGGCAGCTAGCTTCTCGATCTTCGGTCCGGCGTAGTAGCCGAGGCCGAGCTCTCGGCCTAGCTTGTCGAACATGTTGCCGATGCCGATGTCCAGCGTCTCACCGAAAATGCGGTAGCGGCCATTGGTGAACGAGATCACCTGGGTGTTGCCCCCCGAAGCATAGAGCAGCACGGGGTCGGTGCATTCCGTCCTCGCCACCCCGATCTCGAGGTGGGAGATGCAGTGGTTGACCCCGATGATCGGGCGTCCGAGAGATATCGATAGCGCGCGGGCGGCGGTAGCCACGGTCCTCAGGCATGGCCCCAGACCAGGTCCCTGAGAGAAGCAGACGACATCGATGTCCCTCATCCGAATCCCTGCGGTATCGAGGGCCTTGCGGATGAGCGGGATGACCACTTCGGAATGGTGGTTCGCCGCCTCCCGGGGATGGATGCCTCCCTTCTCCGGCCGGTACATGTCCAGCTCGTTGGCTAGTATGTTGGCCTTCTCGTCGACGATCCCCACCCCGCAGGTATGGGCCGTCCCCTCGATCCCCAGACAGATCATGGAATTCGCGTTCTCTCCCCTATGCCTTGGCACTGCCGTTGGTGGCGAGCTCGTTCAGGCGGGTCATGATGGCGATGGCGCCCTCGGTCACCTGGTCGTCCACAACCAGTATGGGGGTGTGCTTTCCCAGGATCTCGTAGTACGCTGCCTCGGCCAGCCCCTCAGCGGTAGAGGTGTCCACGTAACTGATCTCCAGGCCGGCCGGGACCCTTTCCTTGATGTAATCACATTTCTGGCAACCTGGCTTGGTGAAGAGTAATATCTCTGGCATCCAAATCTCAACCCCATAATGAGAGTGGGATTAATAGGTTATCGTCCCTCCCCATCCATGTTGTCGTTGGATAGCGATTATATCCATCCATCCCGATTCGGTAATGGATGGAAATGGGATCGAAATACATAGCTCAGTGCAAGGCCTGTGGGTTCCGCTCCGAGGAGCTGTACACGGGCTTCGGTTTTCAGGGCGCGGGGGACCATTACATGTGGCCGTCCATATGCCCCAAGTGCCACAGCTTCGGTCTCAAGGACCAAAGGCATCCGCCCCAACACTGCCGCAGGTGCAAGGCGGAGGTGGTGTTCTATGGCTCGAAGGACTTCTCCAAGAGGTACTTCCCGGACATCACCAAGGTTGAACCAGTGGGCGAGGACACCTCCTCGAACATCCAGGACGGGAGGCATGTGTGCCCCGAATGTGGCAAGGTGGCGCTTGTTTTCGAGGGCAGAGGGGACTGGTCCTGATCCGCGCAGCGGCCCGTCCCGTCATCGATGGCTGCGCGCATTCTTCCAATGGGTGCCCTGACGGGCCCGCCCGGCACGGTGCTTTTTTATAGGCTCTCCGTAATGCCCGCTCCTAACGACCTTCTACGCCCATTGTACCGTTCCATTCGCGGATGTTCGTATTTATACGGTGGGGACCGAAAGTTTCCGTAATGTGCTTCGGGTGGATCGGGGATCGCAGGAATGATGGTGGGCCGGTCATCCGTGATAAGGACCTCCGGTCCGTGGTGGTGGTATCCTCCACCGTCATGAAAGAGGAAGGAGGGCGGGATTGATGCGCCGCCGTCTACCCGTGCTGAAGCTGATCGGGTCCATGCTGTTCGTCCTGGGAAGCATCGTCCTGGCGTTCTCGATCGTGGCTCTGGTGCCCGGCAACCAGCCGGCCGAGGTGGGGGCAGCGATGTTCACCTACCTGGTGATGGACATACTCATGCTGTTCGTGGCCACGTTCATGGTCTCGGCGGGCATGCTCTTCTACATCTACGGCGGGAGCTGGAGAGACTCCGGAGAAATAAAACGCCGGGGATCTTGATCTCATCAAACCCCTGTCGCACCGATATTTGCTCACCTTCGCGAGAGAGGCTTAAGTACCATCGGAAACAAGAGAGACACGGGCTGAAACCCAGGAGGCCAAAGATGAGGGAGACCGTGACCAGATATGCCGAGCTGAAGGATCTTGATATTGCCGGTGATGAGTCCGATCACCTCCTCGGGCTGGTGGAAGAGATATGCTGTCAGAGCGGGGAGGAAGTCAGGGAATACCTGTGGAGGGTGAAGTACGAGGCGGAAGAGCCCATCTCCACCCCTGACGAGTTGCGTAACGCGGTCGAGGAACAGGTGGCATCTGACCTGAGGATGGCCGCCGACGATCTCAGGCTTACGCTCCGGCTCTCAAGACCAGATTGAAAGGCAAACATCTTCCCTCTTTTTTTACAGGACGGGTCCTTACTTATGATGGCCTGCCCGGCAGATGGGGGGCATTGATGCATCTACTGGCAGCTTTTGGTGGAGCGATGACATCGATGCCGTCCCACCATTTGAGGATACTGGCCCCCATCGAAAAGGATATAGACCAGAACGATATATGGACAAATCCCGCTTGGGACGGGCTCATGGTCTAGTGGCTATGACGTCTCCCTGACACGGAGGAGATCGCCGGTTCGAATCCGGCTGAGCCCACTTTTCTTCTTCCACTCTCCTTGCGTCATACCGTACGGTCCGATCTGGGCAGGATCGTCGTCGTGGCGCAGGCATACATGTGATAAGGTTGCTAGCTCCCCCGTCGTCCGACCTCGATCTTATTATGGAGCATTCCATTAGTTGCCGAGAGGCGGTAACCTGATCAAGATGGCGGCATTTGACATGGACGGCACGCTGACCCAGGAGACCAGCTCGTGGGAGACGCTGTTCAGGATCTACCATCACGACCCCGGCCCCTTCTACGGGATGTATGCCGAGGGGAAGATCGATCAGGACGGATGGGCGGCGGGCAACCTGAGGGAGATCATACGCGGACGCCCGGGCCTCACCGCCCGTGAGGTCGAGGACGCCCTGATCGACCACACCCATCTCAGGGACGGGGTGGAGGATTGCATCTCGGAGCTCACGTCGCTAGGGGTACGGTGCGTCATAATATCCGCCGGGGCGGAACCGCTGGCCAGGTGGATAGGGGCGAGGGCGCGGTTCCACGACTGGAGGGCCAATTGGTTCGAGACGGACGCGGAGGGGCGCCTGGTACCCAGCTACATACGCAACGTTAGCTTCATGGAGAAGGAGAGGTGGCTCAGATACTGGATGAGCGCCCTAGGGATCTCCAGGGAGGAGGTCGTCGCCGTCGGGGACAGCTGCAACGATGTCGGCATGTTCCGGGAGGCCGGGCACTCCATCGCCTTCAATCCGACGGACGAGCGGGCTGCCACGATGGGAGAGGTCGTCCACCGCGGCAACGACCTCGGAGATTGCATGCGCACCATCAAGGGATGGATGGAACGATGAGATGAGCAACGGACCCCGACCTTCTTTTACCCCATCAGTGACAATATGATGGTACATGAGCGCATCAAAGGCGAGCGCCAGGAAAAAGGCACGGCTGACGGAGTTCCCGCTATCCAAGGCCTGCCTCCTGATCGAGCGGGGCCCGAAGGTCCTGGTGACCACGTCCGAACGCGGCCGGGCCAACGTCATGACCATGTCATGGCTCACCATGATGGAGTTCGATCCCCCCGAGGATCGGGTGCGTCATCGGTCCCTGGGACCACAGCTTCAACGCGTTGAAGCAAACGGGCGAGTGCGTGATCGCCGTCCCCACCGTGGACATGGCGACGAGGGTGGTGGATATAGACAACTGCTCCGGCCGGGACGTTGATAAGTTCCACACCTTCGGCCTGACCCCTTTGCCGGCGGAGAAGGTCGCGCCCCCGCTGGTCGCCGAGTGCCTGGCCAATCTCGAGTGCCGGGTCATCGACGACGCGATGGTCGATAGGTACAACCTTTGGGTGCTCGAGGCGGTCAGGATGTGGATGGACACGGAGAGGATGGAGCGCAGGATGATCCACCATAGCGGGGACGGGACCTTCGTGGTCGACGGCCGCTCCCTCGACCTCAGTGCCAGGATTACCAAGTGGCAGGACCTCACGTGACCTGTCCAGTTACGGCCGTCATGCTCGTGCCCCTCCCCGCTCAAGACAGCGGTGGCCCGTCACGGTGTAGATCGTTGGACTGATGACCGCATGACGGTCGGAGCCGGCTAAGCTCTGGACGGCCATCGGGACCTTCGAGGCGTGCGGTCCGTGCTCCACTTTCACGGTGACCGGCGCCGGGACCCAGCGGACCGGGGGCGCGGGGCGTTTACTAGATAGGGTGACCTGACCGAGCGGTAGCAGGGCATGAGCGGGGGCTCACGCCCCCTCATGCCCTCGTTCTGCAGGCTGGCGTCCCGTCGATGGAAAGGTGAGGTGCTCATCGACAGCTTGGACGGCCCTCACCTCAGGTCACCGGTGCGGTCGAACCTGGCCTCGACGTGAGAGCCGTCGCACAGGGGCATCCTCTTGGAGCGCCCGCACCGGCACAGGGCCACCCGGTTGGCCACGAGATACGGCTCGCCGTCGGCGCCCTCGATGGTTATGCCTCCCTTCACCCACAGTGGACCGCTCAGCTTGCGCCCGGGGTCCTCGGCCACGCTGATGACCTTCTCGAAGACCGGTTCGATCGACCTACCGTCCTTTTCGTAGGTGACCAGCCGTCCGGTGGGGCACTGCCCCGCTATCTCTATGGCCATTGCCCTCTTGCCCACGTCATCCGATCCGGCGACCAGCTTTCCAATGCCCCCGGACCGCTGGCAGAACTGGGCCCTGGCGCAGGGGGCCGCGTTGCCGTCCAGGTCAACACCGGGGCCCTTCACCAGCTTGGGCTTCTCAGGGTTTTTGCGGCGCACCGCCGTCTCCGTCCCATCGAACCTCGCTGCGACATGGGAGCCGTCGCAGAAGGGCGCGCCCTTCGTTTCCCCGCACCGGCAGAGCGAGTAGGTCTCCTTCTCAGGGTAGTCGGCGACCTTCTTCCACTCCTGCGGGAGGCCGTCGGCCCCCCGCACCTCGATCTCCCTGATCAGGGGGATGCTTCCAGAAACGATGTACGGTCCGTCCCTGCTCACCTTTACCCTAGCGCCCTTGTTCGCGGTCATAATGTCATTGACCTCAAGTTGACAGAAGCGTGGGACGATGATATTGTTTTCTGAACTTTGGGAAAAGAAGACGAATGGAAATGGTTTGGGAAGGGGTTTGGCGTGAGGTTACGGGGGCGACCTCCAGATCGCCCTCAGTTCATCTTCCTGGACACCACGAAGTAGGCTCCGGCCAGGGCCGCGGTGGCGGCCAACGAGATCATGGCCAGCGAGCTCTCCCCCGAGGCCCCGCCCAGCGCATAGCCGCTGGACGAGGAGTACGAGGAGGCCGAGTGCATCGACACCGGCTTGGCCAGAGATGACGAGGAGCCGAAGATGGGCCAGTTGGTCCATCCGAACAGGTTCCTCAGCCAGTTGGAGCGCCATAAGCTAACGGTCCTGGAGTTGGTATTGCCGGTGCTGGTGTTGTTCGAGTTATCAGCAGCGGCATCATTGGTGCTCGGGCTGGTCTGGTTGCCGTTGTCGACAGTATCGGTGGTCTGGTTCGTGGTGGCGGAGGAGCTGTTGTCGCCCGGGCTCACCGGGCCATCATCCACAAGGGTAGTGTTCTCCGAGGTGTTTCCCGTGGGGCTCTCCGAGGTGCCACCGTTGTTCCCCGGCGCCGGGGCGGCGGTGACCGTCAGGGTGTACTCCTGGATTATCGTCCTGCCGTCCGAAGCGGTCGCGATCACCTTGACATAGTAGGTGCCTGCCTGGGCAGGGGTACCGGAGATCGCTCCACCGTTCACCGACAGGAAGTTGGCATTGGTGGTGAGCGAGATCGTGGTGGTGATGGACGTCGTCACGCTGTAGGCGTATGCCGAGCCGGCCTGCACACTGGTCGTCGGGGCGGAGGTGAACTTCAGCTCCGCCGGCGTCTGCGTGGTCACCGGGTCAGGCAGGAGGCCGCCGGTGTAGGGGTATTTCGCTGTGCCGGTCAGCACCATGGTGCCGATCAGCTGCCCGCCAGCGTTCCTGATGGACTGCTCTCCGAAGGTGTACCTGGTCAGCGGGTACACGCCGTTGTAGCCGAGCTCACCCCAGTACAGGGGCTTGCCCAGCGCACGGGCCCAGGCCTCCGGGTCGCTGAACAGGTAGGCGTTGCTCGAGCCGGTGGCCGAGGCGTAGTAGTGGCGGTGGAGGATCTCGAACCCACAGTTGCCGGTGACGAGGTTAAAGTCGGCCTGGCCCCACGAGAACATCCTGCCGAGGCCGGCCACGCCCATGGTCCTGGGGTGGGAGCTCACTCCAGCGGTGGCCGAAGCGACCGCCTTTGCCCAGGTGTTGAACGCGGTCTTTCCACCATGGGTGCTCCAGTAGTTGTTGTACACGAGATCGTGATCCGGCTCGTTGAACACGTCGTACATGAAGATGGCGTTCTGACCATCGAGAGCCCGCATGGTGTCCTTGGCGTACGCGATGTAGTTGGCATACGCGGAGCTGGTGGTGTCGAACACCGATCCGCTCCCACCGTAGGTGTAGGTCGGGTACTCCTGCGAACCGGCAAGCACGAAGCACAGCCAGACGCCGTGCTTCTCGGCCTCCGCGCACATGGTCTTCAGCAGGGAGATGTACTGGTCGTGATGGTACAGCCACGCCTCGTACTGGAGCGAGCTGCCCCACTTGTCGCCGGCACCCATCCTGACCAGGTTGCAGTCGTAGTAGGCGGTGATGGCGAAGTACTGGTGCCAGAACTGCTCCGCCGTTTCATGATAGGGTATGTATCCCTGGTTGGAGGTGTCCGGCCCGTTGAGGTGCGAGGTCTTTCCGGCCACGGTCATGTCCCCGTTGATGTAGGCTACGATCGCCCACTGCAGGGCGGTCGTCTCCACGACCCCGAAGAACTGCTGGGAGGTCGTAACTCCGTTTATCATTATGTTTGTGCCCGACACGCTGACCCGGCCGTAGCTGGAAGCGGCCGAGGTGGACGGGGCCTCGAATATTATGATCATTCCAGGCAGCAGCAGGGCGAGGACCGCCAGAGCTACCGCTAGTTTAGTGTTCATTTTATTCACCATTCCCTCACGCGATAACTACTCGAGCCACCGGACTGAAGGGTACTTGAACATTTCTTCGAGAGAAGCAAAATAAGATTCTGAGAATATAATATGATAAATATTAAATCGCGGAACACCTCGCTCGGTGATAAAAACCAGCCAGGCCGGCGATAGTACTGGCCTATTATCAGGACTCGTGATTGATAACAGTAAGGCCCTCTCTGGCCCTCACGAGAATGTAGGCCCTCGCGCGGCCCATCTCCGTCACCCATGACGGGAGGCGGTCGAACCTCCTCCTTGCTCTCTCGGACATCTCCCGCCTCAGGGCCGGGTCGAGAAGGTCTCGAAGAGAGGAGGCGATGCCCTCCACGTCCCCGCCCCGGACGAGGAACCCTTCCCTCCCGTGGGAGATTATCTCCTTCGCCCCGCCCGATGCCGGGGCTATCACCGGCAGGCCGGCGGCCATCGCCTCCACGATCGCCAGGCCGTACCCCTCGTGATAGGACGGCAGGGCGAGCGCGTCGGCTGAGCGCATCATCTCGTCCCGCTCCGCGTCGGAGAGCCGGCCGTAGAAGCTCACGATGCCCTCCAGCCCTTCCGAGGCCACCATGCCTCCGATGGACAGCAGGTAGGCCGGGTCCAGGGGCGCGCCGACCACCTCAAGGCGCACAGAGCCCCGGGGCAGGGAGGCGATCGCCCCCATGAGCACGTCCAGTCCCTTGTGCGGCAGGATGTTCCCGAGATACAGCACGACCAGCGGCCCGCCGCCCTCCCGGGAACGGGCGCCTGGGACCACATGGTCCTTCCCCGGGTGGGCGACCACCCCCTCGGCCCCCGGGACCATCTCCAGGACCGACGCCCTGGTCGCCCAGCTGTTGAAGATGAAACCATCGACCGTGCGCAGGTACCTCCGCTCCAGTGCCCGGTGCCCTGCCGCCCTGGAGGCGCACCTCTCGGCCACGCAGGCCAGGTGATGGACGATCGATATCATAGGCGTGTCCGATGAGCGACGGTACCGCTCGTTCATGAGGCACAGGGACGGGTGGTTAAGCTCGTCCTGCAGCAGCACATCGACGTCCAGTTCGAGCAACCGCCGCAGCAGGCGGGGGTCCAGGTTGTCCAGCAGCCCCATCCCCGCCCCTCTCGGGAGCATGGACACCACCTCCACGCCGTCCCCCCGGGAGCGGAGGTGCTCGACCAACATGCGGTCGTAGAAGTAGCCCCCGGTCGGCGTCCCCAGCTCCCCGTAGATCACCAGGCCGACCTTCATTTCAGCGGTCCCTCGAAACTGGCCCAGGCTTCCCTGTCCTCCCACACCCGGACCTCGACGGCCCCCTCCTGACCGTGGAGACCGCCCCTGAGCCGGTGGTGGATCTCCCTGGCCAGGTTCTCCAGGGAGGGCGGGGCGGAGCTGAACTCAGGGAGCTCGTTGAGGCAGCGGCCGCGGTAGCGGTCGAGCACCGGGAACAGCGCCGACCTCAGGCGGTCGATGTCGACCAGGTACCCCTTACCGTCCAGCTCGTCGCCGGTCACCGTCACCTCGACGAGGTACTCGTGAGAGTGCTCCACCCTCTCCCGAGGTGACGCGGATGGCAGGAAATGCCTCGCCTCCAGTCCCTGACTGAGCCCGGTCCGGTACATCTCAGGCCCCCGGGTACTCCAGTACGACCTGGATGGCGTCCTCGGCGTTCTCGTCCAGGAGGCGGTAGGCCGAGGGAGCTTTGCCGAACGGCAGGCGGTGGGTGATGAGCCTGGACGGCCTTATGCGGGAGACGAGCCTCCACGCCTCCCCGATCCTCCTCTCCTTTGTCCACCTCGGGGACAGCACACCGCCTATCGTGCTCACCTGGCTGCTGATGACGCGCAGCCGCTTGCGATGGAAGTCCTCCCCCAGCGGACAGCCCGCGGACCGATTGCCGTACCACGAGCCGACGATGACCTTCCCCTCGATGCCGCAGATGCGGGTCGCGAGATCCAGGGCCTGGGGGTTGCCGGTCAGCTCGAACACCATATCGGCAGGGAGGCCGGACATGCCCGCCGCCTCCAGGAAGTCCTTCGGCCCCAGGGCGGGATCGACGCTGACATCGGCCCCCAACATAAGGCTGCGCTCCCTGCGGAGGGGAACGAGGTCGGCCGCGACCAATCGGGAGAGCGGAAGGAACGAGAGCACCGCGGTGGTCAGAAGGCCTATCACGCCCTGCCCCATCACCACCACCCTCTCGCCCACCAGGGGAGCGGCGTCCATGACCAGGGAGAGCGCGGTCTCGGTGGCCGGCAGCATGACGGCGTCCTCGATGCCGATGCCGGGGGGTACCGGCATGACCTCGGCCAGGGTTGCGTTGAAGAGGCTCTCGTGGCTGTGGAAGCTGAAGACCGTGCGGCCCTCCCATTCCGGCGATACTTCCCCGCCGACCGCTTCCACCACGCCCACGGTCGAGTATCCGTACTTGAACGGGCGGTGCAGGCCCTCCCTTAGCGAGGGTATCGTGGTGTCGAGCGGGGACCCATCATCCACCTGGCCGCGATAGAACAGCATCTCCGTCCCCGCGCTGATCCCGGATACCAGGGCGCGCACCTGGACCTCGCCAGGCGAAGGCGGTGGCACCTCCTCCCGGCGGAGCGTGACCTCCCGGGGGGCGGTGAAGTAGAGCGACATGCGCATGTTCTTCTGCACGTCATCTCAATTGGCATCGGCCCGGTCATGTAATTATCGGGTGCGGCGACCCTCTGGGACCATCACTTCGAACTTTTATATTCCTCCACGCTCATCAGCAGGATCATGGCCGGCGAGGTCCAGGTTCCCATGGGGCGCTGTCTCTGGCATGCCGCTGACGGACGATGCTCCAACTGCAAGGCGCGCAGGATCAGGAACGATGTGCTTAAAATGAAGGACTATGACATGTACGGTAGGGAGCGGGACTACGAGGGATGCGAGCTCTTCGTCGAGAGGCCCGAGCCCAAGAAGCAGGTACCATGACCCCCGACAAGATGCTGGAACTGCTGGAGAAGCTCCTCTCCGACGGAACACGGGAGGGAGCGCTGGACGAGCTGGAAAGGCGCTGCCGGGAAGGGTGCACCGACCCCCGAGCGGTCACCTACCTGATACCAGTGCTTCATGTTCCCGATGAGGCCTCGAGGCGCAGGGCCTCATGGCTGATGGGAAAGCTGGCCCAGAACAAGGTCTGCACCTTCTGGCCCCTGGAGGAGCTGAACAACCTGCTGCATGACGACGATCCCGAGATCAGGGAGAACGCCGCATGGGCCATCGGGGAGCTGACCAGCATGAGGGTCGGCGGCCTGGGAAGCATCGAACACTTGAACGGTCTCCTGGCTGACCACCTGCCAAGCGTGAGGGGCATGGCCGCGTGGGCCCTGGGACGGCTGGCGGAGCGGCTGGGACTGGGGTTCCAGTCCTCGCTCGGGCCGTTGAGGGCCCTGCTGAACGACCGGTACGAGAGCGTGCGCCGCAGCGCCGAGTACGCCGTGGAGCGCCTGAAGGCGATCGGCATCGAGGATTGAGGGCCGAAGCTGACGCGGGCCCCTGCCACTTTCCGGGCGATGCTCAAGTTCATAAACGCACCGGCCATAGGGCATCAAGAGGTGTCAGCACATGAGCGCTCGCAATGTTACCATCGGACTCGTCCAGATGAGCATGGTGCAGGAGCCGGGGACCAACCTCCGGAGGGCCACGAGGATGATAGAGGAGGCCGCCGGCGGGGGCGCCCAGGTCGTGTGCCTTCCGGAGCTCTTCGCCACCCCCTACTTCCCGCAGTATGACACCTGTGAGGGACGAGAGAGGGAGAAGGCCTACAACGAGAGCATCCCCGGACCGACCACCGAAGCCCTGTCGAGAGTCGCCGCCCGCGCCGGCGTGGTCCTCATCGGAGGATCGGTGTATGAGCGTGCGGGGCCCAAGCTATACAACACCTCGACGGTATTTGACGAGTCAGGAAGGATGTTGGGCATCTACCGCAAGACGCACATCCCCCATGACGAGAACTTTTACGAACAGAGCTACTTCGATCGCGGGAACACCGGGTTCCAGGTGTTCCCCACGAGCTACGGGCGGATCGGGCCCATGATCTGCTATGACCAGTGGTACCCCGAGGCGGCGCGCTGCAACGCCCTGCTGGGGGCGGAGATGGTGTTCTACCCGACCGCCATCGGAACGGTAACCGGGATCGAGCAGACGGAAGGCGATTGGCAGCAGGCCTGGGAGAACGTCATGCGTGGCCACGCCATCGCCAATGGCATGGTGGTCGCGGCGTGCAACCGCGCCGGCACCGAGGACAAGATGGAGTTCTGGGGAGGGAGCTTCGTTATCGACGCGTTCGGTAAGACCCTCGCCCGCGGCTCCAAGGACGAGGAGATCGTCCTCGCCACCGTGGACCTGGAGCACGGCGAGAACGTCAGGAACGGCTGGAGGTTCTTCCACAACCGCCGGCCGGAGTGCTACTGTGAGATAGTGGAGAACAGATGAACAAGGAGAGATGAAGAATGGAGAAGACGACCCCGAGGTCCCTTGATTACTACATGCCCGCGGAGTGGGCCCGCCACGAGGCCACATGGCTTTCCTGGCCCAAGAACCCCCTGACCTTCCCGGACGGCGTGCTGGCCGGCGTGGAGAAGGTGTACGCGCAGATGATCGCTGCCCTGAGCGCGGGAGAGAAGGTCAGGGTGCTGGTCAATGACGCCCCATCGGAGGAGCATGTACGGAAGATGCTCGAAGGCTCCGGGGCGGTCATGGATAACGTGGAGTTCCCGCACATCATCTCCTCGGACGTCTGGATACGCGATTACGGCCCGACCTTCCTCATCCACAAGGACAAACCGTGGAGGGCCGCCGTGAAGTGGAAGTTCAACGCCTGGGGGGGCAAGTACGACGACATAATGTACGACGACGTGGCAGGTGAGGACGTGGTCCGGTCGGCGAGGGTGAAGACCTTCCGGCCGGGCATCGTGCTGGAAGGAGGCTCCATCGACGTCAATGGCCGTGGGGTTGTGCTCACAACGGAGCAATGCCTGCTCAACCCCAACCGCAACCCCCACCTGTCCAGGGAGGACCTCGAGAGCTACCTCGAGCAGTACCTCAACATCAGCAAGGTCGTCTGGCTGATCTCCGGGATCGAGGGCGACGACACCGATGGCCACGTGGACGACTTCGCCCGCTTCGTGGGACCGGAGACGGTGGTGTGCGCCTATTCGGAGGAGGGGGGCGGCCACAACCCTGGAGTATTGTCCACCAACCTCAGGATACTGGAGGAGTACCGGGACAACTACGGCCGTCCGTTGAAGGTCATCAAGCTCCCCATGCCCACGCCGATCCCCCTGCCGGAGGAGGAGCGCGTGCTCCCTGCCAGCTACGCCAACTTCTACATCGGGAACGAGGTCGTTCTGGTCCCGGTGTTCGATGACCCCTGCGATGCGGAGGCGGTGCGCATCCTGACCGATTGCTTCCCGGACCGGAGGATCGTGCCCATCATGGCCCGGGACCTGGTCTACGGCTACGGGGGCTTCCACTGCGTGACGCAGCAGGAGCCCGCCCCCGCCGAGGCAAAGGGGACGACCGGCAAGGCCTAGGCGAGCGGAGAGCATCGGCCGCCGCGATAGGCGGGGAACATCGCGTGGTGAGATCGTCACCGCACCCAGGGCCAGGGACGAGCCGCACTTGTGGAAGTGCAGGCCCCTCATGTGGTCGGTGGCATCCGCTTCAGGTCCCCGATGACCGCCAGGGTGCGGGCCGCGGCCGTGTCCACGCCATTCCTATCGGCACATCGGTCTTGAACTGGGTGCCCTCCCAGGTGACATGCCCTATGCCCCCTCGAGAGATATCCTGGCGCCCATGCTGATGGTTCTCAGCTGGGGTCGTTGAGCGGGGACAGCTGTCCGGCGCTCCCGCAGGTGACAGTTCCGTTCCCTGGGAGCATACCGTTGTCGTTCGAAGCTTTGCCCCCCGCCCCTAACAAAACGGTTAAGAACGGACCGTGCGGTTGTTCCGTGACCCGGCCTGTGGCCGCCATGAGGCGCCAGGTGGGTGGAGAGTGGAGCGAGATGAGAACGAAGAGCAAGCTGGACCTGACGCTGTACGTGGTCACCGACCGCCACCTCTCGCGGGGCCTCGATCACCTGGAGGTGGCCCGCCGGGCCGTGGCCGGAGGAGCGGACGTCGTGCAGCTCCGTGACAAGGACATGTCCGGTGCGGAGCTGTACGCGATGGCGGTGAAGATGCGCGACATCGTCCACGGTGCGGGGAAGCTTTTCATCGTCAACGACCGCCTGGACATTGCTCTGGCGGCGGGGGCGGACGGCGTGCACCTCGGGCAGGACGATCTGCCGGTGGCGGCGGCGAGGGCCGTCGCCCGGGACCTCATCATCGGCGCATCGGTAAGCTCGGTCACGGAGGCGGTGATCGCGGAGAGGGGTGGAGCGGACTACGTTGCGGTGAGCCCGCTCTTCGACACCCGATCGAAGGACGACGCCGGTCCCGGCCACGGGCTGCTCGCCCTGAGGGAGATAAGGAGCACTGTTTCCGTACCGGTGATCGGCATAGGTGGGATCGACCGAACCAATGTGGCCAGGGTCATCGGGTACGGAGCGGATGGAGTGGCGGTGATATCCGCGGTGGTGTCACAACCGGATGTGTCCGGAGCGGCACGGGAGCTGAGGTCCCTTGTGGTCCGGGCCCGGGACCGCGCCTGAACCGTCCACGAGATGCCGGTCCCGCCCATCGCTATCCCCATTAATATTAAGGAATGACCGTTAAGAAGCGAGCGCAAAGTTTGGAAGTTCTAAATACCTCGAGGTACAGGAACAATCGTTATGCTCGCGCTCGGCTTGCTCTCGGGGGATATCGACTCCTCCCTGGCCGTCAGGATGATCATGGACCAGGGCATCAAGGTCATAGGTCTCCGCTTCATCTCGCCGTTCAACCGATGCGATACGGGAGACTGCAACAGCACTTCGGAGCTGGCAAGCCAAATGGGCATCAAGCTCATAGCGGTCCCCAACTGCCACGATTACCTTGATGTCGTTCGCGAGCCGAAGTTCGGTCGAGGCTCGGGAATGAACCCCTGTATCGATTGTCGCATCTACCTTCTCAGGAAGGCCAAGACCATCGCCGAGGAGGAGGGCGCCAAGTTCATCTTCACTGACGAGGCCATCGGCCAGAGGCCGCTGAGCCAGCACTGGAAGATCATCGAGTTCATAGAAAGGGAGGCGGGGCTCGAGGGGAAGGTCCTCAGGCCGCTCAGCGTTGGCCTGCTCCCCGAGACCGAGGCGGAGGCCATGGGGTGGGTCGACCGGAATGCCCTCATCAGAGCATCGGGCCTCAGGAAGAGAAAGGGCGGCCCCTCGGTGAAGGTGACCGATACCTTCGACTACCCCTGCCCCAAGGGCGGCTGCCTGCTTACCGACCATTACTTCGCCATCAGGCTAGAGGACAGGCTCTCCCATCATCCGCAAGGGCTCACCCTGAAGGACATCAACCTGCTGAAGATAGGCCGGCACTTCCGCGTGGACGGTCACAAGGCGATCGTCGGGCGCGACCGCGACGAGAACGACCGCCTCATGAGCATGGCATCCGACCAGTTCATCGTCCTGTCCCCGGTCTCCGTGCCCGGGCCGGTCGGCATCCTGGAGAACGATGGCATGGCGAGCCTGAGCATCGTGGCGGAGATCGTGGCCCGGTACTGCGACAACGAGGGGAAGAAGGTCCAGCTCAAGGTCTCGTCGAGGTTCGGGGGAGGGTCCCTCGAGGCCGATCCGATGCCTCTCACCGAACTGAAGGAGTACCGTATCGTCTCTACCCGGAACGAAGGGGCAGGCTGCTGCTAGGGCATGGAACGGGCATTTCGGCCCGGAGGGATGCCCGGCCTCCCTCGGGGAACAGGTCGGTGCTCAGGTACCTCTCCCTGAGGCCGGGGGCCAACGCCACGTCCTTCTTGCCCGGCCCCAGCTCCTTCGACAGCTGGAGCGCGGCGAGAACCGCCGCACCGGAGGATGCCTCACGGACATGCCTTCCTCGATCGCGAGCCCGTGGGCGGTGATCTGGGCGTCATCGTCCTTCACCTGGGCGATGCGATCCAGCATATCCATGCCGCGAACCGCCGGCACGAAGCGGGGGCCGATGCCCTTGATGGTGTGCGGCCCTGACCCTCCTCCCGACGGCACCGGCGAGGCCGCCCGCCCCCACGCCACCAGGAGGACCTTGCTTCCAGGCTCGCGGAGCCTTCTTCCCGCTCCAGCGATCGTGCCACCGGTCCCGACCCCCCGCAACGAACGCGTCCAGGTCCGGGAAGGAGCATCGGCCGATAGCCCTTGACCGCGCGCACCATGGCCAGGCCGATGCCGGCATTGCCTGAATGGCTCAGTACGGCCTGATCCTCGCTTCCTTCTCCAGGCCCTCCGGTGTCAGGGCGGCGACCTCGTCCATGAGGAGGGCCTTGAACTCATAGGGGCCGGTCGCCCTCCTGGAGGCCCGCTCTCCGGCGATCCCGAAGGCAGCGAGAGCGGCCACCGAGGTGGCGACACGGTCCTCGGAGGTAGGGGCGAACGCGCCCACCAGCGATGAGGCCATGCATCCGGTGCCGGAAATGCGGCCCATCATCTCGTGACCGTTCTCGACGAGGACGATCCGCCTGCCGTCGGTGGCGATGTCCACCGCTCCGCTCATGACCACCGCCGCTCCGCTCCTGTCCGCGAGACCGCGGCAGACCTGCACAGGGTCACCGTTCAAGCCTTCCGAGTCCACGCCGCGCACGACGCCCCCGGTACCGGCCAGCGTCCCTATCTCGCCGGCGTTGCCCTTGATCACCGCTATCCGAAGCTGCTGGAGAAGGCGGGCGGCGACCTCGGTGCGGTACCTGGTGGCGCCGGCCCCCACGGGATCCAGCACGATAGGTATGCCCAGCTCGTTGGCCTTCCGTCCGGCGATGAGCATGGAGTCCACCTGCTCCCTGCGCAGCGTGCCGATGTTGAGAACCAACGCTCCGGCCAGCGAGACCATGTCGGCGACCTCCTCCTTGGCCTCCGCCATGACCGGGGCTGCACCGATGAACAAGGTGACGTTCGCGCAGTCGTTGACCGTGACATAGTTGGTTATATGATGCACCAGCGGCCTCTTCTCCCTGAGGCGGCGCAATAGCTCCGAAAGCGTGCTTGCGTCCATCGATCTCCGTCTCCGGTCCGCCGCTCCGAACGAGGGGCAGCGTGACCCGGCTGAAATCGTTCGTCGCTATTTATCATTTCATCCCGGCCGCAGCACATTGTCGTACGATTCGGCCCCTCGCGTTCCCGGACCGCAGCGCTCCGGTCCACAGGTTCATGAGGCTGGAGACGTTACCCAGTCCCGGGAGCGCACATGAAGAGCACCAAGCCACCGATGCACGGCGGGCTAACCAAGAGCGAGTTCGACGGCCTGCGGGATGATCTGCAGCGGCTCATCAGCGAACACCCCCGGGCCAAGTTCACCATTCTGCTGCTCGACGGCGAGGGGCACCGCACCGAGGACCTGGACCGGGCCACCCAGTATGGGCTCACCGCGTACGAGGACGACCGCTTGATCTTCGAGGAGATGGGCAAGGTCGACGGCGGCGTATTGATCAAGGATTAGCGCCGAGGCCCCGGCCACATGCCGTCGCGACGGCACCATGACGTGGGGGAGGTGAGAACATGGGAACCGGAAGGCTGAGACCGTTCGTCTACATCGTTGCCTCAGCTGCGCTGTTCGGCATAAGCCCCCCGGTGTCCAAGATCCTGGTCTCCGACATCGGCTCGGTGGCCCTGGCCGGCCTGCTGTACCTGGGAGCGTTCCTGGGGCTGGCCATCCTCCGCCTGCTGCCGATGAGGAAGAGCAACGAGGAGACCGAGCTGAGGAGGTCCGATTTGCCGTACCTTGCCGGGTCCATCGTCTCCGGAGGGGTCATCGCGCCGATACTGCTCATGACGGGCATCGCCTCGGTGACAGGGATCGCCTCCTCTCTCCTGCTTAACCTGGAGGGGGTGGCCACCGCGCTCATCGCCTGGCTGGCGTTCAGGGAGGTCGTGGGGAAGCGGACCTGGGCCGCCCTGGTCCTGATGACGGCGGCCGGTGTCCTGCTGGCGGTGGAGACGGGGGGCGGGGGATCCTCCATCCTGGGTGCAGCGATGATCGTCATGGCCATGTTCTTCTGGGGGCTGGACAACAACCTGACGAGGAGGATCGCCGGCACCGGGCCTCGGCGGATAGCGATGCTCAAGGGGCTGGTGGCCGGTACAGCGTCCCTCTCCCTATCGTTCCTGCTGGGGCAGGCACCTTCCCTGGGACCCGGGCTGCTTGCCGCCCTGCTGCTGGGCTCCCTCAGCTACGGGGTCAGCCTGGTGCTCTTCATTATGGCCCTCGATTCCCTCGGTTCCGCCCGCACCGGCGCGTTCTTCGCCCTGGGACCGTTCATAGGCGCGGTGGTCTCGGTGCCCCTGCTGGGCGAGGCCCCGCAGCTGGTGATGCTGCCGGCCGGCGCCCTCATGGCGGTGGGGACCTACCTCCTCATCACGGAGAAGCACGCACACCTGCACTGGCATCCGAGGGTTGTGCACGAGCACATGCATATTCACGACGGCGAGCACGGCCACCAACATACGCCGGACATCATGGGGCCGCACGTCCACCTGCACGTGCACGAGGCGGTGCTGCACGAGCATGAGCACTCGGAGGACGAGGAGCACCATCAATGAGATGCATCGTCATAAAGCGGAGCAATCTGGATTAGCATCGAAGCCCCCCTAATCTTCACCCCCAAAGATTATTAAGTGGTCCCTGGTGTTGGTCGTCCTAACTTACTGGAGGTTGTTAGGACTGCCTGATGCCGACTCCGCCCTGGACGCCATGTTCGCCATCGACTCATCGTCCACCAGGGAACAGTCATCCGCCTTCTACAAGATGGCCCCGTTCCGTCTTCAGATAGAGTGCACCTCGGAGTGCTCCGCCGACTGCTCGTACTGCTACTCGAAGAGCGGGCCGACCGGCGAGCCCTTGTCCTCCAGGGAGATCAAGGGCATGCTCCGCAGGGCGGCCAACCTCGGCGTCAGGCAGATCGACTGGATGGGCGGAGACCCGATGGAGCGGCCTGATTGGAAGGAGCTGCTCCAGACCGCACGGTACAGCGGCATGACCAATAACCTGTGGACGTGCGGAAGCCACCTCAACGACATCGGTCAGGCCAAGTGGGCCATCGACCTCACCAGGGACGGGTACATAATGGTTCACGTAGACTCCCTGGACCCGGACGTCCTGAGCTCGATACGGCATTCCTACAACCCGCGTACCACCAGGGACACCCTCAAGGGGGTCGAGCTCCTCCTGGACATGGGGAAGTCCCCACGGGAGATCGGCAACCTGCTGATGATGACCGCTGCCCAGGACGTGGACGATGTCAAGCGGACGATGACCCATCTCTACAAGAGCTACGGCGTCCGGACATGCCTCATGTCCCTCAAACCTGTGGACGAGACCGGCAAGCTTTACCCCCTGCTGCCCCGCCCCGAGGACGTGGCGGAAGCTTACCGCTGCCGGGACGAGCTTTTCCTCGGCGGGCGGGACATGGGATGCCAGGACTTCCCCAAGGAGTACTGCGGCACGACGATGTTCGTCTCCCTGGACGGACGGGTCTCTTCATGCTACTCGCTGCGGCGGAACCTTGGCTCCTTGCGCGAGTACAACCTTGACGATATCGTGTCCAGTGCATCTTCCTCGCTGTTCTTCACCGCTTTCAGGAAGTACTCCGACGAGGTGGTGTGCGGCTCGTGCGACAAAGGCCTGTGCTGGGGATGCCGGGCCAACGCCTTCTACTTCGGCGGGGGCAGCTATCTGAAGGACCCCATCTGTCCGCGCAGCGCGGAGTCGCTGAAGAGCATCTTGCCGTACTAGTCGTACAGCGCCGGTTCGAGGACGAACTTGCAGAAGTTGCTCTTGGTACCGAAGCACTCCGACTGCGTCACCCTGAGCGGAACGCCGGTACGGGAGTCGAAGATCGCCTCCATGATCCCCTCGTTGAGGATGCAGAGGGTCTTGCCCACGTCCGGGGCGTCGGACATGTCGTAGTCGTCCTTCACGATCAGGGTCAGGGGAACGAGGGAATAGACGTTCACGTCCCCCAGGTCATGCCGGGCGTAGAACTCCTTGACCTCGTCCACCAGGCCCTTGACGTCGCTGGACTTCATGTGCCTGGCCATGGCCATCCCGATCTGGCGGCCGATATCCTTGAGCACCGGGTCCATGTTCAGGCCGATCGCTTCCACCCCGATGACCAGCGCCCTGAGCTCACCCTTGATGAACCGGGTGGGCGAGCCTATGCTCTTGTCGATTATGTTGGTGACCGAGCGGGTGAGGTCCTCGCGGGGCACCACCGACGACCCTACCGGCTTGGAGACCAGGTAGAATATCTTGCGGCGGTTGTCCGAGGGATCGTCCCTTGAGGCCACCAGTCCCTCCTTGACCATCTTGTCAAGGTGCACCGACAGCGTCGATTGGGCCTTTCCCGTCAGCTGGGCAATCTCAGAAAGGCTCAGGTCCCGCCTCTGCAGTTCACTGAGTATCTTCTGCCGAACCGGGTTGGAGATCTGCTTCAGCCCGGAGCTCGTGGAGTATACATCAAGAGCGGAGCTCTTCTTCATCGGCTTCAATACACAAATGTAAAGAACTCTATTAATGTGTTACGAACATTCGATTAACGGCGTTAATTATTCCAGGCCAATATCTTAGTATATCTGTTGGGAATGACTCAGTGGTCATCATCATGAGGGTGCTGATAGGCAAGGATAGCATCGAGACGAGGGCCGTATGGTTCGAGGACGGAATGGTCCGCATGATCGACCAGCGTCTCATCCCGCAGAAGTTCAAGATCATCGATCTGGTCGACCATCACGAGGTCGCGGAGGCCATCCGCAACATGACCGTCAGGGGCGCCCCCTCCATCGGCGCCGCCGCGGCGTACGGCATGGCGCTCGCGGCCAGGAACGAGGCCGACGTCCAGAAGGCGGCGGAGGAGCTGAAGGGCACCCGCCCTACCGCCTATGACCTGTTCTACGCGGTGGACCACATGCTCAGTTCGATGGAGCTGGGGGACGACCCGGTGCGGGCGGCCGATGCGTACGCCGACCAGGTCGTGGAGCGCTGCCGTCTCATCGGCAAGTATGGCGCGGAGCTGATCGGCGATGAGATGAACATCATGACCCATTGCAATGCTGGAGCGCTTGCGACCGTCGATATCGGGACCGCTCTGGCGCCGATCAGGACGGCGTGGAACGAGGGGCGCCACATCTACGTGTACGTCTCGGAGACCAGACCCCGGCTGCAAGGGATGCGCCTCACCGCCTGGGAGCTATACAATGAGGGCATCCCCCACTCCGTCATCGTGGACGGGGCGGCCGGGCACTTCCTGCGGAAGGACGTCAACATGGTCATCGTGGGCGCCGACCGCATCGCCTCCAACGGGGACTTTGCCAACAAGATCGGGACGTTCGACAAGGCGGTCTTGTGTCACGAGCTCGGAGTGCCGTTCTACGTGGCAGCGCCGATCTCCACCTTCGACTTCTCCATCTCCAGCGGGGACAACATCGTCATCGAGGACCGCTCGCCCGAGGAGGTCACCCATGTTGGAAAGGAGCGCCTTGCTCCCGAGGGCTCCCCGGCGCTTAACCCGTCGTTCGACATGACCCGGGCCAAGTACGTCACCGGCTTCATAACCGAGGTCGGTGTCCTCCGCCCCCAGGAGATCGACAAGGTGCGCAGGGAGAAGTTCGCCGAGGAGGGGGAGCTCTGAACGAGGAGCAGGGACGGAAGGACCTCGCCGCCATTGCCAGGCTCGCGTACGAGCGGCGGTTGACCTTCGGGGCAGGAGGGAACCTCAGCCTCCGCTTGAACGCGAGCACCACGCTCATCACCCCGTCCGGAGCGATCAAGGGCCTGCTGTCGCCGGAGCAGATGATCAGGGTGGACATCGCGACCGGAAAGGCGGAGAACGGCAGGCCGTCGATGGAGACACCCTTCCATACCGGCCTCTACCGCGCCCGCCCCGACGTCGGGGCGGTCATACACCTCCACCCGCCGTCGTGCACTGCCCTGGCGGTCCTCGGACGCATGCTCCGTCCGGCCATCACTCCGGAGGGGGTGCTGGTGCTGGGCAACTACGTCCCGATGATCGATTACGCCACCCCCGGGACCGAAGAGCTGGCCGAGAACGTCGTTACCCAAATGGGCTCGGCCAATGCCTGTCTGATGGCCAGCCACGGCGCTCTCGCGGTGGGGAAGGACATCATGGACGCGTTCGGACGGATGGAGACGCTGGAGTACATCGCCTCGCTGCAGCTGCGCTGCGAGTCGCTGGGCGACCTGGAGGACCTTCCCGAGGAAGAGGTCTCCAGGATGCTATCCAAACAGTCAACAACCCGACCTTAATGGTCGAGGCTTGCCGTTCCAACTTCATGCCGTGGCATGACGGACGACCATAGGTTGGTTGACGGCAACCATTGCTTTTTCCCGTATGTTCTTGGCGGCGTTCACATCGGCGTTCTCGGCGTGGCCGCATTCGACACACACGAATGATGACTGGCTTGTGCGATTGCCCTCCTCGCAGTGTCCGCAAGCTGAGCATTTCTGGCTAGAATAGACCGGATTGACGAAGATCACAGCCACTCCGCTCAACTTCGCCTTGTACTCTATGAAGGAACGTAGTTGTCTGAACGCCCACTTGCAACTGGCGTCGTTTGTGTCCTTATTAGCCGTTACCTGACGAGGCATGTAGGTCAAATCCTCCAACGCGACACCTCGCCCGGTGCCTTTGGCCTCCGACACCAGCTCCTTCGATATATTGTGGTTCATATTACGTTTGAAGCTGGCCTCACGACCTGCCAGCCTCCTGACATGCCTCATAGCAGACTTGGTTCCGACCGATGAGTAGGTGGAGATCAACCGCTTGTAGTGCTGTCTGGTCTGCTCACACGCATCACCGCAGTAGGATATTCCATCCGAGGTAGAGGCGATGTTCTTGCGACCGAGGTCCACGCCGATGAAGTCGGTGACCTCACTCATAGGGGATTCATCGAGTCTGTAGCTGACCGCCAGGTAGAACTCATTCTTGTGGTAAAGGAGATCCGCCTCCCCTTTGAGCTTGCCAAGGTCGAAATCCGCGTACTTACCTGATAGAATTAAAGGGACGTCGATGCGACCGTCCACCGTCCAGATGGATGTTATACCTCCCTGCTTAAACGACAGACATCGTGCATCATAGGAGAGTGCTCCGTGTTTCTTGAACTTGTGTTGCTTCAATTCTCTCTTTTGTTCGGAAGAACACTTCATGCGATTCGTCGCCTTGAGTAGCTCGATGTCTGTGCGATACGAATCGGCGACCTTCCTGGTGACTAGGATGGTCGTTTGAGCGGACAGACCGAACTCTTCTCTTATGCTGTAGTAACACTGCTTCTGTAACTTCACACGATTCCAATTCTTCTCGTGAAACGCAACTGATGAGGCCTTGTCGCATGCTCGATTACATAGCTCCATCGTTCGGAGGAGAACGATCCGCTGCTCCCCGGTCGTTAGGAGCTTGAGCTTGGCAGTCTGGATCATTCAATTGATCAATGGACGGAGTATATAAACGTCTTACGTGGAGGTGTCCGGAAATTGACTCCACCTCCCGCTGGAGTAAGGAGATTCTGCCGCACGATAAGTTGAAATTGTTGCACCGGGTGGGGTGGAGGTATGATCCTGGTAACGAAATGGTTCGGCATCTTCCTGGTGGACAAGGAGAAGCAGAAGGTGGTGCGCCACCAGCTCTTCGAGAAGGACCCCAAAGCCATCGCTACCAAGCTCGCCCTGGTGCAGAAGGGCGAGGTGCTGCCCGAGGAAGTGTCCATGGCCCAGAAGAAGGTGCACGTCGCGGAGCCGCGGCTGTCCTCTCTGGGCAAGCCCGAGTTCGTTGATTCCGCGTTCATCAAGCCCGAGGATTACGGGTTCTCGCCGCAGCTCATGCAGAAGGTGATGGTCGAGCTCGGCAAGCTGAGGACAAGGGAGCCGCTCCCTGCCGACCGCTTCATCGTCCAGGCCGTTCGCGCGCTCGATGACACCATCGAGATGATAAATCTCATGAGCGAGCGTCTGCACGAGTGGTACGGGCTGCACTTCCCCGAGCTCGCGGACTACGCCCGCGAGGAGAGGTACGCCAGCCTGATCGCTGAGAAAGGTTCGAGGGAGCCCATCCAGGACGCATTGGACCTCGAGCTGGAGTCCGTCGGTTCGGAGCTCGAGGACAAAGATCTGGAGGTGGTCAGGGGGTTCGCGAGCTCGCTCATACAGCTTTACGAGGAGAAGGCCCGCCTCGAATCGTACATCGCCGAGCGCATGGAGGAGGCCGCCCCCAACATCACGTCCATCGTTGGGGCCAGCCTGGGTGCCAGGCTTATATCCATCGCCGGAGGGCTGAAGCGCCTGTCCCGCATGCCTGCCGGCACCGTGCAGCTGCTCGGGGCGGAGAAGGCGCTGTTCGCTCACCTCAGGCAGGGAAGGAGGCCACCCAAGCACGGGGTCATCTTCCAGCACCCCACCGTGCACCGTGCCCCATACTGGCAGAGAGGCAACATCTCGAGGACGATGGGCGGGAAACTTGCCATCGCATCCAAGGTCGATTACTTCAAGGGAGTGTTCATCGGGGACAAGCTCAACGAGGACATCGCCCGGCGGGTCGAGGAGATAATGAAGAAGTATCCAGAACCGCCCAAGAAAGAGCAACGCCCCCAGCATCAGGACCACCGGCCCAAAGGCCAGAGCCGCGGTCCGCCCAGGCGGGGAGGGCAGCAACAGAGATGGGACGGAGGGAGGAGCAGGCGGTGATGGGCCGTACCCGATCAGGAGATGCCCCTGATGGTCCATGCTGGCCGCCCGTCCGCAGACTCGCATGAAGCAAATTATTTAAACAGGGGGTGTTTTCCCTCCACCTGATACATATGTGGACTCAGGCTGAGGTCAGGGAGCTGAAAGTAGGACGCTACATGCTCATTGATGATGAACCCTGCAAGATTCTCTCTATCGACACTTCCAAGCCCGGCAAGCACGGCGAGGCCAAGAGCCGTATCGATGCCGTGGGGCTGTATGACGGCAAGAAGCGCAGTGTCGTTCACCCCGTAAAGCACAAGGTGCAGGTGCCCATGATCGACAAGCGCAAGGGACAGATCCTGGCGATCGCCGGCGACGAGGCGCAGATGATGGACCTGGAGACCTACGAACAGTTCACCCTCCCCATCGACGAGGAGCTCAGGGGCCAGATCAACCCCGGCGATGAGGTCCTCTATATGGTCGCCATGGGCAAGAGAAAGATCACCAAGGTCTGAGCGGGTCTAGACCATGCCCTCTCCAGGAATAACCTTCCTGGGCGCCGACACGCCGTTCCAGGCTTCCAAATTCGTCGTTCTGGGCGTTCCGTTCGACCTGACCACGACCTTCCGCCCAGGGGCTCGTTCGGCCCCCACCGCGGTCCGCGAGGCGTCGTATCACTCCGAAGGCTACATGCTGGAGCACGGCCTCGACCTGACCGAGGTCAGCATCCATGATATGGGCAACCTTCCGGACTACGCCTCGGTCGAGGACATGATGGCCGGCGTGAGGCAGGCGACCGGGGAGGTGGTGTCAGAGGGGAAGTTCCCCATCCTGATCGGAGGGGAGCACACCATCAGCGTGCCTGCCATCGAGGCCTTCGACGACGTGGGCGTCATCTTCATCGACGCTCATCTCAACTACAACGATGTCAGTGTCGGCCAGAAGCACCACCACGATACGGTGGTGAGGCGGGCGTCCGAGCATGTGGGCAGGGACAACGTCCTGGTCTTCGGCGTCCGCTCGATATCCAGGGAGGAGCGTTCCGAGGGCAACCTCCCGGAGTACATCGATTCCTTCACCATCTACCAGGAAGGTGTGGAGAAGGCCTTCAAGCGCGCCCTCAACATCATGAAGAAGGACAGGATCTACCTGAGCCTTGACGTCGACGGCCTGGACCCGGCCTTCGCCCCGGCGGCGGCCACCGTCGAGCCGTTCGGCCTGACCTCGTTCGACGTGAAGAAGTGCATCAACATGCTGGGCCCCCGCCTGGTGGGCTTCGACGTGGTCGAAATATCCCCGCCCTATGACAAGGGGAACACCGCCGCGCTCGGGGCGAGGATGGCCCAGGAAGCGGTAGCGGTGGCCTGGAAGTACCGCCGCGGGGAGAAGGAGAGCGCCGGCCCGCGCCCGTTCTGGAAGCGCTGACCGGCCAGTTCCGATTTTTAAAAAGGATAGGGTTTTATCCGATCAGGTCGCCGAGAACCTTCTCGCAGTCTTCCGAGCGCTTGCAGGCGTCCTCGGCGCTCCTCGCCTCGGAGTACACCCTGAACAGCGGTTCGGTGCCGGACGGCCTGACCAATGTCCAGCCGTCATCGTAGCAGATCTTCACCCCGTCGGTGGTATCGACCCGCTGGCTGGCGTAGTACTGCACAAGCGCTGCGAGAACGCTCTCCTTGCGCTCGTCCGGGCAGGCCATCTTCCGCTTGTCCTGGTAGTAACAGGGGATGTGGTCGACCAGCTTGGAGAGCGGTCCGTCCGTGGCGACGATCTCGAGCATCTTGGCCACTGTCATCGCGCCATCCCGGCAGTACTGGTGCTTGGGGAATATCAGTCCCCCGTTCTCCTCTCCGCCGAATACCGCCCCGACCTCGATCATCTTCCTTGCCACCACCGGAGCGCCCACGCGGGTGTACATCACCTCACCGCCGGTCCTGCGGACGACATCCTCCACGGCCATGGACGATGACACGGGAGTGATGACGATACCTCCGTTGTTCTCCCGGACCATCGCCTCGGCGGTGATCGCGAGGCTCTTGTCCCCATACATATATCGGCCCTTGTCATCGACGAAGATGGTCCGGTCGGCGTCGCCATCGTGAGCGATGCCCATGTCCGCACCGGTATCCTTAACCATGGCGATGAGGTCCTTGAGGTGAGATTCCACTGGCTCCGACGGGTGGCCCGGGAAGGTGCCCTGGGGGTTGCAGTTGAGCGTGATCGCCCGGACGTTCAGGTCGTCCAGCAGTTTCGGCGTGGACACGGCCCCGGCGCCGTTGGCGCAGTCCAGCACAACGGTCAACCCGGCACCGCGTATCGCGTCCGCATCGACCTGGCGCTTGACCGAGGTAAGGTAATCGTCCACCGCCCCGGTCGCCCGCCTGAGGCCACCCACGCCGCGCCAGTCCCTGCTGATGAAGCTCCTGTTGAAGTAGAGCTTCTCTATCTCCTCCTCCTTGAAGCGGGGCATCTCCGTGCCGTCCGCGTCCACGCACTTGATGCCGTTGAACTCCGGCGGGTTGTGGGAGGCAGTGATCATGATGCCTCCGGCCAGCCCGTTGTTCTTCACATAGTGCTGCACCACCGGGGTGGGCACCAGGCCGAGGTCCAGGACCTCGGCGCCGGCGCACATGGCGCCCGCGGACACGGCGCTCTTGATCATGGTGGCGGAGGTACGGGAATCGTTGCCGATGGCCACGCGGCCTCCCATGAACGTCCCTATCGCCTTCCCAAGGTCAATGGCCAGTTGGACGTTCATGTCCTTGTTCACTACGCCCCTGACCCCGTTAGTACCGAACAGCCTATCTGCCATCGTATCACCGGACCTTGTGCGCCTCGGAAGTGATGAGGATGTGTATAATGTCACTGACATCCTTGCATGAATCGGCAGCGTTCTCGATGCCGTGCAGCATGTCCCTGAGGAGGAACACCGCCCGGGGATCGATGTCCGAGAACAGGATCTCCTTCTTGGTGACGAAGTACAGCTCGTCGAGCACGTGCTCGAGCCTCTCCACCTCGCGGGAGTGCTTCTCCGCCATCTCCTCGTTGATCCCGAGGTTCTCTATGCTGGCCCTGAGCTCCTTGGTCGCCCGCTCCAGCTCGATGGTCATCTCGTGGTAATGGGACCACAGGCTGCAGGGTACCTTGACCTTGCCCTCCAGGATGAGCTGGAGGTTCATGCCTGCCTCCTTGGACCAGTCGGCAACGAAGTCCATGCGGCGAACCAGGCGCATGAGGTCCTCCCTCTCCTTGGGCTCCATATCGCCCTTGCTCAGCTCCATGCTCATCCGCTCCTCTATGCTGTCGGCCTCCTGCTCGGCCAGCAGCATGCGGTTCAGAGCATCCAGGGCCTTGGAGGGATCGGAACCGCAGAGCGCGGTCACTGCCTTGTTCAGCTCGGAAGCGGCATCTCCCACTGCGCGAACATGATCGCGTATCCCACTCATGACCACCGACTCGCGGCGCTTACCGAACCATTCTAGCAACGACTTCCTATCATTCAAGCTTAATCGCCTCTTGCACGCCCTCGGGCGGTCTAGGATAAAGAATTCCGGATCTCTTGCTCCAGATTAGGTCCACGCGGTCACCTATATTATAATCTCGGTCGTCGGATGTGCTGACGTCGAAGTTCACGCGGTCCTCGCTCTCGGTCTCCACCGAGAGCCGTATGTATGTGCCCATGAAAGTGATGCCCTTCACGACCGAGCGCAGGCCCTCCGAGGCCGGATGCACCCTTTCCGGGCGTATCGACAGGACGACCGCATCGCCGCTCTTGAACTTCGATGGCCGCGCCTCGACCACCGTGCCGTCCCTCAGCTCCATGAGGGTCCGGTCCTCGAGCGCCTCCTTTACGAATCCTTCCAGCAGGTTGGTCTCCCCGACGAAGTTGGCGGTGAACAGGTTCCTGGGGGCCAGGTAGAGCATCTCCGGGGTGTTGGTCTCCATGATGCTACCGTTGCGCATCAGTACGATGCGGTCGGAGACCGTCATCGCCTCCTCCTGGTCGTGGGTGACGTGCACCACCGTCAGTCTGAGGTCCTTGGTGATCCTCCTGAGCTCGTACCTCAGGTCCATGCGCACCCGGGCGTCCAGCGCTGACAGCGGTTCGTCCAGCAGCAGGAGCTTCGCACCAGAGGCCAGTGCCCGAGCGAGCGAGACCTTCTGCTGCTCCCCGCCGGAAAGCTCGTTGGGGAACATGTTCATGCGGTCGAGGAGCTTCACCAGCTCGAGATAGCAGCGCGGCGCCTCCTGTACGGTGCTCTCGTTCATGCCCCTGACGATCGGGCCGTAGGAGACGTTGCCCAGGGCATTGAGGTGCGGGAACAGGGCGATGTTCTGGAACACATACCCGATGTCCCGTTCCTCGATCGGTACGCCCTTCATGTCCTTCCCGCCGATGAGGACGGTCCCCTCGGTGGGCTCGATGATCCCGGCGATCATCCTGATGAGCGTGGTCTTCCCACAGCCTGAAGGCCCCAGGATGGTCACGTATTCGCCGTCGGCGATCTTGAGATCGATGTCTCGGGAAGCGGTCACCTTGCCGAAACGCTTCACGATCCCGCGCAGCTCGACCTCGGGCATCAGTCCACCCGCAGATCCTTCTCGAGCCCGTCCTCAGAGTACGGGAACACCGACGCTTTCTGCACGTTCCAATTGATCCCTATCTCATCGCCCACCGCCACCTGGTCCCGCCGCGAGGCGGGAAGCTTGGCGGCGTAGCGGCCCAGGCCAGGCACGTTCACGTCCAGGTGGACGATCCTGCCCTCGAACAGCATCCTCTCCACCGTCCCGGTGAGGAAGGCATCGCTCTTCTTCACCACCCTGGTGTTGCCGATTTTGATGGCGACCACCACCTTGGAGTCTACCGGCAGGGTGCACGGCCTCGCGAAGACGATCTGTCCATCATCGTCGGACACCGTCGTCGTTCTTCCCTGACCAGAGCACAGGATGGTGCCGGTGAAGAAATTGGACTGCCCCACGAAGTTGGCGACGAACGGTGTCGCCGGGTGGTCGAACACCTCCCTGGGGGTGCCGACCTGGATGATCCGCCCGTCGCGGATGACGGCGATCCGGTCGGCCATGACCATCGCCTCCTCCTGGTCGTGAGTGACGTGGATGACCGTCAGCCCGAGGGCCTTCGCGAGGGAACGCAGCTCGTATCGCAGGTCGATCCTCAGCCTGGCGTCCAGCGCTCTCAGCGGCTCATCGAGCAGCAGCACATCGGGGTTGGTGGCCAGTGCCCGGGCCAGGGCGTTCCTCTGCTGCATCCCGCCCGAGAGCTCGCGTGGATAGGAGTCGGCACGCTTGGACAGGCGGACGAGGTCCAGGAGCTCGAGCAGGGTCCTCTTCTTCTCGTCCTCGGGCATGTTCCTGATCTCCGGGCCGAACAATATGTTCTCTGCCACGGTCATCGTCGGGAAGAGGGAGTAGGTCTGGGAGAGCAGCACGGCGTTGCGCTCCTCCGGCTCCAGACCGGTCACGTCACGCGCATCGAACAACACCTGCCCGGAGTCCGGCCTGGTGAGACCGGCGATGATCCTCAGGGTGGTGGTCTTCCCCGCGCCGGTCGGACCGAGAAGGCATAGGTACTCCCCGTTCTCGACGGTCAGATGGAGATCGTCGGCGGCCACGACGTCATCGTACCGCTTGTTGATGTCGCGCAGGGTGATGCTGGGCGTTCAGATCACCTCCTTCCGCCTCTTGGTGAGGAAACGGAGCATGAGCATGAACACATATGACACGATGATCAGGATGATGCACGCCAGGCCGGCCTGGAAGAACGCGTCCGACTTGACCAGGGCCACAATGTACACTGGTGCGGTCGGAGCGTTGTTCCCCAGTATGGCCTGCGTGGCGCCAGTCTCCCCGAGGCTGCGGGTGAAGGCCATGATCGCTCCCGCAAGTATGGAGCCCTTGATGAGCGGGTACAGCACCCGGCGGAACGACTGCACCGGATTGGCGCCCAGCGTCCTCGCCGTCTCCTCGTAGGAGGGGTCGATCTCCTCCACCGCTCCCGCCACGTTCCTCACGACCAGCGGGTAGGTGAACGCCACGTGGGCGAGGACGAGCACGATGAACTCCATCCCGTTGAGCACCCCCGCCTCGCTCCAGAACAGGCTGAGCGAGATCCCGAGGGCGGCGGTGGGGACGATCAGGGGCACGTTCACCAAAACGTCCAGAACGTGAGACGAGCGCCTCTCGGGGTGCTTGGAGATGTAGAGGGCGAACGGTATGCCCATGCCTATGTCGATGAGGGTGACGATGCCGGCCAGCAGGAAGGAGTAGCCTAGGGCGGAGAGGAACTGCCCCCACTCCGCCGCCTGTGGGGTAGAGAAAAGAACGTAGGAGAAGATGAAGAAGGAGGGGAGGAGGACTATCATGGTGAGGAAGAAGAGCGCGCTCCCGTCCTTGAGCTTGGGAAATATGCCCCGGCTGAGCATCTTCTCCGGCATCGGCCAGACCTTGCGCATTGGCAGATGGAACTTCATTATGAGGATCTTCAGGACCACGAGCAGGATGAGCGCCAGGCCGATGAGCAGGATGCTCACGAACGCCAGCGCCGGAGTGTAGCTGGGATCGGTGAGCGACAGCGTCTTCCAGTCCCCGATGAGCGTCGGCCCGGTATGGAAGTTATCGGCCGCGGCGGTGCCCAGGCGGGACATCGTGCTCAGGGCGATCATCGTCCCGCCGGTCTCGCTCATGCTGCGGGAGAAGCAAAGGATTACGCCGGTCGCCAGCCCGGCCCTGAACAGCGGCAGGGTGACGGTGCGGGCGGCGGTCAGCCTGCTTGCTCCGAGCGTCCTACCCGCTACCTCGTAGGTCTCGTCGATCTCATCGAGGATGGCCGCCAGGGAGCGGACCATGTAGGGGTAGGAGAACACCACATGCAGGAGGATGATAAGGATGAACGGAGAAGAGATGGCGGAGATGGAGAAGGGAAGGGGATTCGGGTCGACGACCCAGAAGATGGCTGCGGAGAAACCGAGGGCGGCGGTAGGAACCGCCAAAGGCATGTCTATCAACGTGTCCAGGAGCTCCTTCCCACGAAAGTTCTTGCGTACCAGCATCCACGCTACCGGGAGGCCGGCCAGGAAGTCGATCACCGTGACGATGGTGGCGATGGCGAAGGACGCGATGATCGCGTCATAGATCGTGGCCATGGTCTCGGGATTGCTCAGGACCGTGAGGCTGATGGCGTTCCAATCAGTGAACGCGTAGGTGACGACATAGACCGTGGGCAGGACGATGAACATTAGGAAGAAGGCGATAATGAAGGCGCTCCAACCCTTGCGGAACCCCTTACGGTTGATCAACTCTAGAAACCGATCCCGTCGTTTCATTGCTTACCCTGCAGGTCTCAATCACGGTAAAGACTGGTGTGATAAATAACTACTGGCAGTAGAGCACTGGCCATCAAAGCCTGGCCAGGACCTGGTCCCTTACGACCTCGCCATTGGCCACCACGCAGTCCGGGCCGATGATGCTGCCGTGCACCTGGGCCCCGTCCTCGACCAGCGCGCCCCGCAGGACCATGCTCTCCGACACCTCGGCGCCCTTCGATATCAGGACGTCGTCCTCTATGTACACGTGAGGACCGACCCGGCACCCCCGGAGGTGCCCGCGGAGGACCATGTTGGTGCCCACCAGAACGGCCTCGTCCTCGCTGATCATGTCCGGCGATATCCTCCCGGCGCCGAGGTCCAGGAGGGTCCTCTGCGCGGTCAGGAGGCTCTCCCGTGTCCCGCAGTCCACCCAGTAGCCCTTGAACTCGTAACCGTACAGGCCCCTGTCGAGCACCCTGGGGAAGACCTCGCGCTCCATCGAAACGACACCGGACGGGATCTGGTCGAGGATCTCCCTCTCGAAGATGTACACCCCGGCGTTGATGGAGTTGGATATGGCCTCGCCCTTGGCGGGCTTCTCCTGGAAATGAGTTATCCTCCCCCGCATGTCCCTGCCCACCACGCCGAACGCGGAGGGGTCCTCGACCTGCCACAGCGACATCGTGCCTATGCCGCCGTGGGAGCGGTGGTATCTCAGCATGTCGTTGAGGTCGATCGAGCAGACGACGTCCCCGTTGAACGCGATGAAGGTGTCGTCGAGGTAGTGGGAGACGTTCTTGATCGCCCCACCGGTGCCCAGGGGCTGCTCCTCGTTCACCAGTATGACCTTCCTACCGACGTCATGGGTGCTGAAGTATGCGTCCAGGGCGTCCCTCATGTAGGAGACCGCGAGGATCACGGTGTCTACCTCGGCCGGCAGCGGATCTATGATGTGGCTTACCAGCGGCTTACCTAGAAGTGGCACCAGCGGTTTCGGCATCCCGTAGGTCAGCGGCCTTAGGCGGGTGCCCAGGCCTCCGGCCAGAATCAGCGCTTTCATTTCTACTCTGCTCTTGTAGAAATGTGCCTACGGTTTTACAGCGGGGAAATGCTCACGACGTTGTTGCCGCGCAATACGACGACGCCCAGGCGCCTGGTCTGCTCGGAGGTCCGCTCCTCGGTGTCCTCCAGGACCATGTTCATGTAATCATCGTAGCCGACCAGCTTCCCCTCAAGGATCCTGGTGTCCTTCAGCAGAAGGGAGATCCGGTGGTCCATCGACTTCTCGAGCAATGCGAGCGGCATCACCATAAATAATCACTTGCCTTGGCATTGTAGGAACGCGATTTAAGCTTTCCGTAGGGACGAGGGCTGCCAAGCAAGGACCAAGAGGTCATTCCGTGCTCAATGCCGGCGGATAGAATTCATTAAATCGGATGATGATGTAAAAAGCAAACATACATGGATACGGAAACCCGGCTGATCCTCGACATCGCCCTCATCCTCAGCTCTGCGGGCCTCCTCAGCATCCTGTTCGGGAGGCTGAAGATGCCCACGGTCATCGGCTACCTGGCCGGCGGGATCCTCCTGGGCTCGAGCGTTGTCCCGGGCCTGCAGATGAGCCAGGCCACGCTCTCCATCTTCTCGACCATTGGCATCATCCTGCTGATGTTCTTCATCGGCATCGAGCTGAACCTCAAGGGGCTGCGGCATACCGGGCCGCGGGCGTTCCTCATCGTGTCCATCGAGATGACGCTGATGGTCATCATCGGTTACTACTTCGGACTGCTCATCGGGCTGAAGGAGGTCGAGGCCATATTCCTCGGCGCGATCGTCTCCGGCGCGAGCACTGCGGCCGTGCTCCTGGTGGCGAGGGAGAACGGGCATATCGACCGTGACCTGTCCAAGGCCATAATGTCCATAATGGTGTTCGAGGACATCGGGCAGATCGTCATCCTCACCCTCGCCTCCCCGATGGCCACCGGCACCGTGGCCGCCCCGGGGACCGAGTACTGGATCGTCCTGGAGATCATAGCCTTCATGGGACTGACCATCGTGATCGGCCTGACCGCCCTGCCCAGGAGCCTGGACTGGCTCCGCAGGAACTACTCCAAGGAGACCGTCCTCATCGTCTCCCTGGCGCTGTGCTTCGTGATGGCCTTCATCTCCGGCTACATCGGCCTGTCCGTTGCCATCGGCGCGTTCCTGGCCGGCATCATCATCTCCGAGTCGACATGCCACGACCTCGTCCGCCGGAGGATCGAACCGATGAAGGAGGTGTTCATCGCCGTCTTCTTCATCGCCATTGGGATGCGCATCGATGTCGGCCTGGTTCTGGACAACGCCCTCCTGTGCCTCGGGATCGCCGCCGTGTTCATCGTGGGGAAGTTCTCCACCGTCCTGTTCGCCAGCTACCTGACGACCATGGACCTGCGCTCCTCCTTCTACCTGTCGACGAGCATGGTGGCGATGGGGGAGTTCGGGTTCATCATTGCCAGCCTGGGCCTGGGAGCCGGCATCCTGGACCTGAGGATGTACTCGACCGTGATAGGGGCCGCCCTCATCACCATGGTCGCGCTGCCACTCCTGTCCCGCTCCGGGCCACGCATCTACGGCCGCGCTTCGAGGGCCGCTCCATCCTGGGCGCACGAGATCGTGCGCCGCATGGAACGCGTGCGTTCGGATGTCCGGAGGAAGATGGACATCTCCCCGGAGTTCCGGCTCGAGGTCCGGCAGCAGCTGCTGCTGATCTTCGTGGACCTGATCTTCATCATCACCATCCTCATAGTGTTCAACCTGGTCTCCCAGGTCAGGGGCCTCGTCGCTCCGATGGCCGGGGAGCTGCATTTGCTGCCGTCGCTGATGCTGTTCATGATCACTGTGGTCCTCATCTCCCCGGTGGTGGTGAACATCGTGGCCCGCCTGCGGCTGATCGCCTTCATCATCATGATCAACGTTTCCGAGGGCGGGCGCCACTCCATCTCCGGGCGCATGCGCATCTACCGCATCTTCAGGAACGTCGGGCAGCTGCTGGTGATGGCGGTGCTCTTCCTCCTGGTGATACCTTTCCTTCCGCCCGTGGGAACGCTGGACGGCACCGCGCTGGTCGCGCTGGTCGGGCTCGTGGTGTCGCTCTCGGCGGTCTCGTGGGGCGTGCTCCGTCCGGCGTTCAACCGCGCGTCCTCGGCGTTCATAACCAGGATGGTCATCCTGGACGATGACGAGGAGGGCGTCATGGAGAGGATCTACTGCGAGGACTGAGGCTCGGGCCCGCGGGCCTTCTCCTCCATCCACCGCTTCACCGCCGTCTTGCTCGTGCCGTCGATCCCGAAGTACTCGCAGAACCGCTTCGTCGTCGTCAGCAGGAAGGTCTGTCCCTTCTTCTTCGCTGTGACCAAGCCCAGCTGGTGCAGCGTCCTCACGTCGTCATACACACGGCTCCCGAGCGAGCGGGCGAGATCGCTCTGCAGGATCGGCTGGTGATAGGCGATCATCGCCGCGGTGCGGAGGACCTCGTCCGGCACCTCCTTGGGGGCGAACTGCCGGCCGAACGGTCGATATTCCTCACGGACGATGAGCGAGTAGCCGGCCCCGGTCTTGGCGACCTGCATCGCCGAGCCCCTCCCGTCGTACTCCTCCTCCAGCTTCTTCAGCGCCCGCCGCACGACGGCGGCCGTGAGCTGCGTCTGCACCTCGATGTCCGAGACCTTCACCGGCTGTGACGAGGAGAAGAGAACGGTCTCCACAATGCGGACGGGATCAAGGTCCACCTCACATCACCGCTTCTTTGCCCCGGGGTAGCGCCTGAGGGGTGGGCACCGGAGGCGCGTCCTCCAGGGTCCCGATGTCCCAGTCCAGCTTGACCTCCAGCTTGATGGTGCCGTACGGGCTGTCGTCCTGCCAAACCGATATGCGGCCGCTGCGGGCAAGGAAGAGCAAGGACATGAACACCGTGACCAGGTCATCCCTTCCACCGTTCCAGATATCGTTTATCTCGACCGGCCCGGAACCGCACTTGGAGATGCGCTGCCACACGTCCTCGACGTCCTTCTCCAGGTCGTCGTTGTGCGCCTTGGTATCGAAGGCGGCGTCCATCTTCGCGCGGTTCGCCTCCCTGATCCTCTCCCGGAGCGCGTTCCGCTCCTCCTCCTGCTGCGCCTCCTGGAACGCGTCGAGCAGCTCCAGCAGCGTCACCGGCCGGGAGCCGCGGTGGCGCACCACCTCGTCCAGCTCTATCTCGTCCGGGAGAACGAGCACCCTGCGGGGCTCGTCCGCCACGAACAGGTCCATGCCGTCCATGTCGTCCATGTACTCATCGGACCGCGTCTCGGAGTTGGTGAGCACCTGCTCGCTCTGCATCCGGAGGATGGACCATGCCATGAGCATCAGCTTGCCGGCGAGGACAAAGTTGACCTCCTCCTCCTTGACCTTCTCGGTGTACAGCTTGGTGAACTTCATCAGGTCGATGTCCCAGGGGTCCAGGTCGTTGGAGAGCACCAGCTCGAAGACCGTCTCGATAGAGCGGTCCAGGGGGTCGCGGGAGGACAGGGCGGTGTTCGCGTCCTTGAGGATTGAAAGATAGTGATCGATCTTCTCCGACCCCAAGCTGTCGTCTATCATAGCCTTGTGGAACAGGAGGTGGCTCAGCACTCCCTCCGCGGCCTCGCAAGCCATCATGATGATCCCTCCATCTTCTCTTCTGCTATCTTCAGTTCTGCCGGCAGCTCGCTCACGTCGGAGATGTTCGGGCGGATGATCACGTGGGATATGCCGCCCTCCTGCTTGGTCACTCCGATGATGTGGTCGGCCTTGGTGAGAGTGATCTTGCGCAACGAGATCTGAACGAACTGGGCGGTCTTGGACGATTTCTGTACCCGCCTGGCCACCATGTCCGCGTTGATGCCGTCGAGGAACATGTCCACCTCGTCCAGCAGGTAGAACGGCGACGGCTGGTACTCCTGTATCGCGAAGATGAACGCCAGCGCGGTCAGCGACTTCTCCCCGCCGCTCAGCGCCTCCAGCCTCAGGACCTTGCCCTGCTTCGGCTTGGCCTTGATCGCCAGTCCGCCCTGGAACGGCTCCTCCATGTTCTCCAGCAGCAGCTCGGCCTCCCCTCCCTGGGACAGCTCGGCGTACGCACGGCGGAAGTTCTGGTTGACCGCATCGTAGACCTTCAGCAGCGCGGTCTTCTTCTTCTGGTTCAGCTCCGCCTCCAGCTTAAGCAGGTCCTTGCGCTGGGCGTCCAGGCGCCTGGTCTCGGCGCTGAGCTCGTCGTGCCTCGCCTTCTTCTCCCCGTAGTCGTCCACCGCCTTCAGGTTGACCGGGCCCATGGAGGCGATGGCGGTCTCGCACTGCCGGATGATGTCCTTCAGGGCGTCCATGGACGGCGCCGGGAGCACGACAGGCGTGTTGAGCTGCTTCAGCTCCTCCTCCAGCTCGCCGATGCGGATCTGCCCCTGGGCGATGCGGGTGTTGAGGCCGATGATGATCTCACCCTTCGTCTCCACCGTTCCGGTGATCCGGTCCCTCTCGCCTTCCAGGGAGGTCTTCTCCTTGAAGAGCTGCTCCTTCTTCTGGCGGAGGCCGTTCATCTCCTGGCCCATGGAGTCCTCGATCTTCCGCAGGGCGGCCAGGTCGGTCCGGGAGCGCACCGCCTGTACGGACGCCTCCTCGCCCTCCTTCTTGAGCCGGGCGAGCTTCTCCGTCAGCTGCCTGTTGGTGTCGATCAGCTCGTCCCTGCGCTTCTGGGTCAGCTTTATCCTGGCGTCCAGGGTGTCCCTGGTCGCGCGCAGCTCGGATGCCCTGCCGGTCAGCTCGGCGACCTCGGCCTGGAGGGCCTTTAGCTTCTGAGACAGCTCCCGCGGGGCGAGCCTCTCCAGCTTGGCCCTCGCCTCGTCCCTTCCCGTCCGCCTCTCGCCGAGCTCCTTCCCGGCCTGGGCGATCTTGCCGGACAGCTCCGCGAGCGCGGTGGTGACCTGCTCCAGCTCGGCGACCTTCTTTGCCTTCTCGACGGTCACCTGGGTCAGCTTGGCGCGCAGGTCGTCCCTCTGCCGTTCCAACGCTTTCAGGGTCACCGACGAGGCGCCGCCGGCGCCGGTGAGCTCGCGGATGCGGGCCTCGAGGGCCAGCATGTCCGAGCGGGCCTGGGCGAGCTCAGCCTGCAGCTTGATGGACGACTGTATCGCCGCGTCCAGCTTCGCCGACACCTCCTCCAGCTTGCCCTTCGATGCGGCCCCGAACTTGAGCTGGGACTGCTCGACGTTGCCGCCCACCATGGCGCCTGAGGCCTCGAGTAGCTCCCCGCCCTGGGTGACGAGGCGCACTCCTCCCATGAGCCTGCGCGCCTTGTCCAGAGTGTCCACCACGACGGTGTCGCCGAGAACGTACCAGAAGGCGGCGCGGTACCGCTCATCGAACCTGACCAGGTCGATGGCGAAGCCCACCGCTTCCTTGGCGGCCATGATGGCCTTGCCGCGCGGCCTCCCGTCGAGCATCTTGGTCAGGGGAAGGAAGGTCGCCCTTCCCAGCCCGTTGCGCTTGAGGTGCTGGATGCACTGCGAGGCGACCTCGTCATCGTCGACCACGATGGCCTGCATCCGATTGCCGGCGGCGATGTTCAGGGCCGTCTGGTACCTCGGGTCGACCTCGGCCAGCTCGGCGATGGTGCCATGTATGCCTCTTATTGCGCGCCCGTCGCGTGCTTCCATTATCCCCCGCACGGCGCGGTTGTAGCCCCGGGCGATCTCCCCGGCGGCCTCCTCCTCGGCCTTCAGCCTGGAGACATCACGCTGCAGGGACTTTATGGCCTGCTCCAGCTCATTGGACTCGCGGGCCATCCGGGACTCGGCGCCCTTCTTCTGGAGGTACTCCTCCTGGAGGGTCTTCAGCTCCTTGCCCGAGCCCCTGTCCTGGTCCTTGATCTCCTTGATCTTCCACTCGGCGTCGGTGACCCCGAACTCGTGGGCCTTGATGTCCTCGTCGAAGGCGGCCGCCTCCGACTCCAGCCGCTCCCTGCGGCCCTCGAGGCGGTCCTTGTCCATCGACAGGCGGTTAAGCGCCTCCTCGCCCTCCCGGACGCTCTTCTCGCGGGCGGCGACGTCCTTCTCCAGGTCCGCCAGCTCGGAATCGCAGGCACTTATCTTGCCCTGCACCTCGGCCAGCTGCTGCTTCCTGCCGGTAAGGTCCGCGACGGCCTTCTCCAGCAGCCCGGCCTTCTGGTCGTGCTCCGCGACCAGGGAGGTCACCTCGGAGGCGGTGGCCTTCTCCTCCTCGTCGCGTTCCTCGATCTCGGCCCGGACCTCGCTCGTTCCCTGGGCGCACGAGGCGGCGCGGTCCTCCGACCTCGCTACCATGATCTTGACCGCATCGATCTTCTCCTTCAGCTCGCGGAACTCATTGCCGCCCTTGGCCTCCAGCTCGCGGTCCGTCTGGATCATACCCTCGTCCAGCTGGCCGATGCGCTCGGCGATGGCCACCTTGCGCTCCCTGAGCTTGACTATCTCGGCCTGGATGTTCGCGATCTGCCTCTGGGTGCTGGCGATCTCCGCCTCGGCGGCCTCCTTCTGGCGGTGGGCCATCTGCGCCTTGGAACGGGTGAGCGTGTCCTTGGTCCGGAGGTAGGTCATGGCCACCTCCTTCTCCTGCTCCAGCTGGTCGATCTGCCTCTGCAGCTCGGTCAGGATGATGGATATGCGCTCGATGTTGGCGTCGGCCTCGTTCCTCTCCCCCTGGGCCTTGAGGATCTCCTCGTCGAACTTGGAGATACCGGAGATCTCATCCAGTATCCTCCTGCGCTCCAGGTTGGACATGGTGACGACCCTGGTCACGTCCCCCTGCTGCACGAAGTTGTACCCCTCGGCGCTGATGCGGGCGTTGGAGAGGAGCATGTCGAACTCGGACAGGGACGACTTGCGATCGTTGACGTAGAAGTAGGAGCTGTAGCCGTCCCCTTCCGACGCCAGCTTTATCAGGCGGGTCAGGCGAACGGTGTCATCGTCGATGGGGATGAGGCGGTCCTTGTTATCGAAGACCAGGGAGACCTTGCAGTGGTCGGCAGGCTGCTTGGAGCTGCCGCCGTTGAAGATGAGATCGGTCAGCTTGCCGGCCCGGATGGCCCTCGAGCTCTTGGGGCCGAGCACGAAAAGGATGGCATCGGAAATGTTGGACTTTCCCGATCCGTTTGGCCCGGTGACCGCGGTATAGCCCTCCAGTAGGGGGACCGTCAGCTTTCTGCCGAAAGACTTGAAGTTCTCCAGCTCGATCTGTCTAAGGTACATTCGTCCTCCGCTGTCGGAGGCGAAAGAGGGCCACCAGTACGACTGGACCCTGTTCGCGCATCCCATCGTCTAGTCCGACGCGTGTCGGACGGTAGAAAGAAATGAAATGTGAATATATAAGTCTTGTTGCCTGTATGCCGGGATCCGCCTCGGAAAAGCCGTCCTAGCCAGCATACCCTTGGAAAATTGTATTAAAATCATAAGAAATATTTCCCGGCATCTCGAGCTCTAACCCAAAAAACGTCAATTTTTCCGGCGGAGCCGCACCGCGGGCCGCCATCTGCATGCTTTTTTTCGCCCGCAGACCGCATGGACGCCAAGTATAAGACCTGAACGGCGGTTCTCCGGGCGATGACGAAGATCCTGCTGCTGTCACCGCACACCGACGACGTGGAGCTGGGGTGCGGGGGGAGCGTGGCCAAGTTCATCGAGCGTGGGGACGAGATCCTGTGGGTGGCGTTCTCGGTGGCGGAGGACTCCCTTCCCGAGGGGATGCCGAAGGATACGCTGGCGAGGGAGTTCGAGAAGGTCGTCAAGGACTACGGCCTCGGGGAGGACCAGCGCGAGATCCTGGAGTTCAGGGTCCGCCATATGAGCGAGCACCGGCAGGAGGTGCTCGACCACCTCGTCAGGGTGAGGACGAAGTTCCAGCCGGACATCGTCATCGGCCCGTCGATGCATGATTATCATCAGGACCATCAGGTGGTCGCCAACGAGATGGTGCGGGCGTTCAAGTCCTCGGCCAGCATCATCTGCTACGAGCTCCCGTGGAACAACGTGAGGTTCGACAGCCAGCTCTTCGTGACCCTCGAGGAGCGCCATATCGAGATGAAGTGGAAGGCGCTGCAGGAGTACTACTCCCAGATGGTGAACCGCCGCGGCTACTTCGAGCGGGAGTTCATCTTCGGCATGGCCCGCACGCACGGGGTGCAGTGCAACAACCGGTTCGCCGAGGCCTTCGAGGTCATCCGCTGGAGGATGTAGGCCTCACATCCTCTGGCCGCCGTCGACCCCGATCACCTGGCCGTTGATGAACGCGCTGGCGTCGGACATCAGGAACATGGCCGCTGCGGCGACATCCTCCGGTCGTCCCGCCCGGCCCAGGGGAGTATCGGCGATCAGGCCGTGCTTGATCTCTTCCTTCAGCCCCCGCGTCATGTCCGTGTCTATGAACCCCGGGGCTAGGGCGTTCACGCGGACCCCGGACTCGCCGAGCTCCTTTGCCGCGGAGAGGGTCATGCCTATGACGAAGGCCTTGCTGGCCGCGTAGGCGGCCTGTCCACGGTTGCCGTGCACGCCAACGATGGAGGCCAGGTTGATGATCTGCCCCTCCTTCTGCCTCATCATCATCTTGGCCGCCGCCCGAAGGCACAGGAACGAGCCCCTGCAGTTGACCGCCATGATCCTATCCAGCTCATCGGTGGAGGTCATCAGGAGCAGGTTGTTCCCGACTATCCCCGCGTTATTGACGAGCACGTCCAGCCGCCCATAGCGTTCCCGCACGAACTTGAACATGCCCTGCACCTCCGCTTCGATCGAAACGTCCGCCCTGTACACCTCGACCTTGAGCCCCTTCGACCTCAGTTCCGATAGGAGCCCCTGGGCCTCGGCCTCGCTCCTGTTGTAGTTCATCACCACATTGGCTCCGGCCTCGGCGGCGGAGATCGCTATCGCCCTGCCTATCCCCCTCCCGGCCCCGGTCACCAGCACGACCTTGTCACTGATCATCTTTCTCCCTCCCCACGGTCACCCACCGGACCATCCTGCTGAGCGGCAGCATGCCGTCCCACGGCAATGTAAAGTCGTTCATCCCCCCCGGCAGCACGAACCTGTCCACGCCGGCATAGGACGCCCTGTCGACGAAGGACTCCCTTTTATCCTTGTCCCCGATGCACAAGGCCACGGTCTGGACCTTCCTGGTGAGCCATCCCGCCACGTCCTCGAGGTTCTCGGCCTCGCGGACGAACAGGCACTTCCCCTGCACCGGCTCGGGCAGCCCGTCCTCGTTGTCGAACAGAACCGTCCAGGCAAGGTCCCGGGGCGCGATGAGGTCCCTGTCCTCGGACAGCAGGTACCTCCCGCGGGCATTGATGATGTCGAGACAGCGGGCCTCCGGCCTCCTAGCCCCGAGCAGGCGGCGCGGCAGGCCCTCCATGCTCGCGGCCATGTGCTCGGCGAACTGCCTTGCGGAAACCTTTCCCTTCTCCAGCACCACGACCTGAGGGGAGGAGCACGCGGTCTGGTCGAACAGCGCGACGTCCATCGCGAGCTGCCTGAGAGCGGCATCAAGGTCCTCGCGGGCGAGGTACTCCTGATCGAAGACCGCCAGGGAGTACTTCGGCCCGAAGACCAGGAGGTCGCAGGTGTCCTTCTGCGGCAGGGCGGCCACGCCCCTCACCGCCTCGCTCCCTCCCCAGACCACCTTGATGTCGGCGGCCAGGGACATCATCTCGTTCACCTCGCGGTCCGAGGAGTCGAAGGAGATCATGCACACGGCGTCCACGATCGTCGAGCCGGAGATGACGCGCCCGTTCCTCACCACGGAGAGCTGGGCGAGCCGCCTCAGGACCGTGCTCAGCACGCCCCGGTTGACCTCGGAGACCTTCAGCATCGAGGCGTTCTTGGTCAGCACGGCCATCATTAGGGAGAAGAAGGAGAGGGTGGGAACATTATTGGGAAGCCAGTGGCAAGAGACCCCCCGAGGCTGGGCTCTCATCTCCACTCCCGGTCGGACCTCGCAGAAGCGGTCCAGCATCTCCCTCCTGCTCAGGTCCGCCGAGCACAGCCGCTCAAGGTTGTCCCTCCTGAGCCAGAGGCTCATGTAGCTGGCCCCCTCCACCGTGCTCATCGTCGGGTCCCTGACCAGCTCCTTCCCCAGCTTGCCCAGCAGCTCGAAGATGTCATCGGTCTCGAGGTCGCGCAGCGCGGCCCTGCGCTCCTCGAGGACCGCGACCGCCGCATCCAGGTCCGGGATGTCCGACTCCGCGAACCTGCCGTCCAGGAGATGGCATCGTACCATGGGATCACCGCTCCCGGAAGGTGTCGCCGCAGCCCCTTGGCTCGGCCTGCTCCGCTCTCCCTTCGACCACGAAGTACCGGCCCTTCCGGCCGCACGGGCAGTCGTCGATGCCCAGCATCCTGCCGATGTCCTCGGTGAGGACCGCCTGCCCGTAGTAGCTGTCGCCCAGCGCGCTCATGACCTCGATCAGCCCTCTCTTCCCGACCGGGCACTCCTCCAGGGTCTGCACGTCGCGGATGATGACCTGCCCGAACACCGGCACGTGCTTGTGCCCCTGTTCGCAATCGACGAAGATCACCCCGGTCTGCTCCGCCATCCCGTAGAAGTCCCGCACCGCGGCCGGGTCGCATCCAAGGACCGAGGAGAGCCGGTCCGAGAACCTTTCCCGGTCGACCCTCTGGTCCCTCAGCTTCTTCCAGCCCCCTCCGTGGAAGACCATCGCCCGCGGAAGGTCCAGCGTCCGGCCGGACGCCTCCATCTGGGCGCAGAACACCGACCAGATGATATAGGTGAACCCGAAGACATAGACCTCGTTGCTGGCCGACAGCTCCCTGGCGCGCTCCAGCGCCGCCTCGTCCAGGACCAGCTTTCCCTCCACCTCCCTCAGCAGATAGACGACGTCCTTGGCGTAGATCGACAGCCCCCTCACCCCGGCCCCCCGGGCGCTGAGCTCCCTCCCGGACGCGTTGATGCCGGGATGGTCTATCACCAGCATGACCCTCCTGCGGCTCCCGAGGAACTCGCCCAGGATGCTCCTCAGCGCCTTGGTCTGGTTGGTGGCGGTGATCTTGTTCAGAGGCACGACGCTGGGCCTCTGGGAGGTCGTGCCGCTGGAGCGCAGCACGCGGACGATGTCCCCGGGATCGCAGGTGGTGAGGTCGAAGTCCTTGAACATCCGCACGGGGACGGCCGGCACGGAGGCCAGGTCCGAGATCTTCTCCGGCGCCACCCGAAGCTTGGAGTACATCGACCGGATGTGCGCGTTCACCTGCGCCCTGCCGGCCCCGAAGCGGATGAGGGGCAGCAGCCGGCTCTCCTTCTCCCCCTCCTCGAGGGAGTATGGCGGCTTTCTAAGTAGCTCTTCCAGCTCACCGTGCAGAGATCTCACCCCTGGCCAGCATGTCCCTTATCCTGACCTTGTCGACCTTGTTCGAGGAGTTCAGGGGGATCTCCGTCAGGAACGCCACATGCTTCGGGACCTTGTAGGACGGCAGCCGCTCGCGGCAGCCGCTGGACACCATCGACCGGACCCGTTCCTCGTCCGCTCCCTCGCTCCTCCTGACCACGGCGACTATGGCCTCCCCGAGGATGTCGTCGGGAACCCCGACCACGGCCACGGCATCGACCCCCTCGACGCCCTGCACCACCTGCTCCACCTCGTACGGGGAGACGCGGTACCCGGCGCACTTGATGATGTCCCTGGCCCGGCCAACGACATATATGTAATCGTCCTCGTCGACGGTGGCGAGGTCACCGGTGTGGTACCGCCCGTCCCTGAGCACGCTCCTCGTTCCCTCGGGATCGCCGTAATACCCCTTCATGATGTTTTTTCCCGAAGCTACGATCTCCCCCGTCTCCCCCGGCCGGACCGGCTCGCCGTCCTCGTTCACCACGCAGAGCTCCACGCCAGGGATGCCCTTCCCGATGGAGGCGGTCTTTTCCCTCAGCAACGCCGGGGGCAGGTACGACATCCTTGCCGTGGCCTCGGTGGCGCCGTACATGATGAAGAGCTCGATCCCCGGGAAGGCGTCGGCGATCTGGGATATGAACCTCGGTTCCAACCGCCCTCCGGCCTGGGTCATGTAGCGCAGCGTGCTGAAGCGGTGCTCCAGGAACCTGGTGCGGTTGATGAGTATCTGGAAGGTGGACGGTACACCGGCCAGGCCGGTGCAGCCGTGGCGGTCGATCTCGTCCAGCACCCCGCCCAAGAAGATGCTGTTGCTTATGGTCAGGCTCCCCCCGACACGGAGGTGGGTGTGGAGCAGGGACGCGCCGTAGCAGTAGTAGAACGGCAGGACGACCATCATCCGGTCCGTCGGGCCCAGGCGGAGGTAGCCCACGATGGAGGAGGTGTTAGCGATCAGGTTGCCATGGGTGATCATGACGCCCTTCTTCGCTCCAGTGCTTCCGGAGGTGAACACCACTACCGCCAGGTCGTCATCGGACACCTCGGGACGGAGGTCCACAGGAACGTCCTCGGTCGGAAGGTCGTCCTCCGTGAGCGCTGGCAGACCGGGTACGGCCTTGTGGACCAGGCGAGCCTGCATGAACGCCGCCACCGGGCGGCAGGAGGACATGAGCGTGGCAAGGTCCTCCTTGCCGATCCTGGTCTCCACGAGCAGTGGTACGTTCCCGCTCCTCATGGTCGCCAGGTAGGTGATGACGAAGAAAGCGCTGTTGTCCGATAGGAGCAGGACCTCTTTCCCCCGGCCGTACTCCCGCGCGAGCCATCTGGAGAGCTGCTCGACCCTCCCGTACAGCTCCCTGAAGGTCAGCCTCTCCCTGACGCCGGCGATGAACTCGCCGTCTTTGTCGCGCGACCGCTCGAAGAGGAAGTCCACGAAGTTCATCGCTCACCTGAACCTAGGGCTGCCCCAAATACCTGCTGATGATCTCCTTTGCCTTGGCGAAGTTCTCCATGGCGATGATGTCGTCCACCTCCATCTCTATGCCGAAGGCCTCCTCGATCCTGGACACGATCTTGAGATGGGTGAGCGAGTCCCACGCCTCCAGGGCGTTATAGGCGGTCGAGTCGACGAGGTCCTTGTCGTCCAAATTCAGTTCCTCGCAGAAGATCGTCCTAAGGGTCGCTAGCTGGGCATCATCCATGGTCATCACGTCCGGACCACCGCCGCGAAGGCGATGGCGAGCTGTTCGGTGTGGGAGATACTTAGTAATATTTGGAAGTTGCCAGCATCGATCCCGGGCAGGGTCGCCCGCGGGGCGCCGGCAGCATCGTGGTCGATGATGATGTCCGAGTAGAACACCCGCCGTCCCGGGAACGCGGTGGCGGCGGCCTTGATCACCGCCTCCTTGGCCGCGAACCTGCCGGCGAGGGTCTGCGCGGGCTCCTCCCTGGAGAGGGCGTCCTCGATCTCCCCCTCGGTGAGGAAGTGCGCTATGGTGCCGCGGTCCAGGCCGCGGAACCTGGACACCTCGATCAGGTCGACCCCGATGCCCAGGACGCCGGCGGACCCCTGCCCTTTCATCGAGCGCGGTCACCTCTTCCGGATGGTCGGCCGGGCCGGGTTGCCGGCCACATACTCGCCGCTCGCCACGTCCTTGATGACGGACGAACCCATGGCCACCATGACGTCGTCCCCTATCGTGATGCCGTTCAGGATGGATACCATGGGCGAGAGCCAGCATCGGTCCCCTATCCTCGCGCTGCCCCCGATCCACACCATGGACGTGATCAGGCAGTTTTCCCCTATCCGTACATTGTGAGCGACCTGCACCAGGTTGTCTATCTTGGTGCCCCGGCCGATGACCGTATCGGACATGGTGCCCCTGGCCACGCAGACGTTGCTCCCTATCTCCACTTCGTCCCCGATCTCCACCCCACCTATCTGGGGGAACTTCTCCAGCGCCCCGGCCTCGTTCCGGTTGAAGCCAAAGCCATCGGTGCCTATGACCGCCCCGGCCCGGACAACGACGTTCCTGCCTATCCTGGTACCCTCGTGGACCGTCACCGAACCCTCCAGCCGGCTGCCGTCCCCGATGACCACGCCGTCCCGCACGTCGCAGAACGGGCCGATGTACGCTCCCTCGCCTATGCGCGCCGAGCCGCTGACCCGCGCGGTGTCGCTGACCCCCACCGGCCACTTGATCGAGAAGTACGCGTCCATAACCCTGGCGAACGCCAGCCGGGGGTCGTCCACCAGGACGAACGTCCTCCCTCCGATGGCACGGCAGGCCTCGGCGTGCTCCCGGCCAGCGATGACCATCCCGCCGGAGGTGCTCTCCAGGAGCTTCCGCCCTCTCTCCCCGCTCTTGTTGCAGAAGGTGATCGCTCGCTCGTCGGCGGCGTCGATGGGCGACGGCCGCTCCACGACAACATCCTGCCGTCCGACCACATCGTGCTCGCAGCGGATCGCGTCGAGCACGTCCTTGAGGCTGACTCTTGGCATCTGGGTAACACCTTCCCGGGGATCGGAGGCACGCTCACTCCCTTGCCATCCAGGTCCGCCGCGGCAATCTGAACGCCGCGTGATAAAGGCTTCGAGGCCAGCGACAGGCGAGTGTTGGCCTACCTAACTACGGACAGGAGGCGGGCGTAGGCGCTCTGCAGACGGTCCCTCATGATGCCCCAGTTGAACTCCCTCTCCGCGGCCTCCCTGCCCCTCAGGCCCATCTCGTTCCTCAGATCAGGGTCCCTGAGCCGGTCGATGGCATCGCGGAAGTTCTCCTCGCTCCAGTCGAAGGTCAGGCCGCACCCCTCGCGCTCGACCACCTCAGCACTAAGCGTTCCCCTGGACGCCAGGAGCGGCAGCCCGAACGCCATCCCCTCGCCCATCTTGTTGGCCGTCCCGGTCCGGTAGTTCTCGTTGGCCGGATCGGCCAGGATGAGCACGACATCCACCTTCTCGTACTCCTCCAAGAGCCTGGTGAAGGGCAGGTGCCCGAGGAACTCGATGTTTTGGTGCTCCCTCGCCGCCTTCTCCACCGCCGGGAGCAGGCGGCCCGAGCCGGCGAGCCGCAGGATGCAATTACCGATGCTCGACATCGCGTCCATGCTCTCCTCGAGGTACCTCATCGGCTCGAAGGTTACGGGGTTGAAGAGCACGATGACGTCGTGGGCGCGGTGCTCCTTCATGGCGGAGCTCGGTGGGATCTCGATGACGTTCATGATGACCAGGACCTTGTCCCTGGTGTGCCTTTCCAGCTCCGCGGCCATGAGCTCGTTGATGGTGATCGCCTGGTCCACATGCGGCAGCAGGAGCTGTTCGAACCTCTCGACCATGCGCGACACCGCCGCCGGGACGTCCATGGCGATCATCTTGGCGTACCGCTCGTGGGCGTCGTAGACCAGAGGTATGCCCCTCAGGCGCGATATCAGGAGGCCGATGGGAAGGGTGTCCAGGTCATGGGCGTGCACGATCTCCGGCCGCACCTCCTTGGCCGCGGCGAGCGAGCGCAGCAGGAAGAGAGGGTAGTTGAGCACCAGGGCGAGCTGCCCGCCGACCATGCCGGTGCGGACACGGTGTAGGCTCACGCCCTCCACAACCTCTCGTGGCGGCCGGGAGCGCAGGCGGTCCCAGGCCGCCACCGTCACGTCGTGACCGCCGTCGATGAGCGCCTTCGCCTCTTTGTGGACCCTGGGGTCCGGGCGGTACTCGTTGGTGACGAGCATCAGGACCTTGCTCATGTCGCTCCTTCAGACCCCGGTGTCCACGGTCCTGCCTTCCCGCAGGGACTCCATGCTCCTCTCGATCATCTCGACCGTCCTGACCCCGACGGTGCCGGAGTTCCTCGTCTCCGTGGACGGATCGCCGATGGATTGCAGGAAGTTGGTAAGCTCCGTCCGGATCGTGTTGTTCCTCTCGATCCCGAGCTTGTAGGTGTACCCGCTCTCGTAGATGGTAACGTCCTGCGCCACCGCATCGATGAGGGCGGAGCGGTTCTCCCCGATGATCTCGATCTGGCGGACCTTCCTCGGAGCGAGCCAGCTCAGGGTGGCGTTGGCAAGGACGCCGGAGGGCATCTCGCAGGTGATGTAGGCGAGCTCCTCCATCTCCTTCCTGCGGTACGGCTTGCCGGTGCAGGTGATCCTCACCGGCCAGGCATCGAAGATGAAGTTGACCATGTCAAAGAAGTGTGGAGCGAGGTCGACGATGACGTCCCGGTCCGGGAACGCCGGCTCGAGGTTCATCCACGTGAAGTTCATGTTGAACGGCCTGCCGAAGAAGTTCTGGCCCATCAGGCGCCGGATCTCCAGCAGGGCGTTGTTGAATCTGTATATGTGCCCCACCGACAGCGTCAGGTTCTTCTCGCTGGCGAGCTCCACGAGCTCCTTCCCGTCCTTCGAGCTCAGCGTGATCGGCTTCTCGACCAGCACGTGCTTGCCTGACTCCAAGGCATCCTTGCACGCCTGATAGTGGAGACTGTTGGGCAGGCAGATGTTCACCGCGGTCACGTCCCCGTCCTCCAGCACCTCGCGGTAGTCGTGGTACAGGTTCTCGACGCCGTAGCGGTCCCGGACGAACTCCAGGTTCTTGTCCATCTGATCGGAGACGGCCTTGACCTTCACCCCGGGGATGTTGCTGTACTCGTCGACGATCTTCTTGCCCCAGTAGCCGACCCCCAGGACGGCGACCTCGATCCTCCTCATCTCCTGCCCCCATAATGCTCGATGATGCACTGGCACACGCGGTCCACTTCCCCGTCGGTGAGAGAGGGGAAGATGGGCAGCGAGAGGACCCGGCTGGCCAGCCTCTCGCTCTCCGGGTACGAGCCCTCGGAGAGGCCGAAGGCGTCCTTGTACACCGGCTGCAGGTGTATGGGGACCGGATAGTGGACCAGGGTCTCGATGTTCTGGGCCTGGAGCGCCTTCGACAGGGAATCGCGGTCCTCGGCCTGGACGACGAACAGGTGGAACACCGGGACGACGTCCTTGTTGCCCATCGGAGGGAGCACCACCTCCTCGACGTCCTTGAGCTTCTCGGCGTAGCGGCGGGCTATGGCGCGCCGGCGCTCGTTCCACTCATCGAGGTGCTTGAGCTGGACCCGGCCGAAGGCGGCATTGGCGGTGTTCAGCCTGGCGGTGAACCCGAAGACATCGTGGATGTAACGGGAGGTACGGCCGCAGTCACGCAGCTTGCGGAGGTCGTCGGCCAGGCGCTTGTCGTTGGTGGTGACCATACCCCCGTCCCCGCCGACGGTCATGTTCTTGGTGGCGTAGAACGAGAAGCACCCCGCGTCGCCTATGGAGCCGGCCTTCTTGCCCTTGTACACGGCCCCGTGGGCCTGGCAGGCGTCCTCGATGATCTTGACCTTCTCCCCGGCGGCTTCCCTGAGCTCGTCCATCCTGGACGGGTAGCCGAAGAGGTGGACGGGCAGCACTGCGGCGGTGCTCCGGACCGGGCGGACCTCCGCCGGGTCGATGTTGAAGTCCCTGGGGGATGCGTCGGCGAAGACCGGCGTGGCACCGGCGTGAACGACGGCGTTGGCGGTGGCGATGAAGGACAGCGGGGTGGTGATGACCTCCTTTCCCCGGACGTTCATGGCCATCAGGGCGAGTATAAGCGCATCCGTCCCCGAGGACACGGATATGGCATGCTCGGTCCCGGTGTACCGGGCGAACTCCTCCTCGAACTTGAACACGCTCTCTCCGAGGACCATCCGCTCATTGCGCACCGCATCGGCCATGGCCTCCACCATCTCGTCGGTGACGGTCGGTCTGGATACTGGGATCTTGTTCATCTTGATCACTTCCTGATAACCTGGTGAGCCGGGTTCCCGACCACCAGCGCCCCGGGCGGGACGTCCTTGGTGACCACCGCGCCGGCGCCCACCGTGGCGCCCTCGCCGATCGTCACCCCGCAGACGATGACCGCGCCGGCGCCGATGGAGGCGCCCTTCCTGACCACGGTCGGGGTGATCTCCCAGTCCCCGACCGCGCGCGGATGCAGGTCATTGGTGAAGGTGGCCCGCGGTCCGATGAAGACCTCGTCCTCGATGGTGACCCCGGACGGGATGAACGCGAACGCCTCCACCTTGACCCTGTCCCCTATGACGGCCCCTCTCTGGATCTCGACATAGGCGGCGATCCTGCACTCCCGGCCAATCTTGCACCCGTAGAGGTTGACGAAGTCGCGGACGATGGTGTCCTCTCCGATATCGCAATCCTTTATCGAGTAGTATTGGGCCAAGAGCTTCATCTGGCCTGCGTAGCACCTTCCGGGCATTAAACATTTGGTGATTGATTGCATCAGACGTTCGTACGCATTGCCCTGGCCGTGCTCATGACGGTCGCCCACCTAACTCATCGTGTTCCGTAGACGGTGAACTATGAGCATCGTACTAGATGGAGACCGATACCAAACCATCGACAAACTCCATAATATACTAGATGCCGTCCACTTATTATGGCATGCGGCGTCCCAGGCATTCCTGGTACTTTTCTCTTACCGCTTTCGCTATCTCCTCGGTGATGACGAACGAGCCGTCCTGCGCATGCAGGAAATGATCGCCGCTCCTGGCCAGGCTTGGATACGGCACGATGGAGACGATTCGATCATACTGCATTTCCATCGTCCCCCCGGACCGGCGTTGAAGTACGAGGACATCGCCGAGGAACACCGATCGCGGACGTCCAATCTCGTACTGACCGGCCAGCAGGTAGAAGAAGAGGGACATGAAGAGGACGACGGCGATCAAACCTGCGAGCATCATGTCCGGAACGACGAGCGCAATGGCGATGAACGCCACTGCGCCGGTGATAGCGAATAATGCGCCCCAGATCGCCAGGTTCCGGCGGTTCATCGGATTCTGGAAGATGGTAGTGTCGTTCACAGTACCATCCTCACAGCTCCCGGATCTCGACGGTCTTGCTGTTGATGACTCTCCTCAACGTGCCGTTGCCCGAGCCCTTCTGCTCGATCCTGGTGCCCCAGGCATCGTGCATGGTATCGACCACCACACGGATGGTCCCCGGCGGACGCGGACCGGAGCGGCGCTTCTTGCCATCCTTGAGATGAACGATGAACTCCACCGGAGCGTTCTCCCACCAGTATTTCTCCTTCTTGCCGTCCCCGACCATGAGGTTACGTCGCCGGACGACGACGATTCGGTCGATCTCCTCCTTCGAGATGAACCCTCCCTTCTTGGTGTACTGTCGGAAATAAAGCGGGGGGATGATCAATCCGTTCTCGTAGACGCGAAGAGGCATGGCGGAGAGGACCTGATTGGTATAGTACACGACCTCGCTCAATAAGAATAGGAGTATAATACTGAATATGCAGATGAATAGGCAAAATATTAAAACTGGTCCGTGAGTTCCATTAATAATCGAAAAATAGACTGCTAAGGCAAAAAGAACTATGCACAAAACCGCAGTCCCTCTAAGGTACCATGCCATCGCCAGGTTCCTCTTATAGGAATCAATGCCTCCCGGCATATATGATGGCATCATCGTTTCTTCGAACATTACAGCTCCCTGATCCGGTATCTTCACCATTTATCACTCTCCACTAGCCCATGCGTTGTACGCTATCCCGACGCTTAAAGCAGACACTCCAAGATCGAGGCCAGAGATAAGTTTGGAGACCGAATCGAAGCTTGGACATATCTTACCCTCTGTTCCTTTGCCGGCCATCTCAAGCGTGAACCCAGCCCCAGATACAGCGAGGCCAAAGCACGAGATCACGACCCAGGTAAAATCAGTTGTTTCCTCGTTTATCTGGGTCAATGAGGCAACAGATATGATTGCCCCCATGATCGATACGGCGAAGGACGCGAAATCCCTCATCGTCCCCATCACCGCCGTGCTCACGAACGTTATCAGGGAACCGACGCTGCTGAAGATGATCCCGAACATCGTCGCCTCCATCTCCACCAGGCCGTTGCCCAGGATCGATCTTATCGTGTTCTCCACGGTCGAGGCCGCCGCCGAAGCTATCTCTCCGGCGGCATCGGCGATGAAGCCGTCATTGGCATCCAGTATCGCCATCATCACGATCGGCACGATCATGTCGAGGACGAACATGAACGGCGCCACCGTCGGCTGCAGAACGAGCATGACGGTGAAGATGGCGAACCCGATGAGCGAGATCACTAGGAAGGCATCGCTCTCCACGATGCTCTGGACCAGCGCGAGCGTTGCGCTCGCTATGGATCTAGCTCCGGCATCGACCTCCGCCGCCAGCCGGGACAGCGTGGCCCCGAGGCCGGCCGCCCAGTCGACCACCCCGTTCCAGACGTCCTCGATCATCGAGGTCAGCGGAGCGAGGATGGTATCGCGGACGAGGTCGACGAGCCACGCCACGAACGCCTGGAACGCGTCAACGCCTTAGGTTATATCGTGCGAGATAGGTTTCTATGCTTACTGAGCACTCATACTAGGGACCTTGATGACCAAGCGTACCATATTCATTCGTCAGGTATCGACCGGTCACAAGCTTATATTTGCCCATGGCGGCCTAGGCGACCCTCCGGTCGAGCGTGTACGCTTTCTTCTCCGTAACGAACAGGTAGCCGTTCCTTGTGTTCCAGCCCATGATGCCTGACTTCAAGGGCGGAAGGTTCAGCTTCAACATGGCCGGCCACGGCAGATGGATAGACCTCCTACCTAATCTCTGATGGAGGATGATCTCCATATCTGTCACCTCGACCTCCTTAGGGCGCTCGATGATCTCGATACGACCAACGGTCATAAGGATGAAGAAGAACGCAATCACGGCACAGATGATTACAGCAGACCAGTTGAATCCATCCTCGCTATAGATCCACACAAAGCCCAAAGCTAAAGCAGCAGTGGTCAATAGGCCAAAAACAACTATCGATTTGTGATTGACCGGTTACTCATCCTCTCACTGTCCATAGTAGTCCTCTTTCACATCCCATGCGCTCTCGTACCTACCATCAGCACATGTCGAGATTCACCATCCCTCGTTAAGTTACGGGTCGCCCCTTGCCAAGCTCAACGTATTGAGTTCGCGTTAGAGGCCTTCTGCCCATCACCTGGATGTACTTATCTCTGGCATCACGGCCGATCTCGTAAGAGACCGAATAGAACGTGCTCTTGGTCGCCTTGATCCCACCCCCCTTCCCCGAAACGCCTTCCGCGTCTGTACCCTTTCCGGTACTGGCAGATATCCACAAGATGTCTTCCCAACCGATGCGGACCTCCCGTCCGAACCGGAGCTTTAGCAACAGGCCATCGTCGGTTATCACGACGGACTTGGGCTTGTGAATGTACTCCTTCCACATTATGCCGATGAGGAAGAAGGACCCTATCGACCAGAATAGGATCGCCCCTGGTAGTGATTTGTCAGACCCATCACTGAAAATCATATATCCGAGGGCGAATTCAAAGGTTATTGCAAGTATCATCGATAGGAAATATGGTGCGTTTATGGGGTTGAGATACTCGGCCTCATTGTTCCTCATGTCCATTTCATCCTCCTATAGGGTCTGATACCCACATCCGATTCCAATGGAACCACACACCATCACAATACTGGCAAGGATGCGGCCACCTGGCACTATCATGTCAAACCCCGCAGGTATCAACGAGATCGCTCCCAAGGCAATGGCGATCAAGCCCAATCCATAGGAATTCAAGCTTGTTGCTGCCCAACCGACGGCGATCGAGAGAACCCCTATGCCAAGGCAGATGGCCCGCCAAGAGATGCCCTTGAGCATATCGGGCAGAGAGTAGAAAACGCTTATTACGCTCATGCACCCTCCAAATGCGCTCCATGCCACCTGCTCCTCGCTTGGAGCACCCTCCCCTGGGCCAAAGTTTTCCTTCATCCATCCCCAGATGTCGCTGAAGGCGCCCGGTATTGCTTGGAACCATTGAGAAGAGGATATGGCACCTATTAGTTCGTTTATAACAAAAACGACAATGAAGGAGATCGCCATGCCAGCGACGAATCCGAACGTGAGCGATATTGGGCCGAGTGCGACCAACAATGCCTGGATTATTATCCCTAAGCCCGCTACTGCCCAGAACAGCGGCGAGAACAATGCCTCACGCAATGCAGATAATGCGGCGAGAGTAACTTGGCCAGTCTGTTCAACGTCATTGATAGCCATATTGTAAGCCGCTTCGATCTGACCGACGAAATCATCAATTGCACCTGTTAGCGAGTCAGCCAACGGATTGAGCACTGAAGTTATTAATTGTTGGACGAACTCGATCGCCCACGCCACGAACGCCTGGAACGCGTCGACGATCTTCGTCACCGCCGACTGTATCGCCACGATCGCCGAGTTCGTCAGTCCGCAGACGAACTTCACCCCGGCCTCGTACACCATCTCGGCGAGGTTGTAGAGCGTGGAGCCGATG
>CAYRPG010000003.1:107493-135852 GCA_964426205.1 uncultured Methanomassiliicoccus sp. | reverse complement strand
ATTCCTGGTAGGATACCAAGCACCAAAACCAATTGCATCGAACGTCATTGTCAGTTTTTATTATGTTAATCTTCTAGCCAGAGCTCTGCACAGGCGTCACCCTTTTCCACGAAGGTTTTATCTCCATTAAGGCGGAGGATAATGATCTGCCAAGGCGGATCTGGCCCTTCTCAGCTTACATTCAGGTCCTCTGTCGAGATCATGGAAGGATAATGGAGAGCCCTCGAGAACGTAATTTTATCAGTCATTGCCGCGACAAAGGCATGATGTGCACCCCACAAGGGTGGTGAGGAAATTGCAAGATCGGATCGATAGCTGCGTGAATGATGGCCTTCTTCGCGTTTTTATACATCTTTTATCCATCCATATACTGGGGTGTATTGGCGATGATCCCTGGCCCAGAAACGGCAACTTTTGTCGAGCATCTCGCCAGTATTTTTCATACACCTTACATAATCGGCTGTTTCATAATCTCGATAATCATCGGTCCGCCAGGGGCGATCCTCGTTGCATATGTAACTACGGGCTTTGACGTTGAGCTCGCGATAAAATTGACCATCACGTACATAGGGGGGGTTGGCACCTCCTATTTGATGGGAGTTGTCATGCTGGCGCTCACGTGGCTGCTCTTCTTTTTTGTGTTCTATATGACGGGATTCATGAGGCAACGTCTCGTCATGGCTGAGGCAGGCATCACCCCAATATTGCCCGAGGGGGAAGAGACATTCCACCAAACATTCAAGTTCGTTTTCAAATTGTGGCCTCCCGTCGCCGTGACCGCTTTGGTCATAGCGTTCTACTTCGTCTCATCGAGCGACTATCTTATCGCCAGTCTGAGCGCTTACGCCGTGAACATAGCTACCACGATCTACATGCTCATTGATCTTCCTCTTGGGTTTTACGTTTGCACAAACTTCTCGTGGGTATATTTTGGATCGATCTATTGTCTTTACAAGCTTGGGAAAAAGCCCCTCCGGCTAAAACATTCTACCGAGGATCGAATGCTTGGTGTCAGGCCTTTTGGTGACCTGTCATTGTCCATGTCCACTGTCTACTTTTCAGCCATAGTGATCATGATCATGATAGGCATCACCTCGACATTGGGCTCACCGATCGAAGGATTCTTGCCCTTCTTGTTCCTGCTTATGGCCTTCATGATCTTTGGCGTTGTGCTCTTCATATTTCCTCTCCGTGAAGTTCACATAAGGATGGTCGAGCAGAAGGAGATCGAAAGGAATGAACTGCGCAGACGGGCATACGGAGGTGTTGGGGGAGATACAAGACATTTCACGACAGATACAGTAACAGAGATGCAGAGAAAACTGGACGATCTCACCTCCTTAATGACCTTAGAGATGGCGGAGAAAAATTTGAACGCTGTTCCGGATTGGCCCATCGATACCCCGATCCTGAACAGGTTTGCCACGATATTGATCACCGTGATCGCCATCATTCTCGCCAACCTCATACTGCGGCTGCTCGTTTGATACTCTATGCTCGAGAGCATGACCTGAGGAGCGATCCGAGGCAATCAAAGAAGTGGCCTTGTCGCTCGAGCGTAGCATCCCTGGCCCAGACAATGAAGTCCATATGCTCATCCATAAACTTCGTCAGATAGTTCGAGTCAAAGGGAAGTATGTCCTCTTTGGCCTTATTCAAATAAAAAATGATGGGATCATACACGCTTCTGACGAACCCCTCGCTGAGAAAGAGATTGGCCAGTGTTTCTTCGTTCAGTCCTTTCCCCTTCCCCATCCATTGCCGTGCATGAAGAAGGACGCAGGAATGGTTCATATTCCCCATTGCAAGATCATTCTGGCAGTCCATCAGGTCGTCGTGAATGCGTGCCCCCATGGACAGGTGTCTGGAGAAGCGGGCGATCCTTGCCGCCTTGGTTTCAGCATCGGCCAGCAAAGCAATGGCGACCATCGAGGGCATGGTGACCGCGTAGAAATAACGGGATGAATCCTCGATGAAGTGAGCGGAGAAGGGATTTCGGCACATTTTCAAATCGAATGCCTTGTTCCAGCTCTCGTACCTGAGCTGCTCATCCAAGGCTTGAGCAAGATATCGCCATATGCTGGAGCGCTTTTCGAATGTGCTCTTGAATATGTCTATGTATTTGCGCTGGAAAATGTTGGAAAGCTCGTGCAAGTGCAGGCGTTCTCCCATCAGTTCCTTGCTGTCCGTAATATCGTCACGGAGCGTTATTGACATGACCGAATATACCATGGCCAAGGCGAGGGAGTTGACCTTTGATTCATCCGAAGATCCCAAAGCATCGGCGAACCAGAACAAACAATAGGGGACGGGACGTCCGAGCTTGGAATCGATAAGTGGAACATGGACTCCATCGGGAACAATGAAGAGGCGTTCGCTCGCTATCAACTTCCCCATTTGCCTTAAGCGCGGAGGAAGGTTCTTGATATCCTCTCTTACCTGTTCTCGGATCCAAAGGATATTACTGCTAAAGTCTGAATATATCTCAGATCCGACCATCGTTATATGTTCTTTATCTCCGGTTTGATCTCTATCCTGGGTGGCATTTTTAATTCAAAACCAATTGTTTTTAGGAATTTGCTGGACCCCGATGGGATCTCGAAAATGTGCTTGATGTCGTTCTTGAGATAGCTTATAGATGTCTCTACCTTTTTCTCATCCTCCGGATCCAATGAAAAATTGGCCTTCCTTAGAGTTCCTACTGGATCATCGAGGAATTTGTTACGAAATGCCGCATCAGTGTTCAACCTGTCGAGGAAAGCTTCCTCCTTGGTCAAAGGCTTTTTTTCCACCATGGCATAATCCCCGATATGTATTTTCTATTCCATGGATATTTAATTTTATGTATATCGATGGAAGGAAAATTAGCGCAGCATGTTACTGCCGACATTCGTGAGGGCTTGTCCGACATATCAGACCATCGGGCGATAACCTGCCTCGTTCTTCGATCAATGGACCAGATCCAGCCAGTAGACGCGCTGGGTCACTGCAGAGCCCACGTGTACACTGGCTATCCGTCTCGGAAGTGCTAAATACGGCCGAAGTTTATGGGCTAATCCCATGGAGACGATGAAATATATTTTCGTCACTGGTGGGGTCATTTCTGGCTTGGGGAAGGGCATAACAGCCTCCTCCATCGGCCGCCTCCTGAAATCTCGCGGCCTAAAGGTCACTGCCATCAAGATCGATCCCTATCTCAATATTGACGCCGGTACGATGAACCCCTTCGAGCACGGCGAGGTTTACGTGCTGGACGATGGGGGCGAGGTCGACCTAGACCTCGGCAACTACGAGAGGTTCCTGGACATCAGTCTGGGTAGCGATCACAACATCACCACCGGCAAGGTTTACCGCTCCGTCATCGAGAAGGAGAGGGCCGGGGAGTACCTCGGCAAGACGGTACAGATAATTCCACACATCACCAACGAGATCAAGCGGCGCATAATGACCGTGGCGGAGGGATCCGGCGCGGACGTTTGCATAATCGAGCTCGGTGGGACGGTCGGTGACATAGAGTCCATGCCATTCCTCGAGGCGGCCCGCCAGATGAACACCGAGATGGGCCGGGGGCAGAACTGCATATTCGTGCATACCACCCTCGTGCCGGTGCTGGGGACGGTGGGAGAGCAGAAGACCAAGCCGACCCAGCATTCGGTGAAGGAGCTTAGGGCCATAGGTATCCAGCCGGACATCATAGTCGCCAGGGCATGCGAGCCGTTGGAGTACTCGATCAAGAGGAAGATATCCCTGTTCTGCGACGTGCCGCTGGAGGCGGTCGTCTCGGCGCCTGATGCCAAATCCATCTACGAGATACCGATCGTACTGGAGGAGCAGGGCCTCACCGACTACATCCTCAAGAGGCTGGGCATCGACGCTCAGAAGAAGGACCTCAGCACCTGGAGGGAGTACCTCGACCGGATCCTGTACCCGTCAAACACCGTCAGGATAGCGATCGTCGGGAAGTACACCCATCTCGCGGACAGTTACCTCTCTCACCTGGAAGCGTTCCACCACGCCGGTGCGGAACTCGGGGCCAGGATCGAGTGCCGGTTCTTCGACTCAGAGAAGGTGGAGAAGGACGGTATCTCTCAGGAGCTCGCGTGCTGCAACGCCATCCTGATCCCTGGCGGGTTCGGGAGCAGGGGCATCGAGGGCAAGATCACCACTGCGAAACTGGCGAGGGAGAGCAATATTCCGTTCCTCGGCGTATGCCTCGGATTCCAGATCGCCACCATCGAGATCGCCCGTGACGTTCTCGGCATGAGGGGGGCGAACACCACAGAGCTCGATCCTAACACCGAGTATCCCGTCGTCGACCTGCTGCCCGAGCAACGCGGGGTGAAGGACATGGGAGGGTCGATGAGGCTGGGCGCCCAGAAGGTCCTTGTCAAGGAGGGCTCCAAGGCCGCGTCGCTGTACGGGGCCTCCGAGATATCGGAACGCCATCGCCACCGCTACGAGGTGAACCCTGACTTCATCGAAAGGTTCGAGAACGCTGGGTGGCAGTTCACCGGCCGTTCTGAGGATGGGATCAAGATGGAGATCGGGGAGCTAAAGGGCCACCCGTTCTTCGTGGCCTGCCAGTTCCACCCGGAGTTCAAGTCCAGGCCGAAGAAGCCTTCCCCGCTGCACCTGGGCCTGGTGAAGGCAGCGCTCGAGCACAAGGCGAAGAGGGTGGACCGCAACGACCTTTGATGTCCTTACCAAACCCTTTTTTCCCTTTTGACCTCTGACACCGATCGGCTACGCAGATACCTACCTCCGGTCATAATGTTCTTGAACGAGGATCCCAACAATATTTGAGCAGGCATGTGTGGCGTATCGAGCGGCCTCCTAGACCGCGTGGCAATGACCGCATGATGACGACATCGTTCAGGCCTCCATGATTTTGAGCAATATCGGGCCCTGTCTCGATGTTCTCTCGGTGAGCGCATGTTCTCCCAGAAGGTCCCGATCGATCACTTCCGCATGCCAGAAGCACATTTTGCCAACCTTTCAGCGTGCGCAATATCTGATGTGGTGACAAGCGGTTAAGGACGGCGTTCGGTCCAGGGACGCTTGCATAGGTGCACATCTAGGTGTCGTGAGGGCCTTGTCGGCCTTAACCCACGTCCACGAGGCCAGGGTACTTCAAGACCTCATCGCATTCCGAGGCGGGCGAAGGTCCCGATGAAATTGCATGGGACCTTAGCAGCCATGATACGGTCGTTTTCTATGGATGGATTCTCCATCCATGTATAATAGCATATATTGTTTAACGCAGTAATGCAGCGACCGGACACGGGACCTTTACAGTGGCCATGTTCAGGTCAAGAGGAGGAATTACTTGGCTAGTGAAATGACACCGACGCGTAGAGCGCTCGCTGCAGTTTTGGGAGGGAGGGTGGACTATGTCCCGCCTGCAAATCCTCTCGCGCAGACGACGAACGAGCTGATGAAGTTCGCGAACGCCGAATGGCCCAAGGCCCACTTCGATGCGAAGATGATGGCCGACCTGGCCGCGGCCCCCTTCGAGGTGTGCGGCATAGAGGCTGCCAGGCCGCAGTTCGACATCTCCCTCGAGGCGGAGGTCCTGGGCTGCAAGCTGGACTGGAACAAGCCGGACAGGCCTCCAGTGACGGGGCCGGCGTACAAGGACCCCAAGGATATCACCTGGCCGGACAACCTCGCCGAGGCGGGAAGGATACCCCACGTCCTGGGCGCCATCGAGATATTGCGCAAGCGGTACGACGGCAACCTGCCGATCATTCCGGTGCTGACCGCACCGTTCACTGTGGCCGGTCACATCGCCGGCGTCGAGAACTTGGTCATGATGACGGTCACCAATCCGGAAAAGGCTCACGCGTTCATCAGCGCGGCCACCGACTTCTGCATCGAATATGGCAGGCTGCAGACCGCGTACGGGGCCCATATCCTCTTCCCCGCAGACCCCTCGGCCTCGGGCGACCTCATTTCCGGGGAGACGTACAAGGAGTTCGTGCTCCCATACCACAAGAGGATGGCCGCCGAGATCAGTTGCCCCCAGATCCTCCACATCTGCGGCAACACCAGGGCGCTGCTCCCCTATATCAGGGAGAGCAACCTCGACTGCTTCTCGTTCGACAGCGTGCCCGCGTGGTACGTGAGGAAGGCGTTGGGCAACAGGATGTCCATCCTAGGCAGCCTGGACGTCATCGACCTCATGCCCAACGGGACACCGGAGCAGGTATACGCCAGGACCGTGGAGTGCATCAGGCAGGGCGTGGACATCGTCGGCTCGGCATGCGACGTCTCGTACGGGACCTCCCTTGACAACCTGAAGGCGTACGTGCGAGCGTGCAGGGAGACCCCCATACCGGACTATGACGACATCGAGTCGATGGTCCGTGAGATCGGGGCTGGAAAGGCGAGACAGATGAAGGCCGAGGTTTTCGGAGGTGATCAGTGATGGTCAGGCACTTGAACATACTGGCCGAGGATATGCTGGAGCTCAGGGCAAGGGACCCCGCGCGCTATAGCAGGCTCATCCAGGAGGGCATGATGGCCGAGCTGGGCTTCGACGTGGCGATCAAGACCTCGAAGGCCCCCACGGTCGACGAGATCAGGGCCAAGTACCGCCCGCACGAGGCATCGTACGTTGCGATATCCGAGGCCGTCATCGCCGGCAACAGAGCGAAGGTCAAGGAGCTGGTGTCAGCATCCCTGAACAATGGCAAGAACCCTGTGGACCTGGTCACCCACGCGCTCATGCCGGGGATACAGACGCAGTGCGAGCTGTATGACCTGGGAAAAGCGTTCGTCCCGGAGATCCTGATGTCCAACGACGCCATGCAGGGTGGCATCAAGCTCTGCCAGGAGAAGCTGGGCGATATTCCCAAGAAAGGCAAGCTCGCGACCTTCGTCGCCGAGGGCGACCTGCACGACATAGGAAAGAACATCGTCGCCGCCATCCTGAGGGCCAACGGGTTCGATGTCTTCGACCTTGGGCGCGACGTGCCCACCTCGAAGGTCGTGTCGGCGGCCAGGGAGAAGGGGCTGCAGATGATCAGCGGTTCCACCTTGATGAGCACGACCAAGGCCGGGCTGAAGAGGACGGCGGAGACGCTGGAGGAGGAGGGCCTCAATGTTCCGCTGGCCTGCGGCGGAGCGGCGGTCTCCAGGAGCTTCGTTGACACTTTCGGCAACTCCATCTACGGGAAATCACCGCTGGACGCCGTCAAGATCGCCACGGAGGTCTGCACTGGCAAGGATTGGAAAGAGACGAGGAAGGCCCTCTACTAGGCAAAACCCCTTTCCCTTTTTTTCCTGAGGGATCGATTGAACGCACTGGGGATCGATGTCGGAGGGACCTATACCGATGGCGTTCTCATCGAGCTGCCTAGCAGGAAGGTCATCCGCACCGCCAAGGTTCCTACGGATAAGGACGACCTTGCCGGCAGCGTGCTGCGCTGCTTCTCTGCCCTGTCCGTGCATGCACCCGCCCTGCTGCCGAGGTTCTGCATATCCACCACCCTGGCCACCAACGCCATGGTCGAGGGGACCAAGCAGGACGTCTGCGCGGTGTGCATAGGAACGGTCCCCAAGCGCTCGGTGGAGTACGCGAGCGAGACGGTGGTCATCGACGGGGGACACGATGCCACCGGTACCGAGGTCCACCCCCTGGACGTGCAGAAGCTGAAGGCCGCCATTGCCCTCTCGGAGAGGAGGTCCTTCGCCATCTCGGCGAAGTTCGGGGCGAGGAACCCGGAGCATGAGCTTCTGGCGTCCAGGATCATCCTGGAGCAACATCCCGGTGCGACGGTGGTGAGGGGCAGTGACCTCGTTGGAGTTCTGGGAATGGAGGAACGCCTGTTCCTGGCGGCCAAGAACGCGGAGCTCATGCACGTCATGAAGGGGCTCATAAGGGCGGTCGGCTCTGTCACCCGCGTACCCGATACCTCGATCTACGTCCTCAAGGGCGACGGGAGCCTGGTGTCGACGGAGGAAGCGAGAACAAAGCCCATCATGACCGTGCTGTCGGGGCCGGCGGCCAGCGCTGTCGGAGGGGGCGCGCTAGCCGGGACCAAGAACGCAGTGGTCATCGACATCGGAGGCACGACCACGGACATCGCCCTGCTCGAGGACGGGAGGGTCCGTCTGTCGGAGGAGGGGGCGGTGGTCGGAGGGGCCCGCCTCCGCATACCGTCGGTGGACATCACCACGGTGGCGCTGGGCGGAGACACCGAGATCTTCTGCAACGACGAGCGCCCTAGGCTTGGAAGCAGGACCGTGCGCCCGATCTGCCTTGCCCCAGACGCTCCGCGGCTGATGAGGGACCGCTCATTCCTGTTCCCGGTGAAGGGAAAGGTGCACGGCATAACCCCGACCGACCTCTTCTGCGCGGTGGGGCGAAGCGAGTTCGGGGACCGCCACGTGGCAACCGCCGCCCTGGGCGTCCTGGCCGATACCTGCGGCATGCCGCTCCGGGAGCTGTACCGGGCGCTCGAGGAGGAGATACGCGTCAGATTGCTGCGCGCCCTATCGGCCGCCCTCATCGGAAGGCCGATGTCCGAGAACGACGAGACCGATGCCCTTCTACGAGGGAGCGGCATCTTCCGTCCGGTTCTGAAACTGGACGTGCCCATCGTGGGCATAGGTGCTCCGGTCCGGCCGTTCCTCGACCTCCTGGCGGGTCGGGTGGACTGCAAGGTCATCGTCCCGGAGCGTCACGAGGTCGGGAACGCCGTGGGCGCGGTCTCCACCGGCGTCTATGCCCGCAGGGAGGCCGTGGTCCGGTGCGAACCGAGGTTCGTGCAGGGCGAGGAGAAGCTGGCATATCACGTCACCACCGGTGATGGCCAAAGGGTGTTCGCGGAGCGGGACGACGCCGTGGCGTTCGCCATCGAGCTGGCGAAGGGCGAGCTGAACGAATACATGGAGCGCAGCAGGGTGAGGGCGTTCGAGACCAAGGTCGAGGTCAGGGACGTCACCTACCTGGAATGGGGCGTGAGGAAGGTGGCGGAGACCGTGGTGTGCGTGACCGCGGAGGAATCCCTCCTCCCGTCGTCCAACCGACCGTCGTGACACACGACGCGATGCAGCGGCCGGCACGCGAGGTTGTGGACCTACCATGGGCTCGCCAGCACATAGCTAGGTTTATATTGGCGGAGCATCTTGAGAGAAGGGATTCTATGCCTGATGACGATTACTTATCACTTCTGGGGCGTGCCAAGGAGAAGCTCCCCGAGACCATCGAGAAGCACGAGAGGTTCCATGTACCCGAGCCGGACATCTTCCTCGAGGGGAAGATCACGGTAATAAGGAACTTCGGACAGATCGTCGACGCCTTGCGCCGTGACCCCGATCACCTGCTGCAGTACCTGCTGCGCGAGCTTGGTACGCCTGGCCAGATCGAGGGACAGAGGCTCGTGCTGAAGGCCAAGCTCACCCCTGCGCAGATCACCGACCGCATCATGAGCTACACCGAGACCTTCGTGCTGTGCTCGGAGTGCGGGAAGCCGGACACGAGGATAAACAAGGAGGGCCGCATCCTGGTCCTCGAGTGCGAGGCCTGCGGCGCGCACCGGCCGGTCAATGTGCGCAAGTCCACCAGGGCCGCCGAGAAGGAGGGCATCAAGGAGGGCGGCGTGTACGAGGTCATGGTCGAGGACGTGGGCCGCAAGGGCGATGGCGTGGCCAAGCTGGACAAGTACATCATCTATGTGCCTGGGGCGGCCAAGGGCACCAAGCTCAAGGTGAAGATCCAGAAGATCTCCGGCAACGTGGCCTTTTCGGTCCCCGCGCCCGCGGACACCCCGCTGAGCTGAGCAGAGGCCGGGGCCGCCTGCCGCTACATGGTCCAGGCGGCCCCATGCCATATGTCATTCTTCGATAGCTCCCTGGGCCGGACATCGCGACAGTACGTCATGGCCATGGGCCTGGCGTACCTGTCGATGTACGTCTTCCAGGGATATTTCATAATCTACCTCCGGGACAGCGGGCTCAGCTACATGCAGATGAGCATGGTCTATGCTGTCAACCTCGTCTTCAGTGCGCTCCTCTGCCTGCCGATGGGGAACCTCGCCGACAGGTACGGGCGCAAGAAGGGGTTCGCCGTCGGCGCGGGGATCATGGGCGTTGCCATGCTGATCTACGCATCCACCCGCACCTTCGAGGTGTTCCTGGTGGCCGAGGTCTTCTGGGCCACGGGCTGGGCTCTCCTCAACGGGTCCAACGAGGCGTGGGTCGTCGACCAGCTGGGCAAGGAGGGACGGATCTCAGAAGGCCCCCGCGCGTTCACCGCCGCGATGACGGCCTCGTACACCATGGGCGTGGTGGGCGGGATCATAGCCTCGATGCTGGTCACGTTCTCGCTGAACATGCCGTTCATCGGGGCGGCGATCATTGCACTGGTGTGCACCGTGACCGTATGGTCGCGGTTGCCGGAGAACTACGGGGCCGTGAAGGTGAGGTTGAAGGAGATACTCGCGGACAGTCTGGGCTTCTACAGGAAGAACAGAGGGCTGCAGCTCCTTACCGCGGGCGAGACCTTCCGGTACATCGCCTCGGTGATCTACCTGTTCCTCTACCAACCATACCTGGTGGCGATCGGGCTGGGGGAGAAGTACCTCGGAGTCTACTTCTCGCTGCTGATGCTGAGCAGCGCGGCGGGCAGCATCGTGGCTCCACGCGCGGCAGGACGTCTGGGCAACCACCGGGTCATGGTTCTGTCGAGCATCGGGCTGTTCGTCGGGTTCATCCTGCTCGCGCTGTCCCCCGGCCTGGCCGCGTCCTGCCTCCTGTTCGCGCTGTGCGGCTTCTCCACCGGCCTGGGCTGGCCGCCCCTGATGGTTTGGAGGAACAGGCTGGTGCCGTCGAGGATCCGTGCCTCAGCGCTATCCCTGTTCGCCTCCTTCACCTATCTGGCCGGAGCGGTGATAACCGTGACGCTGGGCGCATTGCTCGACACCAGCTCACCCATCGCCGGCTTCGTGTTCGCGGCCATCATCGGGCTCACCTCGATCCCCCTGTACATGCTGGCGGCCAGCAAGAATGGGAAAAGAGAGGGGGCGCCCGCTCCGGCGGGACAGACCTGATCGGTTCAGTTGATATAGCTGGCGCAGGAGCGGTCGAAGCCTCTGACCAGTTCCATGTCCAGGTCCCCAGGCGGCTCGGTGGGCACCGCATAGGTGAGGTAGGGGAAGAACTGCGTGATGTCCGCGGCCATCCTGGTCGCCAGGTGGTCCCTGCCGAACAGCCTCTCGCTGATCTCCAGCGCCCTCCTCCTGGTGAGCGATTCGTCCATGTAGCCGACGGTGTGGATGTACTCGTGCAGCAGTATGTGGAAGCAGTACGCCTTGTAGAGCTCGGGCTGCTCGCTCAGGATGCGGCCCATCGGCCCCTTGTTCATGACGATGATGTTGGTGGCGACGGGGTAGAAGCCCCCGATCCAAGAGTCCGGCCGCCCGCCCAGCTCGGCGATGCCCAGCATCAGCCCGCCGCGCGATAGACCGAGCTGAGCGCTAACCGCGTCCTTGACGATCTCGAAGATATCGGCCAGGTCCTTGGCCCTCTCCAGCCTGGCAGGATAGTTGGAACCGGTAGTTGTTAACCCTGCGTTCACGAGTTCCATCGAGGTTCGCCCACTAGATAAACGTTGGTATTTAATCTTCTTTTATGACTGCCGATACCCATCGAAGGGCTCTGTGAGATTGTAGAACTCGTGATCGAGCACATGGCCGGAAGGGTGGCCAAGAAAGGTCCATGAGGGAAGGGATACCTTGATCGGCTAGTCTTCTGATCACATGCCCGCGTTGAGTGTGAGATGGGACTTTTAAACTTGTAATAGATATTTATGTTTATTAGTGCCATACGTATTTTAATTAGGAGATGGTAAATTGAAATTGGGGAAAGTTGGGGTGCTTCAGATCACTGTCGTGTTGATCTGTGTCGCAATTGCTGGGACCCTTATCGTTGGAAGCATGGCGAATCAACCAAAGTATGGCCCAATCGTGTATGACGTAAGGCCTACATTTTACAATATTCCTGTAATCATTTACAGCAATTCGTCATTCACCGAGGAGATAAGAGAGCATATCTCGTACTCCACATTCAACTATGATCTGACGTCGAATATCTCTCACATCACAAAAGCATCCAATGACGTGCCGGTCATAATCGATGGTTATTCCCTGAATGCTGTGAATGATCAGGACCTCGTGAACGCCTGCTCTGAGGCCTTGCTGAACGGCAGCGTGATCATAACAATTTGGCAGAATGCAAGTGAGTTTATGCAGAAGGTTTATCAAAAGTCATATGCAAGAGACCCGGGTAATTTCAACGAAGGTAGCGGTGGCACGATCGCAGTCGGTTTCTTGAACGGAAACAATAGTGTTCAGCCCGGTCAGGCAATATTTGGCGGAGCCATTGGACCGTATGGGCCCTCCATGACGACCCTCACTCAGTCATATGAATGGAGTATTAGAATGGTGAACGACCAACCGTATCATCCAACGCTGTATCCTTAAGATGCTAAGATATGAACCTCGCGAGATCGAAAGGGATGTGAGAAAAAAGAAGATGAAGAGGTTTTACACTAATATCGGGTGGGGAAGGCAGTCCAATCCCAAGACCAGCTCATTGGGGTATAAACATAATAGCCCATCGGATTAATACCATACCAGCTGATTCCCCAGGTTGGGTAATATTCAGTATAGCCTCCCCAGGGATCACCGTGCATTCCAGGACAATGAGCATTTAGGACTGCATCATAAGCCTTCTCCATTTGTGCGTATGAAGACTGCTCGTTAATATTAAACCACCATCTTGCATATTCGTCATATTCTCTGCCTTGCCACTCCACCCTTGCGTCGGGAGTGGTAATAGTCGATGAAATGCCGACAGAAACGGTCTCCAGGCCTATGCCCATATTGTAGGTAGTCGTTGATATTCCATTTGTCGTCTGGGGCTCGTACTTTTGGGAGTTCAAATCATATATCATTGCATCATTTTGGTGCCAATATTCACTTACATCTAGATGGTTCTCCATTACGAACCAATCGAGGTAAGAAATATCATTGTAACCCTTATTGTTGTATTTGATACCTTGAGTCCATAGCTGATGGCCAGGTGTCCCTACCATATGATATTTGACTGTCCATTCGACACCGTTCGCAGTATTAGGATCATTCATTAGCTGATAATATCTGTTTTGAATCAAAACTTTACCATATGGCCAACACTCGTAGAACCTATCATTCATCAGGGGGTCTCCCCAATACGGTGAGCCCAATACCCTGGCCGTTGATAAGGAGTTGTCTGCACCTGATTCTGATCTGGAGTCAGATAGCACAACATCGGTTGTCTTCTCCTTAGCCCATTTGATCGATTCAGAAATACTCGCATTTAAGTTATCAATGGGTGTTCCGAATGGAGAGCCCACATAACTGAAGACAGCCACAGTGTTCTCATTTGGATAATACTTCAATCCCGTAGCTATGGCATCTGACGCATGAAAATCGCATCGCCCCAGATCGGTTGTGACAGCCTCTGCAAATTCCATATTGTCGCCGACTATTAACAAGGGCGCTCCATCTTTTATTTTTAGCAAAATATCTTTTTTTACATCAGCCATAGATTTATCGTTTATCCAAACCCCATCGACGACCAAAAGATCCTTTTCAGTTTTCTCGGTACTTATCGAGCTGACCGAGGAAATCTTATAGACTTCTTGTTCCTGGTTTAAATTAACTTGGATATTCGATGTAATATTGGACTCGCCCAATATTTTAATCGTTTTTATGGATGTTGGTGTGTTCTTTATTTCTATCGACGTTTGTGTGTCGCCCAAGTATAGGGATGACACAGGTAGTGGCATCAATAAAAAGCCACGACCAAGCTAGCCATGAGAATAGTTGCTTTCTTCATTTTCTTTCACCTTCTTGGAGAATTTTAAGAAAGCTTTAGCTAATGCGGGTGTCTATTTGTTGGCCTCCTCAATATTCCCCACATAATATGGGTTTCCATAGTTTATAATGCACACGGTTTAACGTTGGATCGATTTTTCTTATTCGTACATGTAGGGACCCTCGTGCTCCCTTGCTTGCTGAACCTGGCGCCCCTCCCCAATGTCTTTTCCTTGGCGTTCTAGCCTCGCTGCGGGCCTTCTTGAGCCCCCTACGCGTGGCCTCGACCGTTTTCTCCACTACTTCCGTCCTCTTTTCAACCTCGGACACGGCGCGGACCTTGATCCCGAAGAGCTGCTGAGCCTCGGTATCGACGCCGTCAAGGTCGGCGCGGGAGGGGTCCTTCCTCCACTTCTTGACCTGCTTGGGGTCCCTCGGGTCGTAGATCGTACCCGCGGTCCTCGAGATGTCGGTGCTCATCGATCGGTCGGAGCGTTTTCTCCTGGCCTCGTAGCGCAGGCGACCGAGCTCCTGCCGAGAGATTCCATTGTCCGGCCGATCGTGCCGTGACCTCCTGAGCCTGTTCTGCTGGCCCTTCAAGTCCGCTTCCCGGTTGGGACAGGAAACCTCCTCGGCATCGTTATCTAGCCGGAACACATAGTAGGGTCGTGCGCAAGAACCTGCCCCTACTGGCCATGGCCGGCATCTTCGTCCTCGTGCAGGTCTCCGCTGTTCTCCTGGCCCCCCTGTTCTTGCCGGAGTTCACGGCGTTCCCCGACCCCAGCTCGCCGGTCAACCCGTTCATCTATGTCCTCCTTGTGCTGGTGATGACCGCCATCATCCTGTTATTGATAAAGTACAGGCACCAGGGCATCATCCGGGGGATCTTCTACTTCAGCATCTTCGTCACCATGCTCTACGTGTTCCTGCCCATCTTCCTGCAGTTCGACAGCGAGGGCGTCCTGGCACTGATAGCATCGCTGGCCCTCGCCGGGGGCCTCCTGTACCTCCTGGCCAAGAGCGGGGAGTGGTACATCATCGACGCCATCGGCCTCATCATCGGTGTGGGGGTCACTGCCATACTGGGCATGTCCCTCAGCGTCCTGCCGGTGATGATCCTGCTCATCATCATGGCCGTCTACGACGCCATATCGGTCTACAAGACCAAGCACATGATAACGCTGGCCGAGGGGGTGGCCCCCCTGCGCCTCCCGGTGCTGTTCGTCGTACCGAACGAGAAGGGGTTCACCATGGAGAACGTGGAGAAGCACGGCGTGGTCAAGAAGGAGGGCCGGGACAGGGAGGCCTTCTTCATGGGAGTGGGCGATGCGGTCATCCCCGGACTGCTGGTGGTCTCGGCATCGCTCTATCTTCCGGATGCAGCGGCACCTCTCATGACGGCGAACCTGTGGGCGGCTGCAGGCGCCATGATCGGCGGGCTGGTCGGCTATCTTGTCCTGTTCCGTTTCGTCATGAGGGGCAAGCCGCAGGCAGGGCTGCCGTTCCTCAACAGCGGGGCGATCCTCGGATACCTCGTGGCCTACGCCCTGGCCTACGGGACGGTCGGCCTGGCGATGCTGGGCCTTTGAAGAGGTATTTTTACCTGGACGGGCATGAAGGAGCGATCATGATGAGGTTCCTGGTCCTGTCAGATATCCATGGTAGAGACAAGGTGGCGGATTGGGCTAAGCGCCTGGCGAGCGAGCATCACGCGGACGCCTACATCATCCTGGGTGACATCACTCATTTCGGCCCGGGCTCGTGGGCCGGGGAGTTCCTCGACCGCCTGGACCGGCCGGTGTACGCCATACCGGGCAACTGCGACCCTCCCGAACTGGTGTGCCGGGAGATAGAGGCCCATGCGACGCTCCTGCACAAGCGCAAGATGACCATAGGAGGGGAGGTCTTCATAGGACTGGGTGGCTCGAACCCCACCATCTTCGACACGCCGTTCGAGCTTGAGGAGGAGGACATCGACGCCGCTCTCCGCCCATTGATGGAGGAGGGCGCGATCATGGCCGTGCACGCTCCCCCCAAGGGGATAAACGACCGGACCGGGAGCGGCCTGAACGTGGGCAGCGATGCGATACTGAGGCTGGTGAACGAGTATCGCCCGAAAGCGGTGCTGTCGGGCCACATTCACGAGGCCCGTGGGATCGTGGAGAGGGACGGCACGCTGTTCCTCAACCCCGGGGCGGCCAAGGACGGCAACTCCGCGCTGCTGGACATCGGCAAGGAGATCAAGGTTGTCCTGCTGGACAGGGTCGGCGCGATCTGAGCGGGTTCTGCGCGGGGGACATCAGTAAAATTCACTTTCCGGGGACACGAATAAATACGTCGTCTTGTTCGAAAGTGCCGTGTTCCCTACAGTCCTTACTCGCTCGGCGGTCATCGACCCGCCAAAAAGGGCCAGCATATTGCCCAGACCGCCCGTCCTCGCCGGCGTCCCTGACGTCCTCCAGAGCACCGAATATTCCTGCGGTGCGGCGTCCCTGCAGGCGGTACTGTCATACTATGGTTCGGACGTCCCCGAGCAGCTGCTGATGGACCGGATGGGCACGTCGCCTCACAACGGCACGGACCCCGACAACATCGCGCGCATGGCCCGGGACCTGGGCTTCGATGCCGAAGTGGAGATCGAGCTGACGGTCGGCGACCTGGCATCGTCCGTCCGGGAGGGCGCCCCCGTCATTATCGCGGCCCAGGCCTGGGCCGAGGGCCGGGGGTCCGACTTCTCGTGGACCGATGACTGGGAGGACGGCCACTACATGGTCGTCATCGGAGTGGACAGCAGGTTCGTGTACCTGGAGGACCCCGCCACGACCGGGACCATAGGGGCGCTCCCCATCGATGAGTTCAACGACCGGTGGCACAACTACCTGGGCGATTCCCACGATGCCCCCGGCGCGGAAAAGGTACAGCACATGGGCGTGTTCGTTACCAGGGGCTGACCTCCCCGGCCAACGGCGAGAGTGGGCATACTGGACCGTTTTGTCCCATCTTGGAACAAAACCTTTTATATGACCTTTATTTTAGTGGCAGAGGATTAGTATGGCATTGTGGCAGGGCAAATCGAAGCGGAAGCCGACCGGTGGCCGCTTGGTGAACAACAGGAAGAAGAGGCGCTACGAGATCGGGCGCGAGCCCCTACTGACCAACCTTGGTGAGGAGAGCCTCAGGAAGTACCGCACTATGGGAGGCAACTCCAAGGTCAAGATGCTCAGCGCCGCCTATGCCAACGTTGTGGACCCCAAGACCAACCAGGTCAAGAGGGTCAGGATCGTCACCGTCACGGTCAACCCGGCCAACCCCAACTACGTTCAGCGTAACATCATGAACCGCGGGGCAACCATCCAGACCGACCTGGGAGCGGCAAGGATCACATCCAGGCCCGGACAGGACGGCACCATCAACGCCGTCCTCCTCACTGAGTGAGGCCAAACCATTTATCCCCCTTGTGGGATTGACCGACCATGGTCTTCGACGCGGACAAGGCGTGGGTGCTGTGGCCAGAGTATTTTGACAACTCTCGTACCAGGGCAGAAGGGCGCAGGGTAGCCAAGAACCTAGCTATCCCTGAGCCTCAGATGTCGATGATCATAAAGGCAGTGGAGAAACTGGGGCTGCAGTACAAGCTCGAGGATGCCAAGGCCTACCCCGGGGCATGGTGGAACAAGCAGGGCCTGCTGCTGGTTGAGAACAACATGCCGAAGTCCAAGCTGCTGCCAAAGGTCGCCGAGGCGTTGCGCACAGTGCCCAGGACCCAGGCCTGATAAAAAAAATCGAAGGCGGAGCCCTCGCTCACGCCAGCCGTTATAATGTGTCTTGCATCCTGCCGGACCTCTGTGCTCAGCGGTCCTGCAGGGTCTCTACTTCTTCTACCAGCCGCTTGCCCGCGGACACGCTGTCGACCGAGTGGATGACAGCTCCGGCCTCGGTGATCGCGGTCTCCACATCATCGAACACGATGGCGTTCCCCTCGACCGTGATCTTCACGGTCTCGGTGTCCTGGTCCACCTCGACGATGGTGATGTTGACTCCGGAGATACCCTGCAGAACGCTCAAGCGCTGGGATAGCTCCACAATTCCTGGGTGATGCGGTTTCAGTACGTCTAAAACGACCCTCTTGATATCGCTCAATTACCGTTCACTTATCCTACGTTTTGAATGATATTCCAGTATTAAATGGTAGCCCTCTGACGGGTCAGGCTCCTGGCACCCTCTTCCGAGCATTCCAGATGCTCCGCCGTTCCCCCGGCGGAGGCTAAATTTTAACTCCCACCGCATCATACTCCGATATATGCTCCCTTTTCTAGAGGTGCGCGTGCTGGATGTCAACTCCGAGCAGTTCGGGGTCCCCATCGACGCTCTCATGGAGAACGCCGGCGAGGCCGTGGCCGAGACCATCACCAATGAGGTCGGCACCGGGAAGAGGATCGCCGTGGTATGCGGGGTCGGCAACAACGCCGGCGACGGGTTCGTCGCGGCCCGCAACCTGATGCGCAATAATGATGTCACCGTGCTTCTGGCCAACCCTCCGGGGGACATAAGGACGGACGCGGCCAAGCGCGCCTTCGAGAGGGTGAAGCACATCTCCTCCTCATCCGTAGGGGTGAACTTCTCGAAGTTCGACCTGGTGGTGGACGCCCTCCTGGGCACCGGGACGACGAAGGAGGTCCGCGAGCCTTACCGCACCCTGATCGGCCGCATCAACGATTCCGATACAATGGTCGTCTCGGTGGACGTGCCGTCCGGGCTAGGCACCGACATACATATCAAGGCGGACATCACCGTGACCTTCACCGACGTGAAGGAGGGGATGACCCCTACCAACTCCGGCCGCATCGTCGTGCAGGACATCGGCATCCCGGCCGACGCCAGTAAGTACGTAGGGCCCGGAGAGTACGTCTACTACCCCGTGCGGGAGAAGGACTCCCACAAGGGCGAGAGCGGAAAGCTGCTCATCGTGGGCGGTGGGCCGTTCACCGGAGCGCCGGCGCTTGCCGGCCTCGCGGCGTACCGTATGGGCGTTGACCTGGTGAACATCGCAACCCCCTGGATGTCATATGGGCCGATAGCCTCGTACTCCCCCAACCTCATCGTCCACCGCCTTTCGGGCGACGTGCTGGGGACGGAGGACGTGCCGGCGATCGTGAAGCTCATGAAGAGCGCCGACGCCGTGCTCATCGGACCCGGGTTGGGAGCGGACGAGAACACCCAGGCCGCTGTCCGGGAGCTCGTGAAGGCGTGCGATGTACCGCTGGTCATTGATGCCGACGCCATCACCGCCGTCTCCAAGGACCCTTCGGTGCTGAAGGGCAAGAGGTGCGTCATCACCCCCCATGCCCACGAGTACCAGACCCTTACCAGGCACGCGCTGCCCAAGGAGATGGACGCCCGGGTGGCGGACGTTGCCGAGAGCTCCAGGGTCCTCGGCGCTGTCCTGCTGGTCAAGGGCATGATCGACGTCGTCTCCGACGGCGCATGGACCAAGCTGAACCGGACCGGCAACGCAGGGATGAGCGTCGGAGGTACCGGCGACACCCTGGCAGGAGAGGTCGCGGCGCTGCTCTCGAAGCATGTCTCCCCGTTCAACTCCGCGCGGATAGCCGCCTACACCAATGGGGCGGCGGGGGACCTGGCCTTCGACCGCATCGGATACAGCCTCATGGCCACCGATGTCATCGATAACCTGCCAGAGGTGCTCCGCAGGAGCCTCAAGAAGGTCCATTGATAACGCCACAATAAAATACCGGCCTCGAGGTTTAGAGGGGTCATGAAGCTCGCCCTGATCTCTGACGTCCACGCCAACCTCATCGCCCTCAGGGCGGTCCTGAAGGACATGGACGACCGGGGCGTGGACGCCATCCTGTGCGCAGGGGACGTGGTCGGCTACTATCCATATCCGGTCGAGACGATCTCCCTGTTCCAGGAGAGGCATGTAACCTCCATACAGGGCAATCACGACCGGGCGGTGGTCAGCGCTGGCAGGCTGGACCTCAACCCCATGGCCAGCAGCGCTGTGGTGTGGACGGCCGGTCACATCGACGCGCCCTCGCTATCGTTCCTTCGGGGTCTGCCGCGCAACCTCCACATCGAGCGGGGAGGGGTGCGGATAGCGATCTACCACGGGGCGCCGTTCGATGATGACCATTATGTTTTCGAGGACGAGGCCGACGAGAGCCTGCTGAGAATGGCGAGCTGCGACCTGCTCGTCCTGGGCCACACCCACGTCCCGTTCATAAGGAGGCACCCGAAGGGGATGATCGTCAACCCTGGCTCGGTCGGGCAGCCAAGGGACGGTGACCCGGACGCCTGCTACGCGATCTACGACACCGAGAGGCGCAGGGCCATCTACCTGAGGGTGCCGTACGACATCGCCGAGGTGATGGAACGAACGATCGGCGTGGGGCTGCCCTCTTCCCTGGCCGACCGGCTGATGTACGGCCGATGATCACCGTCGGCCCATTTCAGGCATAACTATATCCGGCCCTCCGCATAGTGAGTGGAAAATGACCGACATCCTCCCGCTCCCCGACCACCTTGCCCTGGAGATAAGGGGCGAGGAGAGCATCATCTGCGTCGGGGACCTGCACGTCGGCCTGGAATCGGAGATGCGGGCCAAGGGCGTCCACGTGCCCTCGCGGACGGACCGCATGGAGAGGGAGCTCGTTGCCCTGAGCGACGGGCACGACCGGCTCGTCCTGCTCGGGGACGTCAAGAACAAGGTGCCCGGCTCGACCCGCCAGGAGTATGCCGAGCTCCCGGGGTTCTTCCGCTCGATGAAGCGCCATTACTCCCGGGTGGACCTGGTCAGAGGCAACCACGACACCAACATCGAGGAGTTCCTGCCCGACGGCATCGAGGTCCACCCGTCCACCGGGTTCCGCATCGGGGACGTCGGATTCGCGCACGGTCACACCTGGCCGTCAACGGAGGTCATGGCCGCCAGGACGCTGGTGGTCGGGCACAACCACCCCACGGTGGCCTTGGAGGACTCCCTCGGCAACATTAGCAAGGAACCGTGCTGGGTGAGACTGCCGGTCAGGGAAGGTGCGCACAAGAGGTACGTGGAGGTGCCGGAGGAGGTCATCATGGTCCCGGCGTTCAACCGCGGCCTGGGCGGTTCTCCGGTCAATCTCGCCAGGGGCAAGCTCCTGGGGCCGCTGTTCTCCGAGGACCTGATAGATGTCAGCGAGGGAAGGGTGTACCTTACCGACGGCATCTACCTGGGAACCATCGGAAGCCTGATGGTGCGGAGCACCTCTCGTGTTCGAACCTCACCCCACCGCACCCGCCCATTTTACTGAGCCTTCTTCACCGGATGGCGCACTATCGTCCTGAGGTTCTCCGGTGCGGTCCGGTTGAAGTCGCTGAGATAGATCTCGTGGTGCCTGCCCCTTAGCTCGTACCCCCTCTCGCGAACGAAGGCGTGCAGGCGCTGGACGGTAGGCTGCTCGGCGGCGAACGGGCCCCGGTGCATGACCTGAGCAGCAAGTCCTTCCTCGAACCGCTCGAACCTCATCTTCGGTAGAGCGGGAGGGGCCTTCTTCCTGCGCAGCTCCTCCGTTGCCTCCGCGACCATCTCCGCAGTGATGAGGTCAGGCTGCATGATCATCGAGGTCCACCTCCAGTTGTCCTTCTTTTGAAAGTCCAAGGCGGTCAGATCGTCGACCCACCATAGGCCCTCCAGCGGCAGCACCCCGTAGTCCGGGCCTCCAGCCTTCTTCATCCTGAACTTCAGCGTGTAGGACAGACCGAACAGCGCCTCGAGGGCCTGCCGGTACTCCTCCGAGCCGTTGGGGTCACCAGCGCCGTCGATCATCAGGAAGCTCATCGGCGGCACCTCCACCAGGACAGGCTCCGAGGGAACATCGTAAAGCGAGCGGAGCTGCTTCCGCAGATCGAGCTTCATGAACTAGCATCGATCCGGCTCGTATAAAAGAATGGACGGTGGCGTAGTGTGCTCGATCGATGGAGAAAAATGTAAAAAGGAAAAGGTTGGGAAAGGGGGTTTAGAAGTTCTTGATCTCTTGGTAGACGGAGCCGTCGGGGTTCCTGACGATCGCCTTGAGCGGCATGTGGCCGGGCAGGGTGTGGGTGGCGCAGGAGTTGCAGGGGTCGTATGCCCTGTAGGCCATCTCCACCTCGTTCAGGATACCGGGCGAGATCTGCCAGTTCTTGATCAGTCCCTTCGCGGCCTGCCGGACGGACAGGTTGATCGGGGCGTTGTTGTTGGTCGTTCCGACAACCAGGTTCACGTCGGTGGTGATGCCGTTCTTGTCCGCCACGTAGTGGTGGATGAGCGTCCCACGGGGCGCCTCGAGGCAGCCGACACCCTCTCCGGGCTCTCCGGGCGGGGTCTGTATGTCCTTGCTGGTGATCTCGGGGTCCTGGGACAGCTGGAGCATCAGCTCGGCAGCGTGGACCAGCTCGATGACCCTGGCCCAGTGCATGACCATGGTGTGGTGGATCGGCCCGTTGATGCCGAGACCCTTGAAGAAGTCCTTCATCTGCAGGTAGTAGTCCTGCGCCAGCGGGGTCGTGAAGCCGGTGGAGGCGTTGATCCGGGCCAGCGGGGCGCACCTGTAGATGCCGCTCTCGGGGCCGTCAGTGAAGCCCTTCCAGCCGATCTTCTTCATGAAGCAGAACTTCTCATAGGACCAGGGCTCGACGTGCTCCCCGATGTAGTCGAGGTACTTGCTGGGGTGGAACTTCCACATCTCCTTGCCCTTCTGGTCGACGACCCTGAGCTCGCCGTCATAGAAGTTGATCTTGTTGTTCTTGTCCACCATGCCCATGTAGTAGGTCTCGTTGTAGTAGATGCCGGGGTTGGTGATCAGCGCGAGGTAGTCCTCGTTCTTCAGCACCACGTCCGTCAGCAGCTGGGCGGTGAACTTGGAGAAGTCAACAGTTGACTTTGCCCAGGTCTCGATCTGAGCCCTCTGCTCCTCGGTAATGGGCTTGCTCATGCCGCCCGGGATACCGCAGACAGGGTGGGTGGCCTTGCCTCCCATCATCTCCTGGGTCTTCTGTGCGTACGAGCGGTGCTTGATGACCTCAGCACCGATGTTCACACCGACGGCGTCCACAACGCCCAGGATGTTCCTCTTCTCCGCCGGGGCCATGGGGCCGAGCACGAAGTCGGCCGCCGCCAGGGCATAGAAGTGGGCGATGTGGCTGTGCACGTAGTGAGCGGCGTAGAACAGCTCACGGAGCTTCTTGCCCGCGGGTGGGGGTTCCGCCTTGAACACCTTGTCCAGGGCCTTGGTCGAGCACATGTGGTGCGCGCCGGGGCAGACACCGCACAGACGGGGAGTGATCTTGTTCAGCTCATCGACCGACCGGCCGATGCAGAACTTCTCGAAGCCTCTGAGCTCAGGCACCTGCCAATAGGCGTTCGCCACGTTCCCCTCGTCGTTCAGGAAGATCTCAATCTTCCCGTGACCCTCGAGCCTGGTGATGGGATCGATAGTGATCCGCTTGGACTCGGACTTGTGGGTCGGTTCAGAAATAATCGGACCGGTCATTGCTTAACACCTGCCTTCTTCTCCTTGACTTTCCTCTTGATGATAGACTTGGGCATGGTGAACGCGTAGAACGTTCCCAGCGGGTCCTTGATCTGGGTCATCAGCTGGAGGATCTCATCCTCGCTGAGCTGGGTCTCGTTGTCAGCGGTCTTGAAGATGGAAGCCAGAGCGCTCAGCATCGAGCCGCCCTGGTCCATGACTGCCGCGGTCGGGCCCATGCAGCCACGGCACGGCTGGTTGGCGTCCAGGCACTTGGCCCCGCACCCGGCACGGGTGGCCGGTCCGAGGCAGATGACGCCCTGCTCCAGCATGCACTTCTTCGGATCGATGGCGATCTCGTAGGGCATGTTGATCTTATCGATGGTGGTGACCTCCTTGGTCCTGCCGCACTCATCGCAAAGGGTCTTCTGGGAGGCGAGGACGGTTCCCTTGGGGGGGAGTGGCGCTCCTTCCTTGACATGCTTCTCCACGACCGCCAGGAACGAGTTGATCTGGTCGGTGGTCGGCGGGCAGCCTGGCATGTAGTAATCCACGTCGATGACATCATCGAGCGTGAGGACGGTGTCGTACATGACCGGCAGCTCGAGCTCTCCCTCGGGGGCCTCGTACTTGGGCAGGGGCCTCACGTGGTTGGGGTTCACGCTGGAGAAGGTCTTGTTGTAGACATAGTCCTGCAGGTCCTTCTTGTTGGTCACGTTGGCCAGACCAGGGATGCCGCCAAAGCAGGCGCAGGAGCCGAAGGAGACCACGATGGCCGACTTCTGCCTGAGCAGCTTGGCTACATGCTCGTTCTCGCTGTTCCTGACCGCTCCGTTGTAGAGGGTCAGGGTGATGCTCTTGTCGGGCATTGCCTCGACGTCCTTGAGCTTGGTGTCCACCGCGATAGGCCAGAACACAATGTCTGCCATCTCGGCGACCCCCAGGATCTTCTCGTCGATGTCCAGGAGGGCCACGTCGCAGCCACCGCAGCCGGCGCCCCAATACTGTGCTATCTTGACTTTTGCCATGATTCCACCTCTTCCTCCTAATGGTGCGAAGCTCCCTCACCGCGGGGGTCTTCTCCCTCGGCCTCCTTCAACGGGTTAGGCCCCATCTCTCTGATCTTCTCGGTGAACTCCTTGATCGTGGACTGGAACTTCACGCCCTCAGAGGCGGAAACCCATTCCAGGTGCAGGCGGTCAGGGTCCAGGCCGTACTGCTCGAGAAGCATCTTGAGCAGGGCGATCCTTCTCCTGGCCCGATAGTTGCCACCGATGTAGTGGCAGTCCGCGGGGTGGCATCCCAATACGAGGACGCCGTCGGCGCCCTTGGCGAAGGCCCGGAGGACGAACTCCGGGTCGACCCTGGCCGAGCACATCGACCTGATGACCAGGAAGTTCGTCGGCATCTGGAGCCTGGAGACCCCGGCCAGGTCTGCACCGGCGTAGGAACACCAGTTGCAGCAGAAGGCTATGATCTTGGGCTCGAAGCCGCCCTCCGCGGGCTTGGCCGCCGCTGGGGCGGCCTCGTGTCCGTGTTGTGCTGAAGACATGTTCACTCACTCTCCTCGAGCGCGGCGTCGATGGCAGCGATGATCTGCTGGTTCTTGAAGCCCCTCTGCTCCATTGCACCGGATGGGCATGCCGCAACGCAGCAGCCGCAGCCCTTGCACAGACCTTCGTTGACGACGGCCTTCTTCTTCTCGGGGTTCTTGGGGTCGGCCACGATGGTGATGGCCTTGTACTCGCAGACCGGCTCGCAGATGGCACAACCGTCGCAGATGTCCTCGTTCACCGCTGCGATGATGCCCTCGCTCTTCAGCTCGGGCTTGGAGATCACGGTCATGGCACGGGCGGCCGCTCCGGACGCCTGGGCGATGGCCTCGTCGGTAAACTTCGGCCAGTGGGCCAGACCGGCGAGGTATACGCCATTGGTGGCGAAGTCGACCGGCCTGAGCTTCATGTGGGCCTCCAGGAAGTACTTGTCCTTGCTGAGGGGCACCTTGAGCATCTTGGCCAGATCCTCGTTGTCGTGGTGGGGGCGGATACCGGTGCTGAGAACGACCAGGTCGGGCCTCAGCATGATGTCGTCTCCCAGGATGGTGTCGTTCGCGACCAGCTTCAGGCTGTCGCCCTCCTTGGTGACCATTGGGGGCTTGTCCTCGGGGACCCTGACGAACCTGACCCCAAGCTGTCCGGCCTCCTTGTAGAGCTCCTCACGGAACCCGTAGGTCCTGATGTCCTTGTGGAACACGTACACATCGGCCTTCGGGTTCGCCTTCTTCACCGCGATGGCGTTCTTGATAGCGTTGGCGCAGCAGACCCTGCTGCAGTAGGGCGCCTCAGCGTTCCTCGAACCTACGCATTGGATCATAGCGATCTTCTTGGCGGCGAGGGGGCCCTTCTGCATCTGGTCCTCCAGCTCGAGCTGGGTCACGACCCTCTTGTCCTGTCCGTACAGGAACTCCTTGGGCTTGTACTCCTCCGCTCCGACCGCTACGACGATGCTTCCGGTCTCCAGCTCGGCTCCGTCGTTGGTCTTGACCTTGAAGTTGCCGACGAAGCCACCGACGTCCTTGACCTCGGTGTTGAGGTGCACGGTGATGTTCTTGTTGTTCCTCACCCGGGTGACGAGCTCCTTGGCGAACTCGCGGAGCTTGCGGCCGTCCTCCTCGTGGTAGATCTTCAGTGCGTTGCCGCCGAGCTCCCCGGTCCTCTCGATGAGGTCCACGTGGAATCCCTGAGCAGCGATGTCGAGGGCAGCGGTCATACCGGAGATGCCTCCGCCGACGACCACCGACGAGTGGGTGACCGGCAGCTTGGACTCGTACAGGGGCTCCAGCAGCCTGGACTTGGCAACCGCCATCCTGATGAGGTCCATGGCCTTCTTGGTGGCCTTCTCAGGCTCGCCCATGTGGATCCAGGAGCACTGGTCCCTGATGTTGGCCATCTCAAACAGGTAGGGGTTCAGGCCGGCCTCCTTCAGGGTGCTCTGGAACAGGGGCTCGTGAGTACGCGGGGTGCAGGATGCGACCACGACCCGGTTGAGCTTCTCCTTCTTGATTGTTTCGCTGATCTTGGCCTGGGTATCAGCAGAGCAGGAGTACTTGTTCTCCTCCGCGAACACGACGTTGGGCAGGGTCTTGACGTAGTCAACGACCTTGGGGACATCGACGGTGCCCCTGATGTTGATACCGCAGTCACAGACGAAGACACCGATCCTGGGTTCCTGGCCCTCAACGTCCAGTTCCTCGATCTTGGCCTCTTCGAGGTGCCCCCTCTTGTTGGAGATGTAGGCACCGGCCTTGGCCGCAGCGCCCGAGGCCTCGGCGACCGAGGTCGGGATGTCCTTCGGAGCGGCGAATGCGCCGGTCACGAATATGCCAGGGCGGCTGGAGGTCAGCGGGCTGTAGACGTTGGTCCCAGCAAAGCCAAACTTGTTAAGGTTGACGTTGAAGATCTTGCTGATGGCACTGGCTCCCTTCGGGGGCTCCAGTCCTAGGGACAGGACGACAAGGTCGAACTCTTCCTCAGCGACATCTCCGTTGGTGGAGTAGCGGAGGAAGAGGTTCTTGGTCTCGGGATCCTGGATGATGTTCGCGACCCTGGAGGCGCGGTGCATCGTGATCCCGTACTCCTTCTCGGCCCTGTTGCGGTAATCCTCGAACTCCTTTCCCACGGCCCTGATGTCCATGAAGAATATGTGCGGCTCCAGCCCGGCAGTGTGCTCGCCGGCGATGATGGCCTGCTTCATGGCGTACATGCAGCAGACCGAGGAGCAGTAGGTGTTGCCTACCTTCTCGTCCCTGGACCCGACGCACTGCAGGAAGGCAACCTTCTTGGGGGCCTTCTGGTCAGAGGGCCTGACAACATGGCCACCGTACGGACCGGTGGCGCTCAGGAACCTCTCGAACTCGAGAGAGGTCACGACGTTGGGGTATTCCCCGTAGCCATATTCCTTCTTGAGGCGGGCATCGAAGGTGGAGAAGCCAGGGGCAAGGATGATCGCTCCGACATCGAGGGTCTCCTCGACGGCCTTGTCCTCGTAGTTGACAGCGCCAGCAGGACAGTTCTTCTCGCAGAGGCCGCAGCGGCCCTTTGTGAGCTTAAGGCACTTGGTAGCATCGATCGAGTACTTCAGCGGAACAGCCTGGGCGAACGGGATATAGATGGCCTTCCTGTTCACGAGATTGGCATCGTACTCATTGGGCACCTTCACCGGGCACTTCTCGGCGCAGATACCGCATCCCACGCACTTGCTCATGTCGACGTAGCGGGGGTTGTGGCGTACCTTCACCTTGAAGTCAGGGGCCTCGCCGGAGACATCCACTACCTCGGACATGGTCATGAGGTCGATCATTGGATGCCTGGCAGCCTCGACCAGCTTGGGCGAAAGGATGCACATCGAACAATCGTTCGTCGGGAAGGTCTTGTCCAGCTGGGACATGACCCCACCGATGCTTGGCGTCTTCTCAATCAGGTAGACCTTGAACCCAGACTCCGCAAGGTCCAATGCGGTCTGTACGCCGGAGATACCTCCTCCGACGACCATTACTGCACCTGTCTTTTCCGACATTTATGCTCCTCCAAAATTCTTCTCCATCAATAATTCGTCCATATATGATATACAATACACGCGTCCTTTGGCCAGTTGCTTCACGGTTCTAAAGGTTGTTCCTGTCCCGATTGCGAGCATTGATCCTCCTCTCATCGGACCTGGCCCCCGGATGGGTCCATTTCCAATCGATTCCGATATACTGGACAAGTAGCTTCCAGAGGCCAAGGACCGCGGCTTTATCGCGTGTGAACATTGGTCATGGCCCGGGTGCTTTTTGCCGGAAATGGAATGTTCGTATATTAACATATCGTATATTGCCCCACGTCTCTTTTTTTGCACCCATTTTGGCATGGTCGTTTAAAAAGGTTTCGTTGCCAAAGCGAGATTTTTACGAACGTTCGTATTTGATTTTCATAGGATGCAAATCATGC
>CAYRPG010000003.1:0-107393 GCA_964426205.1 uncultured Methanomassiliicoccus sp. | reverse complement strand
AAAGCGAGATTTTTACGAACGTTCGTATTTGATTTTCATAGGATGCAAATCATGCCGATACCAGGGTCATTATCAACCCTACAAACAAAGAAAGAATCGCCTTAAAGGAGAAGCTCGCTTAAGACCCCGTGTTCGAAACCGCCCTCCCACCGGGGGCCTAACCGTTGAACTCAGTCCTCGGAGAGCTCTTCAGTAAGCTGATCTTCTTCAGGAAGGCCGATGGCGAGTCGGGCGGGGACGGGAACGATCGCCCCAGAATAATGATCACCGGGGCGAAAGTCCAGATAGAGATCTGCCAGATCTGCATGGGCAGGATCAAGGAAGGCACCGAGTACATCAAATGCACCTCGGGCAAGGTCTTCCACTCGGCCTGCATGGCCCGGATGAGCGGCTGTCCCTACTGCAAGCGCACCTTTGCGATCAAGGGCCGGGAAAGCGCCACGTCCAGAGAGGTGACGGAGCCCATCATGCCCATCGATACGGTCGAGCGGGCCTCCCCGATCTTGATTGAGGGCGAACTTTGCCCGGTTTGTGGGGAGAAGCTCGAGATGGATGCGAACGGATGCTCGGCATGCGGCGCGATATTCGTCGCCGACGGCGGCACGTTCACCTGCCCGGCATGCGGATCGACGGTCAAGGGGAGCGATGCGATGTGCGCACACTGTGGAGAGCCCTTCCGAACGTTCTCTCCGCAGACCTGCCCCGCGTGCGGCAATCCCGTGCCCCCGAACGCGGAGAAATGCCAATGTGGCGCTATCCTCGGGGACAGGTGCCCTGAGTGCGGCGCCCTGCTGGGAGAAGAGGACACCGAGTGCTCCAATTGCGGGGCCGTGTTCGAGTTCATTTGACCCTCCACCAGGCATGGCCGGTGATCCGCCTCAAGGTGGTCGGTGGCTTAGCATAGGGACATCAGGTCGATTTCCATACCTGCGAATATACATTTTTATATTATCTTGTCAATGCACATGTAGTTCTTTAATGGGATGCACATGAAAAACACATTGGATGAGGCTGGTTCGTTCCTGTCCAGCGTCGATCATAATATGGGAGGCGCGGGCTTCGGACCGGCCACCGCGGATGATGATGAGCTCAGAAGGCTCGTCGAATCGTTACGAATCGGGATAACTATTGTAGGATGCGGGGGTGGGGGGTCGAACACCATCAATCGCCTCACCAAGACCGGCATCACCGGCGCCACCCTGGTGGCCGCCAACAGCGACGCACGCCATCTCCTCGCCATTCGATCCCCCAACAAGATCATTCTCGGGAAGGTCCTGACCAAGGGGCTTGGCGCCGGGGCGATTCCGGAGGTCGGGAGGAAGGCCGCAGAGGAGGCCCAGGAGGAGCTCCGGCAGTACATAGATGGCAGCAGGGTCGTTTTTATCACCGCCGGGATGGGAGGGGGCACCGGGACAGGGTCCGCACCGTACGTGGCCGAGATAGCGAGGCGCTCGGGAGCGCTCACCATGGGCATCGTAACGCTTCCCTTCAAGGCCGAGGGGCGCCTGCGGATGGAGAACGCCCAGAAGGGCCTGAAGGTTCTGCGGGAGAACTGCGATACGACCATCGTCATACTCAACGACCAGCTGCTCAAGCTGGTCCCCAAACTGCCCCTGGAGGCCGCGTTCAAGGTGGCCGACGAGGTCCTGATGTACGGCATCAAGGGCCTCACCGAGATCATCACCAAGCCCGGTCTTGTCAACGTCGACTTCAACGATATTAATACAATAATGAAGGACGGGGGCATGGCCATGATCGGCATGGGAGAGAGCGACGACGGCAACGAGAGGGTCTACCAGGCCGTCAGGGAGGCCATGGAGTCCCCGCTTCTCGGGACCATCGACCTTTCTGCGGCCAAGGGGGCCCTCATACGGGTGGTCGGTGGTCCCGACATGACCGTGGGAGAGGCGGAGAAGGCGGCCGAGCTTGTCTCCTCCAAGCTGAGCCCGCGGGCAAGGATTATATGGGGTTGCTCCGTTGAGCCGGAGATGGAGGGCAAGGTGAGCCTGCTGGTCGTGATCACCGGGGTCAGTTCCCCGCTCATCGACGGCTGACCGGGCATCACCAGTGCGCCGATGGTCGTAAAATCCAAGAGAGGCAGGCGAAGGTACATCGCAGTGAGGGTCCGCGGTGAGGGCAGTATGTCCGACGAGGCTTTCCTGGGGGCCCTCAATTTCTCACTGTACCAGCGCGGTATCCGCTATAAGGTCATCCAGTTCGACGGCAGGCAGGGCATCGTAAGGGTGGGCGGGGCGGACCGGGACCGCGCCGTGGAGGCCATGAACGAGGGGGGCGAGGGAGCCCTGATGACCCTCCGCATCTCCGGGACGCTCAAGACCCTGAGGGAGGGCGTTCTAGGCGGCTCCGGACCGGATAAAAGGGTCTGAAACGCAGCATATGCCCATCACAATATTTTCCCTGGCGCACATATTAAGCTATATATCACCGAAGTGCTTTAGTGAAATTCGCTTAGTCAAGGAGTGACATTGATGCAACCAGGACAAATGGCATATGATAGGGCCATCACAGTGTTCTCGCCGGACGGCAGGCTGTTCCAGGTCGAGTACGCCAGGGAGGCCGTCAAGAGGGGCACCACAACGGTGGGTTTGAAGTTCAAGGACGGGGCTGTCCTCATCGTCGACAAGCGCATCGCCAGCCGCCTCATGGAGCCTAGGTCCATCGAGAAGATATTCCAGATCGACGAGCACATCGGCTGTGCCACCTCCGGCCTGGTCGCCGACGCCAGGGTCCTGGTGGACCATGCCAGGGTCACCGCTCAGATCAGCAAGATCACCTATGACGAGAAGATCAGCGTGGAGATGCTGGTGAAGAAGATCTGCGACTACAAGCAGAACTACACCCAATATGGCGGCGTCAGGCCGTTCGGCACCGCTCTCCTCATCGCCGGCGTGGATGACCAGGGCGTTCACCTCTTCGAGACCGACCCGTCGGGAGCTCTCGTATCCTACAAGGCGGGCAGCATAGGGGCCGGCCGCAATGTGGTCATGGAGGTCTTCGAGGAACAATACCAGGAAGGCATGGAGATGGACGATGCCATCGTTCTCGGCCTGAAGGCTTTGAAGAAGGCCACCGAGGAGGAGAAGCTCAACCCCAAGTCGGTCGAGATCGGCATAGTCTGCAAGGGATCGAACTTCCGCCGCCTGGACGACGCTGAGGTCGAAGCGGTGGTAGAGAAAGCCAACGCTGCGTAAGCAAGTGCGACATGGTCGACCTCGAAGATGCCATCGTGGCCAAATTGGAGTCTCACGGAGAGACTTTCGAGATCCTTATCGACCCCAAGGTAGTCAACCTGATCAGGGAAGGCAAGGAGGTCGACCTGGCCGACCACATGGTCATTGACGAGGTCTTCCGCAACGCCCGCAAGGGCACCCGTCCCGAGGAGAAGAAGGTCAAGGAGGTCTTCGGGACCACCGAGCCCACTGAGGTTGCGAAGCACATCATACTAAAGGGTGAAGTGCAGCTCACCACCCAGCAAAGAAAGGAAATGCTGGAGAGCAAGCGAAAGCGCATCGTCATGGAGATCGCCAGGAACGCTATAAATCCACAGACCGGCGCCCCCCACCCTCCCGCCAGGATAGAGGCGGCGATGGAGGAGGCACGGGTCCATGTGGACCCCTTCAAGTCCGTGGAATCCCAGATCGAGCCGGTGCTGAAGGCCCTCCGTCCGCTCATCCCCATACGCTTCGACAAGGTCCGGATAGCTGTGAAGCTGACCGGAGAGCAGTACGGCAGGTGCTACGACTACATCGCCCAGGCTGGCAAGATCACCAAGGACGAATGGCAATCCAACGGCAGTTGGATCGGCGTTGTTGAACTGCCGGCGGGCTTGCGCGACGATTTTCTTGGGAAGCTCGCCGAAAGGACCAAGGGGGATGTCGAGACCAAGATCCTCAAGGGCACTATTTGAGCGAATTCTTAAGATATAAGATATTATACGCCGTGACGGGTCGAGCAAAGGCATTTAAGAAGGTAGACCATCAACAGAACATTCGTGTGTTAATTTCAAAGGAGATATGATATGAACAGTGAAGGGTCGAGACAACCACGGGAGATCGTCATGCCCGGAGATCTCTTGGATGGTGACAAGTTGAAGCCTGGGGCGGGCACATATGTTTCTGAAGGCAAGATATACGCCGCCCTCCTTGGTATAAAGTCTGTAAAATCGAATTACGTCAATATCATTCCCCTGAGCGGCAGGTACATCCCGGCCGTCGGGGACAGCATCATCGGCAAGGTGGAGGACATAGGTCCCTCCAACTGGCTCATCGACATTAACTCTCCCTATCCTGCCCCGTTGCACGTGAACGAGGTCCCCTGGAGGGTCGAGTTCGGTGACACTGCCAGATACATGAACGTTGGCGATGTGATCCTGGCCAAGGTGCTCATGGTGGACGAGACCATGAGAGTGCAGGTCACCATGAAGGATCAGGGACTAAGGAAGCTGCAGGGAGGACAGATCATCGAGATCTCTCCCAGTAAGGTGCCCAGGGTAATAGGCAAGAGCGGCTCGATGATCCAGATGATAAAGGGATACACCAATTGCCGCATCTTCGTAGGGCAGAACGGGAGGATCTGGCTCGATGGCGAGGTCGACAACATCATGCATGCCATCAAGGCCATCCAGATGATCGAGCAGGACGCCCATTCCTTCGGGTTGACGGAGAAGGTGAAGGCGTACCTTGAGGCGGAGGCCCAGCAGTCCGCCCCAAGCTCGGAGTGAGGTGAATTTTATGTCGGGAATGACAACTGATATCGATCTGATCGATGACAATGGTATAAGAATAGATGGAAGGAAGGTGGACGAGCTCCGGCCGTTGCGTATCGAGGCCGGCGTGCTGAAGAGGGCCGACGGCTCCGCGTACGTTGAGTGGGGGAAGAACAAGGTCCTGGCCGCCGTGTACGGGCCCCGGGAGTGCCACCCCCGCCATATGCAGAACCCCGCCAAGGCCATCGTCCAATGCAAGTACAACATGCTTTCCTTCTCGGTCTCCGACCGTAAGCGGCCGGGACCCGACCGCCGTTCGATCGAGATCTCCAAGATCATCTCCGAGGCGCTCGAGTACGTGGTCTTCACCGAAAACTATCCTCGCGCGTCCATCGACGTGTACATCGAGGTCCTCCAGGCCAACGCCGGCACCCGGTGCGCCGGACTGACCGCCGCCTCCGTGGCCCTGGCCGATGCCGGGATACCCATGAAGGACCTGGTCCCTGCTGTCGCGATCGGCAAGGCCGATGGCCAGATCGTGCTGGACCTGAACAAGGAGGAGGACAACTACGGCAACGCTGACCTCCCCATCGCCATGATCCCCAGGACCGGAGAGGTTCTGCTCATGCAGATGGACGGGCACCTGACCATGGAGGAGTTCGACCGCGCTCTAGAGTACGGGAAGCAAGCCTGCCAGATGGTATATGACATTCAGAAGGACGCTCTCCGCCGGCGCTATGCCGTGCAGGGTGCGAGCAGCGGTGAGGCAGACGAAGAGGCTGCCCAGAACGACGGATCGGAGGCCTGAACATGTCCGAACCGGTAATGTCCGAGATCAAGAAGGGGCATATCCACAAGCTGCTGTCCACCGGCAAAAGGGTGGATGGACGGGCTCTCGACGAGTACCGCCCGATCAGCATTGAGACCAACTACATCGAGAGCGCTCAAGGCTCCGCAAGGGTCCGCCTGGGCAATACCGACGTGCTCGTCGGAGTGAAGATGGAGGTCGGTTCTCCGTTCGCTGACACTCCCGACCGGGGGGTTCTTACCACCAACACCGAGCTCATCCCGCTGGCCTCCCCGACCTTCGAGGCGGGACCCCCAGATGCCGGCGCCATCGAGCTGGCTAGGGTCATCGACAGGGGCATCCGCGAGAGCGAGATGATCGACCTCAAGAAACTGTGCATCAAGCATGGGGAGGAGGTCTGGATCAACTTCCTGGACATCTATGTCCTCGACTACGATGGTAACCTCTTCGACGCATGCTTCCTGGGCGCCGTCGCCGCACTGAAGACCACCGTCGTGCCGGCGAAGGAGAACGACAAGGGCGAGGATTACCCCATGCCACTGTCCCATCTGCCCATTCAGACCACGGTCGTGAAGATAGAAAACTCTATATTGTTTGACCCGACTCTCGACGAAGAGAAGGTCGCGGACGCTCGCCTGACCGTCACTACCGATGAGAACGGTGACCTAAGGGCTATGCAGAAGGGACTCGCCGGCGCCTTCACGCTGGATGAGGTCAAGCAAGTGATCGACATGTCCCTGCGCGTGAGCAAGGACCTCAGGAACATCGTAGGGTGATAGTATGGCCAAGTCAACAGAGAAGGCAGGCAGCTCGGGAAGGTTCGGCACGAGGTACGGCGTGGTCGTAAGGAACCGCGTCCGTGACATCGACAAGATGAGGACCGCGGACCACGAGTGCCCCAGCTGCCACAGGAACAGCGTATCGCGCGTGAGCAGCGGCATCTGGGAATGCAGCAAGTGCAACACCAAGTTCGCCGCCGGGGCGTACTCTCCCATCTCCAAGAAGGAGACCTCTGAGGAGTTCAAGGCCGCCCAGGCCGCCAAGGTCGAGAACGAAGTAGACGAGACCAAGGGTGCGTGAAAATGTACAAGTGCGGGAACTGCAACGAGCCCATTCGATCCAACGTCAATACCGTGGGCATCCAGTGCGAGAAGTGCGGTTCCAAGATCTTCTATAAGGAGCGACCCAACGTAAAGAAGGTCATAAAAGCCCGGTGAAGGATGCCACAGGCAACCCTTCGCCTGGTCACCCCGCACGGAAAGGCCGTATGGGGTGCGCTCCATCCTGAGGTCGGGAGGGAGATCCCCCGCACCAGGGTCAGCATCGTCCCTGGAGAGGGGGAGATCGTCCTCAACATCGAGGCCACCGATCTCGGCGCTCTGCGAGCCGCACTAAATTCATATCTCAGGTGGATAAGTATCTCGGAAGAGATAGGAAAAATGGTAGGTGAAATGGATGAATGAACTAAGCCCCAAGGTCCAGAATCAGATCGCTCAGTTCCAGCAGCTCCAGCAGCAATTGCAGGCCGTTCTCAACCAGAAGTTCCAGATGGATGCGCAGCTGAAGGAGATGCAGCGCACCGCGGAAGAGCTGAACAAGTCCCCGGAGGATGCGGTCATCTACAGGTCCATAGGTTCGCTCATGATAAAGGCGGAGAACAAGGAGTCCGTCCTCAAGGAGATCGAAGAGGACAAGGAGACCCTGGAGATCCGTGTCAAGACCGTCGAGAGGCAGGAGAAGTCCCTGAAGGACCGCTATCAGGTGCTCCAGGAACAGCTTAACAAGGCCCTCTCCGCCGGTGCCGCGTCTCCCATCCCGGCCGTTGGCAGGGTCCCGGGCGAGTAAAATCCTTACCGGGACTCTCCCGGACAATCCCGTTTTTTATCTTCCAGCTCTTCCATCTTTGTAGATCGGCAAGCTGTGCCTCCCGCTAATTGTGCCTATGCTCCCGGAGCATTTCTTCCCTTGCGGGAAAGGTCTAATATCACTGGGACATACCGATTTGGGATGCTGTCCGCCATAGTCCAGAAGCTCAGGTCGGGAAAGAAGGTCGTCCTACTGCACGGTAACGCTGACCCTGATGCACTGGGCTCGGCCTACGCGCTCTACCGAGCATTTCCGGACGTGGCCGTCGTTGCTCTGGGCGGGCTCGATCGGCTGGCCAAGGTAATGGCCATCAATCTGGAGTTCGAGGTCGCGAGCACTGTGGACCTGGACAGGTACGATACGGTCGTGGCGGTGGACTCGTCCTCGATGGAGCAGGTGGGCATCGACCTCACCGGTCGGGACATCGTGGCCATTGATCATCATGCCCCGTGCGGGGACTGGGACGGCGCGCTCTTCTACTGCGACGAATCAAGGCGGAGCTGCGCCGAGATAGTATTCGAGATGCTCAGATTGGCTGGGACCGAGATCGACCGCCACATCGGGCTCGCGCTGGCAGTGGGCATGCTCACGGATAGCGGCCATTTCCGGTTCGCCAACGCCGCCATGATGCGCACGTTCTCCGAGGTCATGGAGGTGAGCGGCATCAACATGGACGAGGCCATGGACCTTACCGACCTGGTGCCCGACGTCTCCGAGCGCATCTCCCAGCTGAAGGGTGCGCAGAGGATGCGCTTTGACCGCCTTGGGGACCACATAGTGGCCATCTCCCTGGGAAGCGCACACGAGAGCTCGGTGTGCAAGGCTCTCCTGAACATCGGGGCGGACGTCGCTTTCGTCGGCTCCCAGCGCGATGAAAAGTTCCGCATCAGCGCCCGTGCCAGGCAGGATATGGTGAGGATGGGGATGCACCTCGGGAAGCTGCTCGACAACGTAGGTGGGGAGACCAGCAACAACGGCGGAGGCCATGCTGGTGCCGCCGGGCTCACCGGGGTCGGGGACGTGGAGGCCATCCTCAACATGTGCATGTCAAGATCGATGGCGTTCTTCCGAGAGAACCGCGACGCCGCCCGACCTCAGAACTGAAGACGTTCTACCAGCTGGTTGAGGTTGATTATCCGGTCATAGTCCTGCCCGGCGTACTCGACCCGGCGATCGAGCAGGACCCCGGGGATCCCGACCCTTCTCGGCCCCTCGACGTCCCAAACCGGATTGTCGCCTACGAACAGGCATTCCTCCGGGCGGGCGTTCGCGACCTCAAGGGCGTGAGCGTAGATGTGAGGGTCTGGCTTCCTGTATCCGATGTCCCGACAGAAAACCGTCCCCCGGACCCTCGAGGCGATGCTCAATTTGGACAGCTGCTCCCTCCACAGAAGAGCAGGGCTTCCCCAAGTGGTGTTGGACACGATGATCGCTTCATATCCCAGAGAGCGGACCGCATCCAGGAACGGCATGGAATCCTCGAACACCCGGGCCTGGCCGAACAGCGGGACCATGAACGAGCGGCAGAGGGCCGGGAGGAGGGGAGCGTCGTCCCCCCCGAGGCCGAAGGTCCTAGAGATCCGGCTCTCGAGGGGGAGCACGATCGGATCATTGGGGCTCTGAGCGTTCGACCTCCATCTCGCCTCCAGGACGGCCATGGGAGGCACCTCCCTTCCCTCCACGGCCAGCGTCTGGCCTGCCGATGCGAGCGCGAATGGCAGTACGTTCCCCGGGGAGGTGTGACCAAAGAAGTCGACAAGCGTTCCTCCAAGATCGACGAGCAGAACGCGCGGAGACATAGATCGACCCAGGGCATACTCGGCCATATAGCTGACGCTCGACCGTTCAAGGTGACGTGAAAAAAAGGAAGGTGGGAAGCGGTTTGATAGCCTCAGATCAGCCCGATGGCCCTCTTCATGGCAACGTAGTTATCGGGTTTCTTGTCGAAGTACTCTCTCGCCGGTGCCAGCTGCTCGGCGAGGGCCTTGGCCACCCCGGCCTTGAGGTCCATCGGATGAAGCTTCCCGGAGACATAGGTGGCCTCCAGCTCATCGTAGGAGTGGAACTCCAGCCTGCCCCCGAACTTTTCCGGGCGGTCGATAACGAAGGCCTGGATCTTGGGGAACAGCAGGAACTTGCAAATGGCGAGCAGGGGGTTCCCATCTACCTCTGGTGGACAGAACGCCTTCCTGATCTTACGCTCTATATCCTCCGGGGAGTCATGTATGAGGATCCCGCTGTCGGGGTCGGACTTGGACATCTTGTTAGCGATGGGGTCCATCCGGTTCATTCCCTTAAGGCCGGGGAGCAAGGGAGTGTGCAGAGCCACCGGCACCTTCCAGTGCAGTTTTTCCGCCGCCTCGCGGGCCAGCATGTGCGCCCGTCTCTGGTCGATGCCCGCATATGCGACGTCGATGTCCATCTTGAAGATGTCCGTCGCCTGCATCAGTGGGTAGAGGAACTTGGAGGAATCGAGCTCCGCGTCGTCCTCCTTACGTCCCATGATGGTCATGGCCCTCTTTATCCGAGAGAGCGAGGTCACCTTGCCGACCTTCATCAGCATCTCCCAGTACTTCATATCCATGATCTCCGAGGCGAGCACGAACTTCACCTTGTCGCGCGGGACCCCCAGCGCCTCGAAGCAGTCCTTCATGTATTCGGCGCAGGTGCGGATGCGTTCGATGTCTCCGCCCAGCTTGTCATTGATGTAGGCATGCCAGTCAGCGAAGAATATGTTGACATCGAATCCAGCATCCACGAGATCCTTGATCTTGTTGGCAACCAACGCCCACCCCAGGTGGACGAGTCCGGAAGGCTCGAACCCGATATAGGCTCTGGGCGAGGGATTGGTGGCGAGGATGTTCTTCAGCTCCTCCACGGTGACTATCTCCTCAGTGTTCCTGGCCAGCAGGTTGAACCTCTCTTCTGTGTTCATATAACTCGGGTACCGATTCCCAGAGCATTATATATCGTTTAGGGGCCGGCGCCATCACGGCCACTCTTCCCGAGGGCCGAGTTTCGACCGTTTTTCCACGGTAGGCTCACTTTTCAATGCGTATAGGAATTGATTATTCCAATGATACATATGTATCAATATACATTAGATAACACAACAATTGTCTTGTAAGAAAAGTTTATAATGTGTATTTGTCTATAGTGTTTTGTCCCGGGCGAGAAAGGATTCCCATAGGGGGATGCGGGTCCCGCCCCGAGGACCGGGGACGAACGGCAGAAGGACGTGAGAGGAATGATGATCACAGAGATCAGGCAACCAGATGTGAGAGATGAGCGAAAGGCCGAGGCCATGGACATGTGCTCGAAAGGGCGGGTCAAGATTGTCGACTTCAAATTCACCGATGTGCCAGGCACGCTCCAGCACATCTCTAAGCCAGCGGCCTGCATGACCGATGACCTTCTGGAGGATGGCGTTGGTTTCGATGCTTCCTCCATCCGTGGGTTCGCCTCTATAAACGAGAGCGACATGCTCCTGATGCCTGACATCAGCACCGCCATCATAGATCCGGCATGCAAGATCCCGACCCTCTCGGTGTTCTGCGATGTCCGCGAGCCTATCAACGGCCGGCGTTATGAGAAGGACCCCCGTTACATCGCCCAGAAGGCCGAGCAGCATCTGAGGGACGTGGGGTTCGCGGACACCGCCTACTTCGGCCCAGAGCTGGAGTTCTTCGTGTTCGATTCCGTCCGGTTCGAGCAGAACCAGCACTGCGGGTTCTATTACATCGACTCCGACGAGGGGATATGGAACTCGGGGAACAACGTCAACGGTACCAACCACGGTCACCGCCCTCGGAACAAGGAGGGCTACTTCCCCGTGCCCCCGACCGACTCGCTGCAGGACTTCAGGTCACAATGCGTCCTGAACCTTATGGCAGCGGGCATCGAGTGCGAGGTGCACCATCACGAGGTCGCCACGGCTGGCCAGGGCGAGATCGGCATGCGCTACCAGACCCTCACGAAGATGGCGGACCAGGTCATGCTCTACAAGTACGTGCTGAAGAACACCGCTGCCGCCTGTGGCAAAACGGTCACCTTCATGCCCAAGCCACTGTTCGGTGACAACGGCACCGGTATGCACGTCCACCAGAGCCTGGCCAAGGACGGCACGAACATCTTCTTCGACAGCGAGGGCTACAGCATGCTCTCACAGACCGCGCTCTACTACATCGGCGGCCTTCTCGAGCACTCCGCCGCACTGCTCGCCCTGACCAACCCTTCGACCAACTCCTACCGCCGCCTGGTCCCCGGCTTCGAAGCCCCGGTCAACCTGGTCTACTCGCAGAGGAACCGCTCGGCCGCGGTCAGGATCCCGGTTTATTCCAAGAGCCCCAAGACCAAGCGCATCGAGTACCGCCCACCAGACTCGACCTCCAATCCCTACCTGGCGTTCTCCGCCATGCTCATGGCCGGCCTGGACGGCATCAAGCACAAGATCAGCCCAGGGGAGCCGCACGACATGGATATGTTCGAGCTTTCCAAAGAGGAGCTGTCCAGGATCCGCACCGTCCCTGGTTCGCTGGAGAAGGCCCTGGAATCCCTTGCCTCCGACAACGAGTTCCTGCTCCAGGGTGACGTCTTCACCAAGGACTTCATCGATGGGTGGATCGATTATAAGGCCCATAGGGAGAACGATTACATCCGGCTACGGCCACACCCGTCGGAGTTCTACCTCTACTTCGACACATGAGCAGGCCGGTGAAGATCGAGGCCTTTCTGCCCGTCGAAACCACTTCAAGCCTTTTTCATTTCTCAGACCATGAGCCCATGGTCCATCGGGGGCACCAGGTCCTCCTCCTCGAAATGCATCTTCTTCATGCCGTTACCGGCGGTCATGACCGCCGCGAACCGCCCTGAGTGATGCTTGTTGAGCATCTTCCTGACCGCCTTACCGGGATTGAGGACGAAGAGCTCGTCATATCCCCGGAACATGCGCATGAAGTCCTCTACCATGTCCAGGGCGATATGGCGCCCGCGCTTGCTCGGGACGACGTAGATCACGTCGATCCTATGATCCTTGGAGCTGTAGGAGTAGAAGCCGACGATCTTGGGGCACTTGTCCTTGGTTATGACCAGCTTGGCCTCCGAGCCTTCCTCGATGCGCGGGAGGTTGATGTGCTCCCGGGGCGCATAGCACCACCGGAACCTGCCGTCCTTGCCCTCCTCATTGCACTGCTCCACAAGCTCGTTGATGATCCAGTAATCCTTGTAGTTCTTGGCCTTCACGAATTTGAACCGTCCCACCCAATCACCACCTAGCTTTCCGCTACGCGGCCTGTTCAAATGCCGATCCTGGCCTGGATCGCATCTACCGGACAATGATATAGAATTGACGACCTGGTTCAAGTTTTTCGGAGTGAAAAAAGAATGCTCGAGGTCGCACTGTTCAATGCGACCTTGCCAGCATGGTGGTTTGATGCGGCCGGAGCTAGATACCCTGAGATTTTAACGAGAGGTTCTCGTTATTGTGCACGGGCTCGGGGCATTTCAGGGACGATCGTACATCTCGCTCGTCCTTCAGTCCGCTCAGCAGGCGGGCCGCCATCTTGGCTTGGAAGATCTCCGAGTCTCTCATGTCCATTCCTCCGCATCCCCTAGACAGACAAAGTGCGATATAATATTGGAACGACTACTATTTCAAGAGCACGATAATATTATCGTTCTTGATATATACATGGCACTTTTATCCGCCGGCAGTTATGGGAAGGATAGACACTATGTCCCCGTCATCCAACGGGGCCGCTGTTCCGCCAAGATGCGCGATGCTCTTCCCGTTGACCAGGATGAAGAGGAGATCGGAGAGCTCGTTCCCCTTCGGGTATAGGTACTTTCGTACCTGGTCCCCGAAGCGCGCGACCAGTTCCATGAGCAGGTCCCCGACCGTCGCTCCGGGGAGCTCGATCTGGGCCTGATGCCCACCGATGAGCGAGGTGAGGGGCCCGAAGGTACGGACCGTCACCCGGACCATCTCAGAACCTCTGCACGAGGTCCTCTGCGGCCGCGTTGACAACGTCCTTGACCATCGAGGTCGGCGGACAGTAGGCGTTCTCGAAGGAGTTCACGAACTCCTCGGCGGTAACGCCCTTCATGATCGCGGCGGTAAGCCAGTTCACCCGGCCGGTGACCTCCTCGCCCGCGACTATCTGGGCTCCGAGAAGCCGATGGGTCTCCCGGTCGGCAATCAGCTTCACCTGGAGCTTCTTGCCTCCGGGATAGTATCTGGCACGGGTAAGCCCGGTCGCCCGGCCCTCGACCACATTGAGACCGTAGTAATCGGCCAGTCCCCTGGACATCCCGGTGCCGCCGACCTGGAGGTCCCCGACCTGAGATACCCATGCGCTCAGGACGGCAGGGAAGGTGGCATACTTTCCAGCGGCGTTGAGGCCGGCGACCCGACCTTGCCTTACCGCAGTCGCACCGAGCTGGCTCATGGTCGGCCCGGGAACGGCGGCGCTCTGGCACATCATCACATCCCCAGCGAGGTAGACGTCCTTCACCAGCCGGCCCTTCCTGTAGGGCTGGAGGGTGGGGGCGACCCTCACCGCTCCCAGGGACCCTATCTCGAGGCCCATGGCGTTAGGGAGCTCCAGGTTGGCCCTGACCCCGGTCGACATGATGACCATCTGACACGGGATCTCGGTCTTGCCGGCCACGACCGCCTCGACCTTGCCCGAGCCCTTTATGGCGCCCATGGGCGTGCTCATGATGAACCTGATCCCCAGGCTCTCGCAGTACTCCTGGACCTCCTTGGCCATGTCCGCGTCGCATATGCGGGGGATGACCTGGGGGAACATCTCCACCACGGTGACCTCCTTGCCCGCGTGACGCAGGGCGACCGCGATCTCCAGGCCGATGACCCCTGCCCCGGCGACCACGACCGATCGGGTATCGGGAAGCGCCCTCAGGACGTCCATGCCATCCTGGATGAAGCGCACCTTGTACACCCCGGGCAGGTTCGCGCCCTCGATGGGGGGCACGAACACCGTGCCCCCGGTCGCCAGTACCAGGGAGTCGTAGGGATGCACGGACCCGTCGGACAGCTTGACGGCCTTGCCATCGATGTCCACCGAGCTCACCTTGGTCCCGGTGCGGACGATGATGTTACGCTCGCGGCGGTAGAAGTCCGGATCGTGCATGATGATGGATTTGAAGTCCTTTATCTTGCCCTCGAGGACGAACGGTATAGCGCAGGGCGAGTAGGAGATGTGCTCTTCGCTTGTGAAGACCGTAATCTCAGCGTCCTTGTCCGCTGCCCTCGCCGAGGATGCTGCGGTAATGCCCGCGGCCCCCGACCCGATGATGATAATCCTCTTGGCCATGCCTTAACCTTCTGGTCCTGGATTGACCGTACGATATTAAAGCGTTGGTAGGATCAGGGCCCGGCAGTGGGCGAGGTTCCCTCGGGCCGGGACCGGAGAAAGGAAAAGTAATTATCGTTGAGCCCATGTCCATCAGGAAAGTGAGGACATGGCCCGTTTGAGCACCGAGGAGCTGCAGAGCCCGGTAAGCATCTGGAAGGAGCAGGACGTAGTGAACGGGCGGAAGGTCGACGCGTTCGTCATAATCCTGCGTACGAGAGGATGTTGGTGGTCCTGGCAGAAGGGCTGCACGATGTGCGGCTACAACGCCGCCAGCTCGAAGGCGGTGACCACCGACGACCTGAGGCACCAGCTCCAGAAGGCGTTACAGAGGTACCAGGGCGAGGGCATGGTGAAGATCTATACATCCGGCTCGTTCCTCGATCCCGAGGAGGTGCCGCTCGAGCTGCGGTCCGATGTGCTGTCCTCATTCGGCCCTGCGGAGAGGATACTCTTCGAGAGCAGGCCGGAGTTCATCACCGCCGAGAACTTGAAGGACATCGATCCACGTTCGGCCGTGGCCATAGGTCTGGAGTCGGCGAACGAGGAGGTCCTCAGGAGGTGCGTCCGAAAGGGCTTCACCGTAGCGGACTACACCCGCGCGGCGGAGGTCCTGCTCGACATGAGGATGCCCCTCCGCACGTACCTGCTGTTGAAGCCGCCTTACATCACCGAGAGGGCGGCGGTGCAGGACGCCATCGCCTCTGTCCATTATGCCGCACCGTACTCGGAGAGCATCAGCGTGAACCCGGTGAACGTGCAGAGGGACACGGTGGTGGACATGCTGTGGAGGAGGGGCAATTATCGCCCACCATGGCTATGGTCGCTCATCGAGGTGCTGCGGCAGGGTCGAGAAGGAACGCCCGTGCGCATCATGTCCTCCCCCTCGGGAGGGGGGACCGTGCGCGGCGTTCACAACTGCGACCGGTGTGACAGAAAGATTCTTGATGCGGTCCAGCGTTTTTCGTTCAGCCAGGACCTCGATGAACTCGGAGGCCTGGAGTGCGGATGCCGGAGGGAATGGGCCGCCATGATGGACCTCCAGGACACCATGGGGACAACCGTCGACGTGGGCAGGTACCTGGAGGATGAGCTGGAGTTCGACTAGAGGGATTCAGATGGATTTCGATATCAAGAAGGGACACTGTGCCAGTCTGGAAGGGGAGGGTCTGAAGGACCTGATGAAGAGCATCTTCGGAGAGGTGAAGGAGGAGAACGGAGCGCTGGTGGCCTCGTTCGGGGCCACCACCCGGTTCGAGGCCAAGGTGGTCAGCAAGAACACCCTGTCAGTGCTCAGCGTCTCGGACAAGAACGCCCCCCCAGAGGCGATGATGGAGTCGAACCGCAAGTACAACGAGTTCATGGAGAAGGCCACCGGCTTCAACACCAAGGAGCGGTCCAAGCGCCTGCAGAAGAAGGCCAAGGAAGGCAAGCTCTGAGCCGGCGGGGCAGACGGCCCGAGACCCTGGGACGGGGAACCGGGAGCGACCCCGCACAGCGGCCCGGCGGAACGCGATCTACCGCCTTACCATACCGCCGCGCCGTGCGAGCTCCTTAGGGTGCTGCCGATAGTAGGTGCTGAGCTCGACGGCAGAGGGGTTCCGGCCGTTCAGCCTCTTGAACTGGTCCTTGAACGCCTCAATGGTGGAGGCTCCGAACGGGTCGACGACATCGAAGTTGAGGAGGGTCCTCTGGGCCGGATCGGTTCCACGCGATTTTATCAATGCATCCCTCTCCGGCCCCGTAAGGCGTTCCGAACAAAATATATTTTCCCTGGAAAAAATTATGATGGGCGCCCTAGGGTGCCGGTAAAGGCATGGTTCCCGAAAAAGGGAATGAGGCATGGCCAGATGGGTAGCTTGCACCCACGGTAGGTTTAAATATAACGACCATAATCCCACACGCACGCTGTAAGCGCTGAGGACGTTCGACCAGACGCCATGGGCAATGCTCTGCATCCCAATTTCCCCTCTAACTCCATTCTCGGAGGGCGGATAACGCGTCACGGTCGGAGGTGCTGACCTCGAGCGATCGAGTAAGAAAGAGGCGCAAGCACAGAGAGTGGGTTCTCTCAAGAGAAGAGAGGGAGAATCATGCCAAACAAAAGACGTCCAAAACAAGGTTCGCATGCGTATTCGCCCAGAAAGCGAGCGGTTAGCCAGACGCCCAGGTTAGACTCCTGGCCAGAGATCAGCGAAGGCCCTAAGCTGCAGGGCTTCGCCGGGTACAAGGCCGGAATGACCCATGCATTCATGGTAGACTTCGACAAGAACAGTCTCACCTCGGGTCAGGAGATCCAGATCCCGGTCACCGTTCTTGAGGTGCCCCCGATGAGGGTCGCCGCGGTCAGGGTCTACGAGAGCTCCCGCTACGGTCTGAGGACCGCCGGAGAGGTATGGGCCACTGGGCTCGACCAGATCCTCGCAAGGAGGCTCCCGATCCCCAAGAACCAGGATGCGGAGAAGGCCTGGAGCGAGCTGAGCAAGAAGGACATCGAAGATGTCCGCGTACTGACCTACACCCAGCCCAAGATGATCACTGGCGTGCCCAAGAAGGTCCCCGACCTGATGGAGACCCGTATCGGCGGCGGCACCGTGGCCCAGAGGCTGGATTACGCGAAGGGATTGCTGGGAAAGGACATAACCGTCACCGAGTTCGCCAAGGACGGCGCCGTCATCGACGTGTCCGCGGTGACCAAGGGAAAGGGTTTCCAGGGTGCTGTCAAGAGATGGGGCGTCAAGCTGCTGTCCCACAAGAACTCCAAGCACCGCAGGATGGTCGGAACTCTTGCGCCCAAGAGGCCCGGGTTCGTCAGGCCTCAGGTTCCCCAGGCCGGCCAGGTCGGCTACCATCAGAGGACCGAGTTCAACAAGCGGATCCTCAAGATCGGGGAGAAAGGCGAGGAGGTCAACCCCAAGGGCGGGTTCATCCACTACGGCAACGTCAGGAACAACTACGTTCTCATACACGGCTCCGTTCCGGGTCCCACCAAGAGGCTCATCCGCCTCAGGGACCCCGTAAGGCCGGCCGGTGTCGTGCTCAAGGAGGCGCCCAACATGGTCTACGTCTCCACCGAGTCCAAGCAGGGGGCCTGAAGAACATGCCCAAGAACAATGTCAACATATACTCTGTAAAAGGCGATATCGTCAAGAGCGTGGAGCTCCCCGCCGCCTTCGCCACCGACTACAGGCCGGACATCATCCACCGTGCCGCCGTGGCCGAGCAGGCGAACAAGCGCCAGCCCTACGGGCCGAGCCCTACCGCGGGTGTCAGGCACGCCGTTTCCCAGTGGGGAAAGGGCCGTGGTACCTCCCGTGTCCAGAGGCTCACCCAGGGCAGCAAGGCCGCCGAATCCCCCAACAACGTTGGTGGCCGAAGGGCCTTCCCTCCCAAGCCGGAGAAGGACTACTCCAAGAAGGTCAACCGGAAGGAGAAGTTCAAGGCAAAGCTGTCCGCGCTGGCCGCCCTGTCCGATCCCGAGATCGTCAAGACGAGGGGACACCAGTTCGATGACGGGCTCACCATGCCTGTGATCGTCGAGGACGACTTCGAGAGCCTCGCCACCACTGGCGATGTCGTGACCGCCCTGGAGAAGATCGGCGTCTCCGCCGACCTGGAGAGGGCCAAGGAAGGTAAGAAGGTCCGCGCTGGCCGCGGCAAGATGAGGGGCAGGAAGTACAAGACCCCCCGGAGCATCCTCCTGGTCGTCTCGGCCAAGGAGGCGCCGGTGTTCATGGGTGCCAACAATCTGCCTGGCGTCGAGATCGTTTCGACCGAGGGACTGAGCGCGGGAGTGCTGGCCCCGGGCGGCATGGCTGGAAGGCTTGCGGTCTTCTCCGAATCCGCCCTTAAGAAGATAGGAGAGTGGTAGGCATGGTCAACACCGACATCCTTCTCCATCCGTATGTCACAGAAAAGACAATGAACCTCATGACCGGGACCCCCACCCAGGACTTCAAGGACGGCAACAGGATCGAGTTCGTCGTTCTCAAGGAAGCTTCGAAGAAGGAGATCAAGGAAGCCTTCGAGAAGCACTTCGATGTAAAGGTCCAGAAGGTGTGGACCAAGATCACCAAGGAAGGAAAGCGCGCCACCATCCAGCTCGCCGAGGGTTACTCGGCCGAGGACATCGGGATGAGAATTGGGGTGTTCTGAGGGGATATTATGGGAAAACAACTCAGACAGCAGAGACGCGGCAAGGGCGGCGCGGTCTATCGCAACCCTGGCCACAGACACATCAGCAGCATTAGGTATCCTAATGTCGATGCCGGCAACGGCAGGATCGTCGACCTCATTCACGCCCCTGGACGTACCAGTCCCCTGGCCAAGGTCGACTTCTCCGGTGAGAGCGTCCTGATGCTCGCCGCCGAAGGCATGATGGTCGGCAAGACCGTCAGCTACGACCTCGGGGCGACGGACCTCAGCCCTGGTAACGTTGTACCCCTGAGCACCGTGCCCGAGGGGAGCTTCGTATACAACATCGAGGGACAGCCCGGCGACGGTGGCAAGTTCGTCCGCGTGGCCGGAGCTTCCGCGACCGTCGTGAGCAGGGGCGACAAGGTCGTCCTCCTCATGCCCTCCGGTTCGTTCAAGACCTTCGACCCCCGCTGCCGCGCCTCTCTCGGCGTGGTCGCCGGTGGCGGTATGAAGGAGAAGCCGTTCGGTAAGGCAGGTAACAAGGTCCATGCCTACCGCAGCAAGAGCAAGGCAACATTCAAGGTCAAGGGTGTGGCCATGAACGCGGTGAACCATCCCCACGGTGGCGGAGGACACCCCCATGTCGGTAAGCCGAGCACCGTTGGCCGGAACGCGTCGCCTGGACGTAAGGTCGGCCGCCTATCGCCCAAGCGGAGGAAGTGATCTACATGGCAAAGGAGAAGATTGGCGGTCAGAAGGCCGCGCGCAGGAAGCAGCGCAAGAAGAAGGGCGGCATCACCGCCCGGCGCAAGAAGGAGTTCACCTACCGTGGCTTCTCTATGGAGGAGCTGCTGGAGATGCCCTTCGACGAGATGGTCACTTTGCTCCCGTCCCGTGCCAGGAGGACCTTGGCCCGCGGTATGAACGAAGAGCAGAGGACCGCCTTCGAGGTGCTCAGGTCCGGGAACCGCGAGGTCACCAGGACCCACCGCAGGGACGTTCCCATCATCCCCCAGTTCGTCGGGAAGAGGGTCGCGGTCCACAACGGGAAGGAGTTCTTCGAGTTCGAGATCAAGCCCGAGATGATCGGGCACTTCACTGGCGAGTTCGCCATGACCAGGCACGAAGTGAAGCACTCTGGACCGGGCGTAGGTGCCACCAGGGGTTCCAAGTTCCTGCCGCTTAAGTGAGGTGGAAACATGGCTGGATACACTCAATACGCTGATCCGGACAAGACCGCGAGGGCCATTGGAAAGGAGATGCCCATCTCCCCCAAGGACTCCCGTGAGATCTGCCGCATGATAAGAGGCAAGAAGGTCACCGTGGCGATCAGGATGCTGGAGGAGGTCGTCGACCTCAAGAGGCCGGTCCAGTTCGCCAGGTTCAACACCGGCGTGGCCCACAAGGCCGGCGTCGGCCCCGGCCGCTTCCCTGCGAAGTCGGCCAATGCCATCCTTGATGTGATCAACAGCGCCAAGCACAACGCCGAGTACAAGGGCCTGGACTCTGAGAACATGAAGGTTAAGGTCATAACCGCCAACCTCGGACGGACCATACCTGGTCACATGCCCCGCGCCTATGGTCGGAGCACCCAGTGGAACCAGCAGACCGTCAACATCGAGGTCATCCTGGAGGAGGCACAGTAAATATGGCGAATGAGAGGAAGTTCATAGCCGAGAACGTCCGCAGGGTCCTCCTCAAGGAATTCTTGATGAAGGAGGTAACCAGGGCGGGATTCGGTGGGCTAGACGTGCAGAGGACCCCCATGGGGACCAGGGTTACGCTCGTTACCGAGCGCCCTGGTATCGTGATCGGTCGCCGCGGAGCGGCCATCAAGAACCTGACCAGGGCGATCGAGGAGGACTTTAAGTTCGACAACCCCCAGGTCGAGGTCCAGGAGGTCGCGAACCCCAACCTCAACGCGCAGATCATGGCCGAGAAGCTGGCCTTCGCCCTTGAGAGGGGCTGGCACTTCAGGCGGGCAGGCCACAGCACCATCCGCCGGGTCATGGACTCCGGGGCGAGGGGCTGCCACATCATCATAGCCGGAAAGCTCACCGGCCAGAGGCACCGCACAGAGAAGTTCAAGGAAGGCTACATCAAGTTCTGCGGCGAGCCGAAGCTGAAGGACGTGGACAAGGGCTATGCGGTAGCGAAGCTCAAGCCCGGCGTCATCGGCGTCACCGTGGAGATCATGCGCCCGGATGCCAAGCTGCCGGACGAGATCGATGTCACCGCGCCTGTAGAGGCGACTGAGAAGTACCCCGAGCTCGCACCGCTGATGGTCAAGAAGGAAGAGCCTTCGGCCATCGTACCCAACGTGGAGAACGCTGAGAGCCCGGCAGAGGAGCCCGCTGCCCCGGTAGAAGAGGGCACTGACACGACGGAGGGAGACCAGTAATGGCTCTCCTACGCACGTCGGAGATCAAGAGCATGAGCACCGAGGACCGCGCCAAGAAGCTGCGCGAGCTCCGCGACGAGCTCATGCACGAGAGAGGCACCGCCGCGATGGGCGGGGCGCCCACCAACCCCGGAAGGATACGGGCCCTCAGGACCAACATTGCTCGGATCGAGACCATCCAGAAGGAGGAGGAGAAGCACTAATGGCCGAAATCTGCCCGGTATGTGGGCTGCCCAAGGAACTGTGCATGTGCGAAGAGATCGCACGTGAGCAGCAAACCGTACGGATCAGCACCGACAGCAGGCGCTATGGCAAGATCGTGACCGTGGTCGAAGGCATCGACGAGAACGATATAGACATGGACGACCTGGCGAAGAAGCTGAAGAGCAAATGCGCCGCTGGCGGTACGGCCAAGGAAGGCCGAATTGAGCTGCAGGGTGACCACAAGAAGAAGGTCAAAGAGGTCCTCGAACAGATGGGCTTCAAGACGGATGTCAGATGAGCGTGAACAAGAGGGATCTCATGAGGTCAGAACTGATCGGCTTGGAGGTCGAGGTATTGCCCAACCCTGGCTGCGGTAACATACGCGGCGTGGTGGTGGACGAGACCAAACGGACCTTTGTCATCCGCAAGGACGACCACGAGGTCACCGTACCCAAGTCGAACAATGAGTTCCTGTTCACATACCAGGGAGATAAAGTCCAGATTCACGGTTCGGAGATCCAGCACCGACCTGAGGATCGTATCAAGAAGATTAGGTGATCCCAATGGCTAACGAAGTCAAGGATATAGGAATCGATGTCAGGGCGCCCGAGTCCGCCTGCACCGACAAGCACTGCCCATTCCATGGACAGCTGTCGGTCAAGGGCCAGACCATCGAGGGGGTTGTCATTTCCATAAAGATGGACAAGACCGCGGTGGTAGAGCGCGATTACCTGAAGTACCAGGAGAAGTACGAGCGTTACGAGAAGAGAACGAGCCACTACTCAGCTCACAACCCCCCCTGCTTGGGGGTCAAGGCCGGCGACCATGTGAAGATCATGGAGTGCCGCCCGCTGAGCAAGACCGTGTCCTTCGTGATCATCGAGAAGAGGTGAACGTGATGAAGGGAGTTGCAGGTAAACAGTCGCGCGGCGTCCAGACGGGTACCGTGCTCAACGTTATCGACAACACGGGCGCCAAGACGATCGCGATCGTCACCGTCCCGGGCTACCACGGCACGAACCGCCGGTACCCCAAGGCCGGTGTTGGGGACATAGTCATCGCCTCCGTCAAGAAGGGAAGCCCTGAGATGCGGAGGCAGGTAGTGTACGCCATCATCGTCCGCCAGCGCCGGCCGTTCCGCCGAGCTGACGGAGTCATGGTCTCCTTCGAGGACAATGCCGCGGTCATCACCACCGAAGAGGGTGAGACCAAGGGAACGGACATCAAGGGACCCGTGGCAAGGGAAGCGGCAGAGAGGTGGCCCCGCATAGCAGCGACCGCCTCTACGATCATCTGAAGGTGAGACAATGGTAGAGAGCAAGAAAGCACGGAAGCAAAGGAAGTCCTTCTTCAACGCTCCCAGCCACATCAGGAGGAAGAACATCTCCTCCCATCTGAGCGAGGACCTACAGAAGGAGTACAAACTCCGCTCGCTGCAGGTCATCAAGGGAGACACCGTGAAGGTAATGCGCGGCGACGAGGAGATCCTCGGTCTCGAGGGCAAGGTCGCCGCCGTCATAACGAAGACCGGGCGGGTCACCATTGATGGTGTGACCATCGCCAAGGCTGACGGCACCCAGACCGCCAGGCCGGTTCACGCGTCCAAGGTCATGATCACCAAGCTCGACCTCTCCGACCCCAAGCGGAAGGAGAAGCTTGCCAGGGCCAAGGAGGTTTCACAATGAGCAACGAGATGAAGAGATTGACAGCGCCCCGCAGCTGGCCGGTCAAGAGGAAGATCGACCACTGGATCGCCAAGCCCTCCCCCGGCGCCCACGCCATCGAGGGAAGCATCCCAGTGACCGTTGTTCTCCGCGACATGCTGCAGGTGTGCAACACCGCCGCCGAGGTCAGGATGGTCCTGTTCGAGAAGGGCATCCTGGTCGATGGCAAGGTCGTCAGCAACCCCAAGCAGGGCATCGGTCTGATGGACGTCGTGTCCCTCCCCAAGGCCGGAACCGCCTACCGCATGGTCCTCGACCGCCGGGGCAAGCTCCAGCTGGTCAAGATCCCCGTGGAGAAGGCCGCCTGGAAGCTCTGCCGCATCGAGAACAAGACCATCATCGCCGGTGGCAAGGTCCAGCTGAACCTCCACGATGGAAGGAACATCCTGGTCGAGAAGGACGCCTACAAGACCGGGGACGTCCTCAAGATCGAGGTTCCCAGCCAGAAGATCCTGGAGCGCTACTCCCTTGACAAGGGGAGCCTGACACTGATCACCTCCGGTTCCCATGTCGGGGAGACCGCGGTGGTCGACGAGTATGTCGTCAACAGGCTCGCCTCCGAGAACCTTGTAAAGTTCAAGGACGGCACCTCCACTGTTAAGAGCAACGTGTTCGTGATCGGCGCCAAGGCGCCCGAGATCGAGCTGCCAGAGGAGGCCGCCATATGAGCGACATCATGAGGCAGCCTCGGATCGAGAAGGTGGTCGTGAACATCGGGGTCGGCGAGGCCGGCGAGCGGCTTAACAAGGCCCAGAAGGTCCTGACCATGGTCACCAAGCAGAAGCCGGTGATCACCGTCGCCAAGGTCACCAACAGGGACCTGGGCGTCAGGCACGGCATGCCCATCGGGTGCAAGGTCACCATGAGAGGGGAGAAGGCCAACGACTTCATCAGGAAGGCGCTCGTCATCCGCGAGAACAGGGTGGCGAACTACTCCTTCGACAAGGAGGGCAACCTGTCGTTCGGCATACCGGACTACACCGACTTCGAGGGCATGAAGTACGACCCCGAGATCGGCATCTTCGGAATGGATGTCAACGTGGTCTTCATGAGGCCCGGTTACCGGGTGGCCAAGAGACGCATCATGGCCAAGAGGATCCCCAAGGAGCACCGCATGACCAGAGATGAGGCCATCAGCTTCATGAAGGAACAGTTCAAAGTCGAGGTGGTCGAGTGAAGACTAAGAAGGAATATGGAAGAAAGAAGGGGTGCCTGCGCTGCGGAAGAAAGCGCGGCATCGTACGCCGCTACGGTATGCACGTCTGCCGGCAGTGCTTCCGCGAGATAGCCCCGGAGATCGGGTTCAAGAAGTATAGCTGAGGTGATGACATGCAGAGCGACCCACTTAACGATGCCATGTCGACCATCAAGAACGCGGCCTCGGTCGGTAAGAGCGAGTGCACCATCCGCCCGTCCTCCAAGCTGATCGGTAGGGTGCTGAAGGTCATGCAGGAGTATGGCTACATCAACCAGTTCGAGTTCATCGAGGACGGAAAGGCCGGCGTGTTCAAGGTTAGAATACAGGGAAAGATAAACGACTGCGGCGTGATAAAGCCGAGATATTCGGTTCAGAAGAATGATCTGGAGAGGTTCGAGTCCAGATACCTACCCGCTCAGGACTTTGGAGTGCTCATACTGACGACCACTGCGGGCGTCGTGAGCCATGCCAGGGCCAAGGAGCTTGGGGTGGGCGGAAAGCTTCTGGCCTACGTGTACTGAGGGGACTTCGATGACACTTAGCGGAATACTGGAAGAGAGGGTGGCCATCCCCAAGGGGGTCACCGTCACAGTCAACGGTTCCATCGTAGAGGTCAAGGGCCCCAAGGGAAAGCTGAGCCGTGACTTCTTCAACCCCAAGACCAAGGTGAAGCTCGATGGAGACCACCTGGTCGTCAGCTGCGAGCTGCCGAGAGTGAAGGACAAGGCCATGATCGGGACCTTTGCCTCCCACCTCAACAACATGATAGAGGGAGTGACCATCGGGTTCGAGTATCACATGAAGATCGTGTTCTCCCACTTCCCGATGAAGACCGCGGTGAAGGGCGACAAGTTCGTCATCGAGAACTTCCTCGGCGAGCGGGCGCCCCGGTCCGCAAAGATCCTGGGCGACACCAAGATCGTGGTCAAGGGCAACGACGTGGTCCTCACCGGATCGGACGTCGAGGCTGTCGGGCAGACAGCGGCCAATATCGAGTACGCCACCAAGATCTGGGGCTATGACCCCCGGGTGTTCCAGGATGGCATCTACATCACCGAGAAGGCCAAGAAGGTGAGCTCATGAGCAAGGAGAAGAAAGTAGAGATCAACGAGCTGACGGACCTCCCTCACTATAAGGAGGAGTTCACCGCCCAGCTCGCGGACATGGGCATCAAGACCGTTCCTGACCTTAAGGACGCCCTCCGCAGCTCGGAGAAGAGCAAGAAGATCATGGACGACCTCATCGGGGTCGGTCCCAAGACCATCAAGGCATGGAGGGGACTCCTCGACGTCAAGGTCGAGAAGAGGCCCAAGAAGGCCTTAGTGCCCGCTTCCGAGTCCAAGCTCGCCAAGAAGAAGGCGGAGGACGTGGAGATCGTGGAGAAGCCGGAGACCGAGGTAGTCGAGAAGGGCGCGTACGTCGTAAAGAAGAAGCCCGTCCTCGACGACGAGACCAAGAAGCTCCTGGCCCTCCGCTACGACATGAACCACGACCGAATCGCCTTCCTCAGGCAGGAGTGGTACCGCTTCCCCCGTCTGGGCGAGAAGTGGAGGAAGCCTCGCGGCATGCACAGCAAGATGCGCTGCCACCTGCACTACCGTCCCAACGTGGTCAGCATCGGCTACCGCGGACCGGCCAAGGTACGCGGCCTGCACCCCTCGGGATTCGAGGAGGTAATGGTGTGGAACCCCGACCAGCTGGACAAGGTGGACCCCAAGGTCCAGGCGGTAAGGGTCGGCGGGAGCGTCGGATTCAAGAAGAGACAGGCCATCGAGAAGAAGGCCGATGAGCTGGGCATTCGTGTCCTTAACAGGACGGGATGAATATGGATCTGAAGAACCAAAGGCGTATGGCGGCCGAGATACTGGACTGCGGCGAGAACCGCGTCTGGATCGACCCCAACAGGGCCGAGGACCTGGCCGACGCCATCACCAGGGCGGACATCCGCACCGCTATCGAGTCCGGCACCATCAAGGCGCTGCCGAAGGCCGGGATATCGAAGGGGCGGACAAGGTATAACGCCGCCCAGCGCAAGAAGGGTCGCCAGCGCGGTCCGGGAAGCAGGAAGGGCAGGGCCGGTGCCAGGACTCCGACCAAGAAGGACTGGATCCAGACCATCAGGCCCATCCGCGCCGAACTGCGGGACCTCAGGGACAGCGGCAAGATACCCAAGACTGTCTACCGCGAGTTCTACATGAAGGCCAAGGGCGGGGTGTTCAAGAGCAGGGCTCACCTGCTGACTCACCTCAGGGCCGAAGGGCACCTGCAGGAGGGGAAGTAAATGGCAGAAGGACCAAGATACAGGGTTAACTTCCGCAGGCGCAGGGAAGGAAGGACCGATTACAGGCAGAGGCAGAGGCTGCTCAGGGGACGTGTTCCCAGGGCGGTCGTGCGCCTCTCGCACAAGAACGCGAACGTACAGTTCATCGCCTACGACGAGAAGGGGGACAGGGTCCTCGCCGCCGCCACCTCCAAGGAGCTGAACAAGCTCGGCTGGACCGGCGCGACCGGGAACCTTCCCGCGGCCTACCTCACCGGCTTCCTGGCCGGCAAGAGGGCGTCCCAGAACGGCGTGGAAGAGGCTGTGCTGGACATCGGCCTGAAGGGACCGGCGAAGGGCTCGGCCATTTTCGCCGCCTTGAAGGGCATGCTCGATGCGGGCATCGAGATCCCCCATGGCGAGGAAGTTCTCCCCGCCGAGGACAGGATCATGGGCGCCCACATCGACGAGAACATGGGTAAAATGATCGAAGAGGTCAAGAGCCGGATGGAGGCGCAGTAAGATGGCAGAATGGAATCCCAAGACAAGACTGGGCAAGATGGTCCTGAGCGGTGAGATAACCACCATGAGCCAGGCCCTTGCTACCAAGCTCCCCCTGAGAGAGCCCGAGATCGTCGACATCCTGCTTCCCGAGATGAAGGACGAGGTCATCGACCTGAACATGGTCCAGAGGATGACCGACTCCGGCCGCAGGGTCCGGTTCGCGGTCACCAGCTGCGTCGGCAACGGCGACGGTTTCGTCGGCCTGGGCCGCGCGAAGGGAAAAGAGGTCGGCCCGACCATCCGCAAGGCCATCGACAATGCCAAGCTGAACATCATCGAGATCAAGCGCGGCTGCGGTTCCTGGGAATGCGGCTGCGGCACCGCCCACTCGATCCCCCTGGCCGTCGTAGGCAAGGCCGGATCGGTGGAGGTCACCCTGAAGTCCGCGCCTCGCGGTATCGGCCTCGCGGTCGGCGACGTGGCCAAGACCATCCTCGGCCTGGCCGGGATCAAGGACGCCTGGGGCTTCGCCAGCGGGCATACCAAGACCACTGTGAACTACGCGTTGGCCACCTTCGACGCCCTGAAGAGGACGTCCGAGATAAGGGTGTCCGACGAGCAGGAGAAGCGCTTAAAGATCATCAGTGGGCCCACCCGGGTCCACGTGGCCGGCGCGCCCATCGAGGGCGACGCCGATGCGCTCAAGGAAGCGTGATTGAAATGGCATTCGCGGTCATCAGAGTTCGCGGACACAGGAAGATAAACAAGGATATCGAAGACACCATGTGCATGCTCCGCCTCACCCGCGTCAACCACTGCGTCATCATCCCTGAGGACAAGACGATGAAGGGGATGCTGCAGAAGGCCAAGGACTTCATCACCTGGGGAGAGGTCTCCGAGGAGACCCTCGCCAAGATGATCAAGACCCGCGGCCGGCTCATGGGGGACAAGCCCATCGACGACGCGTACCTGGGAGCCAACTCCCAGTTCGCCTCCATCGAGGAGTTCGCCAAGAGCGTGGTCAAGGACGAGACCAAGTACTCTGAGCTGAAGGACATCAAGCCCCTGTTCAGGCTGCATCCTCCCGCCCAGGGCTACGAAGGCGTGAAGAAGGACCTCAAGACCCATGGGTCCTTGGGGTATAGGGGCGACAAGATAAACGCCCTTATCGAGAAGATGCTGTGAGGTGCTAGACATGCCAAGCAGGACCAACAAGTTCAGAGGAAGCCGGACCCATGGCCGCGGTAAGAAGAGCGGAAGGGGCGCCGGCAAGACCGGAGGTACCGGCAACGCCGGCCTCCACAAACACAAGTACATCAGCGTGATCAAGTACGATCCGCTGCATTTCGGCCGCCATGGCTTCAAGCGCCCCCAGAAGGTCGTCTCTGCCAAGATCACCCTCAACGTGGGCGATCTGGAACAGCGCCTCGAGGAGTTCACGAAGCAGGGCTTTGCTGCGAAAGAGGACGGCAAAGTAAAAATCAACCTTGCCAATATGGGCGTGGACAAGCTATTGGGCTTCGGGAAGGTCTCAAACCCCTTCGACGTAGTGGTCGCCGAGTTCTCGGCCAGAGCTAAGGAAAAGCTCGAGGCTGCCGGGGGCTCGGTAGCCCAACCTTAGGGCAGTAAGGCAGTTTGCAGTTACCAGGGATCATCATGGCCGAGCAACAGAACAGCCGACTCTACAAGTTGAAGCCGCTGACGGAAAGGCTCCCATCGGTCAAACGTCCGGAAGGGCACGTGCACTTCCGGACCAAGATCATGTGGGTCATCCTCATGCTGGTCTTCTACTTTGTAATGACCAACGTGTTCCTCTTCGGATTGGACCAAAGCAAGATCGTAGATATCTTCGGTCCATACCGTGCGATCCTTGCCGGTGCGCAAGGTTCGCTGATGCATCTGGGCATCGGCCCGATCGTCACAGCATCGATCATCATGCAACTGTTCGTCGGTGCCAAGATCATCAAGCTGGACCTGACGAACGATGAGGACAAGGCGGTGTACCAGGGAACCCAAAAGTTCCTGGTCATCATCATGATCCTGGTGGAAGCGATACCCCAGGTGTTCGGCTACCTGGTCCCTTCCAGTACCCTGGTAACTAGCCTGAACGGCGTGACAGGTGCGGTGGGGATATTCAGCGGTACCAACCTGGCACGAATAATCATCATAGCGCAGCTGTTCATCGGCTCGTACCTGGTCTTCCTAATGGACGAAGTGGTGTCTAAGTGGGGCATCGGAAGCGGCATTTCGCTGTTCATTGCCGCAGGTGTAGCGCAAGCCATCTTTACCGGTACCATCAACTGGTATCCGATAAACGGATCCGAGGCGCTGAGCACCAGCAATCCCCCCGCCGGCACCATCCCCAAGACCATCTACCTCCTGACATCGATGTCGGCGAACGGTCTGGCATCCGGAGGCTATGAACGGATACTGATACAGAACCCCAATCCGGTGGTCGCACTGGTCGGTACCATAGCTATCTTCCTGTTCGTCTCGTACATCGAATCGGCGAGGATCGAGCTCCCGCTGGCCCACGGCACCGCAAGGGGCGCCAGGGGTAGGTACCCGATCAAGCTGCTGTACGCCTCCAACATCCCGGTCATCCTGATGTCCGCGGTGCTGGCGAACGTCAGCATGTTCGCGTACCTGTTCTACACGAACGGCTTCCTATCGCAGATACCGCTGCTCGGCCACAACAACTGGCTCGGCTACTACACTGCGGGCTCAGGGACGTCTGCGGCCGGAGGGCTTGCATGGTACCTAAGCACCCCCAGCGGCCTGGCCGGATGGCTGCTGCCGATGCTGAACCCGGAGACGTACGCGGAGGCGGTGTTCGGTCACAGTTCGCTGCAGATCCTGATCAAGGTCGTGACCTTCTTCGGAGTGATGGTCCTCGGCTCGATCATGTTCGCCAAGTTCTGGATCATGACCACCAACATGGGACCGGAAGCGGTCGCCAGGCAGATCGAGAACTCGGGACTGCAGATACCCGGGTTCAGGCGTGACCCCAGGGTGCTGAAGCGCGTGCTGGAGAGGTACATCCCGGTGGTGACCGTGATCTCCGGTGCCATGGTCGGAGCGCTGGCGGCCGGAGCCGACCTCATCGGTACCGTCGGTAACGCATCGGGTACCGGTGTGCTGCTGGCCGTGGGCATCATGATCCAGTTCTACGAGGCGATGGGCAGGGAACAGATGATGGAGATGCATCCGATGCTAAGAGGGTTCTTCGGAGGCGAGTGATAGATGCAGAACGCACCATTACCGCCCCGGCCGGCCCCTGACCCGAAGAAGCAGATGAACCAGTTCATCACCATCTTCATCTTCGTGCTGGCGATGTTCGTGCTCTTCGACCAGTCCATGAGGACATTGCTGGGCACGCTCGTCGGGTATGTGCTTGAGCCGGCGGTCGGCCTCAACGGCTCCATGCCCGTGGTCACGCTGTTCCTCACAGGCATCTTCATGACCACTCTGTCGGTCATCCTGAGGCATTTCTTCACCGACTATGTCGGCCAGGCCGAGAGCCAGAAGATAGTTAGCGCCTTCAACAAGGAGCTCCAGAAGGCCCGGTTGGAGAACAACAAGTACAAGATCAAGAAGCTCACCGAGGAGCAGCCCAAGATCCTCCAGAAATCGATGGACATGTCCACTGGCCAGATGAAGCTGATGCCAATAACCATGCTGGCCATCGTCCCCATCTTTGCCTGGCTGGCCGTTTGGATCGGCAGCCTGGACCCCGCGGTCGCGATCGTGAACGTCCCGTGGGCCAGCAGTGTGAGCCTGACCGCCTCGAACGTACTCCCGAACTGGGTGCTCCTCTACTCCCTGATCAGCATACCGTTCGGGCAGATCCTCAGCCGCGCCCTGCGATACTTCGAGTTCAGGAAGAAGCTGAGACAGGTCGAGGCTCAGGCGGCATGAGGATCACCATAAGCGGTCCGCCGGGGTCAGGGAAGACCACGGCCTGCAGGATGGTCGCGAACAGGCTCCACCTGGAGGTCGTCGTATCCGGGGACATCTTCCGGCAGCTGGCCAGGGAATCCTCGATGTCCCTGGCCGATTTCGGCTCCATGTGCGAGTCCGATCCCGACGTGGACCGTCAGCTCGATCAGAGGATGGTTGAGATCGCCAGGTCCCGGGACGACCTCCTTCTCGAGGGACGCCTGACCGCATACATGCTGACGAGGAACTGCATTCCGGCGTTCAGGGTGTACATGTGCGCCGACCTCGATGTCCGCTCCGCCCGGGTGGCGGAGCGGGAGGGGGGGACGAAGGAACAGAGGAAGCGGGAGATCGTCGAGCGCGAGGAATGCGAGGCCCGCCGGTACCTCACCTATTACGATATCGATATACACGACCGGAACATCTACGACCTCGTGATCGATACCACATACAAGACCCCGGAGCAGGTGGCCGACATCATCTGCGACGCTGCGGTGGCGCACCATGGCTGAGATGCTCGTCCGTGACAAGAACCCGCTCGATGCGAGAGCAGGCAAGAGGCCGTCAGAGAGGACGATAGAGGAGCTCCTGGAGGCCGGGACCATCATCATGGACAAGCCCATGGGGCCGACCTCCCACCAGGCCACGGCGTGGGTGCGGGACATCCTGCACATCGAGAAGATCGGCCACGGCGGTACGCTAGACCCCAAGGTGTCCGGCGTGCTACCCATAGCGACCGGTCGGGCGGTCCGCGCGCTCAACCTCACTCTCCGATCGGACAAGGAGTACGTCTGCCTCATGCGGCTCCACCGCGACCGAAAGGAGGAGGACGTCCGGAGGGTCATGGGAACCTTCGTCGGGAGGATCTATCAGACGCCCCCGGTGCGCTCGGCCGTGAAGAGACAGATGCGCATCCGGACGATACATACGCTGAACATCCTGGAGATCCGCGGGCGCGACATCCTATTCCGGGTGGAATGCGATGCCGGCACCTATATCCGAACCCTGTGCGTGGACATCGGCGATGCCCTGGGGGTCGGTGCGAGCATGGAGGACCTCCGGAGGACCCGCTCCGGCAACATGACCGAGGACAAGGCGGTCACGCTGCAGGACATCAAGGACGCCTATGTCGAGTGGAAGGAGGGGGATGAGCGGTGGCTTCGCTCTATGCTCCTACCCATCGAGGTGCTGTTCGACCCCCTGCCAAAGATCATCGTCAAGGACAGCGCGGTGGATGCCGTGTGCCATGGCGCGGACCTTGCCGCAGTGGGGGTGGCAAGGGTCGATGCCGAGATCAACAAGGATGCCATGGTCGCCATTTTCACCGCCAAGGGTGAGGCCATCGCCGTGGGAACGGCCTCCATGACGGCCGAGGAGATGGTCAGGGCCAAGGAAGGAGTGGCCGTTTCCACCGACCGAGTGTTCATGCCCGCCGGGACCTACCCGAAAATGTGGTAGCCCGCATATCTGGATATATTCTGAGAACAGAAAAATATACATATTAGTTCATTCGCTGGACAGCGAACCATTCCGCCGTTGCATGCTTATACCCATCCTCGTCCGAACATGTTCGCCACCTCCATAATGTCCGCACTTGGTCATAACTCCGGCGAGGAATCATCGGAGCCACCGATGAGATATTGGAGGGTATGAATGACACTGGACAAGAGCAAGGTTAAGAAGGTCCTGAGCTACCGATGGGCGGTGTTCGGGATACTGGCGTTCGCCTACTTCTTTGTGTACTTCCACAGGGTGTCCACGTCGGTCGTCTCTAGCGACCTGATGGATTCCTTTGGGGTAGACGCAGCGTCCATCGCGCTGTTGAGCTCGGCGTACTTCTACGCCTATACGGTAATGCAACTGCCGTCGGGAATACTGACGGATAGCTGGGGACCGCGTAAGACGGTCAGCCTTTTCACTCTCGTGGCAGCGGTCGGCGCCATAATGACCGGCGTCGCCACCAGCTTCGAGCTGGTCATCATCGGTCGGGTGTTCATCGGCGTGGGTGTGGCCATGGTCTACATCCCCATCATGAAGATCCTGGCCACCTGGTACCGCAAGAACGAGTTCGCCTCGCTCAGCGGGATCCTGCTGGCGGTCGGTAACATCGGTGCCCTTAGCGCCGCTGGACCTCTTGGGATATTGTCGGAGGCCATAGGCTGGCAGGAGGTTTTCCTGATCCTTGGTATCCTATCCGTGGTCCTCGCGACTGTTGCCTGGCTGATCACCAGGGACCGCCCCGCGGACATGAACCTGCCCACCATCCAGGAGATCGAGGCCGAGGAGAAGGGAGAGCCCGTCCCCGAGGCCAAGACGATGGAGAAGATCCCCATGGTCAAGGCCCTGAAGATGACCTTCGGCTCGGGCATGAACTTCTGGCCCCTGGCGATATGGTTCTTCTTCATGTACGGAAGCATCATGGTCTACCAGGGTCTGTGGGCCGGTCCGTTCTACAAGGATGTGCTCGGATGGGACAAGACCACGTACAGTATGGTCCTGACCTTCGTGGGCATAGGGATGATCTTCGGCTGCCCCATCGCCGGGATACTCTCGGACAAGATCCTGAAGTCCAGGAAGAAGGTGCTCATCGTTGGTACCCTGGTCTACACGATCGTCTGGGCGACCATCTGGCTCGCGGGCGCTACGATCACCAGCGAGATAGCTTGGATGGCCATCAACTTCATGTTCGGGTTCTTCGGCGGGTTCTTCGTGGTCAGCTACGCGCAGATCAAGGAGCTGTTCCCCCTGACCATAGTGGGGACGACCACCGCGGCGCTCAACATATTCCCCTTCGCCGGCGGGGCCATCCTTCAGCAGGTGTCCGGCCTGATGCTCACCACCCGCACAGCGGAAGGATATCAGGTCATATGGCTGTTCATGTTCGTCTGCATGATCATCGCGTGCGTCGGTGCGTTCCTGTCCAAGGAGAAGGCACGTGCGCCGGCCACCAGCACGCCAACGGACACGACGAAGAAGGGACAGCCTTCGAAGTGAGCTGAAACCATCTAAGGGGGCCCCGTGCCCCCGACCATTCATTTATTTCAAAGGAAGCGTGGGTTAACATGACTGCAAAATCCAGAGATGAGAACGGAGTAACGATGCGGGAACGCATGATGCGGGCCCTGGCATGCAAGGAGAACGATAGGCCGCCCGTGGCCGGAATGACCACAGCCGGTACGACCCAGATGATGGACTACTGTGGCGCGGCATGGCCCGAAGTGCACACCGACGCGATCAAGATGTCCAAGCTGGCCCTGGCAGCATACCCGTTCCTGGGCCTGGAGTCGGCGAGGGTGCCTTATTGCCTGAGCTACGAGGCCGAGGCGCTGGGATGCAAGGTGTTCCTGGGCACCAAGAACAGCACCCCCATGGTCAAGTCCCACCCCTACCGCGACGACCCCGATGCGGACCTGGTCCTCCCGAAGCGCTCGGAGATCCCGAAGCTCGCGAGGAACGGAGTGGTGCTCGAGGCGGCCAGATTGATGAAGGCCGGTGCCGGGGACCTTCCGACCATCGTCGGCGTGACCGGCCCGTTCACCATCGCCGGTCACCTGGTCGGGACCGAGAACCTTCTGCTGTGGGTGGCGACAGATCCAGAAAAGGTGCACAAGTTCGTCAAGTTCGCCGCCGATTATGAGAAGGAGTGGCTGAAGATCGTTGACACCCTCGGGGTCGACCTCATCCAGATGAGCGAGCCTTCCGCCTCCTGGGACATGCTGTCGGAGGAGATGTTCCGCGAGTTCGCCCTGCCGTACGTCAGGGAGACGTTCAGGGCAATGGAGAACACCAAGAAGGTGCTGCACATCTGCGGCAACATGACCGAGGAACTGGACAACATGGTGGCCACCGGGGCCAACGGGCTCTCCATCGAGGAGAAGAGCGATCCGTACCGCTCGGTGAAGATCGTGAACGGCCGCGCTGCCCTCATCGGTAACGTCGGCGTGGTGCGGCCCCTCCTGCAGGGAACTCCCGAGCAGGTAAAGGAGATGACCATGAAGTCCGTGGACGCCGGGTTCAACATCATCTCGGCCGGCTGCGGGCTGTCGGCGATGATCGACAAAACCAACCTCAAGGCCATGGTCGACACCGTGAAGAATCTGCCCAAGAAGAAGTAAGCCATCTAGCGGGGCGTATCCCTTAGCTTTTCCTCCCGCCCCGCCTCAAACCCCTTCCTAGGAGCGTGCCAGGTATTCCGCAAGGACCTTGCGTTCCGCTCGCCTCAGCATGACGTTCAGGGTGGACTTGGAGCATTTCAGGCGCGGCGCCATTTCCTGCAGGGTGGTCCTCTGCGGGATGTCGTAGAACCCCTCGTCGAACGCCATGAGCAGCGCCTGCTTCTGCCTGAAGGTCAGGGCGTTGCGCGACTCCTGCTCGCGAGTGCAGTGGATCTTCACCTCCCGGCCGGTCTCCTTCAGCCCGGCGATGAGCTTGCGGATGGAGTCGGCGTCTGGTCCGACCAGATTCCAAACCAGGGTGCCATCCTCCTTCATGGTGCACGATTCCAGGAAGCAGTGGGAGCCGGTGATGAGATGACAGATCGCGCAGTCGTGGTTGGAGACCATGGCGATGTAGTCGCCCGGCGCGGTCTTGGACAGCTCCACGGTGCACCAGCTCCCCACCCGGTCCTTGATGTTTGCCATCTCCGTCTCACATAGCTCATGAGGTCCCTGTATCCTGACCAGGCTGTGGCCGAACCGGGGTCCGACCGGTGCGCACCTCAGCACGTTCACGCTCATGCCGCTCTTTACCAAGCTGGGCAGGAAGTTGCTGCAGATGTGCTCATTGACCATCTTGTACGATAGTACGACCCTTCGCATTCAGACCCCTTGCTAGGTAAAGTCCAGGAATCGAAATAACTTGCCTTCCGGCCAACGCAGGAATGTAATGCCTGTTAGAAATCAATAACAATCAATAAATATGTGAGTTATGTTAATCTAACAATAAGTTAGAACTACATAACATGGGTGAGCATGGAGATGGGAAAAGAGCCTGTTGAAAAGATGGTAAAGGCACGCACGATAAGCATGCTGCTGGGTGGGGCGCTGCTGGTCGCCACCGGCATACTGATGATCGTCGAGAACAACCTGGATGACATACTGTGGTTGGAGATATTGCTGGGCCTCGGCCTGTTCGGTGGCGGGCTCTTCGAGTACCTCGGCCTCAGAGAGCCGCTAAAAGACGAGCGGACGGCACGCATCGGTACCCGAGCGGCCACCTACTCGTGGTATGTGGTGCTGGTGATGGTCGGCTTCCTGGGCATGGTGTACGGCATGGGCGGGGGGTACAAGATCTCGATGCCCCAGGCCACGGGGGCCGTCCTTATCACCATGGTCGTGTCGATAATGATGTTCAATCGGTACCTCGGCCGCAAGGGAGACGTGGAATGAGGACCGCCATCAAGGAGCACCGGGTCCGGGCGAACCTCACCCAGGAGCAGCTGGCCGAGAAGGTCGGAGTGAGGAGGGAGACCATCGTCTTCCTGGAGAAGGGTAAATACAACCCCTCCCTCCGCCTCGCTCACGACGTGGCCAGGGCCCTTGGGGCCGGCATCGACGAGCTCTTTTCCTTCGAGGACGAGGAGGAAGAGGCGGGCGAGGAGTGAGGTTAATCTAGGTCGCCGGGATTCAGGGAGCCATGGTCAAGAGGACCGAGGGACTGAGCATAGTGAAGGTCGACCGGAACAACGTCGACCGGTATGTGGAACTCATCAAGGCGCTGGCGGACTTCGAGGCTCTCGACCCTCCGGACGAGGAGGGCAGGGCTCGGCTGATAAGGGACGTCACCTCCGACCCGCCGATGTTCCATGCGTACCTCGCGATGCTGGATGGAGCTCCCGTCGGCTACCTGGCCTTCTACTTCACCTACTCCACGTTCCTGGCCCGCCCGACGCTCTTCCTCGAGGATATTTTCATTCTAGAGGAGCATCGCAAGAAGGGGATCGGGAGGGAGCTGTTCCGCTTCTGCGTCCAGGAGGCAGAGCACCGCGAGTGCGGAAGGATGGAGTGGACCGCGCTGGACTGGAACGCCCCGGCCCATCGCTTCTACGAGGGGATGGGCGCCAAGAAGATGGACTGGTACCTCTTCCGTCTGACCGAGGACGACTTCCGCGTTGCGCTGGACCGGTGAGCCTTGAAGGCGGTCACCGGTCGTACTTCGACTCCTCGATGCGGCGCCTGAGCGCCTCCCCCTCATCACGCTCGGTCGCCGCCACGTGGGAGTCGGTCTCCTCCTCCGGCTGCCCTGCGGCCGGGCCGTCGCCCCAGATGTAGAGCGGGGTGAGCTTGCCACAAACGTTGCAGCGCCTTATTCTGACCACGAACAAGTTCAGACCGAACAGGCTAGGGACGAAGAGCTCCCCGCACCGCCTGCAGCGTCTACCGATGGCCATGGAGGTGGATGGGCATCCTCGCTATAATTATGATCCGTAGGGCAGGTCGCGTACCGTCCACCGGCTCCGGGAACCGGGACAAGCACATTGAAGTACTGAACTTGCATCTCCGGCCCCCTGGTGAGACCATGACCGAGGAGAAGACATCGATCAAGACGGAAGAGGGAACGGACGGCTACCGAAGGCTGAACCGTAAGTGCATGCGATCGATGTACATCGGCTACGGGATCGCGTACGCCGTCCTCCTGGCCGCGTTCGCTCTGGTGATGCACTATGCCAACGATAGGCTCGGTTCAGCGAGCGGCACCGTATGGCTCCTGGGCATCAGCGCGCTCGCGCTCCTACTGGCCTATGTCCTCGCAGCACCTCAGATCTTCTATGCTCGGTACCGGTACAGGATAACCAGGGACAAGGTGGACGTCCGCTACGGCATACTGGTGCTAAGGCACATCATGGTGCCGATCGAGAGGGTGCACCAGGTCGAGGTTACGAGGGGCCCCATCGACAACATGCTCGGGCTGGGGCACGTCAACATAACCACCGCTGGAGGCACCGCGACCATCAGGTACCTGGAGATCGACGAAGCGGAGAAGATCGCGGACCGGCTCAACGAACTGGTCGGTACCATGCTCCGGGACAGGGAATGAACGTGTCCGATGATAGCATGAGATGCCATCCCACGATCATCGTGGAGAACTCTCTCCGCCTCATGTTCTCGCTGGCGGTCATCATCCTCGTCTTCGGACGGCTCGACATGAGCACGGTCGCGTGGGTGTGCGCGGCCGCCCTCGTGGTGGTCGTCTTCTTCAACTACCGTCAGTGGAAGATGACCATCATCCGTTTCAACGAGATGGACATGGTGATCGAGAGGAGCACGCTGTTCAAGCTGAAGAAGACCCTGCCCTATTCGAAGATAGCGGCGGTGAACGTCAACCGCGGCCTGCTCAACAGGCTGTTCGGGACGTCCAAGCTGATGATCAACATCAACTCCGGCCATAATGCAATGGCCCCGGAGGCGAGCCTGACCCTCAGGCAGGACGTTGCGGAGCGCATTAGGAACGATGTGTCACGTCGGATGTACGCTCACGACCTGGCTCCGGAAGAGGAGGAGAACGTCGAGATGCTGGTATCGTTCTCCCCGGCCGATGTCGTCATCCACAGCCTGTTCAGCGTCCCGACGTTCCAGAACCTGCTGGGCGCCGTGTTCCTGTTGAACTCCGTCATCGAGCTGTATCGCTCCACGGTGGCGGACGCGGGGTCGGGGGGCTCGGCCCTGACCTCCCTGGGGATGTTCTTCCTGGTACAGGTGGTGCCGTCGACGATGCAGCTGTTCCGCTACTACAACTTCAAGGCGTACCGCAAGGGCAGCATCATCTACCTGCAGCACGGCCTGGTGCGGACGTACAAGACCTCGTTCAGCATCTCCAAGGTCAACGCCGTCCGAGTGAAGAGCACACTGGCATCCAGGCTGATGCACCGGTCGTGCATCGAGGCGGAGGTGGTGGGCATCGCCTCGAACGACGGCAACGGCAACACCCGCCCGGTCATCTGCCTCCTCAAGGACGACGCCACCATCCAGAAGGTGCTCGGCGAGCTGGTGCCCGAGTTCGTCTACGAGCGCGGTCCGAGCAGGCAGGCGGAGGGCGCGAGGAGCGTGCTCATGGCGAGGGCGGCGATCGCCTCCGTGATCCTGGTCGCGATCATGACCTATCCGTCGCTGATTGCCTACGGGGAGCACTCGTCCCGCACGGGCGTGATGGCCGCATTGGCGTACGTTCTCCCGCTGCTAACGGCGCTGGCCATCGCTTCGTTCATCCTCGCGGCCCGCGCGTCCTATCGCATCAGGGAGATCGACATCGGCGAGGAGCTGTTCACGTTCGTCAATGGCATCCTCGACCGCGAGATGGTGGTCATGAGCTATGACAAGGTGCAGATGGTCTGGGTCACCAGGGGGCCGATCGCCAGGAGGTTCGGCGTGTCGCGGGGAACGGTATACATGCTCTCATCCATGGGGACGAAGAGCATATCGTCCGGGCTGTTCCCGGAGGCCCAGCTCGACAGGATCGGCGACATCGTGATGGACCGGATAGTCACCGGCAAGTACGACCATCGCCTGAACGGCATCTAGGCAGGATGCCCCGGGCCGGAGCTAGAACTCGAGCAGCGAGCGCTGCCCCTTGATCAGCGGCCTGGCCTCGATGCCCAGTCTCGCCTTGATCTCGTAGGCCAGGGAATCGGCGAACCCATGATGGGTTATGACCAGCTCCGGCTCGCAGGCCTTGACGAACGACATCAGGTCGTTGAAGTCGGCATGGTCGGAGAAGGGGAACGCCTCGTCCACGCCGAGCCTGGCCTTGTACCCGCTGTCGATGGCCCACCCCGATACCGCCAGCCGCTTGGGGTTCCTCCTGCGCAGCACATCGCCGTTCTGCGTGCGGTTCAGCCACGGGGAGCAGATGACCACGAACGGGTCGTCGGGATCCTCCCCGTCCCACAGCCTGCAGTCCGGAGAGGAGGCTTCCCCCCTGACCAGGGAGGTGGCGTTGTACACCGACCGGTCGGCGAACGGATCGAACTCGCTCAGCACTCGAAGCATGTCCTGGGACTTGCCGAAGGGGTAGGCGTACAGGGAGACGGGACGGCCCTGGGAGATTATGTCCTCCACCTCGTCCCGGACCAGGGAGGCTATGACGTCGCTGGGCGGGAACACGTAGCGCGGCTTCCCATAGGTCGACTCGATGATCAGGATGTCGGTCTTGACCGGCCTGGCCCCCTTGTTCCCGCAGCGGTCCCTGGTGCACAGGTCACCGGTGTACAGCACGCTGCGGCCGTCGACCTCCACCTGGAACATCCGGGAGCCGGCCATGTGCCCGGCGTCGAACGACTCGATGCCCTCGGCCGACCCCATGGTCAACCGCTTCTTGCTGCGGTCGTTCAGGCAGCGGAGCGTGACGTCCGAGGCGACCACCTCGGTGCCGACGACGCGCTTGGGCAGGTGATCGGAGTGAGCGTGGGAGACACAGAATGTGCCGGCCGGCCCTATCACGTCGGCGTCAAAATGGTACTCCTCCTTCCCAAGGACCTCTACGCCGTTCCCCAGGCGCATGGTCAGTGCTCTCCCCGACATCCCGGTTTCGATGCTGGATAGAGTAGTTAAAGGTATCTGCCGGGACGCTCGCCGAAGCGAAAGGTCATCTCGCCCGCAGCGGCATGACACGATGGTCCGTGCGGCCGCCGGGGGAGGCCGGGAAGGGTGCTGATCGCCGGAGGGCAGGGGGCCGTGCCCCCAGCGCGCCCGCTCTCACGGCGTACCGCCGGGCAAGGCTCGGCCCGGGTGGCGGCCTTGAATGGCTGGGGGCCCGTGGACGCTCAGCCCTGCAGCCTCATCGGACTGCCGCAGCAGTCGAAGGAGCAGCCCTGTACGCATCCGCAGGATTGGGACGTTGAGGTCTCAGTGCCGCACTCGCTGCATTCCTTGACGACCCTCAGCTCCAACCCGCAGCTCTCGCAGACATATACCTGGTTCATCTTCATATCGTTGCAGCTTGGCATTTTGATCCTTCATGGAACTACGTTGCCCGGGCATAGATAATGCTGGGGGTCACTGGCCAGGCCGCTGGGCGCCCCCGGTGCCGCCCCGTTCCCGTCCTGGCCCTGCGTTTCGGCGCCCGCGCACGTTCCCAGCTCACCGGAAACGAAGGGCTACTTTCGGGCACCTCTCCCGGCTTCGGATTAATAATCCCAAGGCGGAGGGGATGATGAGAGAATGAGCATAGCGACCAGGGAAGCGGGCGCGCTGGCCATGGTGCCGCGCCGGGAGCTGACGGACCACGGGACGGTCCGCACGTCCATTCCGACGCTGGACGCGTTCTTCGGAGGTCTTCGACAGGGCTGCATGACCCTCATCGATTCCTCGGACCGCATGGTCTTCGACCTCACCCATGTCCTATGCGTCAACGGCGTCAGCACGCTGGGCCAGGAGGTGGTGTGGGTGGACGGCGGCAACTGCGTCGACCCGTACGAGCTGGGGCGGATATGCAAGCGCTTCGGGCTGGACCGGACGGAGGTCCTGGACAGCATCAGCGTGGCGAGGGCGTTCACCGCCTACCAGCTGGTCTCCCTGATCGATGAGCGGCTCGAGGAGGAGATCGCGCGCACCGGGGCGGGGATGATCATCGTGTCCTGCCTGCCGGACATGTTCCAGGACAAGGAGATGCGGTGGTCCGAGTCCTACCAGCTCATCAAGAGGTGCGTGGAGCGGCTGCATGATCTGTCCAGGCGGAAGCGCACGGCAACGCTCGTCACCAACTACGGGCTGATGAAGCTCCTGCAGCGCAAGAGCTTGAAGAGCCTGCTGTACAGCACCGCGGACGATATCGTGCGCATAGAGAACGCATCAGGCTGCCTGCGCATCGTCCTGCCGAACCGCCAGGAGACGATGTTGTATCACGCGGTGCCGCACAACCAGACCACTCTGGAGGAGTTCATGGGGCGATAACATGGGAAGGACCGTACCTACATACCGGATGACGCTGGAGTCTATCATACAGAGCTGGGCCGATTTTCGTCGAGCGCTGCCCAAGGACGACCGCGAGGCGTTCGACCAGATGGTGAACCGGGCGAGGGCGCACTCCTCGGCCTCCACCTACGCGGCCTTCTCCGACCCGGTGGAGGGCGCGCTGCTGTCCATCCTGCTGGAGCAGGAGAAGGACATACGACGACTGAAGGGGAGGGAATGAGGGGCTGGGTCCTGGACTGCTATGCTGACATGGCGGAGAACCGCATGGTCACCTGGGTGAGGACCAACCAGGGCATGGAGAGGGTGGTCGAGGACTTCGTTCCCCGCATCTATGTGTATGCACCGAGGGACAGGCTGGAGAAGCTGAGGGACGATCTCGCCCTGATCGGCGTGAAGGACACCTCCGTGGTCCGCCGCCGCACCGGGCTGGGTGAGGGGGAGAGGGACGTCCTCTCGATAGCGGTGCGCGACTACTCGGCGGTCCAGCCGCTGGCGGTGACCATCGATTCGTGGGGCAACTACCACGGTTACCTGCTTTACGACGTCGACCTGCGCATGGACCAGCGGTACTTCCTGAAGAAGGGCATATTCTCCATGGGGCTGGTGGAGCTGCCGTCCCTGCGCTCCCTGGACTCCAACCTGCGCATCGACTACCCCATACCATCCCTGAGCTCCATCGACCTGAAGGTCAGGACGGGGGGCGTGGGCATACCGACCTTCGATGACCCCATAGCCTCGGTGGAAGCGAACAACGTCGTGCTGGACGGGCCGGAGGACTCCATACTGGAGCAGCTCCAGGAGCTGGTGAGGGCCGAGGACCCGGACATCATCTACACCACGAAGGGCGATAGCTTCTACCTGCCGTACCTGCAGAGGAGGGCCGCCGAGAACGGCGTGACGCTGGAGCTGGGACGGGAGGCCGGAGAGCGAACCTCCCGGGGGAAGAGCTTCTTCACCTACGGCCGTATCGTGTACAAGCCGCCAGGCCACAAGCTGAGAGGCAGGGTGCACATAGACCGCGAGGCCTCGTTCACCTTCCGGGAGAGCGGGCTCACCGGCCTCATCGAGCTGTCGCGGCTGTCGATGATCCCGCTGCAGGACCTCTCCCGTCTATCGCCGGGGAGCGCCATCAGCGCCATGCAGGTGAACGAGGCGGTGCGCACCGGGCACGTCATCCTGTGGAAGAAGAACCGGCCGGAGGACTTCAAGACCGCCGGGGCGCTGATCGTCTCCGACCGTGGGGGGTTCATCTACGAGCCCCGGGTCGGCGTCCACGAAGGGGTGTGGGAGGTGGACTTCTTCTCCCTGTACCCGAGCATCATGGTGGTGCACAACATCTCCCCGGAGACGATCATGTGCAGCTGCTGCCCCCGCTCCTCGCGGACGGTGCCCGAGCTCGGCTACCACATCTGCGAGAAGCGGACGGGGCTGGTGCCCAAGGTCCTGATGCCGATACTCAGCCGCCGCCGGGTGTACAAGGAGCTGAGGAAGCAGGGCGGGCGGAAGGGGGAGATGTACGACCAGCGCTCCAAGGCGCTGAAGTGGGTCCTCGTCACCTGCTTCGGCTACACCGGCTACCGCAACGCTCGCTTCGGCCGCATCGAGTGCCACGAATCCATCACCGCCTTCGGGAGGGACATCCTGGTCCGCTCGGCCGACCTCGCCGAGAGGCGGGGGTTCGAGGTGCTTCACGGCATCGTGGACTCCCTCTGGCTGAAAGGGGACGGCAACATCTCCTCGTACTGCGAGGAGATCGGCCGGGAGATCGGCATACCTCTCGGCCTCGAGGGGCGGTACTCGTGGATCGTCTTCCTGCCCAACATATCCACCGGGGTCGGGGCGCTGAACCGCTACTACGGGAGGTTCGAGAGCGGCGAGCTGAAGGTACGCGGCATCGCCGTCCGGCGTAAGGACACTCCCCCGCTGGTGGAGGACCTCCAGCAGGACATGCTCAAGCACCTCTCCTCCGCCAGCGACGCATCCTCGTTCCTGGAGCTCGTTCCCTCGTCCCTCGATGTGTTGGACCGGTACGTGGAGGAGGTGCGCTCGGGGACGGTGAGCAGGGACCGGCTGGTCATGAGGAGGAGCATCTCCCGGCGGCTGGAGGAGTACGTGCAGTTCAACGACTCGGTGGCCGCGCTCCGCCAGCTCCACGACCGGGGCTTTGAGCTGCAGCCCGGGCAGTCGGTGGAGTATCTCATAACCGACTCCAGGAGCGGCAGCTCCTGGCAGCGTGTCCGCGCCGCACCGTTCCTGGACGGTGACGAGAGGTACGACGCTGAGCGTTACGTGGAGTTCGCCCTGCGCGGGGCGGCCGAGCTCCTCTCTCCATTCGGGTGGGGGTTCCGGGAGCTGCGGGACAGGGACGACGCCGGGCGATCAAAGCACCGCCAGGAGCGATGCCTCTAGGCCCAGGAACGAGAGCGCCGACGGCAGCAGGAGGCAGCCGACGAGGTGCACCCTCCCCACGCCCAGGCGGGGCGGCAGGATGCCTAGGAGGGTCGATACCACGAGGACCACGAGCCCGGGCAGGCCGCAGAAAGCGAACACCAGGACCACCAGAAGGAACAGGATGCCCCTGTTCAGCAGGCGGAGGTCCGCGCCGGCGGCCGACCTCGCGAACCACCTGCCGAGCACGAGCGTCAGGCGGTAGGAGGCAGCTGCAGAGACCAGGATGGAGACCATAAGCAGGGGGAACCACGGCGAGGACGGAGCGATGAGGGCGGCACCGTCCCTCCCCAGCACCTCCTTCGCGGCCAGCATGGCGCCGGACCGGCCCTTGAACGCCAGGGCGAGCGCCAGGAGACCGAGCACGGTGGACGACGTGCCGACCGCCGAGACCATGGTCAGGTAGCTCCTAGTGGCGCCCTCGCCCTTCCCGCCCCTGCGGTCGAGAGCGGAGGCGATGATGACCCCGGTGGTCGAGGATATGCCCGGGAACCAGCCCACCAGTGCCCCTGAGAACGCCCCCCGGAGACCGGCGGCCAGATCACCGCCTTCCCCGGACCCGAGGTCCTGCGGGGGCACGGACGCGCTGCCGAGGGAGGCGATGATCGACGGCAGCCCGAACAGCCCGGTGAGCAGCGGGAACAGTATGCTCTGGCCCATGCCCTCGAAGACGTCCGAGAGGGGCAGCCTTGCCTCCGTGCAGGTGATGCCCAGCACCCCCGAGAGGACCAGCAGCACGACGGCCAGGGAGCGCTCCCTCCGGGCGCTGCGGCGGACGCGCCACACCCCCTCCACGCGCACCGTGCCGCGGAGCCGGCCCGCCCGCCTCATCCTCCAGCGACCGGTCGCGGTGCGGAGATAGCGCTTCCCCGTCGGCCCCCTCTCCACCGTCCCGGATGCCGAGACCTCGTGGCCGTCGACCGGCACCTGGTGCGCCACGCTCACCACCGCCCCGGTGCTCGAAGCCTTGAGAACGATGATGCAGGCCTCGAGCCTCCGCCCCCGTTCCGATAGGACCAGGGTCACGAGGGCCACCACGATCACTGCCGGGGTGACCGCGTCCAGCAGTGGAAAGAGGTTCAGGGGCGGGCCGAGGACAAGGGACAGCGGCAGGCAGGCGGCGACCGCCGCGGTCGCCCCCACCAGGCTTCCGTACGCCGAGCACCTGGTGGCCTCGAGCCCCCTCCCCTCGAGAAGCATGCGGTGCCCCGGGAGCATGCTCAGCACGGTGCCCTCCTCCGGGGCCCCCAGAAATATCGACGGCAGCAGGTCGAGGAAGGAGTGGGCCACCGCGGCGGAGACTATCACCGCCACCAGCAGCAGCGGTGCGCTCTGGCGCTCCACGCCCAGAAGCACGCTGAGCTCCTCCAGCGCCGGGAGGATGGCGGGAGCGGAAGCCACCAGCACCAGGGCGAGGGTGTTCACGTGCAGCCCCGGCGCGAGGCCGGTCAGGGAGCCCAGACAGGCCCCCAGCAGCGAAACGTACAGCACGGCCATCAGTAGAGGGAGGTCCACGTCCCACCCTTCCCGCGGGACGATGAAATGGCTCGCCCGTACCCTTAGCCTGCGTTCATTTTTTTATGTGTAGCTAGGATACGATATCTCGCATGTCCGTGGTTTCCGCCAGGCAGCTGACGAAGAAATATGATGAGCTCGTTGCCGTTGACCATATCGATTTCGACATAGAGGAGGGCGAGATCTTCGGCTTCCTCGGTCCCAACGGAGCGGGGAAGTCGACCACCATGCGCATGGTCCAGGGCGTCTCGCCGATCACCTCTGGAAAGCTGGAGGTGCTGGGGATGGACGTTACCGGTCACAGCAAGGAGATCAAGGCCCGCATCGGAGTGGTGCCCCAGGAGAACAACCTGGACCCGGACTTCACGGTCATCCGTAACCTGACCACCTACGCACGCTACTTCCGGATCTCCCATGCGGAGGCGGAGAAGCGGGCCCGGCGGCTGCTGGAGCTCATGCACCTGGAGGACAAGGCGGACGTGGAGATCGATGAGCTGTCGGGGGGGATGAAGCGCCGGCTCATCGTGGCCAGGGCGCTCATCAACGAACCGCGCCTGCTCATCCTGGACGAACCGACAACGGGGCTTGATCCCCAGGCCCGCCACCTGATATGGGAGCAGATAAGGGAACTGAGGAGGAACGGCGCGACCATCATACTCTCGACCCACTACATGGACGAGGCCGAGCAGCTCTGCGACCGGCTGGTGATCATGGAGGGCGGGCGCTTCCTGGTCGAAGGTAGGCCGAGGGACCTCATACAGCAGGTGGTGGGCCCTTGCGTCATGGAGGTCATCGAGCCGAACGGGAAGGACATCGAGGACCACCTTAGGGCCACCAGCGACCAGGTGGAGCGCTCGGCCGACCGCATATACGTATATGCCAAGGAATGCCAGATGGTTCAGTCGGAGTTCCGGAAGAGCTACCCGGACACCTACTCGACGGTCCGGCCGGCCACCCTGGAGGACGTGTTCCTCAGGCTCACCGGAAGGAGGCTGAGAGATTGAGCGTGCTCTCCAGCATCGATTCCGGCGCGTGGCTGGTCTGGAGGCGCAACGCTGACGTGTTCTTCAAGACCTGGAAGACCAACTTCATGCCCTCCATCCTGGAACCGCTGCTGTACCTGGTCGCCCTGGGCGCGGGTCTGGGCGGGCTCATTGTCGGTCTGAAGTACGCTGGACAGGACATAGGATACGTGCGCTTCCTCGCCCCCGGGCTGGTCGCGATCTCGATCATGTATGGCGGGTTCTTCGAGTGCACCTACGGGTCGTTCGTACGGATGCACTACCAGAAGACGTTCGACGCCATAGTCGCTACGCCCGTCAGCATCGAGGACGTCATCGCCGGCGAGATTCTCTGGGGAGCGAGCAAGAGCTTCCTCAACTCCACCATAGTGCTGATCGTGATAGAGGCCATGGGGCTGACCTTCTTCCCCGAGGTGCTGTTCACCGGGCTGACCGTTCTAACGGTGCCGCTCCTGGCGTTCCTCGGGGGCCTCATGTTCTCGGCGATCGCCATGATATTCACCGCCATCGTGCCAAATCTGGACTCCTTCAACTACCCTTTCTACCTGCTGGTCACACCCATGTTCCTGCTGGGCGGCACGTTCTTCCCCACTTCCCAGCTGGGAGCGGCGGAACCGATAGCATACGTGTTCCCGCTCACCCACATAAGCATACTGGTGCGGGACATGTCCCTGGGGCTGATGCGATGGATGGACCTGACCGCCCTCACCTATGTGGCGGTCGCCACCGTGGCGACGTTCATTCCCGCGGTGTACCTGATGAGGAAGCGCCTGGTGAAGTGATCTCGTTGACGATCGTCAGGCGGCCGCCGCGGACCTCCACCTTTACGAGCGCGCGGATGGGCATCCCGAGCTCGCGCTCCAGCGACGGGCGGACGCCCCCCTTCTCCACCACGACCAGTACATCGACGACCTCTGCACCCATGTCCCTGAGGGCGAGCACGAGCGGCCTCAGGGTCCCACCGGTGGAGAGGACATCGTCGACGATGACCACCCGATCCCCGGGCCTCACGTCGTTGATGTAGAGGCGGCCCTCGGAATAGCCGGTGGACTGCCCCGCCTCCACCTCCCCCGGAAGGCCGTACCTTCGCTTTCGTACGACCGCGAATGGGACGCCCACGTGCTGGGAGAGCATCACCGCCAGCGGGATGCCCATGGCCTCGGGCGCGAGTATCACGTCGCAGTCGAAGTTGCCCACCCGGAGCATCGCCCTGACCACCTCGTCCAGGAGGGTCGGGCTCACGCGCGGTATGCCGTCGGTGATCGGGTGGATGAAGTAATCGTAGCCGCCCACGTTTATGATCTGGGCCTGCTCCAGGCTTGCTTTGAGCTGATCGAGCATGAGGGCCCTCGGACGGTCCGGAAGGACCCTAGTGCTTCTCCACCCTGGTCCAGCCGTCCCTGCTCTTGGATACCTTGTTGACCGCCGCAAGCTCCTTCAGCGTCGAGCGCACCAGCGGGAGGGGGACGTCGATCCTGAACTGCTTCTTGAACGCCCGGCGGATCCCGGCATCGTCCCTCGGCTCGGTGAGCGTCTTGGGCAGAAGCGTCCGCATATCCTCGTGCAGGTTCCACGGGAAGATGAACCAGGTCCACTTGTCCTCGGGCACTCTGACGGAGTAGAAGTCCGGCTCCATCTTAGAGTGGGCGATGTGCAGCAGGGTCGAGGTCCTGATCTCCCGGGGATGCCTGTCGGCCAGGTGAGCGGTGGCCAGGGTGAGCGACTCGCCGGTGTCGGTGATGTCGTCGACGATCAGCACCGACTCGTCCTTCACGTCGGAGTTCAGCTCCTGGGTCAGCAGCGCCTTCCCGTTCTGGTTCGCGGTCACTCCCCAGTGCTCGGTCTTGACCGCGTACAGCTTCTTGACGCTGAGGGTGTCGCATAGCAGCCTTGCCGGGACCCAGCCTCCGCGCGTGAGGCCCACGATCACCGTCGGATCGTAACCGCTGGCCTGGACCTGCTTGGCCACGTCCGCGGTCCATTTGGCGATCTCGTCATAACTCACCAACTTGCACCTGAAGCTCTCAGCATCTGCCATGTCGAACCCTCGAGGGCCCGGCCGCCGTCGCAGGTCCTCCCAGAGCGCTGGCGGTCGTGGCCGTGATCAAGCTGGCAACGACATGAGGGCCATTAATGTTTCGTCCTCATTGCGAGGCCCTCATGGCAGTGGCTCGGTCACGACCGCCTTCCCGTCCCTGACCTCCACCCTGAGCAGCGTCTTTATGCGCAGCCCGAGCTCGCGCTCCAGCGACGGCCTGCCGTTCCCCTTCTCCAGCACCGCGATGACGTCCACTATCCGCACGTCCATCCGCCTCAGCGTCGACAATATGCACCTCAACGTGCCGCCGGTGGACACGATGTCGTCGACCACCACCACGCGTTCGGTGTCGCGGATGCCGTTTATGTACAGGGAACCCCTGGAGTAACCGGTCACCTGGTCGACCTCCACCTCCCCCGGGAGGCCATACTTCTTCTTGCGCACCACCGAGAAAGGGATGCCCGAGCGGAGGGACAGCGGCACCGCCAGCGGGATGCCCATGGCCTCGGGCGCGAGTATCACGTCGCAGTCGAGGTCGGCGATCTCCATCAGGCGATCGATCACCTCGCCCAGCATCTCCGGGTCCACGCACGGTATGCCATCGGTGATCGGCGCCACCACGTAGTCATAGGTGTCCATCCTCACCACCGGTGACCGCTCCACCGAAGCTCGGAGCCTCTGCAGCTTTCGATCAGGGACTGGCATCTACGATCATCTCGGATTCCGGCCCGCTCACGACCGGATCGACCTGCCGCCCGCGCAGCGTGTCGAACAGGCCGAGGTCCCCGAGCTTGATCTCGGGGATGGTGAGCAGGGACTGGAACGAGAGGGTCATGAACGGCGCAGGGAGGGTGCAGCCCATGCCGTGGACGAAGGCAGTGATCTCCTCCTCCTTGCGGGCCACCTCTTCGCAGGTGAGGGTGCTCATGAGGCCCGCGACCGGCAGCTCCACCGTCGAGCTGTTCGCGGCGTCGGTCGCGTAGTAGCCGCCTCCCTGGGCCACTACGGCGTTGAACGCCTTGGCCAGAAGGTCGGGGCTGGTGCCGACCCCTATGAGGTTGTGGGAGTCGTGCGCCACCGAGGACGCTATAGCGCCCCTCTTGATGCCGAAGCCGCTGACGAACGCCACCGCCGGCTTGGCCGGCCGGTAGCGGTTGACCACCGCGATCAGCAGGATGTCCCGTGATGGATCGGCAAGGACCTCGCCATCTTCCACCTCGAGCTCCGCGGTGGAGGCCCTGCTGATCACCTGGTCCGGAAGCGCATTGATGACCTTGACCTTTGACGGCGAGCTCCCGGAGGTGACACGGAGATCGCCAGCTCTCACATCCCCGGACGATATCCCCGGAGGCACACTGGTCGGGTTGCCCGTGAACAGCGGGATGCCGTCCTTGGCCACCAGCTCCCCTCCGATCCAGGTCTCCAGGACCTTGAAGTTGGTGAGGTTGTCGACCACCACCATGTCGGCGACACCCCCCGCATAGATCGAGCCGCCCGGTAGACCGAAGTGCTCGGCCGGCCACATCGTCACCGCCCTTATAGCATGAATCGGGTCCATGCCTCCCGCCACCGCCTTCCTGAGGAGCGAGTCGACATGCCCCCTGAGCAGGTCCCTGGCGTGAATGTCGTCGGTCACCAGGAAGTGCTTGTTCTTCCTAGCGAACGGCAGGAGGTCCACCAGGTTCCTTGCGGCGCTCCCCTCCCGGACCATGATGGTCATCCCCTTGCGGTGCTTCTCCTCGGCCTCCTTGAGGCTGATGCACTCGTGATCGGTGGAGGGCCCGGCCATGATGTACCTGTCCAGATCATAGCCGCCCAGCCCGGGGGAATGGCCGTCGACGGGCTTCCCGAGCTGCACGGCCACCTCGATCTTGGCCATCACCTCGGGGTCCTCCCTGAGCACGCCGTGGACGTCCATCACCTCCCCCAGGGCGACGAAGTCGTCGCTCGAGAGCATTTCCCTGACGTCCTTCCAGTCGATGACCGCACCGTTGGTCTCCATCCTCGTGGACGGCACGCAGGACGGGGCGGTATAGAAGAAGCGCAGCGGGGTCCTCTTACCATCCTCGACCATGAACCGCACTCCTTCCATGCCCATCACGTTGGCGATCTCATGGGGATTGTTCACGACGGCAGTGGTCCCGTGAGGCACCACCTTCTCGGCGAAGCGGTACGGGGTCATGAGCGTCGATTCGATGTGCACATGAGAATCTATGAGGCCTGGCAGAATGTACCGCTGTGGGGCGGCCACCCTGCGTTCGATGCGGACGATTTTCCCCAGGTGGAAGTTGACGCATGCTGGATAGATGTCGCCGCCTATGACATCGACCAGCTGACCGTCTACATGCTTCACCACGATCGAGCCCAGTACATCCTCATACGCATGGGAGGTCATGGTTGTTAATAGGGAGCGGAACGATGATATTCTTTTCTAGGCTTATGGAACCGTGCCATGCCATTTCCCAGGGACGTGCTCAATCGCCTGCGCTGGACCGAGGGCCTCGATGAGGTCACCGTCACCTACCTGCACCGAGGGGCCCCGGGGGACCGGCTGGCCATAAAAGGCTCTGACATCGTGGAACTGGAACGGTCGTTCTTCGTGACCGTTGACAGCAAGATACCCTACCACCGGATAAGGACCATCGAGAGGCGGGGCGAGGTACTTTACAGGGACAGAAGCGAAAAAATGGAAGAATGAAAGGATTTGGCCCCCTCACCGGGGGGCACCGCAGTTCGGGCAGTTCCTCATGAACGCGGGGTACTGCACGCCGCAGTTCTTGCACTTGATCATCTCCGTCCTCTGCTGCTGGGGAGGCTCGGGAGCAGGAGCGACCGGTGCCGGGGCAGGCGCCTGGTACTGCTGCTGGGGGGCCTGCGGAGGGGCCTGGTACGGGGGAGCCGCGGGCGGTGCCTTCTGAGGGTACTGCTGCGGCTGCTGGTAGTACTGGGTCGGATACTGCTGGTACTGGGGCTGGAAGACCTCCTGCAGGCGAACGTACGCCAGGAGAAGGAAGATGCCCGCTACGACCAGGAATATGAGGCCCAGGATGCCCCAGATCAGGAGCTTATCGCTGGCCTCGCGGAACTTGCCCTGGTCCAGCGGTTCGAACACGGTCTTGCCCATCATGTAGAACAGGAATGCAAGGACCCCTGCGGATAAGATGAAGTAAGCCGCCGATCCCAGATCCCAGGCGACGAGGCTCAGGACGAACATGAGCAATGCGACGATGAACATCACGCCCGTTATCAGTTGCCCCCAGTACGCGAACTGGCGGGCATCCCTGGCCGCGGCCGGGAGCCATGCGGGCCCGGTGCTACTTGCTAGGAATGGTATTTTTTGCATATTCGGTATGTTTGACGACACGCTCTCCCTCCTTAGTCATCTGGATGACCAGTCGTATAACGCTGAATGAACCTCGGAAATAAATAACCTATCCATTCAGAACTGCCAGTACGCACCCTCATTCGGGGGCAGGACGGGGTCGCCGTTCTTGTTATCGATATGTTTAATATATGGCAAAGATTACGAAAAACATCCAATAGACAGGTTGAACGAGTTATGAAGTATGATGAGTTCAAGGCACTCTATGACCAGCTCAACACCCATGAGGATGTTAAAGCCATGGCAGAGACGACCGGCCTTGATGAGGAGCTTCTCAACGTCATCTATACCCAGAGGACCGTGCGAGAGGCGACCAAGCGCTATCACGTAGTAAAGAGAAACGCTCCCCGCTTGTTGAGGGAGTGGAAGAACGGGACCAGTCTCCTGGACGTGTCCAAGAAGTGGAACTTTCCCCCCGTCCTCACGGCATTGCTTATTTTCCAGGAGAACGGCTTCTCCAAGAAGCAGTTCTGGAAGTACATCCGCGAGCCAGAGTGCATACCCAACCCGAGGACCAAGAGGGAGATAGTGGAGATCACCAAGGCCGATACCATCTATTCGCCCTGGGGCAACGAGATCCAGTACAAGAGGGGGACGTGGGGGGAGGAGAAGCTGCACGAGTGGCTCGATTCCCACAACATCACCTACCGGACGGAGAAGGACCTCCGCGGCAAGTTCACCAAGACCCCTGACTGCCTGCTGGACGAACCGCTCAAGGTCAACGGCTGGACGATCAACTGGATCGAGTCCAAGGCCTCCTTCGGAGACCGCACCGAGTTCAACAAGAACATCCGCGGGCAGCTGAGCCAGTACGTGGACATGTTCGGCCACGGCCTGGTGGTATACTGGTTCGGACACGTAGACGAGGTCGAGTGTCCGCCCGGCATCGAGATCATCGACGCCTGCCTGTGCGCCATGAGCTGCGAGAAGACCTCGGGCGAGGACTTCTGCCCGGAAGAGATCACTCACGACCCCTGAAAGGGGCTCGTTCTGTTTTTCGAACATTCGTTCAGGTAGGCTAAGATATGTCTAGCCCGATGCCCGGCCCGATGCCGGGCATCTCCGCCGGAGACCTCGAAAAGTTCTGCTACTGTCCGCTGAGCTGGAAGCTGAGCGGGTCGGAGAACGCCGATGCCAAGACGGCGGAGGGGAGCGTTCGCCATCACCGCATGGCCGGGGAGCTGGAGAGCATCGTGGAGGGAGAGCGCAGGGCGAGCGCCTACGAGCGGGCGGTCATCGTCTCCTCCCTGCTGGCCACGGCCCTGGCGCTCGTTGGGGTGTTCGTCTTCGCCTCGACCGATCTCGCCCTGCGCGGCCAGGTCCTCAGCATGCTCGCGGTCCTGTGGATACTTCTCGCGGTCCTGTCCATGTACGCCTCCGCCCGCGCCCGGCCGCCCTGGGACAAGGAGAACGGGGACATCATCGTGTCCACCCTGGCCATTCTTGCCATGATCATGGCCCTGAACGCCGTCCCCTTCTTCGGTGTCAGCGAGGGGCAGGGCCTCGCTGCCCAGGCCATCGCCCTCATGCTGCTCATGGGGGCCTCGGTGGCCCTTTACCTGTCGCAATCGCAAAGGGACGGGGCGGAGAAGGCTAGGAAGCGTTCCAAGGTACGGGGGCGCATCACTTACATCGGCGAAGGCCACTATGCCCCGGTCCTGAGGTCCGATGAGCACGGTCTGACCGGGCGGCCGGACTACGTCGTGGAGAGCGAGGACGGCCTGGTACCGGTCGAGGTGAAGACCGGCAGGGTCCCCCGCGGCCCCCTCTTCTCGCACATCATCCAGCTCGGCGCGTACTGCCTGCTGCTGGAGAGCGAGGGCAGCGTTACCCACGGCATCCTGAGGTACGGGGACGTGGAGCACATCGTGGCCTTCGACGACAACCTGCGCTCCCTGGTGCTGAGCAAGCTGGCAGAGATGAGGGAGGCCATGGAGACGGGCGAGGTGCACCGGGACCATGATCGTCCCGGGAAGTGCCGCTCGTGCTCCAGGCGGGACATCTGCCCCGAGAGGCTCGACTAGTCCACGGTCACGCTCTTGGCCAGGTTCCTGGGCTTGTCGATCGGGCAGCCTCTCTTCTTGGCGGTGTAATATGAGATGAGCTGCACCATGACGGTCAGGGGAACGGGCGACAGAATGGGATTGACCTTCGGCACGCTCACGATGGAATCGGCCACCGCGGCCAGGTCATTGTCCCCCTCGATCCCGATGGCCAGGATGGGGCTGTCCCTCGCCGCGACCTCGGAAATATTGGCCAGCATCTTCTCGTAGGTGTGGTCCTTGATGCATGCCGCCACCACCGGGGTCGAGGCGTCCAGCAGTGCCAGGGGACCGTGCTTCAGCTCCCCGGCGGCGTAGCCCTCGGCGTGTATGTACGATATCTCCTTTAGCTTCAGGGCCCCCTCCAGCATCGTCGGGTAGTTGATGTTGCGGCCCAGATAGAAGACGTCGCGGGCGGGGACCAGCATGTCGGTCGCCGCCTCCACCTCGGGTGCCCGGTCCAGGACCTTGCTGATGTAGCGGGGCATGCCCCTCAGCTCCGAGGTCAGCTCCCTGATCTCGTCCCTGCCCATGGTGTGGCACAGCTGCCCCAGCCGGATGCCCAGCAGGTACATGGCCATGAGCTGGGTGGTGTAGGTCTTGGTGGCCGCGACGCCGATCTCGGGGCCGGCCTTGGTGTAGAACACCCGGTCGACCTCCCTGGCGATGGTGCTGCCGATCACGTTGGTCACGGCAAGGGTCGGACATCCTCTCCTGCGGGCCTCCCTGGCCGCCGCCAGCGTGTCCGCGGTCTCACCGGACTGGGTGAGCAGGACGGTCAGCGGGCTCTCCCCCGTGCCCGGCGAGTAGCGGTACTCCGATGCCAGCTCCACCGTGGTGGGTATCTTGGCCAGCGCCTCGATGATGTACTTGCCCACCATCGAGGCGTGATATGACGTCCCGCAGGCGACGAGCTTGATCGACGCAGGCTCGCGGTCGATCATCAAGCCCCCCGACTCCAGCTCGTTCAGGCTGCCCAGGAGGGAGTTGTGGATGGCGGTGGGCTGCTCGAAGATCTCCTTGAGCATATAGTGCTCGAAGCCCCCCCGCTTGGCGTCGTCGACCGTCCAGGTGACCACGCACGGTTCCCTCTGGACCGGTTTCCCTTCCTGGTCGTATATGGTGACCTTGCTCGACCGCAGGACGACGGTCTCGCCGTCCATGACATAGAGCGCCTTGTTGGTATAGTTCAACATGGCGGTGACGTCGGAGGCCACGATGTTCTCCCCCACCCCGAGCCCGACAACAAGGGGGTTCTCCTTGCGGGCCGCCACCAGCTCGTCTGCGTCGGCCCGTATGGCTACCACCGCATAGGTCCCCTTGATCTCCTTCAGCGTCTCCTTCAGGGCAGCGTGCAGGTCGCCCCGGTAGTGCTTCTCAAGGAGGTGGACAAGGACCTCGGTGTCGGTCTCCGATGTGAACACGTGACCCTCACCGATGAGCTTCTCCTTCAGGGCCAGGTAGTTCTCGATGATGCCGTTGTGCACCACGGCCATCTTGCCGGTGCAGTCGAGGAACGGGTGGGCGTTCTGCTTGGACGGCTTCCCGCAGGTGGCCCAACGAGTGTGGCCGACGCCGAGGTGGCCTGAAAGACGGGGCATGCTGGCGGAGAGCTTGGATATCTCTCCCTTGTCTTTGAAGACCTTGAGATCGCTCCCCACGATGGCCACGCCCGCGGAATCGTAGCCCCTGTACTCGAGCCTCTTCAGCCCGTCGAGCAGTACTTCCTGTGCTTCCCGGGGACCTGCATAACCTATGATGCCGCACATATCAGACCACTACGCTGTTGTTGTCAAGATTGACGCTCACCCTCACACCGTCCTCGATGCGGCAGCCCGCCCCGATGACCTTCCCGGATGATACCACCACGCGGGAACCTATCAGGGTATCCTGGCCTATCAGCGCCCCCACGTCCGAGAGCTTGAACACCTCCCGGTCCATCCGGGCGTAGCTGCATCCGGTGGCGGCAGTAAAGCCGGCCTTGATCTTCACCCCGTCGTCCAGCACTGAATGGGAGACGTGGGAATGCGAACCGATCCTCACGCTGCTCATGATGAGGCAGTTGTCTATGTAGGTGTACGGTTCTATGATGACCCCGTTCCCGATGCTGGTAGATGGCATGATCGTCACGTTGGGGCCGATGTCGCAGCCCTCGCCTATGGCGACCGGGCCCTCGATGTAGCAGCCGGATCGTATGCGGCTCCCCTTGCCGATGGCGACCGAACCCTTGATGGTGACGCCGTTCTCGACCGTTCCGTTGATCCCCTGGCCGTGGAACTCCAGTGCGGACGAGTTTATCCCTAGCAGGTCCCATGGGTACACCGCATCGATCCACTTGCCCTTCGTCTTCACCGGCGTAAAGTCCAGCTTGGCGATGATGGGTGCGAGTATCTGGGTGATCCCGCGCTCCACATCGAAGGTCTGCTCGCAGAAGTACCTCATCAGGTCGCTCTTGAAGTAGTAGACCCCGGTATTGATGATGTTGCCCACGCGGACCTCCGGTTTCTCCACGATGTCGTGGATCCTCCCGTCCTTGATCTGGACCACGCCGTACTTGGCCGGGATCTCCGACTCGGTGACCACCAGAGAGGAGTCTCTCTTGTTTGCCAGGAGGTCAGCTATCAGGCGGCCGTCGATCAGGTTGTCGCCTGCAACGGTGAGGAAATCCTCCCCGCTCAGGTGCCTGGCGGCCAGGGAGAGCGCGTGAGCCGTCCCCAGCTGCTTGTCCTGTACGACGTACTCGATCCGGGCGTCGAACTGCCTACCGTCCTCGAAGTGCGACAGTATGGTGTCCTTGCGGTAACCGACGACCATGACGATGTCCTTTACCCCGTTCTGGACCAGCGCTTCGACGATGTACTCGAGGATGGGCCGGTTCCCGACCGGTATCATTCCCTTGGGCCTCGACATTGTGAAGGGACGCAACCTGGTCCCCTCTCCAGCAGCCAGAATTACCGCTTTCACCCTTCTTCCTCCCTGAGTCGATTCGACTATCTGCTCATAAATCTTTTTGAACGAATGATTCCAACCGCCACATCAAGGCGCTCAGAGGTGTTATCACTTATTATACTGTGCAACAAACATTTAAACCGCTCACTATGGTTTTTATTCTGGTTATCGAAAAAATGGGGGCAGGTCCATAGAGGAACCGCTGAGGTTGAAGATACCCGCTGAGGTTTACCAGTTCTTCACTAACCCTGGTGGGCACTCTCTCATCGTGCGGGGAACGGCCGGTGCTGGCAAGACCACCTTCGCCCTGCAGACCATCGAGGAGCTGTCCTCGGTGGAGTGGGGGTTCTATCACTCCACCCGGGTCTCCGATGCTAGCCTTCTTACTCAGTTCAGCTGGCTCAAGGACAAGAGCGACCGCCTGGTGCGGACCGATAGCTTCGCCGAAGCGAACCAGGGCGATGGGACCAAGAGGACCGGGCTCAGCGACCTCAAGGGGGTCAAGAACCCCCCGATGGAGATCGCCAAGGTGGGCGGTCTCGCCATATCCATTGGGAAGGACCTCGGGGAGCTCGAGGTGCTGTACCGTTGCATCGAGAAGAACCTGCCGGAGAAGGGACTGGTGGTCATCGACTCCATCGATGCCATGGCCGACAAGTACAACATCAGCTGCACCAAGCTCATCACCACTATCCAGCGGGACATCGTGGAGGGTTATGGCTCCAACGTCCTGTTCGTCCTTGAGACGTCCGACGTGAGCATGGACTACCTGGGCGACGGGGTCATCAACTTCACTACCACCGAGTACAACCGCCGGCGCCTCAGGGAGCTGGAGATCGTCAAGCTGAGAGGCTGCGAGATCCAGCAGCCGAAGTTCATCTTCACCCTGGACGGCGGGCGCATCCAGACCTTTGGGTACCACCGCAGTCAGCCATACAAGGCCTCCCACGGGACATGGAGGCCGATAGCCGACTCCAACGACCGGGTCTCCTGCGGGCTGGGCGACCTCGACATGTCCCTGAACGGAGGCCTGGAGAAGGGGTCCATCACCCTGATCGAGCTGGGGCAGGGCGTTCCGACCGCAGTGAGCAGTGATCTGGAATCGGCCCTGGTGTGCAACTTCGTCTCCCTCGGAAGGGGAGTGGCTTGGGTCCCCATGCGGAAGGCGTCCGCGGAGAACGCCCGGGCCAAGATCGGGCGTTTCCTCCATGGAGCGGAGATAGATCGTCTGGTGAGGATACCGGAGAAGGCCGATCAGATGACCTCCGGGGGCGGAGGGTACATCGTGCCCATCGAGGGCACCAACGCCTTCTCGGACTTCAAGTGGCAGAACATCGAGTATTCACTGGGAACCTCCAACAGGCCGATCCTGACGCTCATGGGCTTCGATACCATGCAGTCGATGTACGGGAACGACGTCAGCGACCAATTGATGGACTTCCTCGCCCTGGTGCGTAGGAACAACGCCATCTTCGTCGCCCTGGCCCCGTCCTCCAGCGCCTCAACCGGTCGCCTGTCGGACCTCGCGACGACACACATCAAGATCGACCGCATCGGGGGCACGGTCCTCCTCTACGGTGAGGAACCGTTCACCGAATGCTATGCGCTAAACTTCGAAGAGAAGGAGGCCGGAGGAGATGTATCTCTCACTCGCATCCTCTGAGGTGCCCTCATGATCAAGGCCACCTTCCCCGAGCACTCCTCGATGCTCATGATCGGGAGCCCAGGGATCGGGATGCTGGAGTTCGCCGTCAGCATCGCGAAGGACTGGATGGAGCAGGACAGCATGGTGATATTCGTCACCGTCGACCTCCTGCCGAACGATCTGCTGGACGTGATGACCTCGTTCGGCGTCTCCTCCGAGGTGCTGGGACGCAACCTCTTCATCATCGACTACCACTCCTCGCTCCTGGGTTCCGTGGACGCAGCGACGAACTGCAACGGTACCGAGATAAGGAAGGTCTCCGACCTCGAAGGGATCATGTTCAACATCTCCGCCCTGGCGGAGAGCACCGACAAGCCGGTCAAGATCATCATCCATTCCCTCTCCACGCTCTTCCTCTACAACCAGGCCAACGTGGTCCTAAAGTTCTTCCAGATATCATCTTCGCGCATACGCAGCGAGTTCGGGACCGCGTTCTTCACCATTCACGATGGGGTCCACGACGAGAAGACGGTGAACCACCTCATGGCCATCGCCGATGGCGTCCTGGAGCTGAAGTTCGATGAGGATCTGAACCGGAGAATGCGGATCCGCAACATGAAGGGGTGCGTCACCTCATCACAGTGGATACCTTTCGAGATCAAGCAGGCATCGACCGATCACACGCCGTCCCTGCTCGAATGGCGGTGAACCTTCCGCCTGATGTCCTCGATCGGAAGAGGGTCGGTCGCCCCCTGACCGTGGTCAGGAGGCCTTTTCGTTCATCACTCGAACTCTTCGGCCGCGATCGTACCATAGATGGAGGCCTTGAAGCTCTCACGGTTCTGCGCGGTGGCCCGGACATAGACCTCGCACTGGGTCTTGGGCCTCACAACCAGCTTCTTCGACTGGCAGAATATGAGCCCCTCGTTGACCCCTGCCTCTGGCCTCTTGTCCGAGTACAGGCAGGAAAAGCAAAGATACTGGTCCTTGTTCAATAGGTTTGCACAGGAGGTGTACCTATTTATTTATTCTGCCCTGGGTCCAACCTTCCAGCCAAGAAAGTGGTCAGGTCCTCGATCCTCATGCCCCCGGCCCGGCGCAGGTTCACCACGCAGAACGGGCAGGGAGCGATGATCATCTCCGCCCCGGCGCTCTGGGCCGATAGGACCTTCCTCCGGGCCATATCCTCGGCGACGTCCGGTCTTGTGGACGCGACCCCGCCGCCGCCTCCACAGCAATCGCTCTCGCCATCGTACTCCACGATCTGAACGCCGGGGACCGCCTCCAGCAGCTCCCTTGCCATTTCCATGGTGTGCGGTCCGACCACCCTGGCGAGATGGCAGGGGCGGTGCAGCGCCACCTTCACCGGTGGGGCGCGGGCATCGTACCTGTCGCGGGGAACGCCTCCAACGCCGTGCAGGTGCTCGATGATGTGCCAGGCGTCCATGCCGTAGGAGGCGCGCAGTTGCACGGTGCATCCCGGGCAGGAGGTGATCACCTTTCCGCTGCCCAGCACCTCGTTGCGCTTCCTGACCTTGTCCACCTGCTCGGCCGCCCCGACCTTCTCCAGCGGCGACCCGCAGCAGGCCCAGCCGATGGGCGTGTAGGGCCGGGAGCCGGTGGCCCTCAGAAGCGCGAGGGACGCCGACACCGTATCCGGCAGGCGGCCCTCGGCGATGCATCCGGGGAAGAACAGAAGGTCCCCCGAGGTCGGGACCTCGGTGACCGGTCCGGAGGGAACGACAGTGCGGCCGGTATCGTCGACGTTATGCAGCATCCGGGCCTGCCCCTCGGGGCGATCGCTCCCCTGGGAGGAGAGGGAGCGAACCCGGACCAGCGCCCTTGGCAGGGGCAGCCGCGACGGGCACACCTCCTCGCAGCGGCCGCAGGTCGTGCACATCGACAGCGACGCCTGGAGCCGCGGGAGGCCGCCACCAAAACGGGGAGCCTCTACGACCAGGCGGCGGGGACCGGGGAACGCCCCCTGCCCCTCCGCCTCGAGCACCGGGCATGACCTGATGCATGCCCCGCACTTTATGCACCCGTCCAGGACACGCTCGCTCATAGCACCTCCATGGCCCGCTCGGCGGCCTCGAGGGCCGAGGCCATCACGTGCCCGAGGCCCCTTCCCAGGGGAAAGGACAGCCCTGGAAGCGAGGACCCGGCCACCACCACGTTCTCGGTCATGTCGCCCTCGAGGCGAAGCGTGTGACCCCCGATGTTCGACACGCCCGAGGACAGCGCCCCGGAGAGCGGGGGGACCGTTCCACATCCGACGGCCGCGGAGCTAACGGCGAACGTTCCCATGGGGTCGACAACGGACTCGCCGCTGACCCCTAGCCCCCCGCCAACGATGCCACCGGTCGCCAGCACGGCGGCGCTGAACGCGATCGCCTGCTCGCGGAGGCCGGAGGACACCACCGCGGACGTCGCCCTCCGGCCCTCGAAGGCAAATCCCCGCACCTCACGATCTACGAGGATGTGGGAACCGGAGCGGGCGGCGTACGTTGCCAGGCAGGTCTGGAGCCTGCGACCGGGGTTGGAGAGCGGGGTAGCGGGCTCGCGAACCCTGCGCCCGCTCACCATTTCCAACCGGGAAAGGGCGTCATCGTAGTGAGGGCCGGTGAACAGCGGTGGCAGCACCACGGTCTCCTGCCCTAGCTCCGAGATCACGTCGCTCAGCGAGTCGATGGCCTCCAGGGCCCCCTCCGAAAGGGACCTGCCCCGGCCGGTATCGATCGCCGCGGGCAGGCCGGGGTCGGCCCAGAGGGGGTCGCACTCCAGGGACGGGAGGCGGTAGGAGAGCGAACGGCACGCCAGGTCGGGGTCCAGGTCCTCGTTCCCCCTCAGCCCTATCACCGCCACCCTGTCTCCAGGCAACGCCAGCCAGTCATGCATTGATGTAAGGTCCTGAGAAATGATCGTGCCGATGCTGGTGATCGCATCGACCCTCCCTGCATCGGCGGCATAGAGGCCGTGGTCCCGTCCGATGCTCCTCAGGACACCAGCAAGCTCCTCACGCTCGCCGGGCAGGACGATCCTTGCGGTGGACAGCTCGGTCGCCGTTGTCCCTCGGCCGACCTGGACCACGTCCAGGCCCCTCCGGGCCAGCGTGGCGGCGGCCATGCATCCCGCGGCACCCTGGCCCACCACGAGCACTTCGCACCGCGTACCGGCGATCATCTCTCACCGCCCCCCGGTGTGGTCGATGCCAAAGCAGTGGAACAGATGGGCCTTGAACGCCTCCTGGCGAAGCTGCTCGCCGCGGAGAACGGGCTCGATGCCCTTCCACCTCTCCCCGAGGAACGCCTCTGCCATGGCCAGGGGGTCGCCTTCGCCCATGAAGCTTGCCAGCCGGAAGGCGCACAGGCCTCCCTGGCAGAATCCCATTCCCGCCCGGGTGCGGCGCATAAGGTCTCCCGGGGACCGCACATCGGGAGAGGAGGCGAAGAACTCCAGCTCTCCCCTGGTGACGCACTCGCACGAGCACACCTCGTCCATGCCCATGGGGGTCCCCTGGCTGAACGATGCCACCTCGCCGGCAAGGCCTCCGTACTTGGAGGCCGCCAGGGAACGGTGGAAGGTCGAGCGGTCGATCGAGGACGAGGGGAGCATCTCCTCGAGCATGGTGCGGCACGAGCCCCGCTTCCCGAGCTTGGACATCACCGTGTCGGATACCTTCTCGGCCATGAGCCTGTAGGTCGTGAGCTTTCCCCCGACCACGCTGAAGAGGTTGTCAACGCCATCGTCCTGATGGTCCATCAGCCTGAAACCGCGCGAGGCCTCCCTGCCCTGTCCCCCCGAGGACGGCAGGGGGCGGATCCCCGCGTACGCCCGCACCATCCTGGCCGATGTGATCCCCGGGACCATCGCGGCCGCTTCCCTCAGCAACCGGTCTACCTCCTGGCCCGTCGCCCTTATGTCATCCAGGTCTCCCGGTCCCGAAGTGGTCCCCAGGATCGTCGCGGAGCGGTGCGGAACGAGGATGTCCCCGTCCGACGGGGGGCGGAGACGGTTCACCAGACCATTGACCACGCGGCCGTTGAACACGATCATGCTCCCCTTGTCCAGCTGCATGCCGATCCTCACGCCCGCCATAGCCGCGGTCCGGCCGCACCATGCGCCAGAGGCGTTTACCACCACCTCGGGCCTCACTGTAACCTCCCCACCGCCCTCGCCCAGCACCGCGCTCTCCACCCTCCCGTCCCTCACCTCCATGGAGCGCAGGGGAAGGTGGTTCAGCACCTCCGCACCGGCCTGCCGGGCCGATTCGGCGTTACCCCACACCAGGAAGAACGGGTCGACCGAAGCATCGGCCACCCTGACCGCCGAACGGGCATCGCCGGCCAGGTTCGGCTCCGCTGCCCTCGCCTCCTGGGCGGTCATCTCTTCGGTCCACACCCCCGCGCCGCGGCAGGACGCGATGAAGCGGTCCGGGTAGTCGGGATCGTCACCAGGAAGGGAAACGAACATACCCCCGCAGTCCTCGATGCAGAAACCGGCGATGCGCTTGAGCACAGCACCCTCGGCAGCGCACTCCGCCGCCGCATGGGGGTCCTTCACAGCATAGCGGCCCCCGGAATGCAGCATCCCGTGGTTGCCCCCGGAGGCGCCGGCGCAGAGGTCCCCGGCCTCCGCCAGCAGGACGTCCGCTCCACGCATGGCCAGGTCCCTGGCGATGCCCGTCCCGGTCGCTCCTCCCCCGATTATCAGGACCTCTGGAGAGAGCCGCCGCCCGCTTCTCATGATCATCGGTGAGGGGGTACGTGGCATATAGCGTTTTCAGGGGCCGCCCTTAAGGTGCTTCCCTTCGGACCCTGCGGGCGGCACCAGCCCCAGCTCCCTCTCCTCCTGCCGCAACTCGGCGGTCTCCTTGGACAGCACGAAGGTGAGCACCGACCGGATGAGAACTATGCCGCCCAGCCTGATGACCTCATCGATGTTGGGGGCGGTGATGGTCAGCACGATGTCCGAGGCGATGAGAAAATCGAGGCCGAAGATGATCTTCCTGGCGAACTCCCCCCGGATACGGGTGAAGGTGATGCCCTTTCCGCTCCTGATGCCCCGGACGATGGTCTGGGCCAGGGCCATAAGGCCCCCGTACGCTATGACCAGAACGCCTGAGTACGCCAGGAAAAGGGAGATGGCCTGAAGGACGTCGAGGGTCTCCACGACATAATGTAAGGAACGTTCCGGACATTAATCGTATCGAGGACATGAATAGAAAAAGTAGCGGGGGGTCGATTTGAACGACCGGTCTCCGGGTTATGAGCCCGACGGGATGTCCTGGCTACCCCACCCCGCTGTGTAACTCCCGCTATTGCAAGACCCCATATAAAGCTTTGTAATGCAGTCCCTACGGACCGAACGGCTCAGAAGAGGTTACGCAAGCGGAGCATGTCGTCGATGCTGCCCTTGAGCTTCAACTTCCTCAGGGCCAACGCCTTCATTGGCTTTATCTTGCCGGAGATCAGTCCCTCGATCGTCACCGGGTCGGACAGGATGGTGATGTCTGGGTCGGAGATCTCTCCGGTCTGGAGGTCGCTCACCTTCTCGTTCTGCAGCCGGAAATTGTACTTCTCGCTCTCGAGGTCGATGAGGACCTTCCGGTCCACCCCCTTGAGCTCGCTGCGGAGCTTGTCGTCCTTCTCGACCTTCTCGTTGAACTTGTTCACCAGGTCCTGAAGCTGTAGCTCTACCGTCATCATCGATCCATCCAATCTGTAAGTTTACTAACCTTGCTGAGCGAATATAGGTCTTTGGCCGTTTTCCAGGAGGTCCGGACATGCGGCGGGAGGCTTCCCTTCTCTCGCAGCCAATCCCTTATGAACCCTATGGTGACCTCGTCGTGGGCATAGCCCGAACCGATGGGACGGCCGAGCTCTTCCTGTATGGCGTCCATTGCCCGGTCGCGCTGGACCTTGGCCACGATCGAAGCGGCGGACACCACCGGATACTTGGCGTCAGCATGGTGGCTGCATACCATCTCCGGCCGGCAGGTGATCCGCTCCATTATGTTCCTGCCGAAGCGCTCCTCGACCACATCGGCGGCGTCGACGACCACCTGATCCGGGCGGAGGCGCTCGATCAGTAAGGCGAAGTGCTTCACCTCCAGGAGGTTCAGCGAATCGTTCTTCATGAACTCATCTATCTCCGCCGCGGTGATGGTCACCGTCTCCACCTTGGCGATCTCCCTGATCCCGAGATCGAGCTCCTCCCTCCTCTGGCGGGTGAGGAGCTTGGAGTCCTTCACCTTGAGCTTCTTGAGGGGCCGGTCGTTCTCGACCATGACCGCTGCAACGACCATAGGTCCCATTACCGGGCCGCGGCCAGCCTCGTCAACCCCGCAGATCACGAGAACGCCCTATTTTCTCACCATATATAGCGGTATCGACCCCGTAGTTCGGGATGGGAGAAGGTTATTCAAACCGCTCGCGCCTTAATCCCGTGATAGAATGTCCGAGGTGTATTTTGCCGACCTGAGGGCTGATAGGGCGTCCAGGAACGTGCCCAACAAGGTCCAGAAGCTCTTCCGCAAGGCCGATCTGGGGAGCGTGTTCGCCCCCGGGGACCTGGTCGCGGTGAAGACCCATTTCGGCGAGGAGGGGTTGACCTCCTACCTGCGGCCGGAGCTGGTGTCCAAGGTCGTGGACCTCATTTCGAATGGCGGGGGGAAGCCTTTCCTGACCGACTGCAGCACCCTGTACAAGGGAAGGCGGACGAACGCAGTGGACCATCTCCTTCTCGCTGCCAGGCATGGCTTCACCTACCCGGTCATCAACGCCCCGGTCATCATGGCCGACGGCCTGAGGGGCACCGACTATGTGGAGGTCCCGGTCAACCTGAAGCACTGTTCCACCGTGAAGTTCGGTGCGGCCGCCCATCACGCCGACTCGCTGATCGCGGTCTCGCACTTCAAGGGCCACGGCCTCACCGGCTTCGGCGGAGCGCTGAAGAACGTGGGCATGGGGCTGGGCTCCAGAAGGGGTAAGATGGAGATGCACGCGCTCGTCCGTGCCAAGGTGGTGAAGGAGAGGTGCAAGGGATGCGGCCGGTGCGTGGTCCGGTGCCCGGTGGACGCCATCCGCATCAGGGGGAAGAAAGCGAGCATCGACCCGGAGAAGTGCATCGGGTGCGGGGAGTGCAACGTCGCCTGTCCCAACGAGAGCATAGACCTCGGAGATTGGAGCGATTACATCTCGGTCCAGGAGCGCATCGTGGAGTACTGTTACGGTATCCTGAAAGCGAAGAAAGGAAAATCTGGCTACATCACCTTCATCATGGACGTCACCCCGCTGTGCGATTGCTACGACTACAATGACGTGCCTATCGTCCCGGACATCGGCATCCTCGCCTCGCGGGACATCGTGGCCATCGACCAGGCCGCGGCGGACCTGGTCAACGCCGCGCCGGGCATGCGGGACAGCGCGCTGAAGGAGGGCCTCGCCCCGGGGGACGACAAGTTCAGACAGGTGGTCGATACCGACTGGACCGCACAGCTGAAGTACGCCGAGGAGCTTGGACTGGGGGAACGCAGATACGAACTGATAAAGGTCCGATAGAAGAGCTACATTCAAAGGCTGTATCTACAAAATCTATATTCATGCACAGTGGTTAAACACAGTCGAACAATAAGGTGATAATATCACGACAGACGTTCAGAACCGAAAGCTGGCCAACGGTTTCCTGCTGACCCGGGTAGGGGTCACCGGGGTCAAGAAGCCGGTACGCATCACCAGGGCTGGCAGGAACAACATCCTATTCTGCACCATCGACGTTTTCGTCGACCTACCGGCGACCCAGAAGGGTTCCCACCTGTCACGCAACCTCGAGGCGATCAACGAGACGGTCAACCGGAGCATGGTGGAGGCGGTACCTGGCATCGAGGCGATCGCAGCGAACATCTGCCGTGCATTGAGAGAGAAGCACGAGTACTCGACCTACGCGGAGGTGCACCTGGTCGCTGACTATTTCGTCGAGCGTCCCGGCCCCAGCGGGAAGAAGAACCTCGAGGCGTTCAAGATAATGGCCAATGCCATCAGCAGGAACGGGAATGGCATGAAGAAGATGATCGGGGTCGAGGTGGTGGGAATGACCGCGTGCCCCTGTGCCATGGAGACCGTCCGAGAGCAGTATGGCAACAATGTGAGCTTCGAGAACGACCTGCCGGTCATAAGCCACAACCAGCGGAACATAGCCACCGTCATGGTGGAGGTGCCCGAGGAATGCGACGTAGAGGCCAATGACCTCATCGATCTCGTCGAGTCGTCCTTCTCCTCCGCGACCTATGAGATCCTGAAGCGCGCGGACGAGGCCGCGGTGGTGCTGCAGGCCCACCAGCAGCCCAAGTTCGTTGAGGACGTCGTCAGAACGATGCTCTCCAAGCTACTGGTGTACCTGGAGGGCATGCCCGATGACGTCCAGATCACCGTCCGCAGCGAGAGCGAGGAATCGATCCACAAGCACAACGCTTTCGCCGAGAGGACGACCAGCCTCGGCGATCTGCGCGTCGAGCGCGACTAGAGCATCGACCTTGCGTCGCCAGTGACGGCGGGGAGGAGGACCACGAACCTCGCCCCTTTCGAGGGGTCCCCGGGAACACGGTCCTCCACCCATACCCTGCCGTTGAGGTCTTCGACCAGCTTCTTTACCAGGTACAGCCCGAGACCGCTGCCGGTGGTCTTGGTGCGCCCCCTCATCTTTCTCTGGAACAGCTTGCTCTTCAGCTCATCCGGTATCCCCGGGCCGTCGTCCTCGACCCACACCTTGTAGTGCTCCCGGCCGCCCTCGAATACCTTGTTCAGGACGATGGATATCTCCACCGGGCCAGCGGAGTGCTTTATGGAGTTGCTGAGCAGGTTGGTGAACACGTCCCTCAGGAGGTCCCCGGCCATGACGTACTTCTTGATAGAGGTCTTGTAGTTGATCTTGACCTCCCTTCCCGGGTAGTGCTCTAGCTCCGCCCTCACGTCCTCCAGCAGCCATCCCAGGTCCACCAGACCGTACTTCGAGTCGTGGCTCTCCACCTTCTGTATCTTCCGAACGGTCTCGATGAGCTCGTTGCTGTTGCTCAGGATCTCCTGGGACTTGGTGAAGTAGTGCATGTTCTTCTGGTCGATGTCGATCCTGTCCACCGCCGCCTGGAGGTAGCTGGACACCGCCGCGTTCATGTTGCTGATATCGTGGGACAGCAGATCGATGTATAGTTCCGCCTGCTCCTTGGCCTCGATGGCATCATGCTCCAGCTTCCTCTGTCTGGTGATATCCTGGATGACGCTTACCCCGCCGATGATCTTCCCATCGGCGTCCCGAATGGGAGCGGCCGAGCACAGGATCGTCCCCCTGCTGCCGTCCAGCCTCTGGATGTCGATAACGTTCCCGACCGGCGTTTCCCCCTTGCGAATGGCCAGTGCGATCGGCCACTCGTCCGGGCGCACGATCATGCCGTTGTCGGCCCACCAGCCCTTCAGGGTGCGGTAGTCCTTCAGGCTCGAGATCTGGGGGATCCTGCCGCCCCAGATCGAATCCACCAGATCGTTGCTCTCGATCGTCTTCCCGTTGATATCGGACACGTTGACGCCGACCGGCAGGTTGTCCAGGATTGTCTTGACCCAGCGCTTCTCGGCATCGGCCCGGGCCGCCATCTCCTGCATGCGGTTCCTCGCCGACACCTGTTCGGTCACATCGGTCAGGAGCACCAAGGCCCCCTTCTCCCCGACCTTCAGCTGGATCGGCACTATCGAGATATGCAGATAGGTCGGCTTCCCGTTCACCAGGACGGTCTCCACCTCCGTCTCGTTGGTCGGTGTGCTGCTTCGCAGCACCGTCTGGACCTTCTCGTCCAGGCGTAGGGGCGGGGAGGACAGCTGGGTCAGAGGCTTGCCGCCCATCAGTTCCGACCAGACCGCGTGACCGCAGACATCGGCGAACGCCTGGTTGGCCCACCTCACCTTGAGGTCGCTGCCGGAGAGCGCAAGGATGCCGGCCGGTGCGTTCTCTATGACCGTCTGGAGCATCCGTCTCTGCTCCTCCACCTCCTGGGCCAGTCGGGCGCGCTCCTCCTCGGCCCTCTTCCGATCGGTGATGTCGTGGACGATCGAGTACAGGTAGGTCCGGTTCTCGATGTGAATGGGGCCAGAAGTGACCTCCACCTCACGTACCTGGCCGTCCGCCAGGCGATGCCTGAGGAACAGCGGCCCCTTGTTCTTCGATACCTCAGGGACGTCGGCACCACCGTCGCCCGGGCACCGGATGTCCGAGAGATGCATCCCTATGAACGCGTCGCGATCATAGCCATAGAAGTCCACCGCAGACTGGTTGACGTCGACCACCTTGTTCTCCGCCGGATCGACCAGGAACATGACCGCATGGTTCTCCTTGAACAGGCTCACGTACCGGTCGTTGCTCTCCCTCAGCTCCTCCAGCATCCTCTTTCTCTGGATGGCATAGCGGATCGCACGCTCCAAGTTGGCACCATCCACCTCGCCCTTGACGAGGTAGTCCTGCGCCCCGATGGTCATCGCCTTGATGCCCAGCTCCATGTCGGTGAGTCCGGTCAGAACGATCACCGGGATCTTGTTGAAGCTCCCGCTCATCGTCTCCAGGGTCTTTAGGCCGGAGGAGTCGGGCAGACCGAGGTCGAGGAGGATGATGTCGGGGGTGTCGCTCTCCACCATCTTCATGGCATCGCCCAGGCGGGACGCCGAGCTCATCATGAAACTTGCCGAGCGGGATTCGCCCAGCATCTCCTTCATGAGAACGACGTCTCCCGTGTTGTCCTCTACCAGCAGCACCTTGACGACGTTGTTCGTTGCCTCATCCCCCTGGATCTTACCTTTCATGTTTACTGCCTCTCGCTAGGTCGTTCTACATGTACGGCCCGGTCCGCCTTACGCCCTCTGAGAATGCATCATCCAGTGGACTTAGGCGACAATGCTTATCACGATGTCGGGTAAGCCACATCACATCGTTACCCATGCTCGACACCGGTCCGCGCAGCTTCGGGCCTCCTCGCTTAGCGGTTGAGTCGAACGATGATGGTAGATGCGTTAGATTATATATCCTAATCGTCCGCGCCATTTGTTGCAGACCTCCTCCGCTGGAGATAATGCTATAACTCCTCCCCACGTTCGCCGGAGAGGCGAACGGGACATGAGCATCAAGGCTGTGGTGGTGGACGTCGATGGGACCCTGACGGATATGAACAAGGTGATGTTCACATCTGGGATCGAGGCCCTGAGGGAGGTCCAGAAAAGGGGGGTTCCGGTGAGCCTGGCATCCGGGAACGTGCTCCCGGTGGCATACGGGCTGTCCACCTATATGGGCCTTCAAGGGCCGATAGTGGCCGAGAACGGAGGAGTTGTCTCGCACCACGAGAGGATCTATCAGGTCGCCGAGGGCGTCCTGCCCGAGAGGGCCTATGAACACCTCAGGTCCAGGATGCCCGTGGAGCGCCTCTTCACCGACCAATGGAGATGCACCGAGGTGGCCATCAGGCGCTCCGCCGACCTTGACCGGGTCAGGAAGGAGCTGAAGGACTGGAACGTGGTCATAGAAGCGACCGGCTTCGCCATCCACATCATGGACCCGGGCCATGGCAAGCTCGCAGGAGTAAGGAAGATGGCCGAGATCTCCGGCATCGGCCTCTCCGAGGTCGCGGCGTTCGGCGACTCGGACAACGATGTCGGCATGCTCCGGGAATGCGGGGAGAGCGTGGCCGTCGGCAATGCCTCCGAGGTTGCCAAGGCCGCAGCGAAGTATGTCAGCCCGTACAACCATGCCGCCGGGGTCATCGATGGGCTGAAGCGCCTCGGCCTGCTGTAGAAAAAAAGGGTTTTACTTGCGCTGGAGGAGCTCCAGGGCGCCTGCCTCGTCCAGACCGATGGAGAGAAGGAGATACTTCAGCGACTTCTTTATGACCATCTCCTCGGTCTTGTCGTCCATGTAAGCCTCCATGACCACGGGGGCGCGCTTGAAGTACTCGACCCCGAACTCCGAGTAGTAGTAGGGAGCGTTGTCCGGGTCCAGCTCGGCGGCCTTCTTGTAGGCTGCTTCAGCGTCGTTGAACAGGCCGGTCTCCACACAGAACGAGCCCATCGAACTATGGTACATCGGGTTCTTGGGGTCCAGCTCGGCGGCCTTCTTGTAGGCGGCCAGAATGTCCTCGGTCTTCACCTTGGGCACCAGTACGGCGGCCTCGGCCTTGCCGAACCAGGCCTCAGCGTTGTTCGGATCGACCTTGGTCACCTTCTCGAACTTGGATAAAGCCTTCTGATAATCGCCCTCTCCGAGCAATTGGTAAGCCTGCTTCATGAGCTTGTCAGAACTCTCCTCTGCCATAGGATCACCTTACGTGTTTTTTGATGTAATGCCATGGAATTGATAAACCTTATTGCTCCATGGGTATGGAGCGAGAGCGACCGCGCCTCGCCCGTTGGGATCTGGACATGCTGGCCATGGCCCGGCAGTGGCCTTCTGAGGGTCGATGAGGGGACCCTCGTGCTCCTCGATGACTGCAAGGCCTTCATGAGGGGGAGGCAGGAAGGCCACCGGCCGCGGATAATGTTATATATCCAGGCCCTAATGCTAATCGGCGTCCCAAGGCCAGGGGTATTGGATCATGGACCGGGAGACAGTAATAAAGGTGGCCAGGGTGGCAAGGCTGAAGCTCACCGATGAGGAGATCGAGCAGTACGCCGCCGACCTGGAAGACATAATATCGGCCTTCTCTGTGCTCGACGAGGCACCCGCGATGGAGGAATACGACCTAGGTCCAGTGAAGGTCGAGGACGTTCTGCGCGAGGATGTCGTGTTCCGCGACTCCGATCCCGCCGAGCTGCGCGAGGCCATGGGCACCAAGGACGATTGGGTAAGGGGGCCGAGGCTGTCGTGACCGCCTTCCCGACCGCTGACGGCCTTCAGGCCCTCGACAGGAAGCATCTCATCTTCTGCGAGCGCCTCGAGGACCCGCTGGCCTTCGAGCAGGGCCAATTCCACTTCTCGGCCAAGGACAACCTGTGCTCCAAGGATTTCCAGGCCCGTGCGGGGAGCAGGATACTGAAGGGGTACCGGCCGCCCTTCGACGCCACCCCCATCAGGAGGCTGAGGGAGAAAGGTGGCCTGCTGATAGGGAAGACCAACATGGACGAGTTCGGTTTCGGCACCTTCAGCACCAACTCCGGGTTCGGTGTTCCCCGCAACCCGTTCGATGTGCAGAGGAGCTGCGGAGGGTCGTCCGGGGGCGCGGCCGCAGCGGCATCGCTCATCCCCGGCCATCTGGCGCTCGGCGTGAGCACCGGCGGCTCCATATCCTGCCCCGCCTCGTTCTGCGGCGTGGTCGGCCTGACGCCGACCTATGGCCGAGTGTCCCGGTGGGGCCTCATCGATTACGGCAACTCTCTGGACAAGGTGGGCCTGCTCACCAGAACGGCAAGGGACCTGGAGCGGTACCTGCCCGTGATCTCGGGACCCGACCCGAAGGACCCAACGTCCCAGGCGCAGCCCGTGCTGAGCCTGAAGGGCGATGTCACCACGGTCGCGGTGCCCTCGGAAGCCCTGGTCGGCCTGTCGCCCGAGGTTTCCGCCATCTTCAACGAGGCGCTCAAGGAACTGGGGCGGAACGGGGTCAAGGTCAAGGAGGTCAAGATGCCCTCCCTGCGCTATGCCATCCCTGCATACTACATCCTGGCGACATCCGAAGCATCGACGAACCTGGCGCGCTACTGCGGCATGAGGTTCGGGGTGATGAACAACGAGTACGACCAGGGGTTCAACGACTTCTTCTCCCAGACCCGCTCGGAGGACTTCGGCCCGGAGGCCAAGAGGAGGATCCTCCTTGGGACATTCTCGCGCATGGTCGGGTTCCGCAACCGCTATTACATGAAAGCGCTGCAGGTCAGGCAGCTCATCATACATGAATACCGCAAGGTGTTCGATGCCTGCGATGCTGTCCTCACGCCGACCATGCCGTTCATAGCTCCGCGTTTCGACGAGATCGCCAAAATGAGGCCGCTGGAGATGTACCAGGCCGACTTCCTCACCGTCCCCCCGAACCTCGCGGGCATGCCGCACCTATCGGTGCCCTGCGGGTACAGCAGGGGGATGCCCATCGGAATGCAGGCGGTGGCTCCGCAGTGGGCCGAGGGTTCGCTGATCGGTTTCGCCCGCTCCTGGGAGCAGGTGTGTCATTACCGCTTCCCGGAGGTGACGGCATGAGGATCGGGCTGGAGATACACGTTCAGCTGCCGACCAGGTCCAAGCTGTTCTGCGGCTGCTCCACTTCCAGCAGCTCGCCCAACAGCTCGGTGTGCCCCATCTGCCTGGGCCTCCCAGGCTCCAGACCATTCCTGAACCGCCAGGCCCTGGAGATGGGCGTGCTCATAGCCAAGTTCCTCAACTGCAAGATGTCCGACCGGGTGTGGTTCGCCAGGAAGACCTACTTCTATCCGGACCTCCCGAAGAACTTCCAGATAACCCAGTACGACTCGCCCCTGGGCGTGGACGGCCACTTCATGGTCGGCGAGAAGCAGGTAGGCATCTGGAGGGTGCATATAGAGGAGGACCCGGGACGCATCAGGAGGGTGGGCCGCTCCGGGGAGGAGGTGGCGCTGGTGGACTATGACCGTTCCGGGATTCCGCTGGTCGAGATCGTCACCGCACCCGACCTCACCTCGCCATCAGAGGCCAGGGATTTCCTCACCGACCTCATCATCGAGCTCCGCCGCCTCATCGGCGTCACGGGGGAAGAGCAGACCATGAGGGTCGATGCCAACATCTCGGTGGGCGAGGAGAGAGTGGAGATCAAGAACATCACGGGCCTGCGCAACGTCGAGAAAGGTCTGAGGTCCGAGGTGAACCGGCAGACCAAGATGCTCGCCGCCGGCAAGCGCATCGTCCGTGAGACCAGGCACTTCGACGAGGAGCGTGGTGTCACCATGCCCGGAAGGGAGAAGGAGTTCGAGGAGGACTATGGCTATATAGGAGAGCCTGACCTCGGCACCTACCGCATCGGCCCCGTGACCGCAGCGATGGTCGTTCCCGAGACGCCCCTGGTCCGCGCGGCCAGGTTGTCGAGAGAGCTAGGCATAGGGGCCCAGGCCGCCAGGCAGATAGTCCTCACCGACTGGGCCCTCGCCGACATGTTCGAGGTCCTCGCCGCCAAGGTCGGAAGTGAAGCGGCGATGAGCTGGACCATGGGTCCCCTAAGCTCCAGCTGGAAGGACCTCAAGGACAGGGCGTCCGATCTGAGGGAGGACATCATCGGCATCGTCGTCGCCGTGACCTCCGGGAAGATGACCGACAGCGAGGGGAGGATGCGCATATCAGCGCTTTCCAGCGGCCAGGAGGCCGTGGCCGCCCCGGCCGAGGAGGCCGGCGATCTGGACGTCCTCATCGCCCAGCTGGTGGACGAACACCCGGAGGTGGTCCGCGATTACAAGGGCAACGAGCGTGCGGCCAACTTCCTCATCGGCCAAGTGATGAAGGCCATGAAGGGCAAATACTCCTCGAAGGTCGTCGCAGAAAGGATGAAAAGGGAATTGGAGAAAAGGGTTTAGCTCAGTTCCCGTCGTCCTCGTCGTCGCCGACCAGGCAGAGCAGCTGCAGCTCGGAGAGCTTGCCGTCCTCCACCTTGGCGGGCGCGCCGTCCATTAGGGACTGGAACTTCTTGTTCTTGGGGAAGGCGATGACCTCGCGGATGGTGTCGCAGCCCAGCATGATCGACACCAGGCGGTCGACGCCGAGGGCGATCCCCCCGTGCGGCGGTGCACCGTAACCCAGGGCCTCGAGGAAGAAACCGAAGTCGGTCTCGATCTTCTCGTCGGACATCCCCAGCAGGCGGAACACCCTGCGCTGTACCTCGGGATCGTGGCAACGGACAGAGCCAGAGCCGATCTCCGAGCCGTCGAGCACCAGGTCGTAGCTCATCCCGCCGATGGCGAACGGGTCCTTGCATCCGTCGAGGTCGGTGTTCTCCGGCCTCACGAACGGGTGGTGGAACGCCTCCAGCTGGCCGGACACGCTGTCCTTCTGGAACAGCGGACAGCCGACCAGCCAGACGAACTGGTGGTCCTTGCCCTCGGTGAGGCGCAGGTCCCTCGCCAGCTTGCGGCGGAGCTCCCCGCCGGCCTTGAGGGCGGCTATCTCCGAGCCCGCGAGGAACAGCAGGAGGTCCCCCTCCTTGGCGTCCATCGCCCTTTCCAGGGCCTCGGTGACGTCCTTGGGGAAGTACTTCACGATGTTGCTCTGCAGACCCTCCGAGGTCATGCGCATCCAGGTGAGACCGCCCATGCCCTGGGTCTTGGCCCACTCGATGAGCCTGTCGACCTCGTTCCTCCCGACCGCTGACTCGTCGCCCGCGGTTGGCTTCATGAGGCCGGCGGTGACGTTCATGCACTCGACCCTTCCGCCCTTGGAAAGTATCCTCTTGAATATCTCGTAGTTCGCACCGCGCACGATGTCAGTGACATCGTGGAGCTTGAGGTCGTACCTGACGTCAGGGGCGTCGGTGCCGTAGCTGTGCATCGCCTCGTGGAAGGTGACGCGTGGGAATGGTGTCCTCAGCTCCCTGCCGTAGATGCTGCGCCACATCGAGGAGAGCACTTCCTCGATGAGCGTCTGCACGTCCCTATCGTCCACGAAGGACATCTCGACGTCCAGCTGGGTGAACTCCGGCTGGCGGTCGGACCTGGAATCCTCATCACGGAAGCAGCGGGCCACCTGATAGTACTTGTCCATGCCCCCGACCATCAGCATCTGCTTGTACAGCTGGGGGGACTGCGGGAGCGCGTAGAAGGTGCCGGGAGAGATCCTCGACGGCACGATGAAGTCCCTGGCACCCTCCGGGGTCTGCCGGCAGAGCATGGGCGTCTCCACCTCGACGAACCCGAGATCGTCGAGCGCCCGCCTGGCCGCGGCGAGGACCCGGTGCCTGAACCGGAGGTTGTTGGCCATCTGCGTGCGTCTGAGATCGAGGAACCTGTACCTCAGGCGCAGGTCCTCGGACGGCAGCAGGGAGCCTTTCTGGTCCGCCACCTCGAACGGCAGAGGCTTCGATGAGTTCAGAAGCATCGCGTCCTCGATGAGGACCTCGAGCTGCCCGGTCGGGTTCCGTGAATCCTCGGTCCCTGGCACACGATTCCTGACCACTCCGGCGACCGAGATTACAGACTCTCGGCCGAAGGACTTGAGCATCCTTTCCAGGCTCTCGCGGCCGTCCTCCCTCGACATGGCCTCAGGATCGTACACCACCTGGGTGGTGCCGTACGCGTCCGCCAGATCGAAGAAGAGGACCCCGCCATGGTCTCTGGAGAACCTGATCCAGCCGGCCAGCTGCACATGCTTGCCCAGATGATCGGCGCGCAGTTCTCCACACGTGTGTGTCCTCATCATTTCCAGACCTCTTTAGAAGTCGCGGTCGTCCAAATATGTGGCCCCATCATAAACCATTCGGTGAGGGGCCATCAATTTTCGTTGTCGGCAGAAAAGCCAGGGCATGGGACCGCCCGATGCCCGGTCATATCGCTCCGTCCTGATGGTCCCCGGCGATGTTGAGGTCGGGTATGAACTGGTACGGGTCCTTGATCATGTTCAGGACGACGTAGGTGTTCGTCTTCTTTATTCCGTGGATGGTCAGCATCCGCTTGATCAGGTCGGAGAACTGATCACGGTTCTTGCAGGCGACCCATGCTATGGAATCGCACTCTCCGGTGACGTCGAAGATAGCGAGGACGTTGTCCATCGCCTTTATCTTCGCCTGCACGTCGAGGATGTCCCCCTCGGTGTAGATGTGCACCAGGGCCATGAACTCGTATCCCAGCTTCAGGTAGTCGACGTTGGCGCGATAGCCCTTCACGATGCCCTGCTCCTCCAGGTTCTTGACCCTCTGGATCAAGGTGGTAGGATGGACCCCCAGCCTCTTGGCGATCTGTCGGTACGAGCCCTGGCTGGAGATGCAGAGCTCCTCTATGATGCGCTTGTCAAGCTCGTCAAGCATTGTAACTACCCAACTGGACAATCGTCTAATGAAAATAGGGGTATAAGAAACTATTAGAGAGAATCGGACCCGCCGTTTTTTGTCTAGGGAGCTCCTTCCCACAATAGTTAATAGCGGTCAATGATTAGCGAGGATGCATGACCGAATGCCTCTACCAGAGCGATCCTTATTGTCACGAGTTCGAGTCCCGCGTCACGGAGGTCCGCGGCGACTGGATCGTCCTCGACCGCACCGCCTTCTATCCTGGCGGGGGAGGGCAGGACCCGGACCGCGGTGCGCTCTCCGGAGCGGCGGTGGTGGAGGTCAGGAAGGACAACGACAGCGTGCTGCACAAGGTGCCCGGGCATCACTTCAGTGTCGGGGACAAGGTGCGGGGAGAGATCGATTGGGTAAGAAGGTACGATCTCATGAGAGGGCACACTGGTGAGCACCTTCTGTTCTCCTGCCTCTCCCGCGTCAGCCCAGAGCTGAAGCTGGTCAAGATAGCCATCACTCCCGAGAAGAAGAGCGTGATCGTCAGCGGAGGGCTGGGCTGGGAGATGGTGTCCCGGGCCGAGAGGGAAGCCATGGAAGCGATCGCCCGCGAGCTGCCCATCACCGAGCGGACCGTGGACCGCGACGATCCCTGCCTCACAGAAGCCAGGGTCAAGCTGGAACGTATCCACGGGGACAGCATCAGGGTCGTCGATATCGGGGACATCGACCGGGCGGCCTGCTCCGGCGTGCACGTCGGCAACACCAGGGAGCTGGGCATGCTCCTGGTCACCGGCCTCACCTCGGCGCGTCCAGTGGGGGACCTGGAGATAGAGTTCGAGGTCGGGGACAGGGCGAAGGCAAGAGCGTCCGAGCTGGCCGTGATGTCGCTCCGTGCCGCCGAGATGCTGGGATCCTCGCCCAACGACATGCTGGGCGCCCTGGGGAACATGATGAGGGAGAAGGAGAGGGCGATGACCGCCCTCCGCAGGTACGGGAGCAGGGCGCTCGAGGGTCTCGTCCCTTCCGAGATCAACGGGGTCAAGCTGTACTCCGGCATCTTCGAGAACATGGACAAGAAGACCGTCAGCGATGCTGCCACACACTTCATCAAGGACCGGGCGGCATGCGTGCTGGGCACGGTGGGCGAGCGCTTCATGCTCATTGTGGCCTGCAACCCGTCCATCAAGATCGACTGCGTCGAGGTGCTCAACAAGGCACTGGAAAAGATCGGGGGCCGGGGGGGCGGCAAGCCGGCCTACGCCACCGGAGGAGCGCCGGGGGCCGACGGAGCGGAGGAGGCGATGGTCGCGGCGATCGCGGCCATCACCGACCGCCTGATGAGGTCGGATATCTAACGATAGCCGACATTTGAAGCTATTCGACTAGAAAACCTCTTAACTGACCTCCATCTATCCCCCTTTTATGTCTGCCCCCGAGGAGTTCTCGAAAGAGAGCATCATTCAGACCGTCAGGGATCGTGACGTAAAGTTCATAGAACTGCAATTCTCGGACATACTGGGTGCGGTGAAGACGGTCGCCCTTCCGTCCTCCAACATAGAGAAGGCCTTGGACGAGGGGATATTCATCGATGGGTCGTCCATCCTGGGGTATGCGACCATAGAGGAGTCGGACATGAGGGCGCAGCCCATCCTGACCTCCTTTCAGGTGTATCCGTGGACCTGCAGCGGGGGCATCAAGACCGCCCGCCTGTTCTGCCAGATATTCGACCACTCCGGCAACCGCTTCAAGGGCGATCCGCGCTGGGTGCTGGAAAAGATGGTCGCCAAGGCCAAGGACAAGGGCTACATGGTGAACCTTGGTCCGGAGTTCGAGTTCTTCCTGTTCAACCTCGACGCCCAGGGCAACCCGGTCGCCGCTCCTTCTGACTCGGCAGGCTACTTCGACCTCATGGCCCTCGACAAGGGCGAGGAGGTCAGGAAGGACATCATGCTCAACCTGGACGAGATGGGCTTCGATTGCGAGGCCTCGCACCACGAGGTCGCTCCCGGCCAGCATGAGGTAGATATGAGATACAACGACGCCCTGACCGTTGCCGACCGCCTCATGACCTTCAAGCTCGCGGTCAAGACCATCGCCCTGCGGCACGGCCTGTACGCCAGCTTCATGCCCAAGCCGATGTACGGCATGGCCGGCTCCGGGATGCACGTCCACCAGAGCCTCTCCTTCATATCCAACGGCAAGAACGCCTTCGACGACCCGGACGGCAAGTACGGCCTCAGCGACACCGCTCTGAAATACCTCGGTGGTCTCCTGTTCCACGCAAAGGAGACCTGCGCCATCGTCGCATCGCACGTCAACTCTTACAAGAGGCTCGTCCCGGGCTACGAGGCCCCGTGTTACATCTCGTGGGCCAACCGGAACCGCTCCGCCCTCATCAGGGTCCCCGCCGGAAGAGGCAACAGGACCAGGATCGAGATGCGCAATCCCGACCCTGCCGGCAACCCCTACCTGCAGTTCGCGGCGATGATCGCGTCCGGCCTGGAAGGCATCGATAATGGGATCTATCCTCCGGAGACGATAGAGAAGGACATCTACCGGATGAGCAAGGAGGAGCGGGCAAGGAACGGGATCGATTCCCTCCCCGAGAACCTCGGTCACGCCCTGGCGGTGATGTCGGAGAGCGATCTGATACGAAAGACGCTGGGCGACCACATCTTCGCCCACTACCTCAAGATCAAGGGGGACGAGTGGGACGAGTACCGCACCTACGTCACGGACTGGGAGGTCCAGAGGTATCTTAAGACCCTATGATCCGTTCATAAACCCCTTACTTCCTTTCTTCATTTCCGCGGCCTGATGTTGTTGGCTCCCGCCAGGCAAATTCGATGAGATCCTGTATCGCTGGATCGGAAACGTGCTTTGTCCGGCCCACGTTGCTCAAGACCCGCATGCCCACGAGGAAAAGGGCCCTTTTCCTGATGCCATGGAGGAGGCGGCCGGGCATTAGGCGATAGACATCTTCGAGAGCGGGAAGACGGTCATCGTGCGCCAAGGGCGCTGCGTCGAAAGGACCATGACGCCACCTCAGCGATTACCCAACATACCAGGACAAGTGTCGGGGTAAAATGCCTTTTACCAGGACATGTGTCGAGAAGAAACCTTTTATGGTTGTGTAAGATACCGGATTCCGAAAGTGGATTTCATGAACGGCATCGTAAAGGAAGCTCAAAAATTTTTTGAGGCCAATAAGATCGAAATGGTCGACTTCAAGATGATCGACCTGGACGGAAGATGGCGTCATCTGACCATACCTGCCGCCAATTTCACGGATTCGGTCCTGGAATTCGGAATCGGATTCGATGGCTCCAATTATGGCTATGCGCCAATAGAAAAGAGCGACATGGTTTTCATTCCGGACATCAGCACGATGATCGTCGACCCGTTCACAAAGGTCCCGACCGCCACCATGATAGGCGACGTTATGGTCATCGGCAAGGAGAACAAGCCGTTTAATCAGTACCCCCGCAACGTTGCGAAGCGTGCCGAGGACTATATGAGAACTCGGGGGATCGCCGATGAAATGATAATCGGGCCCGAGTTCGAGTTCTACATTTTCGATAATGTATCTTATGAGGTGAAGTCCGACAGCGTCTGCTATCGGCTGGACACCCAGGAAGCAGAATGGAACACGGGAAAGCTCTCGGCAGAGAACAACGGCTACCAGGTGAGCCAAAAGGGTGGCTACCATATAGACGTCCCGAAGGACATCACCTATGACCTGCGCAGCAGAATGTGCATCCTCTTGAACAAGTGTGGCGTTCCGGTAAAATACCATCACCGCGAGGTCGGTGGATCGGGCCAGCTCGAGATCGAGGTCGAGCTAGGTAAGATGAGCACGATGGCCGACGGCACGATGATGGTCAAGTATGTCGTGAAGAACTGCGCCGCGGCGGAGGGAAAGACCGCAACCTTCATGCCCAAGCCCATCTACCGCGAGGCGGGGACCGGCATGCATGTCCACATGCTCCTGAGGAAGGACGGCAAACCGTTGTTCTATGATGAGAACGGTTATTCCGGCCTCAGCAAGACCGCCCACTACTTCATCGGCGGACTGCTGAAACACATCGCTTCGCTGTGCGCCTTTACGAACCCGTCCACTAACTCGTACAAGAGGCTGATCCCTGGATTCGAAGCGCCTGTCACCATCGGCTATGCTACTGCCAACAGGAGCGCGGTAATCAGGATCCCGGCATATGCTAAATCCCCCGACACCAAGCGTTTCGAGCTGAGGAACCCCGACGCGACGAGCAATCCGTACTATGCATATTCCGCCATCCTGATGGCCGGTATCGACGGCATCGAGAACGAGATAGACCCCTCCGACCACTACTGGGGTCCTTTCGACTTCAATCTGTACAACCTGAGCAAAGAGGAGCAGAAGAAGATCGAATCGCTACCGCAAACGCTGGACGAGGCCCTCGATGCACTGGAAAAGGACCATGAGTATCTGACCAAGGGTGACGTGTTCCCCGAGGAGCTGATATCCCATTGGATCCAGAAAAAGCGGAAGGAAGCGGGCCTGGTCAGCCACGTCCCCCATCCGGCCGAGTACAAGCTATACTACGACCTGTAAAAAGGCCCGGGATCGAGCCCCATAGGTCTGAACGATATCTGGTGCACGATGCACCGGTACCGTTCCGACCGCGTAGGATGGTCGATCGAACGGCTCGACCGTCCCAGGGGCAGACGTGGAAACCGTCTGCCCCCATCGCTTTTTCTTTTCCACGGTCCACACAGCAGTCGTGTGCACCTCATGTTCCAGGGCTCATCATCAGCTTGCTCCTCGTTATGCATCGATCAAGCGATGGCGACCATCCTGCCGGTCACCTCGATGTTCCGGAATGAGGGGGGATGGTCTGCATGACGGGACCGTTCCGTACCATCACGTCCTGCTCAGAAAACCTTTAACTACACCGAGACAATCACAATGGTCGTTGCCATGATGCCAGGTATGAGGGGTGTGAACCCTCGGCAGATGAAGCAGGCCATGAAGCGCATGGGTATCAGCACCGAGGAGATAAGCGGCGTTGAAGAGGTCGTCATCCGCACCAAGGACAAGGAATACGTCATCAAGGACGCCGCGGTCACGATCATGGATGTTCAGGGCCAGAGGACGTACCAAATCGTCGGCGAGGCCTCTGTTTCGGCCAGGTCGGGCGCTCCCGCAGCAAAGAGCGCGGAGCCCCAGCTGCCGGAGGAGGACGTCGAGCTGGTAATGACGCAAACAGGTGCCGGTCGGGAGCAGGCGGTCAAGGCGCTCAAGGAGTGCGGTGGACAGCCGGCCGAGGCCATCTTGAAGATCATGTCAGCGTGAGGTAATATGTGCTTAGCCATTCCAGGTCAGGTCGTCTCCATCGACAGCAATCAGGCCGATGTCGATTTCGGAGGTGTGGTCAGGAAGGTGAACGTTTCCCTGGTCGATGCCAGGGTCGGGGAGTGGGTCGTGGTACATGCCGGCTTCGCCATCGAGAAGATGGACGAGGAGGAGGCCAGGGAGACCCTCAAGCTATGGTCCGAGCTGCTGGATCAGGAAGAGCAGGAGCTCTCCCAGTAATTTTTCTATTATTAAAAAATAGAGAAGGGCCGAGATCCTCACTTTTGTTTCAGGATCTCGGCGAAGAACCCGGAGTACAGCGGCGCTATCGTGTTGTTGCCGGTCATCCGGTCCTTGACGGACAGGGTGGTCACATAGGCCTTGGAGTTCTTCGCGAACAGCATATCGTGGCCGACGCATAGACCGAGCACAATGTTCAGCTGGGTGCCGGCCTGGTTCAGCAGCTCGGCCTGGTACACGGGGTTGCAAACCGTCTCCATGTCGCTCTTGATGCAATCCTCCTTGGGGATGTCGAACTCGGCCTTCTTCATGGAGAAATTGCGGCAGATTACCGAGCATACCTCGAACCCGCGGGCCTCCAGGACCTTGGTCAGCTTCATTCCCTCGTCCCTCGCCGCGAGGCAGAAGGCAACACCGATCTTCTTCCATCCCATCTGGTCAGCGAAGGCCATGATCTCGGAGATGCGCGGCCGGATAGGCGTCAGCACGCCGTTCACCGGCTGCAGGGTCCCCCTCTCGACCTTGGCGGCTGTCTGCATCAACATCTGGGTCTCGGGTTCATGGTAGCGCTCGATGATCTCCTCTCGGGTCACATCGGAAACGTTAGTGGGGCAGTCCTTGAACTTGCCAGGTGTGCCGGCCTTGCAACCGGCATCTCCGCATCGATCGCATCTTGGAAAATCCACTATTTCACCCTCAATAGCTTGGTTTCGTCAGAAGGTGTTGCCACGATAAAATGGTTTATGCTGATTTTATGGCCGAACGTTCATCACACGAAACTTACGCATGTTCCATGATGGGCGTTCAGGCATCGAAGCTCAACGCGAGGCGGAGCTAGAACTCATTGTCCAAGGCCAGTACGGACCGTGCGTTGATAACTGCAACGGCGTTGCCCTTGGACGCCGAGACCGTGCCATCCCCGGCATACTTCAGCCATTATTGCCATGCTCGTAGACCTCCGCATCTCCACGCTGGCCGCATCCAGCCCGCTCCTCGCGGGCCGGGGCTTTCTCGCCCTCTCTGGAGGGCTACCTCGCCGATCATCCCTGGCAGGAGCCCAGTGAGCCATTGTGATCGCCAGCACCATCCATGACGGGGCGTTGCCCCTCCCCATGGACGAACATCGGCACGAACCTTCGAGCAGGGACCGACAGCTAGAGTTTCGCTCGGCACCGATAGAGGAGGAATCACCTTTTTATCTCTGAGAAGGCTAATCCATTAACGGCGTTACAATGGTCGATTATGCAGAGTGCTCAAGGAAGATCGTCAACATACTAGGTTTGAAGAACGAGCCTGTCGCGGTCAAGCTGTTCAAGAAGGGAGAGCCCCTTCCTACAGAGTACCCCCTGCCAGAAAAGAACATCAGGCATTGTCAGTCGATAATGCGGGCAAGAAAGGGGGAGTGTTTGCTGGTACCGGCCGAAAAGCATGCGTGCCCGGTCGGTGCGTCCGCACTTGGTCTTATGCCCACGCCTGAGAAGGTGACAGAGGGCAAGTTCCACTTCACCCTGGGGATGTACGAGAGCGAGGAGGCGGCCAAGCACACCATCGAGGTCCGGCCGGCACTGGAGCCGGAGAGCATAGAGGCAACGTTGGTGTGCCCCCTCAGCAAGACGAGGTTCGACCCGGACGTCATAGTGGTGACCGGGACCCCCGAGCAGCTTTACTGGCTTATGCCAGCTGCGGCCACCTATAAGGAAGGTGGGAGGGTCACCATCAGCACAGCATCGTTCCAGGCTAGCTGCGCCGATTCGACCATCCTGCCATATACGACAGGGGTTCCCAACCTGTCTCTGGGCTGCTACGGCTGCCGTAAGGCCACCGATATAGCTCCCGAGGAGATGCTGCTGGGATTGCCAGCATCCCGTCTCGAGCAGACCGTGAGCATACTGGAGAAGCTGAACGAGAAGGCCATTCCTTCCTGTAGGGGAAAACCAGTGGCGTGATGTTCCTCAGATCAGGTCTCGCCGGCCCAGTGAAGAAATAAAATAAAGGTTGGAAGAAAGGGTTTAGACCTAGTACTTGGACAGCTTGATGAGGTCTTCCCACTTGCGGTCCACGTTGTCCTGGATCTCCTCGACCACCGAGCTCCACTTGGGGTCCATAAGGTGCTTGAACCGTCCCTGGGACTTCAGCCAGTCCATGATGGGGCGCTTCTCCACCTTGCCGTCGGCGATGCGCTTGCTCTCCCCGGTGATCTTCCACTTTCCGTGATCGTACTCGTAGAGGGGCCACAGGCAGGTCTCGACCGCCAGCTGGGCCATCTCGATGGTCTTGGCCGAATCGTACCTCCACCCGCGGGGACAGGGAGAGATGACGTTCAGGAAGGCGGGGCCATTGGCCTCGAAGCCCTTCCCGGCCTTCTCGATCAGGTCCTTCCAGTTGTGCGGCGACGCCTGGGCGGCGTAGGGCAGCTCATGCGCGGCGATGATCTTGGTGATGTCCTTGGGGAACTCCCGCTTTCCGGGGATGCAGGTACCGGACGGGCAGGTCGTGGTCGACGCGCCGCGCTCGGTGGCACCGCTTCTCTGGATACCAGTGTTCATGTACGCCTCGTTGTTCATGCACACGAACAGGAACTGGTGGCCGCGCTCGATGGCGCCGGACAGCGCCTGGAACCCGATGTCGTAGGTGGCTCCGTCACCGGCGAAGCACACGAACCTCATGTCGTCCTTGACCTTGCCTTTCCGCTTGAGGACGCGGTAGGCGGACTCCACACCGGATATGGTGGCCGCGGTGTTCTCGAACGCGCTGTGGATCCATGGCACGTTCCATGACGAATACGGATATCCAGAGGTGGACACCTCGAAGCACCCGGTGGCGTTGGAGACGACCACCGGCTTATCCGTTGCCAGGAGGACCTGCTTGGCCACGACCGGTTCCGAACAACCGGCGCACAGGCGGTGACCCTCGGTGAGCTTGACCGGCTTGGCCGCCATCTCCTTGATCGATATCATTGCTTCACCCCCAGGTAGTTGATGGTCTTAGCAGTCCCGGCCTCCATCTCCCGGAACACGACCTTGAGGTCCTCGACGCCGACATCCCTTCCGCCCAGACCGTAGACGTAGTTCACCGTCCGGGGGTGGATGCGGTTGTCGAACTCGGCCGAGCGGATGTCGGAGAACAGCGGTCCGACGGACCCGAAGCTCATGACCCGGTCCATCACCGCCACGGCCTTCTTCCCTTCAAGGGCCTTGGCGATATCCTGGTAGGGGAACGGACGGAACAGCCTGACCTTGATGCATCCGACCTTGTGACCCTCCTTGCGGAGCTCGTCGACCACGGCCTTCAGCGTTCCGGCGGTGGAGCCCATGGCGACGGCCACGTACTCCGCGTCATCGACCATGTACTTCTCGATGACATCGTAGTTACGGCCGGTCAGCTTCCTATACTCCGCAGCGACCTCCTTGAACACCGGCAGTACGTTGTTCATGGCCATCGCCTGCTGGTACTTGTGCTCGTAGTAATAGTCCGGCATGTCGAAGGGCCCGAAGGAGTGGGGGTTCCTCCAGTCAAGGAGCGGGGCAAGGGGCTTGAACTCCCCGATGAACTTTTTGACCTCCTCGTCCTCCAGCGGGCTGAGGGACTCTATGGCGTGGGTGACGATGAACCCGTCCAGGCAGTTCATGACCGGAAGGTGGACATCGGCATGCTCAGCGATGCGGAAGGACATGAGGGAGTTGTCGTAGGCCTCCTGCACGTTCTCGGCGTAGATCTGCACCCAGCCGCTGTCCCTGGCGCCCATGGCGTCGGAGTGGTCGCAGTGGATGTTGATGGGGCCGGAGAGGGCACGGTTGGCGACGGTCATGACCACTGGTAGGCGCATCGAGGCGGCGATGTACAGCATCTCCCACATGAACGCCAGTCCGGCTGATGCGGTCGCGGTAACAGCACGCGCACCGGCAGCGGAAGCGCCGACGCAGATGCTCATGGAGCTGTGCTCCGATTCGCTGCACACGTACTCGGTGTCGACCTCTCCGTCAGCAACGTAGTCCGAGAACGCCTCCACGATGATGGTCTGCGGCGTAATGGGGTACGACGCGCACACATCAGGGTTGATCTGCTTCCAGGACAGGGCGACTGCCTGGTCCCCGTTCACTGCGATCCTCTTCACTGCTCTCCCTCCTCGACCATGACGATAGCGTCCTTGGGGCACTGGTTGGCACAGATGCCACAGCCCTTGCAATGTGAAAGCTTGATCCCCTTCATCTCGCCCTTCTCCACGAGGATCGAGTTGTCAGGACAGTACATCCAGCAGAACATGCAGTTGATGCACTTCTCCTTGTCCACGACCGGGCGCCTGGACCTCCAGGAACCGGTCTTGTACTCCACGGCGGTGCCGGGGTTCATTATGACGGTGACCTTAGCGGGCATCAGTCCACCTCCTCGTATGCTCTCTCGACGCTTAGGATGTTCTTCTCGACGACCTTCTCAGGAAGCTTCCCACCGAGCTTGTTGCGAAGTTCCTTCTTGATGCTGTCGAGCTCCAGGACGCCAGAGATCTTTACCAGGGCGCCCAGCATGGCCGTGTTGGCCAGGGGCTTGCCGATCGTGTCCAAGGCGATCTTCGTGGCGTTCACGGCATGAACGTCCAGGTCCGTGGCCAGCGCCCTCCTGAGGCTTTCCTTGCCGTCAGGGTAGTTGGCCACCAGTGCGCCGTCCTTCTTCATTCCCTCGAGCACGTTGATGTTGCCGATGAGGGTAGGGTCCAGCACGACAACGTAATCGGGGAAGTAGACTTGGCTGTGTACCTTGATGGGCTCCTCAGAGATCCGAGCGAATGCCCTGATAGGAGCTCCCATCCTTTCCGGCCCGAACTCGGGGAAGGCCTTCATGAACTTGCCCTCCTCGAGCGCGGCACCGGCCAGGATCTCGTTCGCGGTGACAACACCTTGTCCACCCCTGCCGTGCCATCTAATCTCCATGGTCCTCAACTTAGTCCCTCGCTGGGCTCGGTGTAATCTTGAAAATATATAACCTTATCTTTAAAACGGCTATTTTTCCCCCATATTTCTTCGATTAAGCATATACGCTGAGGAGTTATTCGGAATCGATTGGAGGATATCGCAGTCGAACTTCGAACTCTGTCGCTCGGAATCCCCGCCGGACGGGGCCCGGGACGCTCTTATCTCGGCATTACGGCGACAGGACCAGCAACGACAGCATGTCCCAGGAGCTGCCAGTACTTGCACCGCCCGCAGTTGGACATTCCGTAAAAGATTAGGTTTAAGACCATTGACATTATGTTGGAAATGCTCCATGCAATGACAGGAGTCCGACCGGGGATCTAACATGAGACGGATCATGAGCATCAAGAACCTTGGAGTGAATGACATTCCGATCGCAGGCGGCAAGGCCGCTAACCTTGGAGAGCTCACCTCTGCGGGCTTCAATGTCCCGCCTGGGTTCGTTTTGACGACGGAGTCATATGACTATTACCTCAAATGCAACAACCTAGCCACCGTCCTCGAGAAGGCCTTGGCCGATCTGGACGTATCATCGGATGCTTCCTTGCAGGTCGCTTCCAGCAAGATCAGGAAGGCGTTCGAGGAGGGCGAGATGCCCAAGGACCTCGAGGCCGTCCTCCTTGAGGAGTACAAGAAGCTGGGCAAGGGCAAGTATCCCCTTGTGGCAGTAAGGTCCAGCGCGACCGCCGAGGACCTGCCGACGGCGTCCTTCGCCGGGCAGCAGGACACCTACCTGAACGTGTCCGAGCCGGAGTCGCTCCTTCTGAGCGTCAAGAAATGCTGGTCCTCTCTGTTCACCCCGAGGGCCATCGCTTACCGCGTATCGAAGCACTTCGAGCACGACAAGGTCAAGCTGGCCGTCGTTGTCCAGCGCATGGTCAACTCCGATATATCTGGCATCATGTTCACCATCGACCCCAACTCCGAGCTGCCGCACATCATCATCGAGGCCGGTTACGGCCTGGGGGAGGCTCTGGTGGGAGGTAAGGTCACTCCCGACACCTATGTCGTGGACAAGTTCCACAGCAAGATCCTCAACCGCCGCATATCCAACCAGACCTGGAAGCTGGTCCGGGGGGAGAGCGGGGAGTGCATCAGGAAGGACGTGCCCGAGGAGCTGGCCAAGGGTCAGAAGATGACCGACGATCAGATCCTGCACCTGGCGGACACCGGCAATCAGATCGAGATGCACTACGGCAAGCCGATGGACATCGAGTGGGCCATGGAGGAAGGCGTCATGTACATCGTGCAGGCGAGGCCGGTCACCACCCTTTCCAACAACAATTGCGGCAAGGAAGCGCCGAAGGAGGAGAAGCTGGAGTCCAGCCGCAACATTCTGATCAGGGGACTGGGCGCCAGCCCCGGAAAGGCCTGCGGCCCGGTCCGCATCTACTCCGAGGACATGAGCCTCGACGTGGTCAAGCAGGGCGACGTCCTGGTCACCCAGATGACCACCCCGGACATGGTTCCGGCCATGACGAGGGCGATCGCGATCGTCACCGACGAGGGGGGCATGACCTGCCACGCCGCGATCGTCGCTCGCGAGCTGGGCATACCGTGCGTGGTCGGGGCCAATAACGCCACCAAGGTGCTCAAGGACGGCATGGGCGTTACCGTGCACGGGCAGATGGGCGTGGTCTACGAGGGCCTCGAGAAGGAGGAGAAGCCCGCAGTGGTGGCCGCCGCTACCGCGACCGCAGTGTCCACCCCCATCACCGCGACCAAGATCATGGTCAACGTCGGCGTACCGCATAAAGCGGAGGAGTACGCACAGCTGCCGGTGCAGGGCGTCGGCCTCATGCGCATCGAGTTCCTCTTCACCTCCTACATCCAGGAGCACCCCTGCGCGCTTATCGAGCAGGGCCGCGAGGAAGAGCTGATCGAGAAGCTGTCCCAGGGGATCGCGATGGTGGCCAAGGCGTTCTATCCCCGCCCCATCATCCTGCGCACCAGTGACTTCAAGACCAACGAGTACCACGACATGAAGGGCGGCTCCAAGTACGAGCCCAAGGAGCAGAACCCCATGATCGGGTGGAGAGGCTGCTCCAGGTATGTCTCCGAATCTTACCGCGCGGCGTTCCTGGCTGAGCTGAAGGCGGTAAAGAAGGCCCGCGACGAGATGGGCCTCAAGAACATCTGGGTCATGCTGCCGTTCGTCCGCACCGTGGACGAGGTCAAGAAGATCGAGAGGATGATGAACGATGTCGGCCTGTACAGGGGCGAGGACTTCAAGCTGTACCTGATGGCCGAGGTCCCGGTCATCATCTTCATGGCCGACGAGTTCGCCTCAGTCTGCGATGGCTTCTCCATCGGCTCCAACGACCTGACTCAGCTGACCATGGGCGCGGACCGCGACTCGGACATCCTGGGCCGCATGGGCTACTTTGACGAGAGGTACCCGGCGATCAAGAGGGCCATCGCCCACCTGATCAAGCATGCGCACGCCCACGGTGTCCCGGTCGGCATCTGCGGGCAGGCACCCTCGGTGTACCCGGAGTTCTGTGAGTTCCTGGTGCGCGCCGGGATCAACTCCATCAGCCTCAACGCCGACACCGTCGTGAAGACGATCAGCTACGTGGCGGCCGCGGAGCAGAGGATGATCCTCGAGGCGATAAGGAAGAAGGAGTAAAAACCGAAAAAGGCCGGCGGGCCTCACTTCTTGTCGCCCGCCGGCTCCTCATCTTTCAGCAATCTCGTGTAGACCTGCACCAGGGGGTGGTGCGAGCTCTGGATGATCTTGACGTCGTCCAGCGTGCGGACGCCCATCTCGTCGGCCGACTTCTCCATTCCCAGATCGATCTCGCGGTCCGGCTCCAGGACGAACGCCTGGAACTGCCGCACCCCCATGTCCCTGGCCGCGAGGACGCGATGGTGGCCGTCCACCAGCACGTAATGGTTGTTCTTCTGGATCACGATGAGCGGCTCGACCAGCCCGCGCTTGATCTCGTACTGCCTTCCCCTGAGCTCGTCAGCGAAGACCTCGTGCTGTGTGGGGCGGATCATCTCTATTGGAATGACCCTCCTCTTGATCGCTATGGTGACCCCGTGCTTCTTTTCCAGGAAGGTCTTGAGCATGTTGATCTTGTTCGGGGTGGCCTTCTCTATGTGCGACCGGATGATGTCGATGTTGGACAGCATGCCTACCGCGATGCCGTTCTCGTCCACCACCGGGACGTTCCTCAGGCCGTAACGGAAAAGCACCCTGGAGGCATCGTCGATGTCCATGTCCGGGGAGACGGTGATGGTGCCGACCTTGATGATGTCCCTGACCTTGTCCTTGGGCCGATCTATGGCTCGCAGAAGTTCCTTGGAGGTCACGAACCCGATCACGTGCCCGTTCTCGACCACCGGCAGACCGTGGAACTCGGTTTCGATCAACTTCTTCCGGGCCTGTTCCACCGTGAAGTCAGGAGAGATCGACACGACCTCCCTGACCATGTAGTTGCTGACCTTCAGCTTCCCGTCCATGGGCTCCCTGCAGGCCACATATTCCTGGTCCCGCACATAAAGCTGATGCCCCCCTTCGTCCAACGAGGGGGGAGGTCCATCTGTCACGAGCAATATAGGTGCCAAGGCGTCCCAGTAATCAGGGTGGCTCGCAAACGCATATATACAACTTACATATTTGGGTCAAAAGCAAGCCCTGGTAGTGTAGCGGCCTATCATGAAGCCCTGTCGAGGCTTCGACTCGGGTTCAAATCCCGACCAGGGCGCCAATCGTTCTCATTCTTCACCGCTCATGCGTACTTGATCATCTTCTCCACCATGGGCAGGGCTATCTCCTCCTGCCTGGCGATGACCCTGTCGACCTTGGCCATGACGTCCCCGGACGACATGATGGACTCCCGGTCATGGAGCGCGGCGATGCTCTCGTCGCTCTCCGAGGACCTTCCGGCGAGCTCCGCGAACATTATCGCCCAGGTGCGCCGCGTGGCATCGATGTCGTAACCGCCCCCTCCCAGCACCATGTACCGGCCATCGCACAGCTCGTGTGCGATGTCATGCGTGATCCTAGCTATCTCATTGTAGCCAGCGGTGGTCAGGCTCAGGCCGACCAGGGGGTCCAGGTAGTGGCCGTCGGCGCCGAACTGGTGGATGATCATCTCCGGCTGGTACGCCCGCAGGGCCGGGAGCACGATGGTGCGGTAGGCCTGGAGATACATGCTGTCGTCGGTGCCCTGGGGCAGGGGAAGATTGATGTTGTATCCTCTCCCCTCGTCCGCCCCCCGCTCCTCCATCCCCCCGCTCCCGGGGAAGAAACCCCTGCCATAGCGATGCAGGGAAATGGTCAGCACGCTCTCATGGTAGAATATCGATTGCGTACCGTCCCCGTGGTGGCCGTCGATGTCCACAACCGCAATGCGCTGCAGGCCGTGCTCCCTTTGCAGGCAGCGCACCGCCACCGCGATGTCGTTGAACACGCAGAACCCTGATGCCTGCTCCGGATGCGCGTGGTGCAACCCGCCAGCAGGATTGAAGGCATGCTCGAACTCCCCGTTCATGATGCCCTGCACCCCGCGGACGCTGCCCCCCACCGCGGCCAGGGCCCCGGTGAACAGGCCAGGGTTTCCAGGTGTGTCGCCCTGGTCCAGAGGTCCGCTGGCAAGGCAGGTGCGCTCGACCTCCGATACGAACCTCGGTGGGTGGACGCGGCCTAGCCTCTCGGTGTCCACGGGGGGCGGCACGACGACCCTCGCACCGTCCCCGTCCAGCACCCCCAGCGCTGCCAGGGTCTCCATGGCCAGCCTCTCCCTCACCGGCTGGAACGGATGGCTCGGCCCGAACTGGTACAACATGAAATCATCGTTGTACAGGAACGCCGCGACACCGGACATGGTTTAGAATCTATGTCAGGTCATGTGCTTTAAAGGTGTTCTATGGGCTGCCCCAGCCTACTTCTCCCTGCTCTCATGGAACGAGCGTATGATCGCCACGCTGTGCGCCCCGATGCGCTCATCGAAGTACACCGAGGCCTCGATGCCGAAGACCCTGCGCAGGTTCGCCGGGGTCAGGGCGTCCATGACATCCCCCGCGGCGACGATCTTTCCTCTCTGCATGAGGATCAGCTTATCGCAGTACCTGGCCGCAAGGGCCAGGTCGTGGGTGACGAACACCACGATGAGCCTCTCCTTCCTCGCCAGCCCGGTGATGAGGTCCAGAATGTCCAGCTGATGGTTGACGTCGAGGTGCAGCGTGGGCTCGTCCAGCAGCAGGATCTTCGGTTTCTGGGCAAGCGCCCGGGCGATGATGACCCTCTGCCGCTCCCCGCCGCTGAGCTGGTCCATCGGCCTGTTCGCGAGGTGCTCGATGTTGGTGAGCTCCATCGCCTCCTGGACTATCTCCAGGTCCCTCTTGGACTCCGACTCGAACCTCTTGAGCTCCGGCGTCCGACCCATCAGGACGATGTCCAGGGCGGTGAACGGGAAGTTGACGTTGGCGCTCTGGGGCACCACTGCCATGTGGGTGGCGATCTCCCGGCGGCTCATGTCCTTGAAATCCCGATCGTCGATGAGCACCGTGCCCGCCTTCGGCGACAGGGAGCGGTTCAAGCATTTCAGCAGGGTCGTCTTGCCCGACCCATTGGGGCCAAGTATCCCGATGATCTCGCCGTCCCTGGTCTCCAGGTCGATGTCGGAGAGGACGTCCTTGCTCCCGTAGCTGAAACATACCCCGTCCACGGACAGCTTCATCCTACCACCCCATGGACTTCTTGCGGGACATCAGCAGGTAGATGAAGAACGGCGCTCCCAGCAGTGATGTGATGATGCCCACGGGCAGCTCCGCCGGCGCGATGATCGTGCGTGCCAGCGTATCCGTCCATATGAGGAACAACGCGCCGCTCACCGCGGACGCGGGCAGCAGGATGCGGTGGTCGGGCCCGACCAGTATGCGGACCACGTGAGGGATTATGAGGCCAACGAAACCGATGACGCCGGAGACCGAGACCGCGATCGCGGTCACCAACGACGCCGCGATCAGGAGCACCATCCTCATCTGGTTGACGTTGATGCCCAGGTTGCCGGCCTGCTCCTCGCCGACCATCATCGCGTTGAGGTCCCTGGCCAGGACCATGATGACCGTGCTGCCGATGATCACCGGGACGATCGATACGCCCACCTGTTCCCAGGTCGCCTGGCCCAGGCCGCCCATCATCCAGAAGACCACCCCGCTCAGCTGGTCGCCGGCGAAGTACTGCAGGGCCGAGACCAACGCGCTGAACAGCGAACCGATGGCTATGCCCGCCAGCAGCAGCGTCTCCACTGGAACGTAGCCGCTGCGGTTCCTGGACACCGAGTAGACGAGGAACAGGGTGATGAACGAGAAGATGAACGCCATGCCCGGGATGGCGAACGAGCCGCTGGTCCACGAGACCCCGAGCACGATGGCCAGCGAGGCACCGAAGGCCGCTCCCGAGGATATCCCGATGACGGAGGGGGAGGCCATGGGGTTGCGGAACAGGCCCTGCATGGTGGCCCCGGCGATCGCCAGGGATGCCCCTACTATCGCGGCCAGGAGGATCCTGGGCAACCTGAGGTTGATTATCACATGCGACTCGTTCTGAGTGCCCCCTCCCAGCAGGATCTCCAGCACCCGATCGAAGGGAATGCTCATCACCCCGATGCTGAGGCCGGCCACTATGGTGATGAACAGCGCCAGCACGAGGGCTACCATGATGATCGTCCAGCGGGCCACCTTGTGCCTCTGCAGTTCAGCGATCTCCCTTGCTGGCATTCTGACCCCCATAATGATTGGATGATATTAGCTAATCCCTAGAGGCCTAGGAATGAAAATGGAAAAGGTTTGGCCGCCTAGGAGAACAGCTCGGGATGGAGCCACTTGGCCAACTGCTCCAGAGCGTCTACGACCCGCGGGCTTGTGGTCAGCGTGGACCCGTCTATGCGATAGATCTTGTCCTCGGACACCGCGGTAACGCCGGGACCGAGGGTGGACTTCAGCTCATCATTGGTCTTGCTGCTCTGGTTCTCGATTATCACTATGTCGGGGTTCTCTCCGATGATGCTCTCCGTCGAGGCCTTCCAGTTGCCGGTGCCGTTGTTGAAGATGTTCACGCCGCCGGCCATCTCGATGAGGTCGTTGGACATCGTGCCGTTGCCGACCGTCTGACCACCCTTGCTCATCAGCTCCAGGTAGACCTTGGGCCTCTCCGACGCCGGAATGTTCTTGGTCTTCTCGACGACCGCGTCTATGCGGGCCTGCATATCGGCGACCATGTTCTGGGCCTTGGCCTTCTCCCCGATCGCCTCGCCCATCACCCCGATGGTGCTGAGGATGGTGGTCACGTTCTTGGGGTAGAACGCTGCGACGTGGATCCCGGAGCTCTCCATGTTGTTGATGAAGGTCTGGTACATGTTGAAGTTCCAGATCACCACCAGGTCAGGGTTCAGAGACATTATCGACTCCACGCCCAGGGAGCTGGTCGCCCCGAGGTTGGTGATGTTGTCCCCCTCGCTCAGCAGGAACGCGGAGGAGCTGTCCACACCGACCACGCGGCCCTTGGCGTCGAGATCGAAGGCGATCTCGGTGAACGCCGAGCCCAGGCAGATGATGCGCTCCGGCGCGGCTGTCAGGTTGACCCTCTTGCCGCGATCGTCCACGATGGAGATCGCTCCGGCGGTGTTCCCGTTGGAACCTCCGTTGTTCAGGTACATTATGGCAACGGCCGCGCTGGCAATGACAACGACGGCGATGACCAAAACTACTGCAATTGCTCTCTTGGACATGATATCCCCTTTGTCACTCTCTGGGGCTTTAGCCCCGGTCAGTAGGGGAAAGTAGGCAACCGATAAAAATATTCTGCAAATCGGACGTAAATCCCGGCGGGTCCCCGCGGCAGACGTTCCGGGACGGGGCGACATGGGAAAGTTTCTTGAGCTACGGGTACATGCTCGATTATATGCGCAGCGTCCTCCGGGGTAAGATCCACCGTGCGGTGGTCACCCAGGCCGACCCAGATTACGTCGGAAGCATCACCATAGACCAGGCCCTGCTGGATGACGCGGACATATGGCCAGGAGAGCGTGTTCTCATATCGGACGTCAACAACGGGGCGAGGTTCGAGACCTACGCCGTTTCCGGCCAGGCCGGCTCGGGGATCATATGTGTCAACGGGGCGGCGGCCCGGCTTGTCCGCGTGGGCGATAAGGTCATCATCATGGCCTTCGAGCTGACCGACCACCCCATCGAGCCGCACATCGTCCTGGTTGACGAGCAGAACCGCAGGACCAAGATCCTCCGTGCCCCCGGACCGGGATGAGCTCATGAAACTGAAGATCTACACCGACGGCGGGTCCAGGGGCAACCCTGGCCCTGCAGCCTATGCCGTGGTCATCACCGACGAGAACGGCAAGGTCGTAAAGGAATATGGCCGCTACCTCGGGAAGATGACCAACAACGAGGCGGAGTACAACGGTGCCATCGCCGCGCTCAAGGAGGCGTTGACCCTGGGGGCCGACGAGGTCGAGGTCTTCAGCGACTCCGAGGTCATGGTCAAGCAGGTGAACGGGGTGTACCGATGCAAGGCCGCCAACCTGCAGCCGTTCCTCGATGAGGTCCGCACCCTGAGGTCGAGGTTCAAGCAGACCTCGTTCCGCAACGTGCCGCGAGAGAACCCCATGGTCTCCCGTGCCGACTCGCTCCTCAATCAGGAGCAGGACACCATGAGGTCCCTCCAGCCCCGAGGAAGGCCCAACCCCTAAGCACCAGGTTTTATGTTATAAGATCGGAAGGGGCACGATCCCTAAGGGCGTGGATGGCGTCGGGTCTCGAAGCGATGTTTCTCCGAGGCCACCCGGGACGTCATCTCCGTGCGCGCCGGGCCGGTGCGTGATGTCGATTGAGCCCTGATGGCGGAGACGTAACGCAAGGCCGAGCGGGACCGGACCGTCGAGCATTCCTCCCTGGTGCGGAAAAACGCCGACGTGGAGAGACCGGGGACAAGACCCGTTCGTACCGGGCCGGGCGGGCCACGTGAGCGCCAAAGGGCCCATCGGCCTAGCTGTCGCACTATAGCAAATCCTTATATAGAAGTGTATTATTGGTAAATTCTAGTGCCCGAGGTCGGTGGTCAACTCTCCTCCTATCAAGGAAATTTTCCTCCGAATCCCCACCATACACCGACCTTGGGCATTTTTAGTCCTGCTTTATCGACGAGATCAGGTCATTGAGGGGCACCAGGATCTGTTCCCCGGTGGACATGTCCCTGACCGCCACCGACCCCTGGGCAAGCTCCTTTTCCCCGACGATCACGGCCTGGCGGGCGTTGATGGACGCGGCATACTTGAAGTTCTTGGAAATGCTGCGGCCCATGATGTCGACCTCCGTTATCCTACCGCTCTGGCGCAGCCTAGCGGCGATCCTGAACGCCTCGTCCTTCATCTTCTCGTTCACCGGGATGACGTAGACGTCCACATAGTGCTCGGGCCCCTTGTATCCCTCACGCTCCAGGGCCAGGAGGGTCCGGTCGAACCCGATGCCGAAGCCGGTGGAGAAGGTCTTCTCCCCGCCGAACAGCTCGGTCAGCGAGTACGAGCCACCACCACATATCTGCTTCTCCGCCCCCAGCACCGGCGCGTCCATCTCGAAGACCATTCCAGTGTAGTAATCGAGCCCGCGCACGACCCCCAGATCGACCTCCACGTTGGTGAAGCCGTAGTCAGAGAGGATGCGGAACACCGCCTCCAGGTGGTCCCTGGCCTCCCCGCTTATCTTGTTGAGCACCTCGATCGGCCCGCTGGTTTGGGTGATGTCGATGATGTTCTCGATGTCCTCGGCGGACATCCCTGCCTCGGTCATCCTGGCCCTGGCCTCGTCATATTCCTTCTTGTCCAGCTTCTGCAGGATGGGCGGCGCCCTGGTGGCATCGATGCCGGCCTGGGCCAGCAGACCGCGCAGAACGCCGATGTGCCCTATGCGGATGTTGTACTCCTTAAGGCCGACCCGCCTCATGATCGAGGCGGCGAGGGCGATCACCTCGGCGTCCGACTCCGGGCCGGGGTTGCCGATGAGCTCGGCGCCGAACTGGTAGAACTCGCGGAAGCGGCCGGACTGCGGCCTCTCGTACCGGAAGCACTGTCCGAAGTAGAACATCTTCAGCGGCCGCGGGTAGTTCGTCAGCTCATTGACGAAGAACCGCATGACCGGGGCGGTCAGCTCCGGCCGGAGGGAGATCTCCCGGCCCCCCTTGTCCTTGAAGGCGTAGATCTCCTCGACCACGTTGGGACCGGACTTCAGAGTGAACAGCTCGGTATGCTCGAAGATGGGCGTGGATACCTCGCGGAAGCCGAAAAGCGCGGCCTCCCGGCGCATCATGTTCTCGAGGTGCCTCCTCTTTTCCATCTCCTCTGGACCGAAGTCTCGGGTCCCCCGGGGCCTTTGGATCATCGCGGCCAAGATGGGGTGGCGTTATAAAATCATTTCTTACACTGCCCTGGCCACGGGCGGAAACGCTAAACTCCCGGCATCTGATACGGTGACGGAGAACATGAGCAAGGAACCGTTCCAGGCGAACAGCGCGGGCGAGGGCGCCCGCGACGGCGGGGAGCTGATCACCTCCCGGCCTCCCCAGGTCAAAGTGATCATGGTGGCGGAGACCCCGTCCCCCGGCCTGATGACCATCTTCCATGCCTGCCAGACCTTCGATGACGAATCGGCCCGACGAATGGTCTTCGCCGCCGGCGAGCCGGGGCGCCTCCTGGTAAGGGTGCAGCACTTCCTGAGGGAGATGCACGACGTCCAGGAAGAGGAGAAGATGGGACAGCTGTACAAGCTGTTCCACTACGGCCACCTCATCTATCTCAACCCCCGCCCCGGCGACGACCGCACCACCTCGCAGGCCCAGGAGACCGCCAGGATGGAGATGGACATGATGCTCGACGAGGGCGCTCAGGCCATCGTCGTGTTCGGGGAACTGGCCCAGAACTGGGTACGCACGAATTTTCCGCCAGAGGGCCTCATGATCGTCTTCCTCCCCCAGCCGTCCAACCACATCTCCAGCTGGTACCCTTCGTTCCTGGAGAGGACCGCAAGGGAAAGGGGGAGCGACGCTCTGGCGGTGAGAGATGCCATGGCGGTCCAGGTGGACAAGCTGGTCCGCCTGTGCTCGGACCTCTGATGTCAGGTGGAGCGCAGTGCCTGGTCCAGGTCCTCCTTCAGGTCCTCGACGTCCTCGATGCCCACCGACAGCCGCACCAGGTTGTCCTTTATCCCCAGGCGGGCCCGCTCCTCCGGCGGCACCGCTGCGTGCGATGAGTTCAGGGGCATGCTGACCAGGCTCTCCACCCCGCCCAGGGAGGTGGCCATCTTGACCAGCCTCATCGATGCCATGGTCCGCTCGGCCGCCTTCCTTCCGCCCTTGACCTCGAAGCTCAACATCCCGCCGAAGCCGCTCATGAGCCTCCTGGCCAGCGAGTGCTGCGGATGGCTCTCCAGGCCGGGGTAGTAGACCCGGTCGACCAGGGGGTGGTCCTCGAGGTACTCGGCGATGGCCATACCGTTCTGGTTGTGGCACTTCACCCGGAGCGCGAGGGTCTTCATGCCCCTCTCGAGAAGGAACGCGGCCATGGGGTCCATCGAGCCCCCGAGGACGATCCTCTTGCGCATCACCGGCTCGAGGTCCGTGCCGTCGGCCACCACCGCCCCGGCCAAGAGGTCGGAGTGCCCGCCGAAGTACTTCGTCCCGCTCTCCATGACCAGGTCCGCACCGGATTCCAGCGGCCGCTGGTTGATGGGGGTGGCGAACGTGTTGTCCACGACCACCATGGCCCCCCGCTCGTGGGCGGCCCTGATGACCTCAGGGTAATCGACCAGCTTCAGCAGGGGATTGGTGGGGGACTCGAGCCACACCAGCCTGGTCCCTGGAGCGATGGAATCGATCAGCGCCCCGGTGTCGACGGTGGGGGCGAACCGGACGTCGATCCCCAGCGCGGTGAGGTGGTACCTCATCAGGTTGTACGATCCCCCGTAGATGTCCTCCTGGGAGACGAGTCGGTCACCGGCCTTGAGGTAGGTCAGCAGGGTGGTGGACGTGGCCCCCATGCCCGAGGCGAACAGGAGGCAGCGCTTCCCCGATTCCAGCTCGGCGATCTTGCGCTCAGCGGCGGCCACCGTGGGGTTGCCGTAGCGGGTGTAGATATACGAACCGTCGGGGACCTCGCCGTCCCACGTGCGCCTGTCCCCGGTAGGGAAGAAGAAGGTCGAGGACTGGTAGATCGGAGTGTTTACCGAGCCGGTCTCCCGGTCAATGTGCTCTCCGGAGTGAACGGAGATGGTGGATAGGCCCTTGGAACCCTTCATGATGACCACGCCTGGGAGATGGGCGAGGCCAAGATAGAATTTTCTCAATCCCCGCCGCGCTTGACCACGATGGTGACGATGTCCCCGTTCATTAGAACGTGCTCGGCGCCCACCGTCTGCCCGGGGAACTTGGCTGAATTGCCCCATACCGTCGCGTAGCGGAAGTTGCGGCGGAAGGAACGGTGGATGCGGTCGCAGAGGTCCCCCACGGTCGAACCGTTCATGATGACCATGGGCTCCTTCATGTCCGCATCCTGGCCCTGGGGCTTCAGGAACACGTGGATGAAGTCAAGCTTCCTGAAGATCTCCTCCTTCAGGTCATCGATGCCCATGTCCTTGTTCGCCGCCACATAGACGGGGCCCCAGGGACCCATCTTCTCCTTGACCTTGTTGAGATGGTCCTCGTCCACCAGGTCGATCTTGTTGACCACGCAGGCCGAGCGAAGGTATACACGGTTCCCGGTGAGCACATCTATGAGCTGCTCCTCGTCCACGTCCTCGCGGACGATGACCTCAGCGTTCACGTAGCCGTACGCCCCGACCATGTCGGCGGCGATCTCCGGGGTGATCTTGGTGAGGGACACTGTCGGCTTGACCTCGATACCTCCGCGATCGGTCTTGGTGATGACCACGTTGGGCGGGTGGGTGTTCAGCCGGATGCCGGTGTTGTACAGCTCGTTGACCAGTACGTCGATGTTCGTGTCGTAAACATCGATGACGAACAGGATGAGGTCCGAGGTGCGGACGACGGCCAGCACCTCCCGCCCCCTGCCCTTGCCCCTGGAAGCATCCCTGATCAGGCCAGGCATGTCGAGTATCTGGATCTTGGCGAACTTGTGGTACAGAATGCCGGGGATGACGTCCAGCGTGGTGAACGCGTAGGCCGCGACCTCGCTCTTGGCCCCGGTGAGCTTGTTGAGAAGGGTGGACTTACCGACCGACGGGAAGCCCACGAGCGCCACGGTGGCGTTGCCGGACTTCTTGACCGAATAACCCTGGCCACCTCCAGATGCCGACCGGCGCTTCTCCTGTTCCATCTTCAACCGGGCTATCTTGGCCTTGAGGAGACCTATGTGACCCTGGGTCTTCTTGTTGTATTGGGTCTTGCCGATCTCTTCCTCGATCGCCTTGATCTGCTCGTCGATAGTAAGGGCCAATGGTTCACCGGTCTTGGATTTGGGTTCCGGCCTTACTCGACAACGCCGTATGTAAAAGTTCCGGTCCGGTAATGGTGGCCTGCATCCGCCGGCTCGTATGAAGCCTATTGCCGCCGCGGCAGTGGGGACCGTGGAGCCCGCGGAGATCGCCCGTTCCCTAGGCATCGATCGGCCCCGTCGGCGGTGATGTCCCCGAGCAGCCGCGTCCTTTACGTACCGTGGTCTAGGCAGGCGCCGTCGACATCGGCGAGCATGATCATCAGATCGGCCTTCATCTCCTTGGCCAAGCAGGTCGAGGCAAGGACCTTGTCACCACCGCGGCCGTCATCTCGTCCTTTCTTCTTGTCGGCGATCGAAATAGATTGTCCCGCCTGAGCATAACTTTTAAACCCATACGGTCATGCACAGCATCGATGTCAACGCTGGATGACCTCAAGGACCGATTTCTCAAGTTCCGCGCCAACAAGTACGCGATCTATATCGGGCTTGTCCTGACGTTCCTCGTGTGCACGTTGCTGCTCCTGTACTCATCGTACCTGCTCTGCTTTGGCCTCCTTCTGGTAGCCCTGGCGGGATACTACATCCCGGTAGCGTTCGGAATGAGATCCAAGAAGAAGCTGGCAGTGTGGGGTGTGGCCCTGGTCATCCTGCTCGCTGTGCCGTACACCCTGGTCACCATCGGTAACGAGAAGCATTCCGAGAACCTTAGGATCGGGACCGCCGATGGCTCCATGGTCAACGGGACGGTCACCCCGTTCTACGGGAACGCCTCCACCGTGCACGTGTTCAGCATCGAGGTCACCAACAGCACCTACACCAACGTCCGGGTCGTTGTTTACGACGTGCAAAGTAACACGGTCGTCCTCAACGAGACGATGACGAAGGCTTCCTCGGGGGATCTGTACACATACACCACCAACACCTCCGATCTGGTGAACAGGACCAGCTACGGCTACTGGTTCGCCGCCGATACCAACGATGGCTATAGGACCACCAGCTCCAGCAACTACGGGCCGCTGCACATCGATGACACGGGCCTGTTCATCTACTGGTTCCCGCTGATACTGCTCGTGCTGCTCATCGAGGTCGGAGTGCTTTACTTCCTTCTCCTGGCCATGGGCTACTGGATGGACCGCACCAAGGCCCGGACGGCCGATATACGGAAGCAGCGCGAGGCGAACGTCGTCCTGCCACCGGCCAAGGGCGGTATGGAAGAGAAGTTCGTGTGCTCCGAGTGCGGAGCGGAGGTCCCTGCTTCCGCGGACCGGTGCCCCCAGTGCGGGGAGCGGTTCGATGAGGACAAGGAGAACCCCAAGAAGCCCAAGGGCAAGAAGGACGAGTTCGTCTGCACCGAGTGCGGAGCGACCGTGGACGAGAAGGCCAAGACCTGCTGGAACTGTGGGAAAGAGTTCGAGAACTGATATCGCTTTCGGACACCCCACGGTGAAACCTTTTAAAACCCCTTACCTTTGAGGTTGTGGGATGCCCTCTACTACTGCTCAGAAGTTGGCCAAGAGCCAAAAGGAGATCTCGGTCTCCGAGTTCTTCGAGAAGAACCGTCAGATACTCGGTTTCGATTCACCGATAAAGTCGCTCATCATGGGCGTCAAGGAAGCTGTGGACAACTCTCTCGACGCCTGCGAGGAGGCGCAGATACTTCCCGAGATCATCGTCGAGATAGACAAGGTCGACCAGAAGGAGTACCGGGTCAGCATCGAGGACAACGGTCCGGGGATAGTCTCGACCTCCATGCCCAACGTCTTTGGCCGGTTGCTGTACGGCTCGCGCTTCCACGCGGTCAGGCAGTCCAGGGGCCAGCAGGGCATCGGCATCTCCGCCACCATCATGTACGGGCAGATCACCACCGGCAAGGCGGCCACCGCCCGCTCCAAGGTCGAGGGGGCCGAGGCCGCGAAGGAGATCGATATCGTCATAGACACGAAGAAGAACGCCCCCATCATCCTTAGGGAGGACTACATGCCGTGGAACGACAAGGCGCACGGGACACGGGTGGAGTTCTACATGAACGGGCGGTACGTCACCGGCAAGCAGTCGGTGCTCGAGTACCTTCGGCAGACGGCCATCGTCAACCCTCACGCGACCATCATATTCATCGATCCAGATGGAAAGAGGTACACCTTCGAACGGGCGACCGACCAGATGCCTCCCCTGTCCAAGGAGATAAAGCCGCACCCCGACGGGATCGAGCTCGGCACCCTGATGAACATGATCAAGGCCACCAAGGAGAAGACCCTGGCCAAGTTCCTTCAGAACGACTTCAACCGGATATCGGAGCGGGTGGCCAAGGAGATCTGCGCCGCCGCGAGCCTGCCTGAGAGCACCCGGCCGGCCAACCTGACGCTTGAATCGTCCAAGCAGCTGCTGGATGGCATCGGGAAGGTCAAGATCATGGCTCCCCAGGTCGACTGCCTGTCGCCCATCGGCGGCCATCTCATCCGCAAGGGGCTCAAGCATGTCCTCGCGGACATCAAGCCTGAGTTCTACGCCCCACCGGTGAGCCGGGACCCGAAGGTCCACACCGGGAACCCGTTCCTGGTCGAGGTGGGCATCGTGTACGGCGGCGACCTGCCCTCGGACCAGCCGGTCCAGATCCTCAGGTTCGCCAACCGCGTCCCGCTGCTGTACCAGCAGGGAGCGTGCGTGGTCACCAAGGCGATCGAGAGCACTGACTGGAGAAGGTATGGTCTGGAGCAGAGGGGCGGCTCGGGCATACCGTTCGGGCCGGCCCTCATCCTGGTGCACGTCGCGTCCACGAAGATCCCGTTCACCTCAGAGGCCAAGGAGGCCATCGCCTCGGTGCCTGCCATTCAGGAGGAGATCTCCCTCGCGCTCAAGGCCTGCGGCCGGAGCCTCAAGACCCACCTGAACAAGAAGGAGCGGAAATCCAAGACCCGCTCCAAGTTCGAGATCGTCCAGGTCATCATACCGCTCATGGCGGAGAAGACCTCCAAGATCGTCGGTAAGCCCATGCCGGACCTCCGGGGCACACTGACCAAGATCATGAACGTGGTGTGGATCGACGACTCGGTGGCATATGAGAAAAACCGCCACAAGGTGAAGGTGCAGGTCTACAACTACACGCCGAAGCAGCAGAGGTTCAAGGTCCACACAGTCCTGCCGAGGGGCAGCCTGGACGTCGCGTCCTGCAACCTGAGACCCTCGGAGATCAAGGAGGACGAGAAGATCACCTGGGAGCTTCCGAAGATAGCGTCCACCGCCATGTACGAGGTGTGCTTCGACCTGCAGGGGCTCGATCAGGACGCTTACTCGGAAACGGAAGTGTACGTGTCCGATATCAACCCGGTGGACGTGATGGGCGCCGACCCCCTGCCAGGCGACTGGGACCTGGACGGAGTGAACTTCACCGAGACGGAAGCGCCGGTGGCGGAGAAGACCGAGGAAGAGGAAGAGGAACCGGATTACGACGAGGGAGGAGAGGAGCTCAATGATGAGTAATGAACGCAACACCGAGGCCATAAAGCGGCTCTATTCCATCGCCGAGTCCATCTATGACCAGCTGGACAAGGGCCAGGTCCCCAAGATGGTCCTGCCCATGAGGACCAAGGCCAACATCAAGTTCGACACCCGCAGCAACGTGTGGAAGTACGGCAACATCAAGGGGGCCCGCAGCGCCAAGAAGGTCAAGGGCGCCATGATGCTGCTTCGGACGTCCTATATGCTGGAGCTGATCCAGGACATGATAGAGACGAACAAGTCCTCTACCTTGAGAGAAGCGTACTACATCTCCGAGGGGTGGGGAAAGGCGAAGTTCCACTCCCAGGACGAATCGAACCTCCTGACCGAGGACCTCGAGATCGTCACCCAGTGCCTGAGGGAGGACTTCAAGCTCCGCCCCGAGGAGAACGGGGCCAGCGTGATCGGCGACATCAATATCATCGAGACGGACCGCAAGGGTAAAAAGAAGGCGCTCAACTGCCGCGACGATGTGGGCGACTCGGGGTACGGAATACCGTACAATGTAGAGAAGGAGAAGATCGAGCTAAAAGGCACATCGGCGAAGTTTGTCGTGGCCATCGAGACCGGCGGTATGTTCGATCGTCTTGTGGAGAACGGCTTCGACGAGGACTACAACGCGGTGCTCGTGCACCTCAAAGGCCAACCGGCCCGCTCCACCAGGAGGTTCATCAAGCGCCTCAACGAGGAGATGCACCTGCCGGTGATCGTCTTCACCGACGGCGACCCGTGGTCGTTCCGCATCTACGCCTCGGTGGCGTACGGCGCCATCAAGACCGCGCACCTGTCCGAGTATCTCGCCACTCCGACCGCCGAGTTCATCGGCATCACCGCCTCGGACATCGAGAACTACGAACTACCGACGGACAAGCTGACGGACATGGACGTACGGGCTCTCAACGCCGAGCTGAAGGACCCGAGGTTCAACACCGACTTCTGGAAGGGGGAGATCGACCTCATGCTGAAGCTTAACCGGAAGTCGGAACAGCAGGCGCTGGCGAAATACGGCCTGAACTACGTCACCGACACCTATATGCCGGACAAGCTCAACGAGCTGGGCCTGCTGAAGAAGTGAGCGCTGGGGTCCTGGGATCACTTCCTTTCAAAACCCCTTTTTCAGAAAAAGCCCTTCGGGCTGGCCTCGGTAACCCGGCCCGTGCCTACTAAAAGGCACGGAACCGAGCCCGTCGGCGCCGGGAAGATGAGTTTTGCCTTAGACCAGGATGCTGCTCTAAAGCGAGGCTTCCCTGATCCGGCCGAGCACGAAGTCCCGGTCGAGGGTGGAGAGGAAGAACCCGAGCCTCGGTCCCTGCTTCTGGTCGCAGAAGATGCGGTACAGGGTCTGGAACCCTCCCCTGGCGCCGATGGTCGCGGCCTTGGCGCAGCCGTACATGGCGTCGTGTATCTTCTCCCCCTTCCACTCGCCCACGCCCTCCATCGCAACAAGGAGGTCACGGAGGAACTTCTTCTCCTGCTCGGTGAGCTCGCAGGCAGGCATGGTCTCGCACACCGCGAACTTGACCTCGTCCGGCGCGAAGGAGCTAAGCCAGTAGCGGACGCAGTCGACCCTCTGCTTGAGGATCCCCATGTCCTCGGGCGATATGGAGTCGTCGACCGAGCCCATGCGGCGGAGCACGGACAGCACGCCCTCGAACCCGTCGGTTATCTGGACCAGCGAGACGAGGTGCCGGTACGGCACCTGCAGCGGCAGCGCAGAGCGCGGCCCCTCGGGCTGCGATAGCTCGTATGCGCGCAGCAGGTCCTTGTCCCTCTCCTCGCAGCCCCCGCAGTAATACATGTTCTCGGTCCGGTCGTACTCGTCGACCATGTCCAGTATGCCCATGCCGGCATCGTAGTCGATGTGACGGTTGGGGTTCACTCTGAGCACGATATAGTTCATGACCGATGCGGGGGTGATGCTCAGCGCGTCGACGCCGGTCACGGTGGAACCGGTGGACTTGTGCATCTGCCCCTTCCCCTTCAGCTGCACGAACTCGTACGGTATGGGATAAGGCGGCTCGATGCCGAAGACCTCCTTCGCCAGCCGCACGCCGGTATCGTAGGAGCCACCGGCCGCGGCGTGGTCCTTGCCGAACGGCTCACAGGTCACGCCGAACACCTTCCACTTGGCAGCCCACTCCACCCTCCACGGCATCTTTCCGTCCGCTTTTCTTATGTCCGCCTTGCCGGAGTGGCCGCAGGCGCACTTGTAAGAAACGAAGGGATATTCGTATCCCTGGACCTTGGCGTGGGTCAGCCGCCCGCAGCTCTCACAGCGCGGAGTGTAGGGGTAGAAGTCCTTGGGGACGTCCCTTCCGCTGACCTCCTTCAAGATCTGGGCGACAAGGTCCTTCTTGGCGATGGCCGTGTCGATGACCTCGGCGAACTTGCCCTGCTCGTACTGCTCGTGGGTCCATAGCACATCACAGTGGATGCCCAGCTCCTTGATGGAATCAAGGAACGGCTGGATGTAGTGCTGGGCGTAGTTCTTGTGCTCCCCACAGGGACATGGAATGTATGCCAGTGGGCGGCCGACCTCGGCCTCGTAGCTCTCCGGCAGGAAGGGATACCTCTTGCGGAGGGGGTCCCAGGAATCGACCAGGTAGATCATGCGGACGTTGGCCCCCTGCTTGGCAAGCGCCTTCCTTACCGCCTCGGCGGTTATCGCTTCCCTAAGGGTCCCCACGTGCAGGGTGCCCGACGGGGTGATTCCGGTGTTGATCAGGTGGGTCTTGCCACGTTCCAGAAGGGTGTTTGCCTCAACGTCTGCCCAGTGCATGATATCGACCTAACGCGAAAAGACAGCGCTCTAATTAAACTATCCCGTAGTG
>CAYRPG010000002.1:0-140380 GCA_964426205.1 uncultured Methanomassiliicoccus sp. | reverse complement strand
TCACCAGCACTCTCTTCGACTCCCAGAACGACATCAGTCCTCCCCCCACCAGCGCCTGGGGAACCTCTTCCTTAGTATTGCGTCACCCTCACCCACCGGCTCCAGCCCGGCGGCCCGCATGTCCGCGTCCACCATGATCCGGGTGAGCTCCTTGAACCTGATCTTCGGGTCGAAGCGCAGCTTCCGCTTGGCCTTCGAAGCGTCGGCCACCAATGCCTCGACCTCGGTGGGCCGGAAGTAATTGGGGTCGATCCTCACGTATCGATCCTTGTCCAGCCCGGCGTACTCGAAGGCCTCGTCGACGAACTCCTCGACCGAATGGGTCTCTCCCGTCCCGATGACGAAGTCGTCCGGCCTTTTCATCTGCAGCAGCCTGTGCATCACCTGCACGTACTCCGGAGCGTAACCCCAGTCCCTCCGCGCGTTCAGGTTCCCGAGATAGAGCGCGTTCTGCTTCCCGGCCTTTATCGCCGCGATCGCCCTCGTGATCTTCCTGGTCACGAACGTCTCCCCCCTGCGCGGCGATTCGTGGTTGAACAGGATGCCGTTGCAGGCGAACATGCCGTACCCCTCGCGGTAGTTGCGCGTGAGCCAGTACGAGTAGAGCTTGGAACAGGCGTACGGGGAGCGAGGCTGGAACGGCGTCGTCTCGCTCTGCGGTGGAGAAGCGGCGCCGAACATCTCCGACGACGAGGCCTGGTAGAACCTGATCGGTTTGTTGGAACGTCGTATGGACTCCAGCATCCTGGTGACCCCCGTGGCGACCACGTCGGTGGTGTACTCCGGGACCTCGAAGGACACCCGCACGTGGCTCTGCGCCCCGAGGTTGTACACCTCGTCCGGGCAGATGTTGTAGATAATATTGTTGATCGTCTCCGACTCCGACAGGTCGCCGTAGTGCAGGTGCAGCTTGGCCCCCTCTTCGTGGGGGTCGACATAGATGCGGTCGATGCGCGAGGTGTTGAAAGTACTGGCCCTCCGGATCATTCCGTGGACCTCGTAACCCTTGAACAACAGATACTCGGCCAGATATGATCCGTCCTGGCCGGTTATGCCGGTGATGAGCGCCTTCTTTGACAGAACTTCCACCAGGCGGTCATGTTGCTGGGCGAATTTAAACTATCATCTGATATGCGAGATAGGCAGGCGGGGAGAGCCTTTGGCTCAGCCCTTTCGCAGGTCCCACTTGCGGTCCAGGATGATCTGCGCTCGGAGCGGGTCGGCCATCCCGCCGGTGTTGAAGTCCGACGGCATCGAGACGTTGATCGCCCTCTCCACCCTGTGCCCGGCCAGCATGTCGAACCCTCCCTGCTTGTGCGCCCCGATGGAGATGGTGTAGTTGCCTGCCACCAGCAGCTTTGCGGGGAACGTCAGCCTCGCCTCGAAGTTCCCCGGGCCGAGGCTATCGTTCTTAGTGTCCCAATCGGTGAAGTAGGAGCGGATCAGCTCGTCCCCCAGCGAGTTATTGATGAAGACGCCCATGCGCAGCTTCTCCGCCCTCTCCGGGAGGTAGAAGCGCACGACGATGTCGAACTCGTCCGAGCCGCTGATGAGGATGGATTCCCTTCCGGACTGGAGGACCTCCATCGACTGTATCTCGATGCCCTTGGCCCTCACGGGGAACATGCCGTCCTGGACGTCCAGGGAGCTGGAGTACTCACTGATCACATCGTCCACCGGGCCCTTCCCGGCCATCTTGCCGGCCTTGAGCAGTATGGCGCTCTGGCAGAGGGTCTTCACGGCATGCATGTTGTGCGAGACGAAGATCACGGTGCGGCCCTCCTCGGACACCTCCTTCATCTTTCCCAGGCACTTGGTCTGGAACTGCTGGTCCCCGACCGCCAGGACCTCGTCGGCGATGAGCACGTCCGGCTCGAGGTGGGCGGCCACGGCGAAGGCCAGGCGGAGATACATCCCGGAGGAGAACCTCTTTATCGGAGTATCAAGGAACTTCTCCACCTCGGCGAACTTCACGATGTCGTCGAACCTGGCCTCGATCTGCTTCTTGGTCATCCCCAGTATGGCGCCGTTGAGGAAGATGTTCTCGCGGCCGGTCAGGTCCGGGTGGAAGCCGGTCCCTACCTCCAGCAGGCTGCCCACTGAGCCGCGGAGGACGACCTCGCCCTCTGTAGGGTAGGTGATCTGAGAGAGGATCTTTAGCAAGGTGCTCTTACCGGCCCCGTTGCGCCCTATGATGCCCACGCTCTCCCCCCTCTGGACATCGCAGGTGATGCCCTTCAGGGCCCAGAAGCACTCCTTGGGCTGCCGGGCGTTCTTGATGCTGCGGAAGGGATGGCGGACCGCCATGGCGATGTTGTCCCCCAGCCTTCCCCCGCCGGTGTGGTAGTAGCCCCTGCTCGAACTGATGATGTACTGCTTGGAAACGTTCCGGATCTCGATCATCGGCTCCATAGGAGCGCCTCCCGAACGTTCACTTTACCCCATGCCATCCGGTCACTGATTGACATTCTACTATTAAGCGGATATGTTGCCTTTGCTACGCTAACACACAACGTGGCACGGCGCTGCCATGTATTGCCATCGGATGCATATCGTATGAAAATTAAATACTTTAATAATGATAAATATATAACCGCTTCTAGCAATACCCCTACCTATGCGCTCGGTCGTGGTCAATTCCGTCGATGAACTGGCCGACCATCGGGACCGGTGGGAGGCACTTAGGCGGGATTGCAGGGGGACAATCTACGCCTCCTTCAACGTGACCAGAACATGGTTCGAATGCTTTCGAGAGCAGGCATCACCTCGGGTCATACTGTTAGAGGACGGCGGAGAACTGGTGGGGATCGCCCCCTTGTCCTTCCACAGATACTCATCCAAGGGGATGGCCATCAAGGTCCTGGCCCTGGCCGGCGAGGTGCCTCTCAGGCTGTGGCTGCCGACCACCTCCATAATGCTCAGGCCAGGGCGGGAGGACCTCCTCGCCACGATGCTCAGGGAGATCGACCGCTTGGACTGGAACACCCTCACCGCCTTCCATCTGCTTGACACTCCGTCGACGAGGAGCTGCCTCGACGGCATCAGATCAACGTGGTATTCGACGGATTATCGATTGGAAAAGCACGTGATGCTGTCCTTCCCAGAGAGGGGGGACATCGCCGCCTCCTTCGAGAAGAAGGCACGCGAGAACCTAAGGAACCGTACCAACAAGCTGGAGCGGGAGAAGGGGAGCGTGGAATTTAGAGACCTACCGGCGGGCATGGTCGATGCAGCGGTCGACGAGTACGCGCGGCAGCACATGATCAGATACGGCTCGAGGGGTGGCAGCTGGTTCAGGTCCCCGGACAACGTTCGCTTCCTCAAGGATGCGATAAGGCAGGGCGTGGAAGGGAGGTATGGCTATGCCCACGAGCTCTTGGTCGACGGAGAAGTGGCAGCGCAGAGCTTCGGGTTCTTCGAGGGTGGCACCGCCTTGCCATACCGCTTTGGTATGAACGACGCGTTCATGGCATACTCCCCTGGGTGGCAGCTGCAGTACCGGTCTTTCTGTCATTTCCGGGACCGTGGGATAATGCGCTGCTCCCTGGGCGTGGGCGAGGAGTCGTACAAGTACCGCATGGGCGGGGCAGAATCCCCGCTCCTGGGGGTCATGGCCAGGCGTGGGGCCGTTGGGCTCATGGACAGGATGGTCCGCTCTTCGACGGCGGGTCTCCTCGGCAAGAGGACAGGTCTTTTCCAGTAGACGGGTCATGGATCATGTCGTCTTGGCCAAGAGGGCCTCCGCTCCAGTGACCGCGGGATCGAAGGCCGTAGGTTATGGTGGTGCCCAGAAAAGGTTACTCTTGTGGTAGAAAAATGATATCTGGGTTAAATTAATAAAAACGAAACTAAAATATAATGGGCGAGATGCTATAGCCTCGGTCCTAAATTGAGGCCCATTCTCATCACATCACCTGAAGAACTATCCGAGCTCGAGGAACGGTGGGAAGCCCTTAGGCTGGAGTGCGGCGGGACCATATATTCGTCCAACTTTCTCACCAGAACATGGTATCAGGCGTTCTCCGCCTCCTCTTCGTCCCGTGCCATCCTCATCGAAGAGAAAGGGGAGCTGCTGGGTGTTGCCCCGCTGTCCTGGTACAAGTACAAGGCGGCGAGGCTTCCGATCAAGGTCTTGACACTGGCCGGGGACATGAGGGACCGACTCAGATTGTCGACGAACGCGATCTTCTATAGGCCGGACCGGCCCGATGCCCTCGAGGCCATCGTTCGTGAGATGAAGAAACTGGATTGGAGCATCCTATGGACGATCAACATGGAATCGTCCCCAATGGTCGGACATTACATGGACCTGGTCCGCTCCACTTGGCATGGGGTTGAGTGCGATGTCAAGAAGAACCTCGAGATACCGCTGCCCGCCGCTGGGGATCTGGTCGATGGCTATGACAAGGGGGCCAAGCGGAATTACAAGAAGCTGATGAACCGCCTCGAGAGGGAGGGATGCAGCATCTCCCTGAAGAAGCTGGGCCAGGAGGACACGGGCCGTGCAGTGGACGTCTACGTCGCGCAGCACATCGAGCGCTGGGAATCGAAGGGCGGAAGCTACTTCCGAAACCCAGAGAATGTGACCTTCCTCAAGGCAGCCGTCAATGAGGCGTTCGCCCGTAAGAAAGGTTTCTCGTATGAGATGGAGATCAATGGGGAGGTAGCGGCCCAGGTCTTCGGGTTCGTCGAGGGGAAGATGGCCTACGCCGAACGCATTGGTATGGACGACCGGTTCATGCGATACTCGCCCGGATGGCTGTTATGCAATGGTTTCCTCACCGATCTACGGAACAAGGGGGTGGAGGTCTGTGCCATGGGCTCGGGAGGAGAACGGTATAAGTATGAGATGGGAGCGAAGGAGAAGGTCCTGATGGGGATCGGGGCGACCCGTGGCATGATGTCGTTCATGGCCCGTCTTGCCCTCAGCCCGAGGTTGAGGACCATAGAGTCAAAACTGGGCATAATGGGCGGAACGGCGCATACGGGGATGGAGCGGCCCGAGACGCCGGCGGCCAATGAGGGCATCTAGCCAGGCAGCGATCCGCAAGATACGGGGCACGCATCATGGCACTAAGAACAACGATCATAGGCTCGCCAGAACGGTTCACTGACCTAGAGCACCGCTGGGAGGAGCTGAGAAGAGATTGCGGTGCCGGAATTTATTCATCCTGCTTCCTCACCCGTTCCTGGCTGGAGTCTTTCAAAGCATCGGCGGAGCCGCGCATAGTGCTCGTCGAGGATGGTAGCGAGCTCGTTGGCGTCGCCCCCCTGGCCACTCATATCTACAAGGTCGGAAAGCTGCCGGTGAGGGTCCTCGCCCTTGCTGGAAGGGTGACCGACCGGCTGTTCATCTCTCCGAGCACGGTCATGGTCGCGCCCGGCCGGAACGACGTCCTGGACGAGATGCTCAGTGCGATAAGGAGGATTGACTGGAGCGTGCTGTCTGCCATTTACATGGAGAACATTCCTGCGGCGTCGAGGTTCATCGAGCGCGCGGGCTCGATGTGGCATCCCGAGGAACACGCATCTGGCAGCCTCCTGACAATAAACTTGCCGGAGGGCGGTGACATAGCCGATACGTTCGAGAAGGGCGCTAGAAAGAACTATTACAAGAGCGTAAAGACCCTGGAGCGCGATGGCCATCAGGCCGAGCTGAGGAGAGTGGCCGCGGATGATCTCGATCGGGCGGTGGGCGTCTACGTCGCGCAGCACATCGAGCGCTGGGAATCGAAGGGCGGCAGCTACTTCCGCATCCCCGAGAACGCGAACTTCCTGAGGTCGGCGTTCAGAGAGGCGGCCTTGCGCAAGCAGGGATTCGTCTATGAGCTTCTGATCGACGGCGAGGTGGCGGCCCAAAACTTCGGGTTCGTGGACGGCGATCGCGCCTCCTCCTACCGGCTGGGCATGAACAACGCGTTCATGAGGTACTCGCCGGGCTGGATGATTAAGCATATGGGGCTGACGGACCTTCGCGACAGCGGGGTAAGAAAGTGCGATTCAGGGGTCGGGGACGAGAAGTTCAAACAGAAGATGGGGGGTATGGAGACGCCCCTCCTGGGCATGAGGACGAGCAGGGGCGCGGTCTCCCTTTTGAACCGCGTGGCCGGCATGGCCGCGGCTCGTCGTAAGAGGTCGGAGCGGGAGGGGACCGAGGCCTTTGCTGATTGATGTCGCGAGCTAGACCAGAGCGCATAAATTAAAATATATAAAGGTCAGGATAGAACAGGGGATGGATATGAGGACGTCGCTCATCACATCGAACGAAGAGCTCGTCGAGCTCGAGGATCGCTGGGAAGAGCTGAGGCGAGAGTGCGGAGGAACGGTCTTCGCCTCCAACTACCTCACGAGGGCATGGTTCGAGGCGTACTCCCACCTCGCATCCCCGAGGGTCATCACCGTGGAGGACGGGAAGGAACTGGTCGGAGTGTTCTCTCTGGCGTCCTACACCTACCACATGGCCAGGCTCCCGATCAAGGTCCTCGCGCTCGCGGGGGAGATGAAGGACCGGCTGAGATTGTCCACCAACTCGCCGATGTTCAGGCCCGGGAGGGATGACGTCCTCGGCCTAATGATCGCGGAGCTCAAGAAGCTGGACTGGAACCTGCTGACCACGATCAACCTGGAGAGCAACGATGCCAACCGCAAGTATATGGGGGCGGTGAGGTCCAGCTGGCGCACGGAGGATTTTCCTCCTGCAAGGAAGATGACGCTCTCCCTGCCAGGCGAGGGCAGCGTCCTGGACACGCTCGACAAGAAGGCTCAGAAGAACATTCTCTACCGCCAGAGGCTTCTGGAGCGGGAGGGCCACATCATTGCCTACCGCAAGGTGCCTCTGGACGGCATAGATGATGCAGTCGACACCTACGCGAGGCAGCACATCGAGCGCTGGGAATCGAAGGGCGGCAGCTATTTCCGCGATCCTGACAACGTGATGTTCCTCAAGCTGTGCTCCAGGCTGTCCGCCCTGGAGGGGCGCGGGCACATCTATGAGCTTCTGATCGACGGCAGGGTGGCGGCCCAGGACTTCTACATCGTGGACGGCAGGACCGCCTATGGCGACAAGACGGGCATGAGCAACGAGTTCATGCGCTACTCCCCCGGGTGGTTCGTGCAGGTGCACGGTCTGGACCGCATCAGGGACATGGGGGCGGAGAAATGTGTCCTAGGGATCGGAGGCGAGAAGTACAAGTCGGACCTGGGCGGCGTGGAGACCCCCCTCCTGGGCATTAGAGCGACCAGAGGGAGGGCCTCGGTCCTGGGGCGGCTGGGGCAAACATCGGTAGCCAGGTTCTTGGATGCCCGGCTGGGACTGACCAAGAGGTCGCTGGACGTTCAGGAAGAGATATCGGACGCCTGAACGCTGTTCTATCTGGCAAAGGCCGAGGTCCATGACCACCGGATCATATACCCGCACAACTGCTCGAAATGACCATGGGTAATGGCTCAGTTCGAGGTGCTGAAGGTCGAGGGCGTTCCCGGTCGAAGATCCGAAGGAACTTGCCGAAAGTGAGGGCGATGAGGGGCGTCAAGGCCGGAGGCCGGGCGGCCATCGCCCTCTTCCGACCTGCTGGTCAAGGCCTGACTGGATGCGCATTGTGGTGCCGCATCGGGATGAACAACGCGCTCATGGAACACTGCCCTTACCAGCTCATCATAACATGTGGGCTAGATGAGATGAGGCGCTCTGGCAGAAGACGCCTCTTCCTCGGGTCGGGAACGAGGAGACCGCCCTCGATGGGATATGATCCAGCCGCGGCCGCCTGCCTGCGGCCATTTGGTTAGCGTCCTTGCCGGCGGTAGAGCACCTCGACCCAATGTAATGCTCCTGAAGAAGAGGTTGCACTCTACGTTTTCAGCTGGAAGAGCAGGTTGGAGAGGGTGTCACGGGCGACCAGCTTGCTGATGGCGGGCCTGATGTCGTCGGAGGCGAAGTACGAGAACCCCTCAGCCTCGAAGTACGGGGATATCGCCCTCCTTAGGTCCCCCCTCTTCCTAGGCCGCCTCATGATGGACAGCACGTCGGACATGGGATTGATCCAGTACACGCCGTCCCTCTGGTCCGGGACCTCGGGGATGTCCTGGCCGGTCAGTTCGAGATATTGAATGAGGGGGAAGTTGATGCCCGCACAGGTTGCCTGGACGGTCTGGAACCAGAACCTCGAGTTGATGTCCAGCATCCTGTATCTGCCGTCCCTCTCGTCGAGCTTGAACTCCACGTCGGCAATGCCCCGATGTCCCATGCCCTTGAGGAGCCTGGAGGCAAGCTCCGCCGCCTCCGGGTTGTGAACGCTCTTCAGCATCGTCCCCATCCCGAAGTCCACGGGATACTGCCTGATCTTCTGTGCGGTGAAGGTCCCCCTCATGATCCCGCCGCGGTCGATGTATATGCTGACCTCGAAGTGGTTGGTATTAGGGCCGACGACGATCTCCTGCACCATGGCCTCCAGGCCTGTGGGGAAGATCTTTTCGAACAGGGAGACCAGGTCCTTCGGGCCATCGGCCCTGAACCCCTTGTTGGGAAAGTGGACCCGCCACAGGTGCCCACTGTATGGCTTGATGAAGACGGGGTACTGCAGATCATCCTTCAGCGCCTCTATGTCGTCCGGTTCGCTGGGATAGAACGTCTTGGCGATCGGTATGCCGAGGCGCTCCGCCTCGTCCTGCTGAAATCTCTTGTTGGTGAGCCCCTGGGAGACCATTTCATCGGGGAGGATCAGCTCGAAACCTTCTGCCAGCTCGCGGCGGTACCGCGATGCGAACTGAACCCAGTGGTCGGATGCAGGGAACAGTATGCCCTTTTGCCTGCCATTCACCTGCCCGAGCAAAGTTTCCAGCGCCCTCTCGGGGTCCTTCGTGGGACTGGGGATCCGTATGCCCCCCCCATATCGCGAGGATAAGCCGGGCGACGGAACGTGATCGATGACCCTCACCGGTATCTTCTCGCGCCCCAGGCTCCTTATGACCCCCAGCCCGCTCACGTCCCCGTCCATAACGTATGCGACGGCATTCCTGTCGAAGGTCTTGACGGTCACCGGATCACCCTCACCGAGCAGAACATGGATCAAGCAGATTGAATTAGATCGTACAAATAAATATCTCAGCCGCTTCGTTCCTGAATAAGTCGGGCGATCGCCTCCGTGGAAAGCCTCGACTCCACGTTCTTCCACTTCTTCTGCTCAGGCAACTTGTCCAGCACCTTGACGGTGATATCGGCCTCGTGACCCAGGAGCGCAAGGAACGAACCCCTGATGCCCTCGACCTCATCATCCTCCAGGCCGCCGGAACGGTAAGTCTCCACGGTAAAACGGCGGGCATCCTCCTGAACCAGCTTAAGGAACTCGGGCACCTCCTTCAGCGTAGGGATGACCTCCTTCTCATAGAAATTATCGATGCCGACCCCGGAGAGGGGGACGCCGTTGGCGGTGACCACCACGTCGTTCACCCGGCCCTCGATGGAGAGAAGGACCAGATGCTTTCTTCCGCACGGGCAATCATTACCGCCAGCGAGCACATGGTCCCCGATGTCATAGTTGATGAACGGCATGGACATGTTCCATAAACCAGTGCCGACCAGCCTCTCCATGCCCCAGTCGTCTTCATGCAGGCCCACGATGCCGGTCTCCATCGTCTGATGATAGTTGCCCTCGGGGCACTCCCCGGCAGATATGACATATTCCGACTGCCCATACCAGTCCCTGACCTTGCTCTTGAACGCCGCTTCTATGCTCTCCCTCATGTACGATGGCAGCTGCTCGGAGCTGGTATGGATGAACCGGGGAGCGAAGGTGAGCGATGCCCCTGAGGCCTCCATCCCCTTGCTGAGGATGTACAGTGAGTGCGGATAGCCTCTTATCGCCTCCGGCCGGAAGCGGTTCAGCTTCTTCACCATCCGCGCGATGTTGTCCCTCTCCAGCGCGTAGGTGTTGAAGGTCAGCTCCCCAATGCGACCGTCCCACCTCCACAGGACCCTGGAGGTGCGCTCGGAGACGAAGTCACCACGGAAGGAGGCTATGCGGGCATCGAGACCGGAGATGCCGCTCCACAGGTAGTGCCTCCATACCGAGGCATGCTCGATCTCCCGGTTCTGCTGGTCTAGAAGGAAGTCGAGCGGCCGTCCGGTCGAGCCAGTAGTATTGGCCTCCCCCGGGAGGAAGGACGCGCTGTTCGATGCGGTCAGCCGAGCGTGCTCCTTCCTTATGATATCCTTGGTCAGCACGGGCACGCGCCTCAGCGCTCCGAGATCGGTGACGCTCTGAGGATCGAACCTCTCGGCCCTGAAGAGGTCGTGATAATATGGAACGTTGCGGTCAGCATGCTCGAGCATGGTTCGCAGGAGCTTCAGCTGGTGGCGCTCCAGCTCATCGAGGGTCCATCTCTCGCTCCTCATCAGGCTGTCCAGGCGCTCTCGGAACCCGCTCCCCAAGAGCATGCGACGGGGAACGGGCCTCATCATCGTTCCCACTGCCCCTTTCATCAACGGGGGCATCTGCTCGTAGAGCTTCAGGCCGGAGCTGTAGGAGATGAGCTTCATGTCATGTACCTTCGAAGGACCGCTGTGCACAGGTCGGATCGGTCAGCATCACTCGTCCCTCCCCGGGGACGATCCCTCCTCCTTCCTGCCGCGCCGGAGGTAGCTCATCGCGAGGTCCAGCTCGTCCCGGGTAAATCCTTTAAGTGCGTACAGGGCGCCAAAGTACAGGACGATGCCAATGATGATCGCGAGGAACACCTCCTCCATGCTCCCCGCGTCGAGAAGGATTATGCCCACCGCCATCACCAGGGACGCGACCACGCTCTTGAGGACGAACGTCCATTCGACGGAAAAGGTGAGGAACCGGCGGGAGATGGCGACCCCTATGATGAACATGGTCGCGTAGGATATCGTTGTGGCCAGGGCGGCCCCGGCGATGCCCAAAAGCGGGGTGAGCACTATGACCATCACGACGTCCGCGATGGCCGGTACGCCGAAGGTGATCAGGTTCAGGTGGGTCTTCTTCACCAGGTGCGTGATGTTCTCCACGAACTTGAACATCCCAGAGAACAGGCCTGCGATCGCCACCAGGGGGATCACCACCGCACCAGGCACATAGTCCGGGGTGGTCAGCGCGACGAGGATCGGAACGGCGAGGACGGAGATGCCGACCACGGCAGGCATGGTGAGCATCATGTAGTAGCGGAACGACCTCCGGATGTAGTCCTTTACGTCATCGATCCTGCCCTCGTCGAAGAGCCTCGCCAGGGTGGGGTAGAGAATGAGCTGTATCGGGGTCACCAGGAGGAAGATGACCCCGCCGATGTTGTATGCTGCCGAATATATCCCCGCCAGGCTCAGTCCGACCAGGATGGCCAGCAGATATCTGTCGCTGGAAGAGATCACCCAGCGGATGAAGGTGTTGGGAGCGAGGGGGAGGCCGAACTTCAGGTTGCGCCTGAACACCTCGCGGTCCGGACGGGAGAACCCGACCTGGTGCAGCACGATCGCGAGACCGATGAAGAACACGATGACCGCGATGAGAAGCGACCCAAGCACCGCCCCCAGGACCCCCAGCCCTCCGATGACAAAGAACAGTATCAGGCCGACCTCGCCGAACGCGTTGAATATGTTCAGGGCCGCGTAGGTCTTGATCTTCCCCATAGCTCTGAGGTATGAGTTGTTGATGCCGGTGAAGGCAGAGAACGGTATGATCAGCGCCGCAGCGACGAGCAGGACAGCGAGGCTATTGTCATCGAATATGAGCTCGGCCAGGGGTATCGACAGCCCGATCATCAAGATCGACAGGATGAGGCCGCACCCTACCACCAGCGCCAGCGCGCCGAAGTACTCCCCGCTGATCCTCTTCCGGTCCTCGCTGGCTTTAAGGAACCTGAGGATCGTCATGCCCTGTCCGAGCATGGCGACCGATGACAGGAGGGATATGGTCACCAGCACCTGTATCCAAAGCCCGTAGTCGTTGGTGCCTAGATTCTTGGTGATGACCGGGAGGAGAAGAAAATTGCCTACGTTCACCAGCACCTGGGTGAAACCAATGATTAATGCATCCTTGGCAAGATCCTTGTAGCCCATCCCCCTTCCTCCATTAATATTGAGTTATTAACATTGTATATGTCTTTATACTATCCCTTCTGAATGTCGAGAAATATCAGAGTGAGCCGCTCGGTCACATATCTCAAAAGAATATAAAATTCATCCGCTCATAAATGAGGAGCATAGGCCCACATCGTGCGGGGATGGGTAGATGACCCACCGCTGCGGTCGACGCGGAACATACATCGCCGGGCAGGGACCGCAGATCATCTCGTCCGGAGAGCCTTCCCGGGGTGCATGCCGCATTATCAAAAACGATCTGTCGATGAGCAAAGGCGCACCAGAATGTCAAATTTCAAAATTATTACTATATAATATAATCATTATAGTTATCAGGAATCGATACTGGAAAAATATCTATCCAGGTAATCACCGGTGATAGTCAAGTTGTCATCTTTTAAACCTACCTCGTCGTCCTTCAAGCCGATCTAGAAGAGGGTCTAGAGATATTATACATATTAACAATATTAAAATCACATCATCTCTCGACCCTGATCGGAATTCCTCATCGTAGATCTAAACGGAAGGCAGGGTGGTTCAATGCGGAGAATGCGGAAATCTATTACAGGGAAGCTTAAGTATTCCTTGATAGCGGTGCTGGTGGTCGTCGCGTTCATCATTGCGGCGGTCGCGGTGCCCCTTACCTCGGAGGGGATGAGCGGGGCCGTCTGGAAGGCCAAGGGAAAATCCTCCCTGTCCCTGACCCTCGACCCCACTGAGCTCGTCCTCGGGACGAGCTTGCATGGCAAAGGTGTGCTGATGGGTCTGACCGCCATCGGCAGCGCCAGCATTGCTGTCAAGATCGTGCTGCCCGACGGATCGGCCGCATACCCCGTCCAGGGCTCGAAGGTCCGGACCGACAGCAAGGGAACCTACATCATAGACTACACGCCGATAATGACTGGCCTTCACAAGATCACAGTTATATTCTCCGGCAACAACAGGTACTCTTCATCGAGCGACATGGAGAGCTTCAACGTGGTCAACGTACCGTCCGCCCCGATGAGATGGATGTGGCAGGAGCTTCCCTCGTCCATCATTGCCGGCGAGACCGCCACCTGCAGCGCCAGTTTCGAGAAGCTAGGCAGCGATGGGACCTGGTCCGGGGTCAGCGGCCTCACCGTGAGGTATATGTTCAGCGGGTGCGGTGGCAGCGTGGTCAAGACCGCCACCGAGCCGACCGACGGGAGCGGGACCACGGTCGTGCGGTTCGACCCGTGCTCCGCAGGGGAATGGACCGTTCAATGCTCCTGCGAATACGACAACATGACCTATGCTATGGGGAGCGAGCTGATCAGGAGCATCACCGTCACCGCTCCGAGCTCCACGGACAACGGGACGAACCAGACGAACGACTCGAACGGCAGCGGCACCAACAGCACGACGGACCCTGGAAGCAACAGCACTGATGGTTCGGGGGACCCGGACCCGGTGCAGGCACCTTCATCGTACGACTACATCGTCTCCAGCAACGTGGTTAAGGACGCCTCGGGGGCCACGGTCTACACTGGTTCCAACTTCGCCGCGGCCATAGGCTGGGCCGTTGGCCAGGCGAACAAGGTCGTCTACGTGCCTTCCGGGACGTATTACCTGAGCATCAGCATCAGCCAGTTCGCCAGCGGCGTCACCCTGATGGGGGACGGCCCTGGACACACCGAGTTCAACTTCGCCCTGGGCAGCACCTCGACCGGGTTCTTCACCCTGGGCTTCAAGCTGACCAACGTCAACAATGTGGTCCTAAAGCAGTTCGGCATGACCGGCAACGCTGCCATCGCCTTCTACACGACGTCGGGGACCACGACCAACAACCTAGTGCAGGACGTCACCATACATGACACTCCGGGAGCACAGCTCACCACGTTCGGGGTGATAGTGGGCAATGGTCTCATCGCATCCAACTACCAGTTCGTTCGATGCATCGCCTACAACATCGGCGGTGACGGTTTCGACCTGTGGGGCATGGAGCCTTCCTATGACTCCTCTGTGGTAAAGGCCAATGGTGGATGGATCCGTGGGGCCTACTTCGAGGACTGCAGGTCCATGTGGGCGGGCTACAGCGGGCGGTACTGGGACTGGACCCCCGGCTGGGACATCGGCGAAAGGTGCAATGTCGACAACATCAAGTTTGTGAGATGTGAGGCGTCGTACTCCTGGGAGAGCGGCTTCCACGTGGAGGGCATAGGCACCTACACCAACATCGTCCTCCAGGACTGCGTGGCCAACTATAACGGTCAGAAGTGGTCAGATCCGCGTGGGGCCGCCTATGGCTACGGCTGCTGTGGCGATAATTACATCAAGACCTCGAACTTCAAAGGGGTCGGCAACGCCCAGGGCCTCGGGCCGTACTGGATGCCAGCGTACTCCTATACCGATAATCCGAGCTACTACACCTACGCCCTAAGCAGCAGCACGGTGAAGGACGTGAACGGCGCCACGGTGTATACTGGCAGCAGCTTCACCGATGCCCTGCAGTGGGCGGTGTCCCACGCCAACGCCATAGTGTATGTGCCCACAGGTACCTACGCGGTCACCGGGACCATCACCCTGGCCAGCGGGGTCACCCTGTTCGGCATCAACCCTCAGCAGAACTTTAACCCGGCCAGGCACACGGTGTTCTCGTTCTCCTCAGCGGCAGGCTTCCTGATAAAGGACGTGAGCAACGTCAAGTTGGCCAACTTCGATATCAAGAACGGCAACATCCAGTGGATGTGCACGGGCGGAACGATGACCGGTAACCAGGCCAAGGGCATCAATATCTACTCAACTTCCAGCCTCCTGCCCTTCGCCGTCGGAGCTACCTGCGCCGGCGGGACGATCAGCGGCCTTCTCCTGGGAGCGGTCCTGGTGAGCGGCTCTGCCACAGACGCCTTCGAGTTCACGAAGAGCGGTTCGGGCAGCATAAGTGGGACGGTCATGAACCAGTGCCGGTCGGTGACCAACGGCGTTACGACCCCGGCGATCGCTCCCTGAGCCATCGCCGGGACCTGGACCTTTTCCTCGGGGGACGCCCCCGCCCCCTCTTTTTCCTTCCAAATAGGACGCTCCCCATTACATTATATCGCCCGAATACTATACTGGACGACCAGCTCAGGTAAGGTTTATCATGTACGATACCACTTGGTCCCGGTGGGTGGGATGAGGTCCAAGCTCAGGGTCGGTCTGCTGCTAGACGGCGCCAGCGTTCCATACTGGGCGGCCAGGTCGATAGAGCGGATGGTACGCTCCGAATCGGTCGAGATAGTCCTGGTGGTCATCGATGGAGGGACGGAGAAGGACCTTGACCCCACCCGGGCCACGGAATCGTTCCTCTATGACACCTACATCTGGTTCGATCGCAAGAAGAACTTCCGGGGCCCAGATCCGCTGGCCAGGGAGGACATCCCACGCGATCTGGACAAGGTCGGCAGGGTATACCTGAAGCGCACTGCCGATGCCCGAAGGATGATCTCCGAGGAGGTCGTCCGCAAGATCTACGAGCGGGAGCTCGATGTGCTCATCGACATAGGGAACGTCACGCCGCTGGGAGAGCTCTCCAGGTGCGCCCGGCACGGGGTGTGGGCCTTCTCCCCGGGGGACGGGGTCAGGTACGACGGCCATCCCCCCGGCTTCTGGGAGATGTTCCATAACGAGCCCGTCACGACCGCCCACGTCCGCAGGATCGTAAGGGGCACCACGTCGATCATATATCTGTCCCACTCGCAAACCATCGCCAGGTCCGAGAAGAAAAACCGCGAGCAGCTTTACTTCAAGGGCATATCCTTCATTCCCAGACTGCTCGACGACCAGTGCGCCAGGGGAAGGGACCCGATACCTGCCAAGGAGAACGGGACCATCACCGCCCGGGGCCCCCTGCCGAGGGCCGGACCGGGCAACCTTGACATGATGTCCTACTACGTCCGGCGAATCCCGCGGGACGTCCGCTTCCTTGCCGGAAGAGCCCTGTTCGAGGAGCGCTGGGCCGTTCAGTACAGCATGGACAGCAAGATCCCGTCCACCTATGACGGCTTCAAGGAGCTGATGCCTCCACTGCACACCTGGTGGGGTGACCCGCAGGTGGCCCGGGAGGACAACGACTTCTACATCTTCGTGGAGGAGCTGCAGCTGCCCCGGAGCAAAAACCACGGCCACATAGCGGTCATAAAGGTGGACCAGCAGGGCGGTCACGAGGAACCGGTGACAGTGCTGGAGCGGCCCTACCACCTCTCGTACCCGTTCGTGTTCGAGTGGAAGGACACAAAATACATGATCCCCGAGTCCTCGAACGCCGGGACGATCGAGCTCTATGAGGCCACCATGTTCCCATACCAGTGGAGGCTGGTCAAGGAGCTCATGACCGGGGTCGCGGCCGTCGACACCACGCTGGTGCGGAGGAACGGCCTGTGGTGGATGTTCACCAACATCCGGGAGAACATCGGCGGACCGCTCAACGACGAACTGTTCCTCTTCTACTCTGACGATCTCCTGGGGGACCACTGGGAGCCTCATCCCCTCAACCCGATAGTCACCGATGCCCGGTCCGCCCGCCCGGCTGGCAGGATATTCGAGCTTGACGGCATCCTCTACCGTCCCTCGCAGGACTGCTCGCGATGCTACGGCTATGCTGTGAACATCAACCGCATCATGGAGATGGACGAGAAGAGCTACCGGGAGTCCAGGACCGCCTACGTGGAGCCGAAGGAGTTCCCCGGGGCGAGCAGGGTCCACACCTTCAGCCACATCCACGGTCTCACCGCGGTGGACACCTACATGGCCAGGCCCAGGTTCCTCAAGAAGTGACCTCACCGGTTTACCGACAGCCCGTCGTAAATGGCGGAAAGCTGTGAAGCAAGGTTCGACCATGAGTACCGTTGCGCGAGCGTGGATATCTCTTCCGGGTCCCACCGGCGGTCGAGCGCCTCCAGTATGGAGCGGGCAAGGGCGCCCGCGTCCCCGGGAGGGCACAGGATGCCGAGCCGGTCATCTATGACGTCGGGGATCCCGCCGACGAGCGTGCCAACGAACGGGCGGCCGCATCCCAGGCTCTCGAACATCACCGTCGGGTTACCCTCGCCCAGACTGGGCAGCACGAAGACGTCGGAGGCGTTCATCCAGCGAGCGATCCCGGCAGAGGGCATGGGCTCGAGGACGAAGCGGACCGTATCCTCGAGGCCCAGCTCCCTCACTTGCTCGGCGAGCTTCCGGTGGAGGGAACCGTTGCCCAAGATGTACAGACAAGCTCGGTCCGAGCGTTTGTTCACCTCTGCCATGGCCTCGATGAGGTAGGTATGCCCCTTGATCGGCTCCAGATAGCCGACGGTGACCAGGACGTGGCCGTCCTCGGGAATGCCAAGCTCTCTCCTGACCGCCCGCCTGTCCGCCGGTCTGAAGGTCCTCGAGTCGAAGCCGTTCGCCAGGGAGCGCACCTCCGTCCCTGGTCCGGCGATCTCGCCGATGCGCGCTATCCACGAGGGCGAGGTGACCAGCACCAGGTCCGCCCTGCCCAGCGTATTGCGGACCAGGTGCTGCAGGGGCGGGGATGCATGGTCATAGAACTCCCTGAACATCCCGCCGTGGATGTGGACGATGACCCCGGTCCGTGAGATCCGTCGCGCCCGGTCCACGTAGGGTATGTTTCGAAGGAAACTGTAGTATGATGAGGTGTGAACATGAACGATGTCCGCCCTGTAGTTGTTGTAAGTGGCGAGGAACCTCAGCACAGCCCCCATGTCCCTGAGCGGCTGAACGAAGGCAGGACCGCCCCCCGCACCGCCGGTCCGGTAGACACCGACCTCGTACCCGGTCCCTGGAAGTATGTCCCTCATGTTGCGCACAAAGTTCGCCACACCGCCGTTGGGCGGCGGAAGGGGGCCGACCATCAGGACCTTGCCTCTTGTTCCGGCGGAAGGGGTCCCATCGGCCCACAAGGCCGCTCCTTCAGATCTCGCGCTCCGAGGGCAGCGATGCTGTCGCATCACCAGGACCTCGAATAGACCTTCATATCGCCGGCCTCGTAGAGCTGGTTCACGGTGGGCCGGTACATCAGCTGATGGAAGTCATCGAAGTTGTACTTGTTCGCCGCGGCCCAGGTGCGGGAGTACGCCATCTCCTCGTAGGTCGAGAGGACAAGGTATGCATTGAGCCCCGAGGTATCGTTGACGTTAAGGAACGAGCTGAAGTGATAAGTCGCCGTCTGTTCGTTGGCTATGAGGTCATAGTTGTCACGCTTGTACTGCGCCCCATGTGTCAGGTCCGTATATCTCCAGGGCTTCGTCTGGAGCACATAGAACGAGTAGTCACTATCCTTCTCGGTGACCAACCAGTTGACCCCGCTTACTTCGGCTTTTGTGATCGAACCGTTCGGGAATACGGTGTTGGGGTCTTGGTAGACAGTGAAAACCGTGGACACCAGGCAGAAGACGATGACCACCGAGACGAGCCTGGCCAGCTTCTTCTTGTCCTGCTCCCTGAAGGTGTAGAGAACGTAACCGACCAGGGGGATGGTGAAGATCATGATGAAGTTGAGATTGATCAGCCGGAACGGGTTGTGGGCGAAGGTGAAGAACACGATCGCCACCAGATATGTGCCGCCGATCACGAACAACGCGGCCAGGACGGTCATGGGGTGCGTCCTCCAGCCCCGCTTCAGTATCAGGATCCCGGCCACCAGGGAGATCAGCGCGAAGATGATATCGTCGATGGTGCACACCAGGATGGACTGGAGCGTGGACAGTATGCCCATCTGGGACATCTGTGCGGAAGCATTGCTGTAAGTGCTCATACCTTCGGCGAGACCAAGCAGCTGTTCGACGATGTTGCGGAGATCGCTCACCAGCAGTGAGTGGAACACTATCCATCCGAACAGCAGCACCGCCCCGAACAGGATCATGCAGGGAGTGATAGACCTCGTCTCCCGCTTTGTCAACAGCTCGGTGCCCCAGACGACCGCCAGGAAGAGGAGCACGGTCATCGCCACGAGGGGGTGACCAAGGGTGAAGAATACGATGAACAATCCGAGAAGGACCTTGAACATGACATGGCCGTCCCGGCACCTCCAGAGAATGAAGAAGAAGAACGGGAGCATCAATACGCACAGGGTCTGATTGAACAGGGTGGGAATGAACCAGGCGAAGAAGATGGGCATGGAGGCCAGCATCATCGAGGTCACGAACATGGGCTTGGGCGAGATGGTCCTGGACCAGCACAGGATGCCCACGGTGTAGGCGGTGAAGAAGATGGCCGGGAAGACCTGGGACATCAGTATCATGCCCTGCTCCATGACGCTGCCGGTCATCGACATCATTATCGAGGCGAAGGGGTAGAAGTTGGACAACGGAAAGTAGCCGGTCTGTAAGACCTCCTTCGCGTATCCCACATAGGACATGGAGTCGGTCCTCTCGATGTAGATGAAACCCTTGTACAGGTACAAGGTCATCAGCACGAAGTTGGCGAGAAGGATCTGGAACAGGCCGATCGCCCAGAGCTTCCTGCCGCTTCCGTAGTACACGTAGAACATCAGAACGCCGGTCAACTGGCAGAAGATGATCGCCAACCAGAAGACCAGCGGCGTGCTGTTGTAGATCGAGTACTCGTACCCTCTCATCGGAGAGCCATACACGATGAGCACCGCGACCGTCAGCACCAGGAACGCGAGCGTGGACAGGAGAACGAGGTACCTGTGGAGCGTGCGGTCCTCTGACATCTCCACCATAATGCCCGATCGTCTCGCCATTGCCCTCGATTCCCCAGATAAGCCTATGGCGTATTTATGTCAGTACCAATAATAATGTTTCGACGATACTAACATCTCCCGATACAAATGCCAGCAGCCTGCCGTCAGGAGCGTTCCCCCCATCATCAGATGACGTCGGCCAGCCGACGCTCGTACGCCTTGAAGTACAGCAGGCCTACGAAGAATACGATGATGACCAGGGGGATCGACACCAGGAACAGGGTCATGTCCAGCGTGGTGCCGAAGATGAACGCGCGCTGGGCGGACATGATGCCCGCCAGGGGGTTGATGGTCAGGAGCCATCTGAGGCTCTCGTTCTGCACCCACGAGGCCGGATAGAGCACCGGGGTCGCGTACAGCAGGATGGTGATGAAGAACGGCACTATGTACTGCACGTCGCGGTACTTGGCAGCCATCGCCGACATGAAGAACGACACCCCGGCCACCAGGAAGAACGTCATGATCAGGGGCAGGATGACCAGGGGCAGGTAGAGGGACAGCCCCTCGCCGCTCAGGAATATGATGGCGAAGAACAGGCCCCATGCGATGGCGTAGTCCAGTAGCGCGGCTATGACCAGGCTCAGGGGCAGCAGGATCCGTGGAAAGTACACCTTGGTGACCATGGCGGCGTTGGTGACCAGGCTCATGGACGCCCCGTTGAGGGCGGTGGAGAAGAACGTCCAAAGCATCAGGCCAGCGTAGAGGAAGGGCACCGGCTTCACCCCACCAGTGCTCAGCCCGGCGACCTCGTAGAAGATGAGCGCGAAGATGATGGTCGTTAGGAGAGGCTGAAGGACCGCCCATCCGACCCCAATCACGGTCTGCTTGTACTTGGTCTTGATCTGCTTCAGGGTAAGGAAGTACAGCAGCTCGCGGTACTCCCATATTTCCTTGATTCCCAGCTCCCATCTGGAAGCCTTAGGGCGGATGTGCTTCTCCTTGAACTCCGACACAAAATTACCCTGATGCGTTTCCAAGAACGATGAGGTCGCTATAAATCCTTGGTTGATACAGTCTCCGGCGGCGAACGCTCTCCGCACTATCGACCAGCATCTCGACGCTCCTCCCGAGCCCGATCATCGGTGGAAGACCTCGGCCTCCACATTTTAATAGTCCTTGGAGAATTTACATTGGCGTGATCGAGTCAAAGGAGGATTATCGTTATTACCTGCTGGCAGACAGGGTAGCGCTGAATATCCCGGCCGGCCTGCCGGCGCTGAAACATTATTTTGTCCACCGGCTCTGGAAGTACGAGAAGATCCTCAGAAAGGAGGAGTACTACACCAACGTCAAGGGCAGGTTGTGGAGACCCCACCTCTTTCTGATAAAGTACCGCAAGGAACGCCTCGGTCTGAAACTGGGCGGGATCGAGATACCGTCTAACGTGTTCGGGCCCGGTCTGTCCATAGCCCACTACGGGATGTTGATCGTCAATGGCCGGGCCAGGGTGGGCAAGAACTGCAGGGTGCATAACGGAGTGCACATAGGGGTCGCCATGACTGTACCGTACGATATCCACGCCACGCCAACTATCGGGGATAACGTGTTCATAGGGCCAGGGGCCTGCATCTACGGCAAGATCAACATTGCGGACGGCATCGCCATCGGTGCCAACTCGGTCGTCAACCAGTCGTTCGACGAGCCCGGGATCACCATCGCCGGGGCCCCGGCCAGGAAGGTGTCCGACAAGGGTTCCAAGACCGTCTTCTTCAGGGCGACGGAGAGGATAGAAGAGACAGGGTGCCACAGATCGAGCGCTTCACGATGATGGCCTGACCTATGGCCATGGCGCAGACGATGATCGTAGCGCTCAGGAGCAACCATAATAAGGCCGCGACACCACTCTTGCGGGCATGCCCCTAGGAGACCCCATGGGCGGGGAGACCCCGGAGATCGATCGCGGAAAGCTGCTGAGGATCGGGCAGGTCTGGGTGCCGGTCAGCGACCTGTCGCGGGCCGTGGAGGTCTACACCACGGTGTTCGGCCTGACGCTCGTGGCCGTCGACGAGAGGAACGGCCTCGCCCGGCTGGGGACCAGGGAGGAAGGGCCGGAGCTCGTCCTTCACCTGCCCCGTGAGGGGGGCGAGGAGCCCGGGATAAGGACCGGGGTGACGTTCATCACCGACTCGATCTACGACCTCCACAAGGTCATGGTCGACGAGGCCGTGGACTTCACGCTGAAGCCGATGCGCGATGCTAGCGGCCGCCTCGTCGCCAGGTTCACCGACGAGGACGGAAACGAGTTCGAGATCATGGAGTCCCCGGGCAAGTGAACGGCCTCATGGTCTCGAGCGATACCGCCGGGCCACCAGGAACACTATGGCCGCAGCTGCCCCGGTGATCGCGAGCACTGCGATCATCAGGATCGTGGTCGGATCGGAGAGCAATCCGCCGTCCGGGTTCGAGATGTTCGTCCTGCTCAGGGGGGTGAAGCTCTGGGCAACCTTGTCGAACACCGCCGCATAGGTCGGGTACACATCCTCGGGCGACTCGCATGTGAACATCCAGTAGCGGTGGGCGCTCTCGTCCACGATGTAGTAGATCTCCTGGATGACCGACATGTTGTTCTGGAGATCGGTCCACTTGATCGAGAACACCAGGGCCGTGTGGTTCGATATGCTCAGTATGCGCGCGTTCTCGTAGATCGAGGCCTCGATGCCCTTGGCCTCCAGCTCGGGCAGGAACTTGCTCTGCACCAGCGACAGCAGCCATGCCCGGTCGTCCTTGACCGAGGGGTCGGTGCCGTTCTGAAGGAGTATGGTGACATGGAAGTCCCCGACCTTGGGGCCGGTGAGCTTCAGCGATACCGTGACACCGCCGTTGGCAGCCTCCCTCTTGATGGTCCAGTTGTCGGGGACCATCAGCTGGTAATCGCCCAGCATGCGGTAGTAGGCATATCCCTGTGATGAATTGTCGGGCTCGGCCGGTATGCTGCCCGGGGCGATGATCTTCACCCCGCTTATCATATGCTCGAATATCGGCCAAATGTCGATGAAGCTGGTGTCCGAAGCGGAGCACTTGATCAGCCACCGATCGCCGTTGACCTCGTCAACGATGAGCGCATAGGCCTCCTGGACGCCCTTATCGGTCAGCCTCATCTTCCACACTCCGGCGGTCAGGTTGGAGATCGCGGTATAGTTGATATCGCCGACCATCTCCGCGGGGTCGCCCCGGCCGATGGTGTCAGAAAGGATGGTCTGGGCATAGGTGTTGATGTACGCCTTGTTCGCCCTCACCGACGTGTCATGAGCGATGTCCACGAACACGTTGGTCTTCACGCTGTTGTACGACGGTCCGGTGATCACCAGCTCCCATCCGCCGAAGTCCGTCTGCTCCGTCCAGGTGCTGGGCGAGGGGATGCTGAAGTTCTGGCCGTAACCGATCATGTCATACGAGAGGCCCGGTACAGACTCCTCGGTAATGTTGAACGTCCAGGTCCTTGTAACAACGAAACCGTCCACGTCCGCACTGGCGGTGACGTTGTTGGCGCCGAGCAGGTCGAGGCCGGTGGGCAAGGTCGCGATGTACCTTGTCGGATCGTTCGGGTCAGCGACCGCGCTCAGGGCCAGGCTGTTCAGCTTGACGGTGATGCCGGTCTTGAACGGCGGAGGCGCCGGCATTGCGACGCCGATGATGATCTGGCTCGGGCTGATGTTGGTGCTCGAACCAGGGGCCGGATCGATGAGGTTCAGAGCGGGCCTCAGCGCGGACGCGCTATCGGAGCCGCTCTCGAACGTCCAGCTGGCGGGCACCTTCATGCTGCCCCACTGCACTTCCACGTTGACGGTGTGCGAACCGGCCGTCAGGGCGGATGTGAGGTTGATCTGGTACACATCGGAGTCCATCCTGACCACGGCGTGGTCTGCGCCGTCCACGCTCGCAGATACATCCGATGCCTCGACCACCGGATCATGGGTGATGTTGAAGCGGATGTAACCAGGCGAGTAGGAATAGACCGAACCGGCGCCCGGTGCGTTCGCCTTGATCTCCGGACCGATGAGCTCCAGCTGCACCCCGGTGGAATAGGTCCCGATCACCCAGTTGCTCGAGGTGGGAACGACCGGACCGGCTGAATATGGGACGTATTTGATGGAGAGCTGCTTGCCCGATTGATCGAAGGCATAGATCGCCGAGCTTCCGGTCGCATATGTCCCGCCCGAGCTGATGCCATAGATCACCGTGTTGTCCTTGGAAAGAGCGACCCCGGACGGGTACGCGCTCATGGGAAAGGTCGCCTCCAGGCCCATCGATGAAAGGGAGATCACCTGGATCCCCGATGCGCCCGTGCATGCCATGTAGATCTTGTCATCCGTGGCCTCGAACTGTGCAAGCTTGCCGGGGAAGGGGCCCGATACGCCCATGTATGATGGAGGGGCTCCAGAGCCTCCCGAGATATCGTACTTGCTGATGACCGTGTCACTCGCGCTCCCCATGTTCACGGCGAGGAGAACGGTCTTGGCGTCGTTGGTCTCCAGGATGCAGGTGGAGCCCTGGTCCACCTCGTGGCCCATATGCCCGGAGGTCGTGTATGTGTCAATGATGGTGGAAGACTCATATGTGACGTATATCGCGGTTCCCGCTCCGAAACAGAGGCTCTGTATGTTTCCGCCGACAGAGCTGATCTCGGAGGCGGAGGTGAGCGCACCTGCTGACAGGGATATCACATAGATGGTCGGCCCGCACGCAGCAGCCAGCGTCGTGCCGTCAGCACTTATGTCCATGGAGCTCACAAATGCGGCGGCATCGCTCAGGGCCAATCGGCTCGTCGACCCTGTCTGATAATCATATGCCGTGATCTCGGCGTTCCCACCATAGTAGATGTATGGCTGGGTCGGATGCGAGATCATTTCCTGGTTTCCGTTCAACGGCTCATTGCCGCTCAACTTGGCTTCGGCCGGCTCGGCCACCATGACCAGGGGCGAAAGGGAGCACAGTAGAACAACGATCGCTATGATGATACCTGCCGGTCGCTGACCATTTGATGACAATCAGACCCCTCGACGATGGAGTCTCTTGAGAATATAAGAGTTTTACTAATGTATAAGATACAATAATTTTACTTAGATGGGATGCTGGATGCGATATCTATGCCGACCGTCGATCAAAAAAGTGGTCTGAAATGCGGCAAAACGGCATATAAAAAATAAAGTATTTTTCACGCCTGGTCGTGTGGCCGGGCGTGAGAAGCACTTTGACAATAACAGGGATATCACTTGGTCGCCAGGCTTTCAGCCTCAACGCTGGATACGATATCACTGGATATCATGGTGGCACAGACTTCCCTGACCACGCTCATTGTCTGCCCGTTCTTCCACACGATGTTGATCTCGATGAGCCCATTGGATACGTCGACCGAGAAGGTCTTCATCGACGAGCTGTACATCGAGGCCTTTCCCCTTGTCGAGGTACGTACCTTTCCGGTCTCGGCGAGAAGTCCGATCCCGGCCATCTTCTCCACCAACTTGTAGCAGGTGGCCAAAGGAATGGCGGTCACAGTGGATATCTCGCGGACGGTGAGGTCCCTCCTGGCCGTTGCGGCCATGATGATCAGAACCGAATTGTCCACCAAGGATTCGGCAAGTTCCTCGCGGTGAGCGTTTGCCGTCCTTATCGCTTCAAGGATGCAAAGTTCCTCCTGGTCTGCAGAAATTCTCATTACAGAGTGCCTCCGTTTTGACTATTCCGGAAGTATAGAGACTTTATTAATCTTTTCTCCGACATATCAGCCTCCCTTCCATGTTATATCGGCTCCCAGACTAACCATCTCTAGGTGAGATCTAGCGATTGGCTGATTTCTTCCATAATAGATTCTAAAATAATATAAAGATTTGGGGCCAGGGAGGCTCAGCCTTTGGCCAGTTCGCTCTGGGCGATCGTCCGGTCGATCTCCGCCTTGAGCTCCTCGGGGATATTCCGTATGCCCACCTCAAGGAACCCGCGAACGATCATCCCGACCGCTTCGTCCTCGGTCAGGCCCCGGGACATGATGTATTCCACCTGGTCCCGCGCGATCTTGCCGAGGGACGCCTCGTGGGTCATCTCCACGTCCGGCACGCGGGCCTCGAGCTCGGGAATGGCGATGTTGACGCCCTTGCTCCCCAGGATGAGGCCGCGGCACTCCAGGTGGGCCTTGATGTCCTGCGCCTCACCGACCAGCCTGCCGCGGTTTATGACCGTGCCGCCGGTGGTGATGGAGCGGGAGATGATCTCCGCCCTGGACTCCGGAGCGCTGAGGATCGCGCGGGAACCGAGGTCCAGCTCCGCTCCCGGTTGCGCGACCGCGACCGTGTTGAAGTGGGCGACCGCCCCCCTGCCGACCAGTCTGGCGGTCGGATAGGTCTGCACGCTGCGGACCTTCTTCAGGATGACGTAGTTGTTGACGTACGATCCGCCCTCCTCGACCAACACGCCGGTCCTCGGACGTACCCCGACCTGCTCGGCCCAGTTGTGGATCATGGTGAACGTGAGCTTCCCGCCCTTCTTCACGTAGAACTCCGAGATGCCCATGTGGATGGCCCTCTCGACGTGTGGGCTCGTGGTGCAGCCGGTGACGACCTCCAGGGATGCGTTCTCTTCAACGATGATGATGTTGTGGATCGTCTGCGCCGTGTTGTTGCTACCGACCATCAGACAGGTCTGTATCGGCAGCTTGACCTTCTGTCCAGGCAGCGCGCGGATGTAGTAGCCGGGCGAGTCCGCGAGATAGGTGCTGGCAGTGTACTTGTCGGCATCCGGCTGTACCGCCTGCCAGGAGTAGTCCTTGAGCCAGTCATGCTTCTTCAGCGCCTCGCGGGTGTCCATAAGCTCGAAACCCTTCCCCACCATGGAGGAAGCGATGACCGAGTTGTCGAGGACGACGAAGCTGCCCTCGCGCCCCTTCCCCGAGGGAACGACGCCGGAGCGGAGCAGGGTGTCCTGCAGCTCGCCGGGAAGCTTCTCGAGGCTGGGTTCGCGGGGTATGTCGCCGGCGCCCTCCTCGAACTTGCTCAGGTCGATGTCCTCACCGAAGGTGGCCTTCTTCTCCAGGGCGCTCTCCGCACGCTTCTTCAGCTCATCCTTACTAACCGACATTTGACACACTCCTCGTATCCCTTCGCGCGGATCTCTCTCAACAGCTCCCTGGGGTTCCCGGCGCAGGAGATGGTGCCGTTGCACAGCACGTACCCGCGGTCGGCCTCTATGTAATCAAGTATCTGTCCTGTGTGGGTGATGACCAGGGCGCTCTTGCCCTCCCTCTCCCTCCTCCCGGCGCAGGTGATCCCGCCGGTGATGAGATTGTGGATCATCTTGCCGACCCTCTCGATGCTCTCCAGATCGACACCGGACTCCGGTTCGTCCAGAAGGTAGATGCAAGGGTTCTGGGCCGCCAGCTGCAGCAGCTCCGAGCGCTTGATCTCCCCGCCCGAGAATCCGACGTTGACGTCCCGGTCCAGGAACCTGTCCATGCCCAGGGTGCTGGCCAGGGTATTGGGGTCCACCTTGCCGTGGCCGGTGACCTGGAGCATGGTCCTCAGCTGCACCCCTACCAGGTTCGGGGGGCGCTGAGACATGAGCCCGATGCCGAGCTTGGCCCGCTCGTGTATGGGCAGGTCGGTGATGTCCTTGCCGTCCAGAATGATCTGGCCGCTGACGACCTTATAGTTGCCCAATCCCATGATGGTGGACAGAAGCGTCGATTTTCCCGAGCCGTTGGGCCCGAACAGCACGCTGGTGGAGCCGGACATGACCGAGAGGCTAATGTCCTTCAGCACGCGGCGGTTGCCCACCTCCACAGTGAGGTTCTTGATCTCTAACATGGTCCTCCCGTCCTTAGAACTGAATCGTTGGTAATAACCCTTTCATATCCCCGGGCTTTTTGAGCGATGCGTTCCAGGCCCATCATGCCCTGCCTAACGGCGTTCACCCTCCGCCATGCTGGTCCGCCGCGTCCCCTTGCGGAGGCCTCCCCTCGCCTTCACCCCCGAGACCATGTGGCCGAAGGGGACGAGGTTGAGGATGAAGAGCACGATCACGCTGAGCGCGATGGCGGACGGGTAGAGGATGACGTAGAACATCACGTCCGCGGAATCGAGCCCCACCGCCCAGAGGCGGTTCACCACGATCGCCATCGCCAGGATGTGGACCATGTAGATCCCGAACGAGTATTTGCCCAGGACCTCGAACAGCGAGGACATCGAGCCCGACCGGGACGACATGAAGACAGATGCCTTGTACACCAGGATCGTCGCGATGATGGCGTAGGGGACCACCGCCACGGACCACCAGAACTCCGAGTCGATCAGCATCAGCCCCGCCGGCACGGCGGCGACGATGGCGATCATGGGCACGCCACCGAGGTCCTTCATGCTCCGCAGCCTTGCCGCCGGTGTGCGGGACACGAACATGCCCAGGGCGAAGAACAGCAGGTAGCCTGGGAACAGGAGGCCGACAAGCCTCTCGCCTAGGTCATACACCTGGACCCCTAGCGAATCGACCGCGCCGGCGATCGCGCTGACGAGGAACGCGTACCATGCCACGTAGAGCAGCCCTGCGTACACGGGGAGCTTCCACGCCTTGCGGCTCACGATTAGCCGGTCCAGCCAGGCGGACAGGAAGGGGAACAGGATGTACATTTGCAATATCGCCCCGAGGAACCAGAAGATCCCGACAGTGTCGAAGAGGAGGAACGACCACGCCGCCTGGACGAGATCGGTCTGCCCCATGACCCAGTAGTTGTAGGCCAGATAGGCGGCGGAGAAGAAGAGGTAAGGAGGCACGATGGTCATGAGCCTGCGCCGGTAGAACCCCCATCTATCGCCGGGCTCCAGGGGCTTCCTCGCGAGGATGTATCCGGAGATCATGAAGAACAGCGGCACGGCGAAGTCCGCCATGTGCTCCACATATGCTGTCGCCTCCGGGATCATGCTGGGACCCACGATCGACCTGGAGTAGCTGCCTGCATGGATGGCCACGACCCCGAGGATCGCGAATGCCCGCATGAAGTCCAGTTCCCTTATCCATCCTTCCGCTTGATCTGTCATGCGTTTATCCGGAAAGATTTCTGAACAGGTGGAATATAATGATTGGCGTGGTCAGATTTTTTTACGATGAGCGGCATGCACGCTCGTGCTCGCTTTCTGCCACCTGCTCATCGGCACGATGATCGGTCTGCTAGCCTACCGTCAGCTGGGCAAAAGGACAGTGGTACCGGTGGCCATCCTGGGAGCCATACTCCCGGACCTAATCGACAAGCCGCTCGGGCACCTGCTGCTGCAGAGCACCCTCGATTCCGGGCGCATCTACGCGCACACCCTGCTGTTCCTGGGCCTGGTCACCGCGGCCGGGGTAATGGCATGGAGGTTCAAGCACACCCCGTTGGTCCTGGTCCTGGCCGCCGGCATCGGCAGCCACCTCGTGCTCGACACGATGTGGGACAATCCCGTCACGCTCCTTTGGCCATTCCTCGGTCCGTTCGAGCATTACCACTACACGGAGTACTTCGAGAGCATGTTCGTCACCGAGGTCACCTCGCCCCTCGAGTGGCTCTTCGGGTCATCGTTCCTACTGGTCCTGACCGCGCTCTACAGGGACAAACTGGGAACATGGGAAGATATCGTGGAACATGTCCGCAACATTCGCCTGCCCCTTTTCGCCCTGATGGTGCTGGCGGGCATAGTGAGCATAGTGGCCATCGCGTACTACCCTGTCGAGGGCATCGACCTTCCAGCCGACCTGATGGCGGGGATGTGCGCCATGGTGTCCGGGGGTTTCCTGTTCTCCAGGGAGAAGCGCGATGCGCTCATCGAAGGACCGGTCGTTGAGAGGGCGGTGAAGGACCTCGGGAACGGGACCTAGGTCGCTATGGCCCTGGTCCAAAGACGGCGAGCCCCGGCTCCGCTAAGACCTCGAAGGATCAAGAAATGGGACCTTCCAGCATCATATCGATGGTGCACGGCCGAGGTTCGGTGACCTCAACATGCGCTCGCGCGGAACGGCGTTAAGCGGCAAATATGGTGCTTCAGTTCGTCGGAGGCAGGAGCAGATAATCGCTGAACCTCTTTGTCTCGGGGTCGTTGCTGAGCTTGCTGATGATCGCACCGATGATGAACAGGGGGATCGCCAGCAGTATGGCAGCGACTCCCAACAGGGAAAGGCTCTGCATGGGGGTTGGTAACTTCATTAGAACCTCCGGAAGAACAGCGCCGAGCCAGGGCCAGGATCGTCCCCGGCCCTGTGCCGCCTGTTGCGCGCAGTTGTGGCCTGCGCCAGTCCTGCGGTGGCATCATGGATCTCTTTCCTAAGATGAGAAACGGAGCATCCCTTCTTCATCTCGGAGAAAAGCTCCTTCACGACCACGCTCTCTTGCACTTCGCCGTCCTCCTTCACAAGTGTAAGCCTGTGCAAGGAGAAAAAACCTAGCATCGAAGCTACTAGGAAGAAATACTCCCAATTGGGCATGAACGATGCGATGACGCCGCCCAAGAGCGGCGCGGTCCCGGTGGCGAGAGCCGCGAACAGGGATGACGAGGCCAGGTAGGACGTCGCCTCCCCGCTGGGAGCGAGCTTCAGGCTGATGTTGCCGGAGACCAGGCTGACGCCGGAAGTGGCCACTCCCATGAACACCTCCGCCAGGATGACCAGGGGTATGATCGCCGTGTCCGAGCTAAAGAGAACGGTGGAGGCCCACAGCAGGAAGCACCCGATCAGTATGGGACCGGAGACCCGCAGCACGGACTTGTTGGAGTATCGGTCGGAGAGCACCCCCCATATCTTGAAGAAGGCGAGGCTGGAGATCTGGCCTATCACCGTGAACACCATGACCATCGAGGTGTCCATGCCCAGGCTGGTGAGCATATATACGCTGAGGAAGGGGATCGCGAGGTTTATCGCGAAGCTCCAGGAGGTGAGGAAAATGATCAGGTTCTTGAAATTATGGTCCTCGAACGGCTTCTTTAGCAGTACGGTGAACTTTGGAATGATCTCGCCGCCGTTCATCTCCGGCTCCGGTATGTTGGATATGAAGACCACCCCGATCAGCCCGGCCACGAACCCGCCGGCGAACAGGATGGAATAGCCCTCCAGCACCATGGTCGGATAGGTGTCCCCCCACCATGTGATGAAGTACCCCGCGAGGAGCCCCATCGGGATGCTGGAGGCAGTGGCCAGCAGCATGCGCTTTGAGAAGAACTTGCCCAGCTCGGCGGTAGGCAGCAGGTCGTGCATCCACGAGTTCCAGCTGCATCCCCCTATCGAGCCGAGGATGGAGTTCGGGACCATCGCCATGAGCACCAGGGGGAGGGCGAGCTCCAGAGGGACCACCATTGGTATGATCGCTATCACCAGCCAGAAGACGCGGCTGAGGGCTGCCGCGAGGATCGTTATGGACCTGCGGGCTCGCACCTTCTCTATCAGGTAGGTGGTGGGGAGCTGGATGATGTTGGCCAGGGCCGGTATCATCGCCATCAGCCCGATCATCATTCCCGAGGCGCCGAGGGCAAGGGCGAACGCGGTGAGGAACGTGCTGCCCGTCAACGTAGACATGGCCGAGGTGGCCACACCATCGTTGATGACCATGCGGAAGCCCCTGCGGACCTCCGTTTCACTAAGGCTGCTCGTGCATCCCATCGATTATCTCTAGGACCGGAGTCCCATTCTCTGCCACAAGAAGGATGTTATAAACCCGTTGTCATGTGATTATCACCATCGATACCACTAGATCGAAGGGCATGTAAAAGGGTCATCATCTGCTCGGCTGGCCATGTCGGGGTGGGGTTTCAGGCATTTGCCCGAAAGGGCCCCCGCGGAGGGGGTCGCGGATGGCGGAGCGATGCCTCGTTCGCTGCGATAGATTGATGAAATCCACCGGCGTTAGAGGCCCCATGAGCTGTGCGGAAGATGAGGGATGGAAGGCCAAGGTCCTGGTCATCGGCGGCGGGATCGCCGGAATGTCGGTGTCCTCGGCGCTGACGTCCCTCGGCCACTCTGTAACGCTCATCGAGCGTGAGGGTTCTCTGGGCGGCAGGGCGAAGCGGCTGCATGGTCTCTTCCCGGACATGCGCCCCGCCTCCGAGATCATCGGACCTCTTGTGGAGCGGGTCCTCGAGGACGGGAACATCGAGACCCTCCTCTCCAGGGAGATCGTCTCCTGGGGAAGGGACCGCGGCAGGCACTTCGTGGAGCTGGACGACGGCCGCCGCATCGAGGCCGATGCGATGGTCATCGCCACCGGTCTGGAGGGAGTCCCCGCAGCGTTGATACCGGAGTTCGGACACGGCCTCCGCAAGGGCGTGCTGACAGCCCTGGAGCTGGAGGCGAGGCTCGCGGGCGGAGAGCCGTTGATCGAAGGCGACCCGATGTCCATCGTCTTCGTGCAGTGCGTGGGCTCCCGGACCGAGCGGCGCGGGGTCCCGTACTGCAGCGCGCTGTGCTGCACCAGCTCCATAAAGAACGCCCTGGTCCTCAAGCGCCTCTATCCTTCCAGTGAGGTCACGGTGCTGTACATCGACATCAGGACCGCAGGGGGCGGACAGGAGGGCCTCTACCGCGAGGCCAGGAGGAGCGGGGTGCGCTTCATAAGGGGACAGCCATCCCTGGTCACCGAGAGGGACGGGCGCCTGCTGGTGTGCGGAGAGAACACCCTGCTCAGGGAGCTATACGAGATCCCGGCCGACCTGGTCGTGCTGGCCACCGGCCTGAGGCAGTCGCCCTCGAACCTCCTTGTGCTGGACGGCCTCGGCGTGGTCCAGGATGTCACAGGCTTTCCCAGGGTGGACGGCTCGCGGACCAATGTGGATGGTGTGTTCCTCACCGGCTCGGCCAAGGGGCCGATGGACGTGCCGACGACCACGCGGGACGCCAGGGCCTGCGCGCTGGACGTGCACGAGCACCTGGCGCGTGCCGTGAGCGACTAAGTCCGGACCTGCCTCATGATCGATGGTCGACCATTCGATATGTCGTTCGGGGGCGCATGCTCCCCGCCTGACCGCTCGACCGATACGGCGGCCTCGGCCATAGTGATGACAGGTAGCTCGCGATCTCCGTTCTCGTAGACACGGCCCGCTTGTCCATGCCGTGGAGCATCGATCGAGGCCGTCCTTGCGAGCACCGATCCCGCACCGGATCGTTCATGGAATGCCCGCGCGCACTCAAGTCATCAATACGGTCTTCGAACAACGTGGAGATGGCTGTGATCTTCGATATCCTTCGGTCATCTGGCATACTGGCAGAACGGGACAGGGATTCCAAAATATCGGAAATGATAAATTATTAATACGAATTTTGAATTCGTGTTACGCATGAATCTTAAGATAATCGCCATAGTCTCAGCGGCGATCCTGGTAACAGCGGGGATCGGTGCGTTCTTTATTCTTTCCAAGAACGCAGAGGGAGGAAGAACGCTCACCTCGATCGCTCTGGAAATATACGGGAACGCGGACGGGGACTCGGATGTCGACGAATCTGATGCGGCCCTCGTAGAAAAGTACCTAGCCGTGGCGAAGAAAGGATCGAGCGCTGATCTCGATAATTTCACCACCGAGAACAAGTTCAACGCCAAGTTCGCCGATGCGAACCATGACGGCAAGATCGATGACCTGGACGTCAAGCAGATACGGTCCTTGGCCAAGGGCACCGCCGAGACCATCTGGTTCGTGGATGGGGCGGGCTTCGACAGGAGCGTAGGTCTGGACATCTCCAGGATCGGAGCGGAGTACTATTCCAACACCGAACTGTGCTTGATCCTGGGCCTGGCCGACAAGGTCGTGGCCGTGGACAATGCGCCCTACATCTACAAGGACTTCTATTTCACGGACGAGCAGCAGAAGAAGATCGTCAACCTCGTCAACATGAACCAGCCGGATTATGGATACGTCAACGAGCTGAATCTGGACGTCCTGCTGACGTTCTACACGAACAGCTATGACGTCAAGCAGACGAAGCTGATCGGTACCGATGTGATCTACCTCGGCCTCTACAACCCCGACATGTCCAACGCCGAGGGCTCCAACTTCATCCAGGGGATCCTCAAGGCCGGCTACATCTTCGGGGCCGTCGACCGTGCCGAGGAATATGCCAAATGGATCCTAGACACGCGGGACAAGCTGGCCGGGATCGCGAACAGCATCCCTGACAGCGAGAAGGCAACGGTGCTCATGAGCAACTATCCAGGCTCCTATTTCATCGATCCGGACACCAAGACGGCGACAGTATACTGCTATACCGACCCCCTGGGTCAGGCCTGTCTCCTCGGGGGGTGCAAGAACGTGGGGGAGGCCCTGTACGGGTCAACCTATAACAGCAGCCTGTCGCAGAAGTCCCAGGTGGACGCGCTGTTCAACGATGACGATTCGGTCACCATCGACTACATCTTCCTGCACATGGTGAAATACACCTATGCGGGAACGGTCGTTTCCGGGGTACCGGACCACGGATATCTTGCCAAGAACGATTCGGAGGTGTCAGCGGCATGGGCCGCGGCGACCTCGAGCGAGCACACGCTCCTGAGCGACATGGACCCTAAAAAGATACACCTCATAGCGGGGGACTTCAGGAACGGTCCCACCGGGTCGGTCATCCTGGGCGCGTACATCGGCAAAATAATCTATCCGGAAAAATACGCAAGCATCGATCCCATCCAGCTGCATAACTATTACATCAACCACTGGCTGGGGATCCAGCACTATGATGTGTCTACGGATGGCGTGTTCATCTTCCATGATGGGAAATGACGGGGGCCTCCCCCCCTCTTTTTATGAACGGGTGATCTCATGGACTGGAACGACGAATGGAACTTGTCCATCAGGATGACGCACCGGGACCGGCTCAACTCCGGCCAATTCTGGGACGGGCAGGCCGCTCGTGCGAGCTCAGGTCATTTTCCGGGCAGCATGCTGGATGATCAGCTAAGGATAATCGGGTCGGGAACAGGCCAAAGCATAGTGGAGATCGGCCCCGGGAATGGAAGGCTGACCATCCCATTGGCCCGTTCCTTCTCGGAGGTGATCGTGATCGATCCCTCGCCAAGAATGCTGGCATGTCTCGAAGATCGACTGAGGTCCAGCGGTCTTGACAACGTGAGGTTCATAAACGATCACTGGGAGCGGATAGAGATCGAGACCCTGGGCAGGTCCCACAAGCTGGTGTCCTCGTACTCCCTGTTCATGAACGATATGGCGGGCCAGCTGGAAAGGATGAGCCTGATCTCCGATGAGGTGTACCTCTTCGTTCCCGCGGACCTGAGGATCCCTCCAGATGTTCAGGAGGTCCTGTTCGATGACGTGGTCGTCAAGCACACCGATCACGAGATCCTGACCAACCTGGCCATTGATATGGGCCTTAGGCCGAGATCATATGCCATCGAATATCCGAACAGAATGGGATTCGACGATCTGGACAAGGCTGTGGACTACTACAGCGATTTCTTCGGCGTCGATGAGCAGAAGAGGGAACAATTCACCGGACATCTGCGCTCCACCATGGTGCTCAGCGAAGGAAAGTATCTTCTGGCAACGTCAAGGAAGGTTGGGGTCATTTGCTGGCAGAACGGTTAAAGGCAAGATTGTTCGGAGAGGCCGAAGCAGACCCCGATAGGGAGAAGGTCAGGAACCTCAGGGTCAGGAAGATCTCCTTCATCGTCATAATGGTGCTGCTGATGGCCGGCCTCATGGCCTACTCGATCACCATCGGATCGACCACGATAACGCCGGTCCAGGTATACGAGGTCCTGATAAATCAGCTGTTCCCCGGTCTGTTCGACATCCCGTACAAGACCGAGCAGATAGTCCTCAACGTTTATGCGCCCCGTGTCCTGATGGCCACATTTGTCGGGGCCATCCTGGCGATCGGAGGGTGCATCGTCCAGACCATAATGAAGAACCCGTTGGCGACGCCGTACACCCTGGGGGTCTCATCCAGCGCGGCCTTCGGGGCCTCCCTGGCGATCATCCTGGGGGTCTCGGCCATGGTGGGGACCGTGGGCACCATAATCAACGCTTTCATGTTCTCCCTTATACCCGCAGCGATGATCCTCATCGCCTCGGCCAGGAGGAACCTCATGCCCACCACCATGATCCTGGTCGGGATAGCGATATCGTACATCTTCAGCGCAGCGACGACGATAATGCAGTATTTCGGGACGGCCGACGCCGTTAAGACCGCGATGTTCTGGTCCGTTGGCGATCTGAACAGCGCATCCCTGTGGCAGATACCCTACGTCCTGGCCATGTTCATCGCCATCGCCGTGATCTCCGCCTGGCTGGCGAAGGACATCAACATCATGAGGATGGGTGACGACACGGCCCTGTCCCTGGGCGTCAATGTCAAGACCGTGCGGCTCGTTTCCATGCTCCTCGCCTGCTTCTCGACGGCATTGGTGGTGAGCTTCACCGGGGCCATCGGGTTCATCTGCCTGCTGGCACCCCACATATCCCGGCTCTTCGTCGGCGGTGACCTAAGGTACCTGCTCCCCGCGTCCGCGGTGATAGGGGCGCTGCTCCTTTCCATCGCTGACATCGTCGCCAAGGACCTGATCAACCCGATCATGCTTCCCGTCGGGGCGATAACGGCGTTGGTGGGCGGACCGATATTGATATTCCTGCTGCTCAGGAGGAAGGACACCATGGTCGTCTGATCGTCGCCCATCAGCGCCTCCGGGCGATCACCATGGGGTCGCGGGAGCAAGCGAGAACGAGCAGCACTGACCGGCCGGGCCCAGCACGACCGTGCCTACATGATCAGGACACGGGGCCTGCCGTGTATGTGGTGGATGACCGAGTCGACGCCATAGGCGGCCATGATGTTGTCCGGGTTCAGGACATTCTCCGTCCTTCCCGCGGCCAGGACCTTTCCCTTGTTCAAAAGCACGACCTTGTCGCAGAACCGCATGGCCAGGTCGAGGTCGTGCACCACGGCGCACGCGCTGATGTCCCTCTTGGTGACCTGGTTCTGGACCGAGCTCATGACCTCGATCTGGTATCTCACGTCGAGATTGCTCGTGGGCTCGTCCAGGAGGAGGACCTTGACCTCCTGCGCGATGGCTCGCGCCATCAGTACCCTCTGGGCCTGGCCGCTGCTCAGCCGATCGAACCTCTGCGATGAGATGTCCTTCACGTCCATCTCCTCCATGGCCTTCCAGACGATCGTGCGGTCCCTGTCGCCATATTCCCACGCGACATGAGGTCTTCGGCCCATCAGGACCACTTCGTAGACGGTCGGTGAGCAGATGTCGTTGCCAGAGCTCTGGGGGACGTAGCCGATCATTCTCGATAGCTCGGTTCTGCTAAGGTTCCTGACATCTTCCCCGCATATGGCGATACTGCCCTGCTTGGGCGTGAGGATCCCATTGATGCACCTCAGCATGGTCGTCTTTCCCGACCCGTTCGGGCCCAGTATGCCGAGTATCTCCCCCGGGCCGGCCTCCAGGAAGACATCGTTCAGTACGTTCGTACTGCCATAGTCGAAGACCATGCCGTCCACTCTAAGTAGCACGGCCCGTATTAGCTGCGTAATATTATTTATAATATCGTGTTACTGCTTTTTCCAGAGCTATCATTTCGGCACGGACGGATGCTGGTAAGGGGCCGGCACAGCGCGGTTCACCGCTCTCCGCATGCCCGGCGAGCTCGGGCATCGGACCCGCCGGTCAGCGGCCGCTTTACCCGGGACCGAGGAGCGAAGGACCGCCGCCATGCGGGGACATCCGCTCGGGCTCAGCATCTCCCCGCCGTTCGCACCATCGACGTCCCCCATAACAGATTGGCGAGGGCATGCTGATGCATGTACGTGCCCATGGAGCGGCGGACCATTATGCCGTCCATCGAGCCCCCGATCCCGGTCCCGCGGCGAACATGGAATCCGAAGGGGCCGGAAGGCACCGGCTCCAGACGGGAATAGTGGAACTCGTGCGCCCTGATCTCCCTTCCGGGAAATAGGAAGTTGTCGGCCGTCCCTTTCGCCTCCACGTATGCCAGCCCCTGCCGGTCGGTGGTGAGCATCGCCTGGGCATCGAAGATGCCGGCCATCTCGTGCACCTTTCCGAAAGCGTTGATGGACCTGCACATGGTCATCAGGCCCCCGCACTCCCCATAGACGAGGCTGCCATCCTCGGACATCTGTTTTAACCCCTCGAGGAAATCGCGGTTGATCGCCAGGTCTTCCGCGTGGACCTCAGGGTAACCGCCGCCCATGTAGACCGCGTCGCAGTCCGGGATCCGTTCTCCCTCGGTGGGACGGAACGTCACCACCTTCGCTCCGGCCGCCTCCATGGCCTCCAGGTTCTCAGGGTAGTAGAAACAGAAGGAGCGGTCCCGCGGCACTGCGAAGGTCACCCCTTTCGACCCCTCCTGCTCGAAGGGCGGGGCCGTGGGAAGGTCCTCCGGCGGCGCTGTTCTCGCGATCTCCATCAACCGTCCGGTATCCACATCGGCGACCAGGTCCTCGAGCCGCCGCATGATCGCTCTGGCATCCCCGGCGTCGTCAGTGGTGACAAGCCCAAGGTGCCTCTCCGGAAGGACCTCCTGCTGCCTCTCTATCGTGCCCACGACCTCGATGCCGGCAAGGGTCTCGACGGCCTCCACGGCTTTGCGGCGGTGGCGGTCCCCGCTGAGATTGTTAAGGATGACCCCCGCGATCTTGACCCCTGGGTCGAGCATCTTGAACCCGAGCACGAGCGCCGCGGCGCTCTTGGCAAGGCTTCGGGCGTTCACCACCAGCACCACCGGTGCGCTGATGAACTTGGCGATCTCCGCGGTGGAGCCAGTATCGCCCGTGGAGGTCAGCCCGTCGTAGAGCCCGCGTACGCCTTCAACGATCGCCACATCGGCGTCCCGGGAGGACCAGCCGAACAGGTTCCGCAGGGTATTACGGTCCATGAAGAACGAGTCCAGGTTCCTGGACGGGCGGCCGGTGGCGGCCGCATGGTACATGGGATCGATGAAGTCCGGGCCCACCTTGTAACCCTGGACCCGGTGATCCCGGGAAAGGCGGGACATCAGGCCGGTGACGATGACCGTCTTCCCGACCCCGCTCCCTGCCCCGGCGATGACCAGGCGGGGCGGGGCGGTCATATCATCTCCCGCAGGAGGGACCGGATGTCCTCTGGGTCCATGGGGGTGGGCACCGCCATGCTGCGGTTCTCCAGGATCGAGCGGCCCAGCTCGCGGTAGGCATCGGCCTGGGGGTCCTCAGGAGCGCCCTCGATGACGGTGACACCGCGGTTCTCGCACTCCCGGACCACGCCGCTCCTTGGTATGAAGCCGATCAGCCGCGAACCGATGCGGGCCGCGTACTCGGCCACCGCGGCGCGCTCGTTCTCCACCTCCCGGGAATTGCATATGATGCCGCCCAGGGCCACACCGAGGTTGGCGAGCCCCCTGGCGATGTTGTTCGCAGCGTACAGTGCCAGGTACTCGCCGCTGGTCACGATGTACACCTCGTTGGCGTACTTCTCGCGCAGCGGGGCGGCGAAGCCGCCGCACACCACGTCCCCGGGGACATCATAGATGAGCACATCGTCCTCCTCCCGGAAGTGGTCCCTGGCAAGCTTCTGTACCGCCACGATTATCCCCCTTCCGGCGCAGCCCACTCCGGCCAGGGGACCGCCGGTCTCCACGCAGTTCACGCCCCTGAAGCCTTGGAAGATTATGTCCTCGCCGCCATCCTTCATCTGCTCCAGGAAGGTCGGGATCTTCCTCCCATGTAACAAGGTCATGCTTCCGTCGGACTTGGGATCGCAGCCGATGTACCACGTACGGAGGCCCGATTCGGCGAAGAACGCCGCCAGGTTGGCGGACACCGTGGACTTGCCGATGCCTCCCTTGCCGTAGATCGCCATCTGTCTCATGCGAACCCCTTCTCCACGATCTCCCTGATGGTGTTCCCCAGCTCACTGTACAGGACCTTGTCGGTGCTCATCACATCGGCGTGGGTGTTGATCTCGCCGACCGACAGCGAGAAACCCTGGTCGATGTAGTTGCGCAGTTCCCGGGGTTGGTCGGTGACCAGGATGTCCTCCTTTCGGAGGCCGGGCACGGCATGGGGGAGCCCCGCCACGATGCGGAGATCGGCTCCGGCCCCGGAGAGGACCTGGGAGGCCTTCTCCCCGGCCACCGGATACTCGTCCAGCCCGCCGGTCATGACAGGGTCGGACACCCCCGCCTCTCCCAGGTCGCGCAGTATGTTGGAGGCGTACCGCCGTATCCGCGGCAGCCCCACGTTCGGGTCCAGGTTCCCGATGTGAACGACCTCGCCGCCGACCCGATCGCGCGCGAACTGGACCGCCCGCATGGTGTCCGCGAACCCGTAGGCGGTCTCCTTCTTGGCGTTCAGCGCGACCGCGACCTTGCCGCCCCGGCGAAGGGTGCTCACGATCTGCAGCCCTGCGGCCAGCTTGGTAGCGCCCGGATGCGGCTCGAGATACTCGCGGCTGGTGAGCCCTCTCTCCCGTTCGATGGCGGTGGCTCGGGTGAGCATGCTCTTCTGTCGGTCTCGTTCCTCGGCGGAGATGACGCCCTTCTCGGCAGCGACCTCCAGCGTCCTTATGGCCCCCGAGGTGTTGGGGCCGGAACAGCCGTGGACGTCGACCGGGAGCACTATCGCTCTCACCCCGGCCTTCTTGACCGCCCCGTCCAGGTTCTCTCCGATGATCATCGAGGCGCAGGTCCCCACCACTCCGATGATGTGAGGGCCGAACCGCTCGTCCACGTTCTTCAAGATGCGGACCAGTTTTTCCTCGGCACCGAATATCAGGTCGTTCTCCTGCATCCCGGTGGTCATCACCCTGACCCCCGCTTCCTCCAGGCGGCGGGCGGCCATGAACCCGCACCCGGCCGGGCCGTGCATCAGGATGACGTCGACGTCCAGGTCCCTCAGCGTGTACATGGCGGCGATTATGGGGTTGGGGCGGGGGTGAAGGACGTCCTTCACAGGTACCCCTCCTTTATGCAGTGCATCAGGACATGATGCTTCCCCCGAACGTCCATCGGCCCATCGATGCGCAGGTATCCCGAGGCCTCCCGGCCCAGACCTGGCATGTTTATGATGTACTGTCCCTTCACCGAGGGGTGGTGGGACAGCACATTGTGCACCTCGCTGATGTCCAGCTTCTCGCACACCTTCACGTTGACGGGGTCCAGGGCGATCCCGATATCCTCCTGGCCATAGTACTGTTCCAGCACACCGATGTTCCAGTCGATGGAACCGGCGCTTACCCCGGGGTTGCGCTCCCGGATGAGGAACTTGCCTCCCTCCCGGGCGACATCCCCTCGCCCGGGTACGCCCTTGAACGACGACAGGGTGCTGACCGCGCGTTCCATGTCCATTCCCATGGCCCCGGCCGCGGCGAGCGCGGAGGCGAATGCCGTGGCGTAGCTGGGGGCGAGGAACGTCCCCGGGAGACGGACGGTGAGCTCTCTTTGCTGCCATCGCACCATCATGGGTGCGCCCTTGCCCAGTTTGAGGCTCTCTGGAAGAGAGATGTCGAGGTCGCCTCCCGGGCCGAAGGTGATGACCTTGGAACCTTCGGGGACGTTGGGGGTCCACAGCGCCCTTTCTTTCTCGGGACAGACCAGCACCTTGGCGGTGCGGGCCATCTGGACCTTGCCATCGAAGGCCCGGCGGGTCCCCGCGGCGATGGGGTAGTCGTCATCCAGTCCGGTGATGACCGATACATCGGCCAGCCCGGTGCCTCCCAGGCTCACCTCGAAGATGCCCACGTCCGCAGGGGGATGCTCCCTGGCCAGCGAAAGGATCGACGGCGGAGCGATGCTGACCTTGTCCTTTAACACTCTCCCCTCGCTCTTGTTGACGGCATACAGCCCCCTGCTGGTATGGAGGAGAACCTCGCGGCCGTCTTGGGCCAGGACATGGGCCAGCACGTGGCAGGCAGATGTCTTGCCCCTTACGCCGGTGACCTCGATCACCGGGATGTCGAAGGAGGCAAGTTCTCCCACCGCCTGATGGGCCGTTATTCGGCGGGTCAGCTTTGCACGCCCCATCAAACGGTCCGGGCAGTGCACAGGAACAACTCCCAGATCGAAACTTTCCGCGGGGGCCTCGTCGAGGACGCGCACGCCCTCGGCGGTCAGAGCCTCCTTCCTTTCGGTCGATGCAGTATGGTAAATGTCCACAGCGGTCACACTATCGCCCATGGACGCGAACTCCTGTGCCAGGACCTCACCGCCATGGGTGAGGTCCAGCACTAGGACCTTTTGGCTCATACCTATGCCTGCTTCATCCGGGACCTGACCCTGTCTGCCAGGATCTGGGCGATGCGGTCGTCGTCACCGATGGGTTCGCAATAACGGAGAGTGACGGTCTTCCCGTCCACGGTCATCTTTGTCTCCCGCTCACCCTTCTTCAGACCGATCTCGCCGGGGATGTCCTCGGTAAGGTGGATGCCGGACGCAAGGAAGCACGGCTGGACATAGATCATGTCCACGCCCTGGGCGACCAATGCCTTGATGCCGGTCTTGATGTCCGGTTCATTCAACTGCATGAAAGCCGCGGTCACCGGACCGAACTCGTTCATCTTGGCCAATCTGGCGGCCGCCTTGGTGACCAGGTCCTTGTTGAACTGCAGCTTGCTTCCATGCCCTACTACAAGTATTCCGTTCTTCATTTTCGAAATCCCCTTTGTCACTGACCGACGATGCGGTCAGTCAATGAAGACAATCGCTGATTATATAGATTTCCAGCTACAACGAGACATTTTGACCATGTTCGAGCGTCCCACTGTTGAACCGCAGAGCATGCGTGACGTTCCCAAGACCCTTGGCAGCGCGGAACCTAGTGAGGATGCTGCTGAACGGCATCTGTTCCTGGGGATATATCGAGCTGCCTCCGGAAGCAGCGTGATCCCTCGGTCATGCCGTTCATTATGACCTGGCCCGATCGGCGACAAACGAGAGCGAAGACCATCGTCCATGCCATAGCATTTCCGTGAGATCGCGTTGATGAGGAGGGGCGCCAGAGAGATTTTAATTCAACACTATGGGATAGTAACACGAATTTATAATTCGTAATAACACTTATTTACAGGCATCTCCATCGGGTGTGACGCCCCCATAGGTGGGGTGGGGGTACTTGACAAGGGGACGGACATGAAAATACTGATATCCGGAAAGGGAGGGAGTGGTAAGAGCACCATCACGACCCTGCTGGCAAAAGACCTGGAGAACAAAGGCCATCGGATTCTGGTGGTGGACACCGATGAATCGAACTTCGGCCTCAGCGCTCAATTGGGCTTAGAGGACCCCAAGGAGCTTATGGAACACCTTGGAGGAAAGAAGCTGGTGGGCGAGAAGATGTGGGCCGCCTTCTCCAAGAAGGAGGAGGCTGATATTTTCAAGGACGCCTGGAAAATCGAGGACATACCCGCTGAGTGTATTTCCCACAAAGGCGACATCTACCTCTTGCAGATAGGGAAGATCAAGCATTTCGGGGAAGGGTGTGCTTGCCCCATGGGCGGGCTTTCCCGGGAGTTCCTTGGCCATTTGGTCCTGGGACCGAGAGATGTGGTCATCATCGACACTGAGGCCGGAGTGGAACATCTCGGTCGAGGAGTGGAGAAGAGCGTGGACCTCATCCTAGTGGTCCTCGATCCTTCCTATGAGTCCATACGTCTGTCGGAAAAGTTCTCTGGCATGGCCAAGGAAGGGAACAAGCCGATCTACTTTATCCTGAACAAAGTTACTGAGCGGAACGCTGGTGTTCTCAGGTCCAAGATCGGGACGGAACGAATCGCTGCGACCGTTCCATTTGATGCTAACCTCATGGAGATGGGACTTAGCGGGCAGGAATTGAACGCCTCGGTGCAAGGACTGGATGATATCGCGCATTTGATCCAAACCGCCCTCCAGGAGGAGCTTGTATGGAACGCAAGATGAAGATCGTAGCCTCCATCGCAGTGGCCGCGGTCGTATTGTTGGCCGGGGCGGCGGCGGTGCTGTTGAATAAGAGCTCCTCTGGTAGTGGGACGGACAACAGCGCGGCCACTCGGCAGATAACGGACATGATGGGGCGGAATCTGACCGTGCCCACGACCGTGCACAAGGTCATCGGCGTCAATTACGGTGCGCTCAGAATGATCACCTACCTCAATGCCAGCGACTTGGTGTGTGGAGTTGAACAGGTGGAGACCAATGTCTCCGGTCGCCCCTATGCCATGGCGCATCCCGAGTATGCCAAACTACCGGTTATCGGACCACAGTTCACCGGGGATGCGGAGCTCATCGCCTCCCAGGATCCCGACGTGGTGTTCTACACCGGCGCGACGGTATCGGATCTGGATGCCTTACAGAACAAGATCGGCAAGCCGGTCGTCGGGATAACATATGGGGGATTGGGCACGGAAGCCGAGCGGCAGACCTTTTACGACGGCCTCAGTCTGATGGGAAAGATCTTGAACAAGGAGGATCGGGCCCAGAAGGTCATCGCTTACGTCCAGGGGATCATCAAGGATTGCAACGATCGCACCAAGGACATAACCGACGCATCCAGATCGACCGTGTATGTGGGTGGGCTGTCATCGCGCGGAAATCATGGATTCACTTCCACCACGGCATACTATGCTCCGTTCACCATGACCAACTCCAAGAATGTGGTCACCGCGGACATGGCCAAGAACTCCACTCAGGTGGTTAACATCGACACCGAGGCGGTGCCCGGGCTCAATCCCGACGTCATCTTCGTGGACTACAATGGTCTGAGCCTCTCCGCGCAGGACGTCAAGAACCATCCAGAGGTGTATGCGGACCTGAACGCGATCAAGAACGATCGGACATATGGGGTCATGGGCTACAACTGGTATGCCCTGAACTTCGAGGTCGTGCTGACCGACGCCTACTACGTTGGTAAGGTGCTGTACCCAACCCAGTTCTCGGACATCGATGTGGCCCAGAAGGCCAATGAGATCTATTCATTCCTTGATGGTGCGCCTTTGTACGAGCAAATGACCGAACTGTATGGGCCTTTCAGTCACGTTAGCCTGACCTAAGGCCGCAAACTCGAAACAGGGCAGCGATCTCCTCCTTTCGCTGCCCTGACCAATCTTTCGATAGCTGATGTTCAGAAGTCGATATCAGAAACAGGGATTGACCGGAAGGGATAGCAAATGGACAGTACTAGCTTGCTTGAGAGACCCAAACCCGACTCCAATGATTTCTCCGATCTGTTCGAGGGAGCATTGGACGGGTTGGAACGATTTCATATGATGATGGCCGCCTGGGAGATGGGGCTGTTCGATCTGACCGCATCGCCCCGTACTTCAGGCGAACTCTCTGCCGAATCTGGATGCTTGGAGGTCATGATGTCCTTGTTGTGCGACGGCCTAGTGGAAGTAGGACTGTTGGAGCGGGTCGATGACCGTTGGGTCAACACCCCCCTGGCCCGAGCCTATCTCCAGGGCTCTTCCCCGTTGACGATGAGGAACACCTTGGAAAACATGCGAGAGGTGGCCAAGCGCTGGGGCCGTTTGGGAGAGGTGCTGCGGAACGGCCCCTTCATGATGGACCGGACCGAGGTGTTCGGAGATCGGTGGTTGATCAGTATCGCCGAGTGGTCCAGGGCCGGGGCGGTGCAAAGCGCATTGGCAGCGGTCCAGGAAAATTCAGATGTTGACCGTTGGAAACGCATGCTCGACCTCGGCGGGGGCCACGGTCTCTATTCGATAGCCTTCACCGCCCTCAATCCTGGATTGGAGGCATGGGTGTTCGACCTGCCGGGGGTGGTCCATCTGACCCAGAGATACATTCAAGAATATGGATCCGAACGGGTGCATAGCATTGCTGGCGACTTTTTCAAGGACGACATCGGCCACGGTTACGATGTGATCTTCTCCTCATTCAACCAGAGCGGGAGCGAGGCGGAGCTCATACCGATGTTGTATCGGGCATTATCCCCCGGAGGTGAGCTGGTGCTGCGAAGGCATAAGGACAAGGCCCGAGAGGGAGCCGTGAAGATCCTGGATTGGAATCTGGTTGGGTTCGAGGGCAAGAAATTGGGCGCCAAGAGGTTCTCCTCAAATCGCATCATGCCTCGTGACGACTATCTCCGGGCTCTTGAAGAGGAAGGGTTCCAAAACATCCGGACCGTCCCTGTCGATGACATGTCCGAGATGATCTTTGCCTCGAAGCCGTCTGAGGAAGGGAGCGACAGATGACCTCAGCGATCGGGAACGCCACCTCCCGCGATACAATATCGGATTACTCTGAATACATCGGCAGAAAGGTCCTCTTCATCACCATCTGCGCTGTGGCGGTCCTCCTTGTTTCGCTTATCGCCCTGTGCATGGGCTCGGCCAACCTGACCATCTCCCAGGTCGTCGAACAGCTCATGCACCAGCAGGGGATCGCGTGGTCCATAAGGCTGCCCCGCATATTGGTCGCCTTAGTGGCGGGCGGCATGCTGGCCTTGGCAGGGACGGTCATGCAGTGTGTGCTGAAGAACCCCCTGGCCGAACCGTACACGCTGGGGCTGTCCCAGGCCGCGGCCTTCGGAGCGGCTTTTGCCATCGTAGTGCTCGGGGCCGGGTCCATGCACAGCAACTCGAAAGACGCGGTAATGGTCTCCAGCCAGTACCTGGTCACCGTCTGCGCTTTCTCGTTCAGCCTGCTGTCCACCGCCGTCATCATGGTACTGGCAAGAATGACCCGGGTCTCTCCGGAGGCCATCGTTTTATCGGGAGTGGCCATGGGGGCCATCTTCTCTGCCGGGCTGACAGGGGTCCAGTACTTCGCCAACGATGTCCAGATCGCATCTATTGTCTACTGGACCTTCGGAGATCTTGGCCGAATAACGTGGGACAGTCTCACCCTGATCGTATTGGTGTCTCTACCCGTTATCGCCTACTTCTTCTACAATCGGTGGAACTACAACGCCATGGATGCCGGAGCGGAAACGGCCAGCAGCCTAGGGGTCAATGTGTCCAGACATACTATGGCGGGCATGGTGCTGTCCTCCCTTCTCGCCGCAGTGGTGGTTTCGCTGATGGGCATCATCGGCTTCGTTGGCCTCCTGGCCCCTCACATGGTGCGCCGGGTGATCGGTTCAGATCATCGCTTCGTGATGCCGGCGGCAGGGCTGGTGGGATCACTGATAGTGCTGGTCTCCGATACCCTCGCTCGTACCATCATTGCACCTCTGGTCCTTCCAGTCGGAGTGATCACCTCTTTCCTGGGCGGACCTCTGTTCCTGTACATTCTGATCCGGGGGTATAGAAAATGAATCTGAAGGTGCGGGGGATCGACTTCGCGTATCGCAGCGCGGATGTCCTCAAAGACATTCACTTCGAGGTCGACAACAACGAGATAATGGCCATTCTGGGCCCGAACGGAGTGGGAAAGACCACTTTGCTGAAGTGCATCAACGGCCTGTTGACCTCGAAGGTGGGCACGGTGATGGTGGACGAGGAAGACCTCCGACCCATGAGCCGGGTAGAGGTGGCCAAACGGATCGGTTATGTCCCTCAACGGGCCGACCTGAGCAGGATCACGGTCTTTGACTCGGTGCTGTTGGGCCGCAAGCCTCACATAGTGTGGGATGTCTCCAAGAAGGACATCCAGATCACTGAGGATGTGATTTATGACCTGGACCTGGCCCCTTTGTCCTTAAAGTACATCGATGAGATAAGCGGTGGGGAGTTCCAGAAGGTGCAGATCGCCAGGGCCCTTGTACAGCAGCCAAAGGTCTTATTGCTGGACGAACCGACCAGTTCCCTGGACCTCTGCAATCAGCATCGCATCCTTGGGACCATTAGGGACGTGATCAAGACCAATGACATATTGGCCATCATGACCCTGCACGATCTGAACCTGGCGTTGAGGTATGCGGACAAGTTCCTGATGATAAAGGAGGGGAGGATACTGGCCGCCGGCGGTCCTGAGGTGGTCACCTCCGACAACATCGAGACCACCTACAACATTGCGGTAGATGTGGAAAGGATCAGGGGGCAAATGGTCGTGATCCCCCAATGATCTAAGAACAGCGATATGGAGGGGATCGACGTACGGACGCCCTGTGAATAAGATGTTGGAGAAAGGCTCGCATCCTTCCCACCTGATCCGGGGCCTGTTCCGATAAGGGCCATTGCACCTCGGGCAACGCTCCGGAGGCTAGTAGCTCCCATCGTTCAAGGCATGCCTGCATTGCAGGCACGATATGGTGGTGGACAGGGGTCCTGGAGGGGTCGTGACCAGCGTGCGAACGTAATCGCATGTGAGGATCAGCACTTTGCATCCTTATCGATCATGCTCCATCCTTCCATGCTCGAATGGACGCATATGACGTCAAGATCTCCTCCAATGAGCTATCCCTTTTTTTCATGACATTATGTCCCTTACCGCCATCGAGGGTGGCATCCTCGATGCGACGGGTCATATGCCATTCTATGAGCGATCTGGTATTGTCATGGGGCGCCCCTTTGTGCGGACCGAGGGTCCTGTTCCATCGGGCACCAGCGGGCCCAGGTCTCAAATGCCGCTTGTTCGACATGCCACCTGTAAGAAGGAAACATTATTGGACATGGACAAAAAAGAGGGAACGGGATGGAGGAAACGTCTGGCCAAAGTTGACAGGTGCTCCCGTTCCGTCAAGGGATAATTCGTGCTACGATTTATAATTTCGTAATACTTTGCATAGCCTGCCATCGTCGAGCAATGGTTCAGCTGGCCCACAGGCGTTCTCCGTGTGGCTCCACTAATTAGAACGCCCAGGTCCGTAAATGCCCCCCATTCATCTTAACTTTCTATTGCATCAATGACCTGGATCGGTAGGAAGAAAGGGACCTTTTGCAGTTGGATGATACATCCAGATATATAGAGAGATTCTTATCACTCTTTGATGATACTCGCTTGACAAGGGGATACAATGCTACCGCTATGGTTCGATCTAAGTAGCCGAAAGGTGGTCGTATTCGGCGGGGGCGAGGTGGGGCGCAGGAAGGCCAACTATCTCGCATCGGAGGCCGAGGTCATCGCCGTATCGCGCGAGTTCGTGGAGGGGTTCCTTCCATCCATCGTGCTGAAGCACGGCACGGTTGAGGAGAGCCTTGAAAAAATGGTAGGCTGGGCCGATCTGGTGGTCGCTGCGACCAACGATGCCGAGGTGAACGATAGGATCGCCTCGGAGGCCGCCCGGCAGGGCAGGTTCTGCAATCGCGCCGATGGGCTCTCGACATTCCTGATACCGTCCGTGGTGGAACGAGAGAACTACAAGGTCGCCATTTCCACCGAGGGGCGGAGCCCTGGCATGGCCAAGTTCCTCCGCATGGAGCTGGACCGCCTATTGGACCGGCGATACGACCTCATGGTGTCCCTGCAGGAGGAACTGCGGCAGACCGCCAAGGAGAAGGTCCCGTCGCAGAACGAGAGGGAGAGGCGGCTGTGGAAGGTCCTCGAGAACAAGGACGTCTGGAACGCCCTGGAGAGCGATCCGGGCCGGGCACGGGAACTCGCCATGCGTACGCTGGTGAGCTGAATGGACTCTATACTTAGCGCGCACATCACCCACAAGCAGGCTCGCATGGTGGACATCGAGAGGATGGTGGAACTGGACCCGTCCAAGCTGATGAAGGCGGCCATGGCTCTGCCGGGCGTACGGGAGTGCGTCGCTCTCAAGACCTGCAATCGGGTGGAGCTATACCTGGCCACTGAGGACATCAATGCCTCGAGGAGGGGGCTGGAGGACCTCATCAATGGCCTGGTGCCATTCGACATCGACCAGAACCTGGTGCAATATCTCACGGGCCTGGACTCGATAAGGCACATCCTCCGCGTCGCCAGCGGGCTGGAGTCGATGATCATCGGCGAGGATCAGATCCAGTCCCAGGTCAAGGAGGCGTTCGATCTCGCCGAGCGCGAGTGCATGGTCGGTCCGATGCTCTCCATCGTCTTCCGCAAGGCCATATCCGTGGGAAAGAAGGTCCGGAGCGAGACCAGGGTGAACAAGGGCTGCGTCTCCATAGGCAGCGCCGCGGTCGAGATGGCCGAGGATAAGCTGGGAACGCTGACCGGCAAGAACATCCTGGTGGTGGGAGCGGGAGAGATGGCCACTCTGATCGCGAAGCACCTGGTGGGCAAGGAGCCGAAGGCGGTGTTCGTGTCCAACCGCACCTATTCCAGGGCGGTGGAGCTGGCCTGGATACTCAACGGTAAGGCGGTGCGGTTCGACAACTTTGTCGATTTCATCTCACATGCGGACGTCGTGCTGGTGGCCACATCGGCCACCCACATGATATTGACCAAGGGCCACATGGAGAGGGCGATGGCCTCCCGAAGGCTGGAGAGCAAGGTGATAATCATCGACGTCAGTTTCCCGCGCAACGTCGAGGCGGAGGTCGCCGAGCTGCCGGGGGTGGAGTACTTCGACATCGATGGCCTGAGGGGGAAGGCGGAAGAGAACCTCCTGAAGCGCCGTGCGGAGATCCGCAGTGCGGAGAAGATCATCACGTCGGAGCTGGAGGCCCTTGGCTCGCGCCTCAAGGAGATGAGGGCGGACGAGCTCCTGGGGCGCCTCTATCACAAGTACGCGGAGATGAAGGAGCGCGAGGTCCGCAAGGCCCTGAACCGCCTGTCCTCCGGCAAGGAGCCGGCCGAGGTGGTCCTCCAGGACCTCGCGGATGTGATGACCCGTAAGTTCCTCGCCGATCCGACCGAGGTGTTGAAGGGCGCCTGCCGCGAGGGTGACGAGGAGATACTCGAGATCGTTCAGGACATTTTCAGATTGGAGGGTGCTATCAATGTTTCCAGTAAGTAGGGGTCGCAGGCTGCGGATGAGCCCGGCGATCAGGGACCTGGTGAGGGAGACAGAGCTGTCGGTTCGCGACCTCGTGTACCCGATGTTCGTCAATGAGAACCTAAGTGCGCCAAGGGAGATCCCCTCCATGCCCGGGGTGAGCGCCCTCCCATTGTCTGGTATCGGGGAGGAAGCGAGGGCGGTTGGGGACATGGGAATACCGGCGGTCCTGCTGTTCGGCATCCCCCGGGACAAGGACGCCAGGGGAAGCGAGGCATGGGCAGAGGAGGGGATCACCCAGAGGGCGATCAGGGAGATACGCGCTCGGTCCGATGTCCTGGTCATCGCCGACCTGTGCCTGTGCGAGTATACCGACCACGGTCATTGCGGGGTGGTCCACGGGGACATCGTCGATAACGACCCGACCCTGGAGCTATATGGCCTGACGGCCGTAAGCCAGGCGGAGGCCGGGGCGGACATCATCGCCCCATCGGGGATGATGGACGGCCAGGTGAAGGTTATCAGGGAGGCCCTGGACGAGGCCGGCTTCGAGCATGTGCCGATCATGTCCTACGCCGCCAAGTACGCCTCGGCGTTCTACGGCCCGTTCCGAGATGCCGCCGAGAGCGCCCCCCGGTCCGGGGACCGGAGGACCCATCAGATGGACCCCGGGAACGCCAGGGAAGCGCTCCGGGAGATGCGCCGGGACGTGGAGGAGGGAGCCGACATCCTGATGGTCAAGCCCGCGTTGCCCTATCTGGACATCATCGGGGAAGCACGCCGGACCTTTGATCTGCCCATCGCTGCGTACAATGTCAGCGGCGAGTACTCGATGCTCAAGGCCGCTGCGGCCAACGGATGGATAGACCATGACCGGGCGATGATGGAAGCGCTCCTGTCGATCAAGCGGGCCGGGGCGGACATCATCATAACCTATTTCGCCAAGGAAGCCGCCAAGCTGCTGGGGGGGCAATGATGACCGGAGAGAGGTCCAAGCAGCTGTACGAACGGGCGAGGGCGCTGCTGCCCGGTGGCGTCTCGTCACCGGTGCGGGCGTTCAAGCCCTATCCCCGCTTCATAGCGTCCGCGAAAGGTTCCCGCATCACCGACGTCGATGGACAGGAGTACATCGATCACTGCATGGCCTTCGGCCCGCTCATCCTCGGCCACGCGCATCCCTCGGTCGTCCGGGCCCTGCGGGAGCAGGCAGAGAGGGGCGTCCTGTATGGCGCGCCGATCGAGGCCGAGGCCGAGTTCGCCGAGAAGGTCGTCCGCAACTATCCATCCATCGAAATGCTGCGGATGGTCAGCAGCGGGACGGAGGCGACGATGCATGCGCTGCGCCTCGCCCGGGGGTACACCGGCAGGAAGAAGGTCCTGAAGTTCGAGGGATGCTTCCACGGTGCCCACGACGCCGTCCTTGTCAAGGCCGGCTCGGGGGCGACCACCCATAGCGCCCCGAACTCCCTGGGGGTGCTGGAGGAGGTGGCCGCGAACACCTTGCTCGCTCCGTACAACGACCTCGGCTCGGTCGAGAAGGTTCTCGCGGCGAACCGTGGACAGGTCGCCGCCATCATCGTCGAGCCGGTCATGGGCAACATCGGACCGGTGTTGCCCCGGGAAGGGTTCCTCGAGGGGCTGAGGGAGATGGCCACCGCGAACGGCGTGCTGCTCATCTTTGACGAGGTCATCACCGGGTTCAGGCTGAGCATGGGAGGAGCGCAGCGTTATTTCGGCGTCACGCCGGACATCACCACGCTGGGCAAGATCGCCGGGGGCGGGATGCCCATCGGCGTGTTCGGGGCATCGGAGGAGATCATGCGGGCGGTCTCCCCGCTGGGCAAGGTGTACCAGGCCGGCACGTTCTCCGGCAACCCCATGACCCTGGCCGCCGGGCTGGCGACCATCAGGGAGCTCGAGGCCGTGGGCCACGACTCCTTGGACCGCAAGGGCGAGATGCTGCGCCAGGGCCTGAGAGAGGCGTTGAAGGACACCAAGGTGCCTCATCAGGTGGCGGGCATCGGTTCCATGTTCCAGCTGTTTCTCTCACACCGGCCGGTGGCCAACTACCAGGACGCTCTCGGTGCGGACGCCGCCATGTTCGACCGCATGTTCCTGCGGCTGCTGGATAAGGGGGTTTACCTGGCGCCCTCGCAGTTCGAGACCAATTTCCTATCGACGGCGCATACCGACGAAGAGGTCCGGCACGTCGTCAACGCCATCGCCGAGGCACTGACGGAGGTGTCGGGATGATCATCGGCACCCGGGGCAGCGCCCTCGCCCTGGCCCAGACCAGGACGGTGGTCAAGGAGCTGGAGATGCGCTGTCCAGGCATCGGCATCGAGGTCAGGGAGATCAGGACCACGGGCGACAGGGTCACCGACCGCCCGCTGGCCTCCCTGGGCGGGTATGGCGCGTTCACGAAGGAGCTGGACCAGCGGATCGTGGCGGGAGAGATAGATGCCGCGGTCAACAGCCTTAAGGACATGCCCGTCGACCTCACCCCGGGCACCGAGCTGGTGGCCGTGCTGCCGCGTGGTCCGGTGGAGGACGTCCTTCTCTCCGAGGTCCCGCTGGAAGAGCTGCCCTCCGGGGCGGTGGTCGGCTCCTCGAGCGTGCGCCGCCGCTCCATCATCCAGTGGAAGCGCCCGGACCTCGAGGTCAGGGACCTCCGCGGCAACGTTCCGACGAGGATCAAGAAGTGGAAGGAGGGGCAGTACGACGCCATAGTCCTGGCCAAGGCCGGCCTGGTGCGCCTGGGGATCGAGGTTCGGTATCATGTGCTCGATCCGAAGGTGTTCACCCCCGCGGTCGGCCAGGGCGCCATCGCCGTGGTGTGCGCCGCCGGGAGCAGGCACTTACACCGCCTCCATCAGCTTGACGATGCGAAGACCAGGGCCGAGGTCGAGGCCGAGCGCTCCATCCTGAAGGCCCTGGGCGGGGGGTGCTCAGTGCCCATGGGCATCTGGGCGACCGTCCATGGAAGCGAAATGACGGTCCGTGGTTCGGTCATATCGGAGGTCCGTTCGGAGAGCGTGTTCATCGATCGCACGTTCCCGGTGGAGCGGCGAGAGAAATGTCTGTTCGAAATGGCCGAGGCCATGCGCCCGGCGATGGGGGGGTGCGGCCTTGCCCGGTGAGGTCTACCTGGTCGGAGCCGGGCCCGGCGACATCGGGCTCATAACCATGCGGGGGATGGAGCTGGTGGGGACGGCGGACGTCATAGTGTACGATCAGCTGGCCAACGCCGAGCTGCTGGACCATGCCCGCCCGGAGGCCAAGCTCATCGACGTGGGCAAGCAGGGTGGCCATCACAAGGTCACGCAGGAAGGCATCAACCGCATCATGGTCGAGGAGGCCATGAGGGGCCGCACCGTCGTCCGGCTGAAGGGTGGCGACCCGTTCATGTTCGGGCGCGGGGGAGAGGAGGCCGAGGAGCTCAGGAGCGCCGGGGTCACCGTGCACGTCGTTCCCGGGGTGACATCGGCGATCGCCGCCCCGGCGATGGCCGGGATCCCTGTGACCCATCGCGACTTCGCCCCGCTGGTCACCTTCGTTACCGGGCACGAACGGGATGACCGCCCGGACGAGAGGATCAACTGGGAGGCGCTGGCGAACACCGGCGGTACGATCGTGATCCTCATGGGCATGGCCAACCTGGCGCGGAACATGTCGCGGCTGGTGGAGGGAGGCATGGACCCATCGACCCCGGTGGCCGTGGTCCACCGCGGCTCCACACCATCGCAGAGGGTCGTGCTGTCCTCACTGGGGGAAGTGGCGGAGGAGTGCCGCCGCCAGGGTGTCGGCTCCCCGGCGGTCGTGGTGATCGGCGGGGTAGCATCCCTCAGCGATGTCCTGGGTGATCTCCGATGAGACTGGCGGTGATGAGGCCGAAGGACAAGCTGGAGGAATCGATGCTCACCGCCCGGGAGATGGGCTTCGACGTCGTGGCCGCATCGCCCCTCCAGATCGTGCCCAACGACGGGCCGGAGTTCGACGCCTTCCTGAGGTCGGTGAAGGGGGGCAAGGTCGATGTCGTGGTGCTCACCAGCTCGACCGGGGTGGAGGCGCTGGTCAGAATGGCGTCGAGACGGAGCGAGGAGGCGGGGGAGCTGCTGTCCTCGACCTACTGCATAGCCATCGGCCCCCTAACGGCAAAGGCCATGGCCTCCAGTGGGATAGGCGTGGATGTCATCCCCGAGGAGTACTCGTCCGAGGGCCTGGTGCGCCAGATGGCCAAGGACCTGGCGTACAAGCGGGTGTTCCTATTGCGCTCATCGCACGGCGAGAGGATCCTATATGACGGTCTGATCGAGGCAGGCGCGGACGTGACCGAGGTCGTGCTGTACAACCTGGTCTCCGATCCCACGAGCCCGGAGGTCCGATACCTCGTCGCGGAGAGCATGGCCGGCAGGGTGGACGCCTTTGCTTTCTCCTCCTCGCTGTCCGCGGCCGCGTTCATCGAGGCGGCAGAGAGGGTCGCCTCGCGGGAGAAGGTGATCGAGATGTTGAACTCCCGCATCGTGGGGGCGATGGGCGGACCGACGAGGAAGCGGCTGGAGCAGATGGGCGTGCGCGTCCAGGCGGTGCCGGCGAACGCCACGTTCCGGGAGCTGCTGGAAGCGATCGAGGCCATAGCGCCTCAGCCGCATCGCGCATGAGCCTGCAGCGCTCCTGCGTTCACGCCAACAGCTCAGCATCTCGCGACGGAAAGGCAAGAAAAAGGGACGGGGGGCCCGGCGCCCCCCTTAGCGTTCATGTTCCCTATCGGACGACCTGTCATGCCGTCACGTGATGGTACCCCATCATCGGGTCGATGTTGTACCCGAACTCATGATTGAATTCCTGGAGCAGCTCGACCGCGGTAATGTCCAGGACCCCTGGATGGAACAGCTCGAACAGGTAGGCAAGGCCGATGAACACGCGAGGCCCGGAAAGGATCCCCGACTGGGTGATGATGTAGACGTGGTCGTTCTTCACCGCCTCGAGGTCCTTCCAACCCTCTCGAGACACCAGGGTCTGATACTCGTTCTCGGCGGTGGCGTTATCGGTTATGCCCCCCTTCCGGATCAGGATGTAGTCGGGCCCCTTTCCCCCATCGAAGGCGATGATGGCCTCATTGCTCACCAGCTGCGTGGAGGAGGTCGGGGAGGGCACCAGGTCGATCACGATGTTGTGGCCGCCGGCGAGGTCGATCAGCGAGGTCATCTCGGCCTTTGACGTGTATGCCTTTCCGTTGCTCAGTTCCACATAGGCCGTGGCATCGGTGACGATGAGCGAGCTGGCCTGGGCTATGGTGGCGATCGTCTCGGTGTATAGGCCGATGTATTTCTCTGCTCGCTCCTGAGCCTCATACCCGAAGAGGCTGGCCAGCTGTTTGAGGTCGTTGGTCATCTGGTTGAAGCCGAAGCAATCGAGAAGGATGACCGTGATCCCCATGTCCTCCAGGACCGCGGTATCCTTGATGGGCATGGCGCTGCACTGGCCGATGACAACGTTGCATCCCAGTTCCAGGATCCTTTCCCCGTTGGGGGTGCTGTACGTTCCTATGGTGGGGACGCCGTCGTAAATGTATGCGAACTCGGTGTCCACGGCGATGGATTCGCTCACCCCGACCACCCTGTTGGTGGCGTTCAGGACCTGCATGAACTCGGCGGCGTTGCTGTTGACCAGGCATACCTTCTCCACGGGGGTCGCTACGGTGACCTGTTTGCCATCGTTCTGAGTGATGGTCACCGAACCGGGATACTCTTTGTTCTGGGGTCCTCGATCAACGCCTGCGTTCGCGTTCGACAGCAGGACGTACCCCGTCGTCGATGCAATGGCCAACAAGGCGATCAGTACTGCGATTATCTTTATCCTTGACATCTTGACACCTCAATTGGATGATACATCCAACTCGTAATGTAATCTGGATGTTATTTATAAAATTAACGTACATTCACTGAGCACAAAAACGGAACATCTGGCATTGGCCCGTTCGAGGCCCATTTCAATATATCTAGTTATGACTATCATAATCAACCTTCGGGGCGTCCGCGCGAAGGTCGATCATTCTGCGACGGCATCATCGGACGGCTCGTAGGGAAGGATGAACAGGCCCCGGTCATTGCTCACGATGTAGGATTCCACGCCATAGACGTCGTGGATGGCCTCTGGGGTGAGCACGTCCTCCGGTCTGCCGCAAGCATAGACTGACTTGTCCTTCAGCATGATGACCTTGTCCGTGTAGCGGAGGGCCAGGTTGAGATCGTGCATCGCCACGATCATGCCGCTGCCTTCCCGGCGCACGACATCCCGCATTATCTTCATGGTCCTGAGCTGATACCTGAGGTCCAAGGAGCTGGTGGGCTCATCGAACAGGTAGAACTGAGGGTTCTGGGTGAGGGTCCGGGCTATGAAGACCCGCTGCCTCTGCCCACCGGACAGCTCATTGATGTACCTGTCCCTCAGGTCCAGGATGCCCATCGTCTCCAGCGCCCGCGAGGCCATGTCCAGGTCGTTCTTCGAGTAGGCCCATTGCACGTAAGGGCGCCTCCCGACCAGCACGGTGTCCAGGACGGTGGTGAAGGGCGCGTGCTGGACGTTCTGGGGCACGTAACCTATGAGCTTGGCCCGCTCCATCGGCTCCAGGTCCGAGATGTTAAGGTCGTTGACAGCGACCCGGCCGGCCTTGGGCGGCATGAGGTTGCACACGGTCCTTATGAGCGTGGATTTCCCCGAGCCGTTGGGACCGAGCAGGGCAACGATCTCCCCCGATCGGGCGGTGAATGAAACACCGCTCAGCACCTCGTTGCTCCCGTACCTCTGGAAGACATTGTCGACGATAAGCTTCATGCCAGGTACCTCCCGGTCCTCCTCGTCACGAGCCAGATGAAGAAGATCCCGCCGATCAGGTACATGATGATCCCCACCGGCAGCTCGACGGGCCTCAGCACCGTCCTGGCGACCGTGTCGGACAGGAGCAAGATCAGGGCGCCCATCAGTGCCGAGGCCGGAAGGAGATAGCGATGGTCGTTCCCGATGATCATCTTGCAGATATGAGGAGCCATCAGTCCGACGAAACCTATGACGCCAGTGAACGCCAGGCAGGCAGAGGTCACGAACGCGGAGACGGTGAGCCCGAGTATCCTGAGCCGGTGGACGTTGACCCCGAGGTTCCGCGCCACGTCGTCGCCCCCCGAGAGGGTGTTGAGGTCGACGGTGCATCGTTCCATCACGATGAAGGAGGCGAGCACGATGGGGATCAGGATGGTCACCGAGCCCCAGGTCGCCCCCCACATGCCGCCCATGAGCCAATTGGTGACCTCGCGCAGCGTATGGTCCTCCGATAGGTACTTCATGAACGAGATGCCCGCCGAGAAGAGGTAATTGACGACCACGCCCGATAGGACCAACACCGACTGCGACAGGTGGTGCGAGTTGGCGATGGTGAGGACCAGGACGATGCTGGACATGCCGGTGATGAAGGCCATCAGGACGATGAGCAGGTTCTTGCTGGAGATGGTCCCCCCCAGGATGGATAAGCTGCCGTAGTATGCGCTCCCGAGCAGAACCGGTCCGAGAACCAGGGCCATGGCCGCACCGAACGATGCGGCGGAGGAGAGGCCAAGGGTGAACGGGCTTACCAGGGGATTTCTAAGCAGGCCCTGCATGACCACGCCGGACATCGCAAGGCTGATCCCGGTAATGATGGCCAGCAGGACCCGGGGCAGCCTTGACCGGATGATTATGGTGGAGTAGTACGACTCCGCCGGGGCATCGACCCATCGGGGCAGTAGGTGGTTGCCCAGGACCCTGAAGGTGTCCATAACCGGGACGTCCACCGCCCCCACCCCGAGGGCGATCACCGCCACCGTCACCAGCAGGAACGCGAGGACGATGATCAGGAGCAGCTTCCTTCGCTTGGAGGCGTTGAAGGTCCCGGCGACCCCGTCCGACTCGCCGCAGTTCTTCCCCCTGAGCAGATCTATGATGCCGCCCAGTCTGGTCCCGTACGTCCCATCAGATGCCAGGAGCGACCGCCTCCGTCACCATCACCTTCTCAGCCCCTCCCCTCATCATCGGTCCGTTCCGCATTGCTCACGTCCCGTCCCGTGCAGGAGCGCGCAAACCTCCTTGCGAACCCGAGGTTGCTGCCGAGGTGGACATGGAGGTAGGATGCCAGGGCGTTCCGCCTGACAAGCCCGTCCATGGCCCCGTCGATGCCCTTGCTCTTCGACAGCCGATAGGAGAATCGGCCGTCACCGTGGGACACCACCCTGGAGTAGTGGAAGACGTGGCCGCGGATCATCCCTCCCGCGGAGGACATGACATTATCCTTGACGCAGCTCGCCTCCACATATCCGAGGGCCTGCAGCCTGGAGGTCATCTCGACCCGGGCATCGAACACCCCCGCCATACTTCTCTCCCGGCCATCCTGGCCGATCACCTCGCGGCAGAGGTACATCAGCCCTCCGCACTCTGCATACACCGGAACGCCCTCGTTGACCCGCTTCAGCAGCGATCCGCGCATAGCGCCGTTCGACTCCAGCTGGTCCAGGTAGAGCTCCGGGTATCCTCCGCCGAAGTAGTAGCCGTCCGCCTCCGGAAGGTCGTCCTTCAGGGGCGAGAACTCGACGATGTTCGCGCCCAGGGACCTCAGGATGTCGAAGTTGTCCTCGTAGTAGAAGTTGAACGCCGCGTCCCTCGCCACGCCCAGGCGGAAATCGCCCAGCTTCTCCATCGGCGGCTCCTCGATCTCCGGCCACCCGGGAGCCTCGGAGGCAAGCCGGAGCAGCAGGTCCATATCGAGGTTCTCTTCGATCAGCTCCTTGGTCCGGGCATACCTCTGGCGGTTGTCCTTCTCCCCCGCCGGTACCAGTCCCAGGTGACGGCTCTCCAGCTCGATCCCCCCGTCCCTGGGTATGCCTCCCAGGCTGACCATGTCCAGGCCCTCCAGGGCCGCCTCGACCATCTCCAGATGCCTCGGGCCGCTGATGCGGTTGAATATCACCCCTTTTATGTCCACCCCGGGGTCGAAGGTCTTGAACCCCTTGGCCACCGCCCCCGCGCTCCTGGAGGTGGCGGTGGCGTCGATGACGAGTATGACGGGGCACCGGAGCCTCTTGGCCAGGTGGGCGGAGCTCCCCTCCTCGCTCCTGCCGTCCACGCCGTCGTACAGGCCCATCACACCCTCTATCACGCTGACATCCGCGCTGGAGGACGCCCGCTGGAAGGAGACGGGGACCCATTCAGGAAACATCCAGGTATCAAGGTTCCTGGACCTCCGGCCGGTGACCTCGTCGTGGTGCATGGGGTCCAGGAAGTCGGGGCCGGCCTTGAACGGCTGGACGGCCAGGCCCCTGGCCCTGAGGGCGGCGATCACCCCCAAGGTGATGGTCGATTTGCCCGTCCCGCTCCTCTCTCCCGCTATCATGATCCTGGGCCGGTCCATCACATCACCTGCCCTTGACAAGGATCAGCGAGAAGAGGGAGGATGAGGCGCTGGGCGGATGCTCGGCGTCCCCGAACGATATGACCTCGCCCGGATATCCAAGGTTCTCGCACAGGACGATCTTGTCGGTGATCCCCCTCTCCTTCATGATGCGGGCGAGGGTCCCTATCTCAAAACGGGGGCCGGTGAGCATGAAAGGTATCCGCCCCCTGCCGGCCTCGTCCAGCATCTCCAGGATCGCCGCCCCCTCGTCCTTGCCGTGGGCATCCACCACCACCGCCCTCCCCAGGGGCAAGCGCAGCCTGGAGAACGCGCACTGCATTGAGGAGATGCCAGGAACGACCTCGCTCCCCAGGTGGCCCAGCCCGGCCAGCATGGGATCCCCGGTGGACAGCACCAAAGCATCATCGGGGAGATCGTTCAGATGTGAGTAGTCCTCCAGCGTAACGACCTCGCAGTGGGACGGAATGTACGGTCCAGCGATCTCAAGGGACCGGGACGAACCGTATATCCTGCTCGCCTTCTGCAGCTGGGTAAAGGCCTCCATGGTCATCATCCCGGGACCGCAGCCGACCCCGATCACGATCATGACATCGCCTCCAGCACCTTGCCGGCCCGGTCGATGATGGCGATGCCGTGCCCAGGGTACATGGACTTGAACCTGAGGACCGCCGAGTGCACCACGTCCGGGCCATCGTTGGAATGGACCAGCTCCTCTATCGTCCTGTACCCGGTGCCTTCCAGGACCGAGGGGTCGATGAACTTGATGATCAACGCGGGAAGGCCGAACAGGACCAGCCCCTCGTCCCGGGACTCCAGCACCGGCCTTATGTTCGCGCCTACCAAGATGATCTCCCGATCAGGGTACTGAAGGCGCGCATGCCTCAACCCGACCCGGCCGGTGGTCACCACGCCCCGCTCCGCCCTCCTGGCCCGTTCGATGGAATCCTGGCCAAGGTGATCGTCCCACGGCTCCACCAGGCCCGTGGAACCGAGCACGGAGATGCCGCCGACCACACCGATCCTTCCGTTGAGGGTCCGCTCGGCGATCCGCTCGCCGTCGACAGCCTCGAGGTGGATCAGCGCCCCCCTCTCCCTCCTGGCCAGGCACGCCCAGGAGATGGATGATGCGATGCAGTCCATGGCAGTGAGGCTGATGGCCGGGTCGCCCTTGCCGTACCGGGGGGTGTCGTGGTCCCACCTCCCTATGCCTGGTCCGACATCCAGGCCCACCTCGTCCTGGAACCTGATGAACGACGCCTTGAACTCGATCCCGGCGGTCGCATCGCTGGGGTAATCTCCGGAATACTTGCGGCAGGTGGCGTTGCCGTTGCTGGCCATTACCTCGACAGGAAATGACAGGCCGCAAGCAGTTCGGACCTCGACCCCCCTCAGCTCTCGGACCCCGAGCGACTCGATGGCCGCCTTGCATGCCGCTGCGGCCGTCGTTCCGGTGGTGAAGCCTCTCCTCAGCACCATGCCGTCGGAGGTGAGCACCGCCAGGCCGCTCTGGACCATCGAGAGGCCGGCCTGGTCCTGGCAGAGCGATACCCATCCATCGGGGTATTCGAACTTGGACACGGGATCGATCATATCAGCATCTTCTCTCCGTGAAAATGGTGATGATCTCGTTCATGGCGGCGACGGCCACGGGGGTGCCTCCCCTCGTGCCCTCGGTCGAGATGGATGGTAGGTCCAGCTTCCTCAGCTTCTCCTTCGACTCCGCGGCGTTGACGAACCCGACGGGGCAGCCCACCACCAGGGCCGGCCTGATGCCTTTGCCGTGCATCTCGCACAATGACAGCAGGCAGGACGGGGCGTTTCCTATGACCACGATCGAGCCGTTCAGCCTCTCGCCGAGCGACAGCATCCCCGCGCTCGTGCGGGTGATCCCGCTCGCCCGGGAGATCTCATCACCGTGGTCCAGCAAGCAGTCCACGCTCGAACCGTGCCCTTTCTTCTGGACCCCCGTCTGCACCATGCGGATGTCGGCGAAGATGGGGGCCTTGGCCTCCAGGGCCTCGAGACCGGCATTGATCGCCTCACCATTGAACCGCATGATGTCGGCCATGCTGAAGTCCCCGACCGCGATGGAACAGCGCTGGCGTATCCTGTCCTCCAGGCTCAGGTCCCCGAGCATCTTGCGGGCCAGTTGCCTGCTGCGGCTGGAAATGCTGTAGCCCTCGGCCGTGTCCGCGCCCAGGTCAATATATGTACTTCCGGTGGTAGCCTCTCGGCGTGATGATCCCTCTGACATGATCTCCCTCCTTCATCAGTCTGGTCTCCTCTCCCCCGATTATGATCATGGAATGCATGTCGACCGCACCATCGTCCTCATGCAACGAGCCCAGATCGGTGATGGTGATGCTCTCCTCCCCGGCCCGGTAGGCGTTCCTGACTATGCCCACCGGGGTGTCCGGCCTCGCATGTCTCAGCCCGATCTCCAGCGCCTTCCTCAGGTTCCCCGGGCGGCTGCGGCTGCGCGGGTTGTACATGGCCATGGGTATCCCCATCTGGAATCCGAGGTCCAGGCGTCTCTCGATGACCTCCCATGGCGTGAGCTGGTCGCTCAGCGAGATCACCAGGAAATCGCCGGACAGCGGAGACCCGAGCACGGAGGCAGCGGCAGTGGCCGCGGTCACCCCCGGTACGATCCTCACGTCCAGCCCGGGAGCCTCCCGCTGCACGAGCTCGAGGACGATGCTGGCCATGCCGTACACGCCCGCGTCCCCGCCGCTGACCATGGCCACCTTGGAGCCTCGGGCCAGCAGCACGGCCTCCCTTGCACGGTCCACTTCCTTGCCCATGGACGAGTTGATGACCCTCTTCCCTTCCAGCAGCGGCTCCAGCTGGTCCAGGTAGAACCGGTTGCCGATCACCACGTCCGATTCAATGATCGAACGGCGTGCCAGGGGCGTCAGGTTATCCAGGTCCCCCGGGCCGGAGCTCACGACGGTCAATCTTCCCGCGCCCTCATCTTGCGATCGCGACTGTAACGTTTCCATATGCTTTCCTCTGCATTACCAGTTCCTTCCGTCTCGCCAGTGCCAGGGCCGACGGTTCCGCGACCCCCACCAGGCCGATGAGCTCGGCCTTGGACCCAGCGGCCACAGGCTGAGAATTGATCGTCTCGTCATCGATGAAGAAGAGCAAACCTCCCAGCTCTCGGACCGCGGCCGTCAGACCGGCCTCGTCGGACTTCTTGACCGTGGTGGCATAGGCCAGTACATCGGAGGCGGCGACATTGCTCGATGCGAGCGCGTCCCTGACCGCTTGGACGATCTCCCCCGAGGCGGTGCCCCGGTTGCACCCGATGCCCACCACATGCTCGCCCCTGGGCGCCAGCACGGAGACGCTGGACGATGCGATCACCACCGCCGGCCCGGCGATCCGGTAGACCGGGACGTCGCCATCGAGGAACGACCGGTTGACCGCCACGGTGCTGCCCTTGTTGACCACTTCCAGACCGTTCCTCGCCGCGATCCCCTCCACCGAGTCCCTTCCCAACGCGTCCGTGGCGGTGGAGATGACGGGGACCGGTCCATGGCCGGCAATGGCCTTGGCGACATCATTGCCTCCATGGTGACCTCCCAGGACGGGAACGCAGAACCTGAGGTCCGGGGTCACGACGACGACCGCTGGATCGACCCACTTGTCGTGCACCAGGGGCGCGATCTTCCTGACCACGATCCCTATGGCCATGATCGCCACGATGGCATCGTGATCGCGGAACAGCTCATCCAGGGGACGATCGCGAATATCGAAGACCTCTCCCCCCAGCCATCCGGCCACTTCCTGCGCCTGCTCCGGGTGGCCGACATGAACGACCACGACCCTCAAGAGTACAACACCGACCTCTGGTAGCGTCCCCTGGGGTCCACGATGCCGCCGACGATGATCAGGGCGGTCTTGCGGATGCCCGCCGCCTCCGCCTTCTGCACGATGTCGTCCACCCGACCGCGGACGATCTTCTGGTCCGGCCATGACGCATGGAAGACCACGGCCGCGGGGGTATCCGGCGGGCATCTCAGCTTGTGCACTATCTCGGGCAGCTTCTCGGTGCCCAGGAAGAACACCAGCGATGCACCGGTCTCGGACAGCCGTGAGATGTCGTCCTCCTCCAGGGTCTCGCCCGCTGGTCTGGTGACGATGAGCGTCTCGGAGACGCCCTTCAGGGTGTACTGGGTCTTCAGCGCCGCCGACGCCGCGAACAGCGAGCTGACGCCGGGAACGATCCTGACCTCGACACCCTGCCGCTCCAGCTCATCGATCTGCTCGACTATGGACCCGTAGAGGGAGGGATCGCCGCTGTGCAGGCGCACCACCAGCTTCCCCGCCTTGGCGGCCTCGGCCATGGCCAGAACGATCTCGTCGACGTTCATCCCCCAGCTGTCCAGCTTCACCCTGGCCCCGCACCTGCGCACCAGCTCGGGATTGACCAGCGATCCTGCGTAGATGAGGACGTCCGCGCTCACCAGCAGTTCGTTGCCCCTCATGGTGATGAGCTCCGGATCGCCCGGACCGGCGCCGACGAACCATACGATGGGAGCGCTCATCTCACGCCCTCCTGGCATACATGACGCTCATGTAATCGCACCTTTCAGGCATATCGGCCTGGCCGTACACCTTCTCGTTCTCCAGGTACATCCTCTCCACCAGACGGAACTCGGAGTATCCGCGCGAACGCAGCTCGGCCATGGTCTCCCGGGGCGAGCGCACCTTCAGCAGGACCAGGCAATCGTTCTCGTGGCCATCGGTGACCAGTACGCCCGAGTTCACCGGGACCTGTAGGCGGGAGGCGAAGGCGGTGATCGCGCTGATCCCCGGTTCCACCGAGACCTTCAGCTCAGGGTACCTCTCCCTCAGAACGTCACACTGCCGTGAGAACGTCGAATAAAAGTTGGGATCGCCGAGTATGCCGAGCACCGCGTTCCCCTTTATGGCCACCGGAGCGATGACCTCGGCGTTCCTTTCCAGCGCTCTCCGGATCTCGGACTCGTCGTTCACCATGGGGAACTCCAGCACCACCGGATCGCAGTGCTCCCTCACCAGCTCGCGGGCCATCCTGCCGGGGACGAAGACGGCGTCCGCCGTCCTCAGAAGACGCACTGCCTTGAGGGTGAGCAGCTCCTTGTCCCCCGGACCGAGACCTACGCCGATGAGCATCAGTCCACCTCCCCGACGATGATGAACACCGGGTCGATGGGGCGGAACATGATGCTCCCGGCAAGGTCGTGCGACCGGCCGATCTGTACCTGGACCACTTCCTTGAAGATCCCCAGCTCGGTCATGGTCTCCACCGCCTGGTACATGGACCTTAACAGGACGGTATTTACCACGATGCGGCCCCTGACCCGCTCCTGGAGCAGGCCGAGCATCTTCTGGAGGTGCTTGGTCCCCCCTACGAACGCACCGTCGAGACGATCGATCTCCGTGAGGAAGTCAAGCCCGTTCTGGTGACGCACCTCGACGTTGGTTCGACTCCACGCTCTCATGTTGACCGTGGAGGCCTCCACCGCTTCCTTCCTTATGTCCACCGCGTAGACCTTTCCGGCGATCGCGCCCATGGCTATGGCCACTTTTCCAGTACCGCAGCCGATGTCGGCGACCACGTCCCCGCTCTTGATGCCCATCTTCAGAATGGACACGGCCATGATCTCGTCCTGGGTCGGTCCGCCTTTGAATCTCATCAATTGGATGTATCATCCAACCAGTATTTAAGATGGAAATAGCATCCAACTGCACCCTCGTGTCGGTCCCGTTCAACCCTGCCGATGTCGGCCCAGATGATGGAAGGACGGCCGGTGGGTCCATGGACCACCAGCTCCCGAACCCTCCCGGGACGGAGCACCCTCATCCGCGACGAGGAAGCTCACGGTCCAGCAGGTCCAGGGCCTCGTCCATCGTTGTCGGCACATCGAAGTCCCGCCCGCTGCGCGCCTTCCACTCGGTCATGAGCCTCGGTATGGAGGGAAGCTCGAGGTTCGCTTCGGCGAGGATATCGGGCCGTGCCATCAGGCCCCGGAGATCGCCGTCATAGAGCACCGTGGTCTTGAGCACGATGACCCGCCGGGTAAGCTCGAACGCGACCGTAAGATCGTGCGTCGCCAGCACGATGCTCTTGTCCAGCGAGCGCAGCACGTCGATCAGTGCCCTGCGGCTGACCGGGTCCAGATTGGCCGTCGGCTCGTCCAGCAGGTAGATCTCCGGGTCCATGGCCAGCAGGCCGGCGATGGCCACTCTCTTCTTCTCCCCGAAGCTCAGGTGATGGGGGACCCGCTCGGCATACGCGGACACCCCTGCGAGGGCCATGCTCCTTTCCACCCTTTTTCGGACCTCCTGCTCGTCCAGCTGCATGTTGATGGGCCCGAACGCCACGTCGTCCCAGACCCGGGGCATGAAGATCTGGTCGTCGGGGTCCTGGAACAGCAGGCCGGCCTTCATCGTGGCCTGCGGGGCGGTCTTCTTGTCGACCTTTATGCCCGCGACCTCCAGCTCCCCCTCGGTGGGGAGATACAGCGAATCGAGGATGTGCAGCAGGGTGCTCTTGCCCGCTCCGTTGGGCCCGACCAGTGAGACCCTTTCCCCCGCCCCCACGGTGATGCTGACACGGTCCAGCGCCTTTGTTCCGTCCGAATACGCGTAACTCACGTTCTTGAGCCTCAGAGCGTCCACTGGACCAACCCCCATTGGATCGAAGAGATGACGATGATGATCGCTGCGATGACGGCCGCGTATGCTAGGTCCCTGGGCCTTGCGGTGGGCGGCCGGAGGGTATGGATCTCTCCCCTGAACCCTCTGGCCAGCAGCCCGTCGTATATCCGCTTGGAGCGCTCGTACGCTCGCACCAGGACCATCCCGGCAGTGAAGGATATGGTCTGGAAGATGTCCTTCGAGAACAGGTTCCCCTTGAGCGAAAAGCCCCTGGACTTGCGGGCCATGTTCATGAGGTTCAGCTCCTCCAGGATGACAAAGATGTATCTGTAGGTGAACAGGAGAAGCGAGCAGAACAGATAGGGTACATGGAACCACCTCAGCGCCCTGAGGACATCGAAGAACGGGGTCGTGGTGACCAGCAGGAGCAGCGCCATGACCGACGCCGATATCCTGAGGGCCATCGCGATCGCTGGATGGCTGCCCGAGGTCAGCAGCAGGGCGAGCGCCGCCACCACGATGAAGGGCACGGACAGGGAGAAGACCTTGAAGAAATGAAGCGGAGGAAGCCGGGAGACCGCGACCATGGCCAGCACAAAGGCCAGGGCGATGGTGAGAGCGGTGAGGTTCCGCATGAACGACAGGGCCACCACCAGCGCTATCGTGGATGCGAGCTTCACCCGGGGATCGAATCCATAGAAGGTGCTGGACCGGCTATACTGGTCTATCTCGATCGTTTCCATGGTTCGCTCCTCGAGGGCTATGCCGGTACAAGGGGTCCGGGCATAAAAGGGAATGGAAAGGGTTTATAGAACTCTTCGCCTCGTCAGCTCATTCTGCCTTTAGGGACTTCCTGAGCCTGACGATCCCGTAAACAAGGACCAGGGTGATGAAGAACCCGACGATGCCCATCAGCAGGGAGGCGAAGTAGTTGGAACCGTAGTCCAGAGGCGCCGTCCACACCGGCTCGCTCCCCTCCCCGGTCCCGTGCTCCTCGAGGGTCTTGTCCAGTCCGTCGGGCACCCCGTCCGATACAAGGAAGAATCCTATCAGCCCTATGGAGAACGCCAGGAGGATGGCGACGCAGGCGACCATGTACTTGCGCTCCATCATCATGCCCCCGTCGCTTCGACGTTCAGCTTGAGCATCTCCGGGGAGACCTTGGCCAGGAAGAGCACGACACCGGTGGTCACGGCCGCCTCGCCGATGCCGATCAATACATGGTAGCCCATCATCGCCGGGAAGGCCAGGGCGCCGGTGATGCCGTATGCCCCGCCCGAGATGGAGTAGCTGAGGGCCAGCTCGGCCGCGCAGACCGTGGCCGCGATGAACACCGAGGCCCACGCTGCAACAGGGACGCCTATCATCTTGTTCTTCTCACCGAACAGTACCATCGCCCCGTAGGTGACCAGGGGCGCGACGATCGCCATGTTGAGGATGTTGAGGCCGAGCGCGGTCACTCCTCCGTCGCCGAACACCAGGCACTGGATCGTCAATATGGCCGTGATGATGAGCATGGCCGCATACGGCCCCAGAAGTATGGTCGCCAAGGCCGCGCCGATAAGGTGGCCGGTCGTCCCCCCGCCGATGGGGAAGTTGAGCATCTGGGCCACGAAGATGCCCGCGGCAAGTACCGCCATCATGGGCATGGTCCGTTCATCGAGCTTTTTGCCCAGCTTCCAGAACATCAATCCCAGCCCGATCAGCGCGATCGCCCACCCGGCGATCCATATCTCGGGTGCCATCACTCCGTCAGCTATGTGCATAGTATCCCCATATCACGAATTGTCAATTCGTGCTACGGCATAGAGCCCATGATATAAATTAGTTTAGACCGAGCCGCCCGAACCTCCGATGTTTGGTCACTTTGTTCCCAGATCGTTCAGGGGAAGGGGGGGATCAGGCCCCCTTCAGGCCCCTCACGAACCTTCTGGTCTCCTGGGAGGAGGCCCCGTCGATGATGCCTTGGAGGATGGCGCTGCCGACGATGGCCGCGTCCGCCCCCTCCCGGTACAGGGATTCGGCGTGTTCGCACCTCGAGATGCCGAAACCCACCCCTATCGGCAGGTCTCCGGCGTTCTCCTTTGCCCTGCGGACGACATCCCCCGCGCTGGCGGAGAGCGACCCCTTGGCGCCGGTGGTGCCGAGCGAACTGACGACGTAGAGGAACCCTGAGCTGGCCTCGGCGATCTTCCTCATCCTCGCGGCCGGGGTCGTGGGGCCGACCAGCTGCACGAGGTCCAGCTTCCTGGCGCGGCACAGCTCGCCAAGGGAGCGGGACTCCTCGTACGGGAGGTCCGGGACGATGAGCCCGTCAACACCATTCCCCGAGGAAAGCTGGACATATCGGCCTTCACCGATCTGGAATATCGGGTTGTAGTAGCCCATGAGCACTATGGGCACCTCGGTGTGCTCCCTGATCTCCCGCGCCAGGTCGAACACCTTCCGGGGGGTCATCCCTCCCTCCAGCGCCTTCTGTGAGGTGTATTGGATGACCTTCCCGTCGGCCACCGGGTCGGAGAACGGCACCCCTAGCTCGAGGACGTCCGCTCCCCCATCCACGCAGGCCATCGCGTGCTCGACCGACAGCCTTGCGGTGGGGAATCCAGCGGTGACGAAGCACACGAGCTTCCTGCCTCCCGCCAGAGCTTCGCTCGTGCGGGACATCATTGCACCCCCAAGAGGTCGATCACGGTGTCGAGGTCCTTGTCCCCCCGCCCGGAGACGGTGATCACGACCACCTGGTCCTTCCTCATCCTCTTGGCCCTGTCCATGCCTGCGAACACGGCATGGGACGATTCCAGCGCGGGGATTATGCCCTCCACCTCGCTCAGCGTCCTGAACGCATGGAGCGCCTGCTCGTCGGTGACGCCCGTGTACTCCGCCCTGCCGATGTCCTTCAGCAGGGAGTGCTCCGGTCCCACGCCAGGGTAATCCAGCCCAGCGGCGACGGAGTGCGTCTCCATGATCATGCCGTTGGTGTCCTGCAGGAGGTAGGACTTGCAGCCGTGCAGCACTCCCACCCTGCCTCCCGAGAGCGAGGCGGAGTGCTTTCCGGTGGAGATGCCATAACCCGCCGCCTCTGCTCCCAGGAACGCCACCCCATCGTCCTCGAGGAACGGGTGGAACGTGCCTATCGCATTGGAGCCCCCTCCAACGCAAGCGACCAGGAGGTCAGGGAGCTTCCCTTCCTGGTTGAGGATCTGCCTCCTGGCCTCCCTCCCGATGACGCTCTGGAAGTCCCGGACCATCGTCGGATAGGGGTGGGGGCCGGCCGCGGTGCCCAGCATATAGTAGGTGTTCTCGACCGATTCGGCCCAGTCACGGAACGCCTCGTTCAGCGCGTCCTTCAGGGTACGGGACCCGGAATCGACCGGGTGCACCTTCGCCCCCATGAGCTTCATCCGGAACACGTTCATCTCCTGCCTGGCGATGTCCTCGCTGCCCATGTAGATCTCCGCTTTAAGGCCGAGGACCGCGGCGGCCATGGCGGTGGCGGTGCCGTGCTGCCCCGCCCCGGTCTCGGCGATGACCCTGGTCTTCCCCATCCGCTTGCACAGGAGCGCCTGCCCCATCACATTGTTGAACTTGTGCGCGCCACCATGACAGAGGTCCTCCCGCTTGAGGTAGATCTTCGCCCCGCCGCACTTCTCCGTGAGGCGTCGGGCGAAGTAGAGAGGGGTCGGCCGGCCGCCGTAGTTCCGCATGTAATCCCTCAGCTCCCTGCGGAACTCAGGGTCCCTCCTTGCCCTATCGTACGCTCTCTCCAGCTCCTCAAGCGCGGGCATCAGAATCTCAGGGACGTACTGCCCGCCGTACTGACCAAAGCGCGTCCTGTCCTTTATCGGCATCTTCTTACCTCTTCGATGAACCGCCCGATCTTGGCGGCGTCCTTTCTTCCGTTGGTCTCCACACCGCTGGACACGTCCACCATGTGCGGACGGACCGTCGCGATGGCCGCTGCCACGTTCTCCGGGGTGAGCCCCCCGGCCAATGAGGTCATCGGCCCCAGCTCGTTGACCAGCCTCGCGCTGATGTCCAGGTCGTGCATCCTTCCGCACCCCCCGCCCTGGGGGGACGCGGTGTCGAGCACGACACGGTCCGCATGCAATAAGGTTTCGCGGTCGAGCGCGGGCATCTCATCGCCCACATGGACCACGGCCCACACCTCGCAGCGGACCTCTCCAACTATCCTTATGAAATCGCTCCTGCTCACAGGGCCGTTCAGCTGGATCGCGTCCGGCCTAAGCCCGTCCGCGAGCCTGATGATTAGCTCGGGGTCGGCGGACGTCACGACCGCCACCGTCCGCCCTATGGTCCTGGTGATCAATCTCCTCGCCTCGTCCGGTTCGAGGGAGCGCCTCGTACCTGTCGCGATCACGAAGCCCAGGTAATCGGCCTCCGAGGCGATGGCGACGTCCCGCTCGCTCATCAGCCCGCAGATCTTCACTTCGGTCAACGGGAGACCTCCAGGGAACGGAGCGCGGCCGAGGGATCGCCGGACGATGACAGCCTGCCGCCGATCAGTACGCCGCTGGCCCCCAGATCGCGGATGCGCGTTACCTGATCTCTGTCCTCGACCCCGCTCATCACGATTACCGGCCGGGACGAGGCGAGCGCCAGCGGAAGGAGGCGGGCCCCTCTGGTCCTGTCGATGTCGAACGTCCGGAGGTCCCTCTGGTTTATGCCCAGGACGTCCGCCTCGCTCCTCATCGCCTCGTCCATGGTGGCCTTGTTCCCAGCCTCCAGCAGGACCTGGAGCCCCAGATCATGGGCCCTCATGATAAGCTCGTCCCTCCTGCCGCGGGGGAGGACATCGAACACCTCCTGGATGAGCAGGACCGTACCGGCCCCGATCCCCGCCGCCGCGTCGAGCTGCCGCTCGGACACGATGAAGTCCTTCATCAGCACCGGCAGGCCGGTGGCGACGGCCTGCCGCAGGGCGTCGAGGGAGCCGAGGAACCGCACCGGCTCGGTGAGCACCGATAGCCCGGCCGCCCCTCCCGCGAGATAACACCTGATCAGGTCGTCCGGTGCGTGTGAGGATAGCCGTCCCCGGAACGGGGACGCGATCTTCACCTCGGCGATGACCGGAAAGGTGGCATGACGTGGCAGCACGTCGGCCAGCTTCGGCCCCGGGGACCCGGGGCCATGAACGTCGTAGTAGCCGGAGGCGACCGTTCGCTCGGCGTTGCGGACCATCTGCTCAAGAACGTCGGTCATGCTCTCAGCTCGTGATCGACCTGTTCGTCCTGGCTACATACTCGTTCATCCTGGCGAGAGCCTTCCCGGAATCGATGGCCGCCTCGCAGCGGCGGACCCCCAGGTCCAGGTCCTTCACCGCGCCGAAGGCGAGAAGGCCGCACGCGGCGTTGAGGACGACGATGTCCCTCCTTGCACCAGTCCTTCCGCCCAGCACCTCCCGGGCGGCAGCGGCCGACAGCATCGGAGCAAGCTCCGACACGTCAGCGGGCACCGGGTGGTACAGCCCGATCTCGCGGGGGTCGATGAGGTACTTCTCCCTCCTGTCGCCCTCCACGAGGACGGCGGCGGTCGGGCCGAGCACCGAGACCTCGTCCATTCCGGGCCGGCCATGCACCACCAGCGCGCGTTCCACGCCCATGGACGACAGCACCGGAGGGAACAGGTCGAGCAGCCGGGGCGAGTACACCCCTATCAGCTGCCGGCGGCGCGCCTCCACCGGGTTGAGCAGGGGACCGAGCATGTTGAAGACGGTCCTCGTCGATATCTCCCTCCTCACCGGGGCGGCATGGCGCATGGCCGGGTGGAACGACGGGGCGAAGAGGAAGGCGAAGCCGATCTCGTCGAGCGACGCCCCCGCCTCCTCCGGCGAGAGCGACAGCCTTGCGCCCAGCGACTCGATGAGGTCCGCGCTTCCACAGCCTCGGTTGGAGCGGTTGCCGTGCTTGGCCACCGGCACCCCGAGCGAGGAGACCACGAACGAGGCGATGGAGGAGACATTGAACGTGCGGAACGAGGCGCCCCCTGTGCCGCACATGTCCAGTATAGCGGGATGACGGGTCCTCACCGGCACCGCGGCCCGCCTGAATGCTGTGGCGAGGGCGGCGACCTCCCGGGGGGTCTCCCCCCTGCTCGCCATCTCCGTGAGGGTCGAGACCATGGACCGGTGGCTGAACGAACCGGTCACCAGCATCTCGGCCAGGGCCTCGGGGCTCTCCTGGCTCATGCCTTCGCCCCCCTCAGGAAGTTCGCCAGGACCTTCTCGCCCATGGGCGTGAGGACCGACTCCGGGTGGAACTGCACCCCCTCGATGGGATAGCGGCGGTGGCGTATGCCCATTATCGTTCCGTCGGTCGTCCTCGACCTGACCTCCAGCTCCGGCGGCAGGTCGTTGGCGACGATGTAGGAGTGATACCTGCCGACGACGAACGGGTCCGGGAGCCCCTCGTACAATCCGGTGCCGTCATGCTCGATCGCGGAGGTCTTCCCATGCACCGCAGGCGCCCTGACCACCCTGCCGCCATAGTGGTGGGCGATGCCCTGGTGGCCGAGACACACGCCAAGGGTCGGGACCTCGTGCGATATCGTGGTCAGGACCTCTCCGCACACCCCGAAGTCGCGCGGGTCGCTGGGTACCCCCGGGCCGGGCGATATGATGATGGCGTCCGGATCGAAGGCCCGGACCGTGGTGATGGAGATGGCATCGTTGCGGACCACGGTGCACCGGGCGCCGAGGTCCTCCAGCTCGTTCCTGAGATTGTACACGAAGGAGTCGTAGTTGTCCAGGACCAGGACCCTCATGCCCCCACCTCCGCGGCGCGGTCGAGGGATACCCTCAGGGCTCCCAGCTTCTGCTCGGTCTCCTCATACTCCCTTCCGGGGTCGGAGTCGGCCACGATGCCCGCCCCGGCCTGGAAGTACAGCCTGCCGTCCGTGGCGAAAGCGGAGCGGATGGTGATCGCCGAGTCCAGGTTGCCGTTGAACGATATGTATCCGACGCCGCCGGCGTATGGTCCCCTTCCGCGTCCCTCGATCTCGCTGATGATCTCCATGGAGCGGGGTTTGGGCGCGCCGGAGACCGTGCCGGCGGGGAACACCGATATCAGGGCGTCCATGGCCGAACGGTCGCTCCTCAGCGTCCCCTGGACCTTGGACACTATGTGCTGGACATGCGAGAACTCCTCGACCCTCATGTACTCCGGCACGGACACCGAACCGCCGTCGCACACCCTCGAGAGATCGTTGCGGGCGAGGTCGACGAGCATGGCGTGCTCGGCCCTCTCTTTCTCGTCCGACAGCAGCTCCTCGCGGAACCGCTTCCTGTCCCTTCCCGCGCCCAGGGGGCGCGTTCCGGCGATGGGGAAGGTCGTCGCCTCCCTTCCCCGGACGGTAAGAAGGGTCTCCGGGCTGCTTCCCAGGACCGTCCTTCCATCGAACTCAAGGAAGAACATGTAAGGGGAGGGGTTCAGCTCCCGGAGCGCCGCGTACTGGTTGAGGAGGTCTCCCCGGTATGCTGTCGAGATCCTGCGGGAAAGCACGGTCTGGAAGGTCTCGCCGGCCGCTATCCGCTCCTTGATCGTCCGGACACCGTCCTCGAACCTCCCGCGCTCCTGTTCTGCCGTCGGCTCACCGACCTTCAGCCCACGGTGAACGGGCTCGGGGATAGAAGCGACCAGTTCCCCGAGCGGGCCCGGCTCCCCGATCGACAGAAGGAACACCTGGAAACTGGAGTGGTCGTAGACCAGGCATTCCTGGTACAGGCCGAGCTCGAACTCCGGGAACTCGGAGGGCAGGAAGCTCACCGATGGCTCGGCCCTCCTCGCGAACTCGTACGAGAAGTAACCGACCAGGCCGCCCACGAAGGGAAACCTCCCATAGCCGATGTCGAAATCACCGGCCATCTTCCGGAGGAAGGCGCCGGGGTCCTCGCGCAGGTGGTCCATCCCCACCCCCCCATGGACCTCACCGTCCCTGCAGACGAGCTTGTCCGCGGGACCGAAGCCCAGGAAGGAGTAGGCGATGGTCCGGGTGGAACCGACCGCCGATTCAAGGATGAAGGAGTCTCGGAACGCTGGTCGCAATCTTTGATAGAGCTCGAAGGGAGGCAGGGTGACATCGAGGCGCTGAACGGTAATAGGGATGGAACGCATGCAGAATGGTACAACGATAACCATATTAAAGCATTATTGAACATATAGGTACATAGAGGAGCCGCATAGGGAACAAATACAGCGTTCTTCGCTCTCCTTGCACATGAAGGTCATAGCGTTCAACGGCAGTCCGAGGAAGAACGGCAACACCAACCGCGCGCTGCAGGTGGTGCTCGAGGAGCTTGCCAAGGAGGGCATCGAGACCGAGCTCGTCCAGATGGGCAGCGAGGACATCGCTCCGTGCCAGGCCTGCGGAGTGTGCGGCCAGAAGAAGGACCGCCGGTGCAAGCGGAAGGACGACAAGGTCAACGAGTGGGTGGAGAAGATCGCCGCGGCCGACGGGATCGTGATCGGCTCTCCGGTGTACTTCGGGAGCATGACCGCCCAGACCAAGGCGTTCATCGACCGCGTCGGGTACGTCAATCGCGCCAACGGCGACCTCTTCAGGCGCAAGGTCGGCGCTTCGGTCGCGGTCAACCGTCGCGCCGGCGCGCTGGCCACCTTCCAGGAGATGAACAACTTCTTCCTTATAGGTCAGATGATCGTCGTCGGCTCGTCCTACTGGAACGTGGCCACGGCCCTCAGGCCGGGGGAGATCGAGAACGACGAGGAGGGCATGACCACGATGAGGGACCTCGGCCGGAACATGGCATGGGTGCTGAAGAGGCTCAACGCCCCTTGAGCCCCAGGCGGTCACAGCTGGAGATCCTGAGAAGCGGGAGGACGTTGGCCAGGAGCTTCCCCTCCGCCTTGCGGAGGTGCTCCATGACCGTCGACCTCGATAGGCCGGTCAAGCGGGCCAGCTCCTCAGCGGATATTCGAGCAGGCGAGTCGAAGTAGCCGCGCTCGACCGCCAGCATCAGCGTCTCGATCTGCTTGGCCGTGAGCCCGTCCATCAGACCTTCCACCGGAACGAGCATCTCGTCGGTGAAGGAGGGCAGGCTGACCTGGTGCATGGATTCCAACCTCACCAGTCCTCCGTGCTCCTGGACGAGGCCCACCAGCTTCAGGATGTTGCCCTTGTCCCAGGAGAACACGCGGTACCTCTCCCACCCCCCCTCGGCGACGGTGGGCTGGGCGCACCAGCAGTCCGACCTTGACATCAGGGCGGTGACCGCGCCGGGATCGACGTCCCGGTCCTGGATCACGATCTCGAGGCCGCAGCACTGCCGGTTCACCGTCGCATAGGGAAGGAAGGTCGCAAGCTCCTCCTCGAAATCCCTCAGGTCTTCCGGGGAACCGCTGGTGACGACCGCGACATGCGTGCTGACGTTGTCCCAGGCGCTGATCCTGAGGCCTGGATACCGTTCGGTGAGCACACAATATGGACAGTCATGGCGGACGTCCAACCTGGCCTCATAGTTCGGCATCGTGGAGACAAGGCCATGCAGCATGATAACCGTTGCGAATGCCAGCATGACAAGGATTGCCGTGCTACGAGCTCTCGAAGAGTACCGGCGTACGGCGGTACAACCGATATCATCTCCCATGCCCCTTCCACATATCGATGGAAATGATGTCAAACGCAGCATTATTCAGCAACCAAGTGCCGGTTCATCATCAGGAGATAACCTTCTACGCCCGTAGGGAGCTCAATGGTAGCCCGGCGGTACTGTTGGGAAGGCACGAGACCTATAGGCCTACCAGGCATAGGTCCGGCATCCGCTCCGGACCTATGCGCCGTGCGGGACGGTGGTTTTCCCACGGCCTGCTGTTTCTCCTAGGATAGAAAAGGCACGGGAGACTGCAAAACCTTTTTTGGCCTCCTTCCTATTTGCCGGCCGAATGACCGAGAAGGGAGGGGGCGACAAACGCCTTATGATCTATTCTTTGTTAGCTGCGGTCATGACCATGGCCGCATGGGTCCATGGGGTCATATTCGACAGGACCGAGCTGATCATGGACATCCTGGTCCCGACATCGTTCCTGTGCCTGGGAATGATGATGAAGTTCGGGGACCAGGCGTACGACGCCGACGTCTATCCGAGGAGGACCGCGCTCCTCCTCGCGTTCCCTGGCGGCGTGTGGCTCGGCTCCCTTATGGCCGTCGATACCGGTTCTGCGACCATCTTCATGGGCGTACTGCTCGGCCTGCTGTGCGCTCGCAAGCTGGACAACCAGGCGTTCTTGATCGGCGCAGCGACAGCGACCGTGATAGAGGTCTTCGCCCTCTTCTCGGGCATTGGCACGATCAGCCTGGCCGGGGCGGTCCTGGTCACGGTGTTCGCCTTCGTGGACGAGAAGGCGAACGACCTTCCCTGGGTGGACAACGGCCGGGGATGGAAGGCGGTCCTTTTCCACAATCGTCCGTTCCTGAAGGCCGCCGTGCTGCTCCTCTGCCTTGCTGGCCTGCTCCCGTCGCTCATGTATTTCTTCGCCTTCCTGGCCTTCGACCTGGGATACTCGGCGGTGGAGGCGTTCAGCCTCAAAGGGAAGGAGGTGCCGTACATTGGATAGGGTCGATGTTGCAGTTGTTGGCGCCGGTCCGGCAGGAGCGGTGGCGGGTTTCTTCCTGAAGAACAGGAAGGAGGACCTGGATGTGGTCATGATCGACCGGCTGGACGATGGCAAGTACTCCAGGTACCATCGCATGTGCGGGGAGGCGATCTCCCATGCCGCCTTCAGGGAGCTTGCCCCGCTGGGGCCGACCAATGTGGTGCACCACATAAAATGGGTAAGGGAGGAGTGGCCGGGAGGGAAGATCGTGGAGGGCCCCGCCGTCGGTTACATACTGGACCGCCCGGCGTTCCTGCGCGGCATAGTGGACAGGTACCGCTCCCTGGGAGGGGAGACGGTCCGCGATGCGGTCGAGGCGATCGATGTGAACGCGGACGGATCGCTGCTCACGCTCACCTCCGGTCGCACACTGCTCGCCAAGCATGTCATCGCCGCCGACGGGGCGAACTCGATCGTCCGGAGGACGTTCTTCCACGAGGAGCCCAGGGTCAAGTTGTGGACCGAGCAGCACATCGTCAGGAGGAAGATGCGTGATGATACGATCACCTTCATCCAGGCCGAGAAGTACCAGGGAGGATACCGCTGGGAGTTCCCGGCCGGCGAGTTCTGCCGCATAGGCTTCCCCCGGGGGGCGGACAGCATGGAGAACGAGGACGTGATCGAGACCCACCGGCGGGCGATCCCCATGGGAGGGGTCCCCGTCCTGGTCCGGGACAACGTGTACCTGGTAGGAGACGCTGCGGCCATGCCCAACCCGCTGACCGCAGGGGGGATCAGGGTCGCGATGCTGTCCGGCAGGAAGGCGGCGGAGGCGGTCCTCAGCGGGCGGCCGGCGTCATACCAAAAGTGGTGGGCCTCCTCACCCTTCTCCTCCGAGAGGTTCATGAGCGCATTCAGCAAGCTCAGGGACATGAGCGATGGGGATTACGAGAGGGCGTCCCAGGGGTTCAGCAGCAACCTCCTCAGACTGGCCTGGTGCTACATCAACCGGCCGGAGTTCAGGGACCTGTATAGGACATATGCTGCCTCTGGCATCTATGGGTGGTAAGATGGAAAAGGATTGGGAAGTTCTGGTAGTGGGAGCCGGTCCGGCCGGAAGTGCGGCCGCCGCGGCTGCCGCGGAGGGCGGGTGCAAGACCCTGCTCATCGATCGCAAGAAGGAGATCGGCACCCCGGTGCAGTGCGGAGAGGTGGTGGGCGAATCGCTCGTCCGCCAGCTCAACTTGAAGCTGCCTCCCCAGGCCATCGCGGTGGTGCATGACCACACCCGGTTCATCCTCGATCGCCGGCTGAGGATCGTTTCCAACGAGCCATACTGGAGGAGCATAGCGCTGGAGCGCAAGATCTTCGACAAGCTGATGGCAGCCCGCGCCGCGGAGGCCGGGGCGTACGTCCATGCGGACACCAGGCTCACGGACATCGAGATGCGCGACGGGAAGGTGGTCTCCGCAACGCTCATGCACCGTGGGAACGAGGTCGTCATCCGTCCAAAGGTTGTGGTCGCCGCTGATGGAGTGCACTCCACCATGGCCAAGCTCATGGGCCTCTCCCTCTACCCCGATGACACCATGGCCAAGGGCATCGAGTTCGAGATGGTGGCGAAGAAGAGGCTTCCCAACGGCATGCAGATATTCCTTGAGCCGGAGGTCGGGCTGGGCTATGGATGGATAATCCCCAAAGGCCCGTTCAGGGCGAACGTCGGTCTCGGGGTCATAGGCCTGGAGGACTCGAGGCGCTCCACGATCCAGGACTGGTTGTCAGGAAACCCCATAGTATCGGAGTACTTCGACCTCGACAAGGTGCTGGAGGTCAAGGGCGGGGACGCCCCGCTGCCTGGGTTCCTCGGAGGTCCGGTCCAAGGTAACGTGCTGTTCGCCGGTGACGCCGCCGGGCAGACCCTGGCGTTCGTCGGGGAGGGCATCATGCCATCGTTCGCCTGCGGCACCGGGGCCGGGGCGGTGGCAGCATCCGCGGTCCGCCAGAGGTCTTTGAAGAAGCTCAGCTGTTACGATCGGGCGGTGAAGGACCTGATGGGCGAGGAGCTGGAGAAGGGGGCGGCCCTCAAGGACGCCATCCTGGGGACCTGGGCCGATACCTCGATCTCGGAAGGCGATAGGACGATGCTGTGCGGCCTGATAATGTCCGAGTGCATCTACCCCGAGCAGGCCGAGGAGGTACTGCCTCTCCTGTCCCAGCCCAGCGCCCGCATCGCCAAGGTGATGCGCGAAGGCATCGAGAAGCGCCGCATGAAGGCCAAGATATCCGTGCTAAAGTACCGGTAGTTTTTTACTCAGCAGTTGGATGTATAATCCAACGGTGAGTACGAGATGACCGACGGCAAGGATATACGGGACAAGCTGGGCCTGGTCCATGTTTACACCGGCAACGGTAAGGGAAAGACCACCGCGGCCCTGGGACTGGCCTTGAGGGCCATGGGGAACGACCTCAATGTGGCCATGGTGCAGTTCATGAAGTGCGACCAGTTCTACGGCGAGTACGAGATGTCCAAGAAGCTGCCCCACCTTACACTGCTGCCGATGGGCCGCAACTGCCTGGTCCACGAGGACAGGGTGAGCCAGGCGGACATCGATGCCGCCACCGCCGCGCTGGCGAAGTCCAAGGAGCTCCTGCACTCGGGCAAGTACGATATGGTTATATTGGACGAGGTCAACGTCAGCATCAAGTTCGGCCTGATACGGGTGGAGGACGTGGTCAAGCTGCTGAAGGAGCGCCCACCAAGGGTCGAGGTCGTCCTGACCGGCCGCTACGCCCCGCCCGAGATCATCGAGCTGGCCGACCTGGTCACGGAGATGAAGTGCCTGAAGCACCCGTACACCAAGGGCGTGCCGGCCAGGGCGGGCATCGAGCACTGAACGGTGCCCAGGCCTGGAGCATGGGGCGCCCCCCTCATCGACTGGCTTCAGAAGATCGAGGTCGGGATGCCGATGGCTGTGGCCGGAGGGACCCTCAAGTACATCGGGATCTACGACCTGCTGCCGGAGGCCTTCCACGAGAAGCACGACCAGTACAGGCCGTTCGTCCTGGTGGTCCCGGGTATAGCGGCGATGTATGTGCAAAGCAAGATAATGCACGCGCCGGGCATCTGAGGCCCGCCATGAAACGCTATTAACTCGTGATGCCAATGAAGTAACATGAAGGCATCGCTTCAGATAGGGCGGTTGCTCGGGATACCGATCAAGATCCACATATCGTTCCTGATAATCCTCCCTCTGTTCGCCCTGACCTTCGCCTACTCCAGCACCATGCTCTTCGGCTTCACCTTGGGCTATGGCGGGCTGCCCATCGACTCTCTAGGGCAGCTGGTCCTGGGCCTCATCGCCGCCCTGCTGTTCTTCATCGCGGTGCTGCTGCACGAGCTCGCCCACTCCATCATCGCGATGCGGAACGGTTATCGGATATCGGGCATCACCCTCTTCATCTTCGGAGGGGTCTCGGAGATCGAGAGCCAGCCCAAGGAGGCACCGGGGGAGGCGATGATGGCCTTCGTCGGACCGGCCACCAGCTTCGTCATCGGGCTGATCTTCCTTCCGGTGTGGTATCTCTTCGATAGCTTGAGCGGCCTGGGCTGGGACATAGTGGCCATCACTGCCGGGCTCATCAGTTTCTACAACCTCCTGCTGGGGGCGTTCAACATAATCCCCGCCTTCCCCATGGACGGAGGGCGCGTGCTCCGGGCGGTGCTCGCCCGTCGCATAGGGTTCACCCGGGCGACCACCATCTCGGTGCAGGTCGGCAAGTTCATGGCCCTCGCCATGGCCGTTCTGGGGTTCCTCCTCTTCAACCCCTGGCTGATCTTCATCGCCCTCTTCATATACATCGGGGCCGGGGAGGAGGAACGCGGCACCCTGGTGGCCCAGGCCCTCGAGGGTCTCACCGTGGGGCAGATAATGACCACTCCGGTGTCCACCGTGTCCCCGCGCGACAGCATAAGGAGCCTGCTCGACCGGATAATGACGGAGAAGCACATGGGGTATCCGGTAGCGGAGGACGACAGGTTGGTGGGCATCGTGACCCTGCAGGACGCACAGAAGGTGCCGGCCGATCAGCAGGGAACGGTCACCATCGGTGCCGTCATGACCTCTGACGTGCTCACGGTCTCCCCGGACACACCAGCGATGGAAGCCATCCAGGCCGTGTCGAGGAACCGCATCGGCAGGCTCGTGGTCATGGACCATGGGCGGATCGCGGGCATAGTGAGCCGCTCTGACCTGATCCGGATCCTCGAGGTGCGGGCCGCGGAGCAGAACGCCTTCCGGGCGAGGCAGTAAATCTATTATCGAGAGGACCATGCCATGGTGCATGCGCATCGGAGTGGTGGTCCATGGTGCCGAGGTCATCGATTCCGGCGTGACGGCCAGGGTGCTGGACCGTCTGGAGGAGGAGGCCGAGGTGACCGCGACGCTCGGCGGGGCCATGGGTACGGCGGCCGTCATCGACGCCGGGCTGGAGGGCCGCATCTCCATCGTGCCGCGCCAGCTGGTGTCCCATGCCGTGAGGGACCTGGACTCAGGATGCGACGCGGTTACGGTCCTCAACTGGTCCAAGACCCGGGGGTCCGGGCTCGGGCTGGGAGCGATCATTTTCGGACGGGTGGCCGGCACGACGAGATCGCCCCTCGTTCAACTGGACCGGGACTTCTACGTTGAGTGGCGCTCCCCCGCCCCCGCCCTCCTGGACCGCGTGGCCTCGGAGCTTCGCCTCGAGCGCGTGGACCCGCCCCCGGCGGAGGTACCCGGCGACGGGGTGCGGACGCTGCACGGGGTCGTGCCCGGAGAGAACATATGGATCAACGGCAACGTGGTCGGGAGAGCCACTTCCAGCGACGTTGCTGTGATGCTGCGCGACGGTAGATTGGCGTTCAGGAACGTCCTCGTCAAGGAGCATGGTCTCCAGAAGGTGAGGGTCGACGACCTCGCCCGGGCGGTCATCCGCTCCGGCTCGGTGAGGCGCACCCGCGCCACGCCTCGCAGGACGGCCATGGCATCGGGCGATAGGCTGATCCTGGTGGACCACCGGGCGGAGGATTCCATTTTCAGGGCCAGGGGAGCGAGGGCCGCGGTCACGGTCGGCGACGACACCACCCGGGTGACGAGGTCCCTCCTCGCCAGGCTGGGGGTGCCGGTCATCGGGATCGTGGATGGGGACGAGGACGGCATCTGCACAGATGATGCCGCCGCCCCGGGATCGGTCACGATACGCCTTAGGCCGGGGAACGACGATCAGCTCGGGGTGCTGGTCCGGAAGATCGTGTTCAGCGGAGGTACGGAGACCTCCTGGCCCGGTGACCTCGGCGAGCTCGTGGAGCGCATCGCCGGGATGGCAGGGGAAGCGCTCATCGACGTGAAAAGAGATTGACCGGACGGACCACCAGCTCAGCTCTGTTGGTTAAGGACCGAGCCAAGGCCGCCGAACCCGGTGCTCAGCTGAACCACGTCGGCGATGTTGAGGACCGTGGAGGTGGGCACGGTCACCTTGGCGGTGCGCAGCAGAGGCTTCTTGACGTTCAGTTCGTCGACCACGTTCTTCTCCAGCTCGATGATGATGGAGGTCACGGTCCAGGTGGACGTGTCGACCCATGCCCCGCTGAGGACGCCGACGATCCTGCCGTCGGTGGTGATCACGTTCTTGTTCTCCAGACACCCCATCTCCAGTGGTTTCGTTCTCGTTGCACTCTCCTGCATATCGTTCACGGGACAAAGGATGGAATTCCGACGGTTGATAAACCTTATGATGGCCGCCGTGATGGAAACGCGCTCGCAAGGCTCGGCTCATTCCCTTGAGCGAGGGTTGGGCACGCTAGTGCCGGGAGAGCACCAGCAGAGTGACGACGATGAAGGCCAGCCCGGTGAAGAGAGGACTCGAGGTGAGGAGCCAGACCACCAATGCGATCGCCGCCCCGGGAATGAGCACCGCCAGTGCCTTGACGATGACAACAAGCACTATCAGGACGAAGATAAGAACGATTATCCCGCCAAACGTCGACAGGTCGAACAATGCCAGACTCACCCCTTCAATTATATCGATGTACTAGCTGGTTATCAATTTTGTTATCACGGGGGAGCTGGGCCGGTGAATGATTTAAGAGCGAAATGGTGCATCATGGGTCCGTGAAAGTACTGGTGACGGGTGGGTCCGGACAATTATCATCCTATTTGTTCGAGGAGCTTGCATCTGAGCACGAGGCATGGGGCGTCGACCTCCGGGAACCGGTCTTCGATAGCGCCAAGGGGCGCATCACCATCGCCGACATAAGGGACCCGGACGCCATGCTTGACGCTTGCAGGAAAGCGGACGCGGTCGTTCATACCGCTGCCCAGGTCTCGGTCCAGAGGTCCACCGAGGACCCTGCCTTCGATGTGGAGACCAACGTTCTGGGAACGGTCAGGACGCTCAAGGCCGCAAGGGATGCCGGTGTCTCCAAGTTCGTGCTCATATCCAGCGCTGCGACCTATGGCGACCCCCAGTACCTTCCGGTGGACGAGAACCATCCGCAGGCGCCTCTATCGATCTACGGTGCCAGCAAGCTCTCGGCGGAACACTTCGTGCAGGCCTTCGGGTCTTCGTTCGGGATGAAGTGGGCCGTCATCAGACCGTTCAACTTCTACTCCCCCCGCGCGGACCCGAAGAGCCCGTACTCTGGCGTCATAACCAAGTTCACTCAGAACGCGGCGGCGGGAACGCCCCTCAGGATCGAAGGAGATGGTTCCCAGACCAGGGACTTCCTCCACGCGGCGGACGTCGCCAGGCTGGTGCGCCTGGTCCTGGAGTCGGACCGCAGCGGCCTCATCCTCAACGGCGGCTCCGGACAGGCGACCAGCATCCTGGAACTGGCCAATACTGTGAAGAAGGTCTGCCCTCGGCCGGTAATCATCGAGCACGTGGCGCCCCGGACCGCGGACATCAAGCATTCCGTGGCCAAGGTGGATCGCGCCAGGGAGATGGTAGGGTTTTCCACCCGCATCTCCCTGGAGGAGGGTCTCAAGGCTTTCTTCAAGAAGGGCGATTAAAAGTCCAAAAGTTTTTCCCCTTCCTTGACGAAGACGGTCATGTCCACATTGTAGTTGTAGTCCTCAGTGGTCCCGTCGATCATCTCGATCTTGGCCTTTATCTTGTTCTTCTCGAACGTGATCTGGGCGTTCTTGACCCGGGCCTTGTACAGGTTGATCCTCTTGCCCGCCTGGGTGAGCTTGCGCTCATCGCAGTAGATCAGACCGGCGGACTCCAGCAGGTTGATCTTCCGGTAGCACGCTGCGATGGGGATTCCGAGCTTTTCCGACAGCTCGAAGGCGCTCTTCGCCTTGCCCATGGTCGCGAGCAGGATCTTAGCGGAATATTCCTCAGTCAACAGCCTTGAAGTCTCCAGAGCGTGCATTGTCTCTTCACCTTACCCGTTGAACCGGCTAGTAGGATATATAAAATATCTTGGTTGATTATCAATATTGAAGCTAAGATAATTTTGTTAGCCAGATGTATTGTTATCATAAAAAAAGGGCGGTAAATAACGATATAGGAAGTCGGAATATAATTTCATAATACTTAATTTGTCATTGATATTGATGAGATCTCATCTCGAGAGACGTTCCCGGATGGAGGGAGGGGACGCTCCCGCACCTACGGGGGATAGCTCGCTCCCCCGTAAGAATCTTGTTAAGCGGCGAGGCTATGGTCTCAGGACCCCCTATTACAGGAACAGGAATCTTACAACGTAACGATTATAAGTCAGGTCCTGAGTGCTTCGCAAGAGGACCAACATGGCTTGCGCAAAGTGCGGAACCAAGAAGGAAGTCAAGAAGGACGAAAAGAAGAAGAAGTGATCTCTTCTCTTGAGTCCTGCGTCTAAACCTCTTTCCTTTCTTCCCCATTCTTCACACTGTTCATGCCGACCGCAAGGAAGATGGCGATGAACATGAGTCCGGCACCCAGCAGGGTGAGCGTTCCCAGCGGCTCGTTCCTGACCAGCGCGCCCAGAAGGACGGCGAAGGCCGACTCGGACAGCAGGACGGTGGCCGATGTGGTCATCGAGAGCGAGCGCAGGCCGGTGGCCCACAGGATGGTCGGTACCGACGTGCACAGCAGGCCGACGTACAGAAGGGCCGGTACTGACAACGAGGCAAGGTTCCCGGGGCCGCCGGTCAGGAACGCGAGGGCGGCCAGCGGGACAGCGCTGAGCAGGTGGAAGGACATGACCCATTCGGTGTTGGCCATATGCCTGACCGCCAGCTTCGTAAGGGGATAGCTGGACGCGATAGAGAACGAGGCCCCCAGGAGCAGCAGATATCCGGTGAACTCGCTGGAAGCGAGGCTGGACAGATCCCAGTCGGTCGTCAGCGTGAACAGACCGAGCAGTCCGACAAGCACCCCCAGCGCTCTCTTGCGGCCGATCCTCTCCTTGAAGATCAGGGCCGACAGCGGAGCGACGAAGATCACGTTGCTTCCGACGATGAGCCCACCGATGGAGGCCGGGGCCAGGGTCAGGCCGACGTACTGGAACGCGATAAGGGAGGTCGATGAGGCCATGCCCGCCCACACCTCCCAGCGGCGGAAGATGGAAAGGTCGATGTGCTTTTTCCGGCGGACAAGGATCAGCGCGAGGGTCCCCCCGATGCCCATGGTAAGGGCGCCGAACATGAACGGGCTCACCCCGCCCATCCCGTCCTTTATCACCACGTACTGGGAGCCGAACAGCAGGCTGGCGGCAAGGGAGAGCATGAGAGCGGACCTCTCCCCTCCTCCCTTCACCGCGGTGCCGAACGTCCCTCCTCTCAAAACCTCACCCGACCCGGGGCCGATAAACCAGCTTCACCCTCATATCCTTTCCCGCGTGACATCCGTCCTGCAAACTGACCTACCGGACCCGCCTCGGAAGGATTAAGATATCCGGGTCCAGAATATTGACATAGCGGTGAGCCCGTAGCTGCGATCGCCATGTTCGAGCGCATACTGTTCCCATTGGACTTTTCCGAGCAGTCCCTGAGAATGTTCGACTGTCTCATGGAGCTGGAGCATCTGGGTACCAGGGAGATCATATTATGTCACGTGGCCCCGGCGGGGCAGGACCTGACCCCCGAGCAGCAGACCACGATGGACGGTCTGAAGAAGAACCTGGAGGACATCGGGATAAGGTCCACCGAGGTGGTCGAGCAGGGGAACCCCGTGGAGAAGGTACTGGAGGTTGCCAAGCGAGAGAACGTCAGCCTCATCGCAATGGCGTCCAGCGGGAAGGGGCGGGCAAGGGAGTTCCTCGTCGGTTCGACGTCCTTCGGCATCCTGCGGTCGTCGACCACCCCCGTGCTCATCAACAAGTTCGAGGTGGTCGAGCGGGGTGGCCGGACCACCATTTCCCCGGCCTGCAGTTCGATACTCCGAAAGGCCCTGGTGCCCATCGATTTCTCGTCCTGCACGGCCACCTGCATAGAGCTGATAGCAAAGCTCTCCCGTCTGGGGCTCCAGGAATCGGTCCTTTTCCACGTGGTGGAGAGCTCCAGGGCCAACATGGACGACGACGCCAAGTTCAAGATGGTGATGGATGACGTGATGGACAAGCTCGAGGGGCTGAAGCAGGAGCTTGTCCGTCAGGGCTGCGTGGTGTCCACCCATGTCCACTTCGGCACAGTGCCATACAACATCCTCGAGGCTTCCAGAGAGCTGGGCACCACGCTCATCATCCTGGGAGCGCACCGCAAGAGCCTGCTGCGCGAGATCGCCCTGGGGGGCAACTCCGAGACGGTGGTCCGGAGGTCTCAGGTGCCCCTGCTCATCGTCCCGTGCGAGAGGTAGGGCCCCATGGTCCCACGGGGGTTGGGGCTAAAGATCCTTCACGTCTCGGGGACCACCTGCGCCATACGAAAGGTCGTCGACCACCTGGCCGATGTCGGAGGTCTCAGCGACCATGGCCTGCCCCATGCTCGAACATTAAAGGATATGGCGGGTGAGATATAGGTCCGCCACTGATAGGGAAGCATTAAGAACGGGGCCGTTATTGGCTAGGCCGACGATGTTCGAGAGGTTGGCCCGATTCATTAACGCCGAGGGGATGGCAGGACCAGCATTTGTCATGCTAGTAGCCACCGTCGCCGGCGGTGGGTGCAACTTCCTTTACCAGGTGTTGATGAACAATTATATCCACGACAACGTGGCCGAACTGAACACTCTTCTGTCCATACTCTACATCGTTACCGTGCCGTCGAGCGCGGTCCAGAACGTGATCATCCGCTATGTTTCAAAATATCATGCCCTGGGCAAGGACACCGTAGTGGCGTGGCTGCTGAAGAGGATCCTTATATTCACCAGCGCGGCCGGTGTGGCCATCGCGATCTTCCTGCTCATCGTGCTAAGCATCCCCAGCGTGAGCTCGACCTTAAAGCTGACCTCGAACCTCCCGATCGTACTATTGGCCATCGGGGTGGTCATCTCCCTGGTGTCTCCCGTGGGCCAGGGGACCATGCAGGCGCTCCAGAGGTTCACCCCCTTTGGCGCGTTCAACACGGTGAACTTCACCCTCAAGCTCACCCTGGGCGTGGGCATGGTACTTTTGGGCTATGGGGTCGCCGGAGCGCTGGGAGGTGTGATCATCGGCATTGCCTTCGGGTGCGGGGCATCGATCATCTTCGTGCGCAAGTACTTCTTCATGAGGTCCACCCCCATCGAGGCCAAGGAGATATGGCGATTCACCGTTCCGGCAACGATCGCCATGCTTGGTTACACGATCATCACCCAGGCTGACGTCATCATCGCTACCAGCCTGTTGATCAAAGAGCAGGCCAACTATTACGCGGCAGCATCATCCCTGGCCAAGATAATCTTGTTCCTTCCGGGGGCGGTCTCCACCGTCATGTTCCCTAAGCTCTCCAAGGCCCAAGCGGTAAGGTCCCGGGCCGGGGAGGAGAGCAGCCGAATATTGAAGACCGCCTTCGCCATGACCCTGGCCCTTTCTGGCATGGTGGTCGCCGTTTACTTCCTCTTGCCCGACCTGGTGCTGAATATTTTGCTCCCGGTGAACCCCTATAAGGAACAGATCGCGCCCATACTCCAATGGCTGGGCGTGGCCATGATGCTGCTTGGCCTGGCCAACCTGTTCATGCTCTACGGCCTGGCGACCGATGGGCATGCATACACCATCATCATCACGATGTCGGTCATCGTCATGCTCTCGATGGTCGGGATAGTGATCGCTCTAGGTATGGTCTTCACGCCCATGCTGGTGGTGCTGGTCATGTTCATCACCGGGATCTTCATCGTGGCCCTGAGCGGCCTCTATCTTTTCGTCGTGGAAAGAGAGTGGCGTCCTCAGAGACGCTCCACGTGATCCCGGTCGATCCCTCATGACAAGGCCGACCGCCGGGCTGAAATAGCTGGCGGTGGAATAGTTACAGAACGAGGGCAGCGATGACGTTCAAGAACGAGGAAACCTGCCAGCGACTTGTCCAGCAGGGCAATGGGGAAAGCTTCCATATCGCGTACGACAGAGCGGCGGAACGATTGCTGGAGCAGGTAAACGAGGCGGAGATCGATTATCCGAACCACATCGATGGAAAGCCCCGGCTGTCGGAGAGGCAGTATCACGACCTCAGCCCCGGGGACGAGGAGATCGTCGTGGGGCTTTTTCAGAGCGGCACCGCCGACGAGGTCGGCGAGGCGGTGAGGTCGTCCCGGGAGGCGTTCCGGTGGTGGTCCAGGGAGGATTGGGGTTCCAGGGTTCGCATACTGGAGCGGGCCGCCGACGTCATGCGCCGGAACAAGTACGAGCTGGCCGCCGCGGTGACCCTGGACAACGGCAAGAACCGCTACGAGGCCATGGCCGACGTGGACGAGGCCCTGGACTTCATCGAGTACTACTGCTCGGAGATGCGCCGGAACAACGGTTTCGAGCGGGCCAGCGATCCCCCGTACCCCGAGGAGGAGGTCGAGGTCCTCCTCCGGCCGTATGGCGTGTGGGCCGTCATCTGCCCGTTCAATTTCCCTCTGGCCATAACCGCGGGGATGACCGTCGGTGCGCTGCTGACAGGCAACACTGTCGTCCTCAAGCCCAGCTCGGCCGCGCCCCTCCCGGTGCATATGTTCTACGAGCTCCTGTCCAAGGCCGGGATACCGGACGGGGCGCTCAACATGATATCCGGATCGGGAGAGGAGGTCGGCAGCACCATGGTCCACCACCCAGGTGTGGACGGCGTGGTGTTCACCGGCTCGCTGGGGATCGGCCGGGAGATCATGGCCTCGGCGCAGGGGAGGCAGCGGCCGATCATCGCCGAGATGGGCAGCAAGAACCCGATCATCGTGACCGCGGAGGCGGACCTGGAAATGGCGGCGAGGGGAGTACTGGCGTCGGCGTTCGGCTACTCCGGGCAGAAATGCTCCGCGTGCTCGCGTCTCTACGCGCAGGACATGATCTTCGATGATCTGATGGAGCGACTGGGGGAGGAGGCCGGCCGTCTCATCGTCGGCGATCCTTTCGAGAGGGACACCTTCCTCGGGCCGGTCATCACGAAGACGGCCATGAACAACTACCTCAGATGGGCCGAGATGGCGAGGAAGGACGGCAAGGTCCTCACCGGTGGCGCCAGGATCGAGGACGGGGACCTCTCCAGAGGTTACTACGTCTCCCCGACCATCGTCACCGGACTTCCTGAGGTCCACGAGCTCGTGAAGAACGAGCTGTTCGTCCCCATCCTGTGCGCCCAGAAGTTCTCCGTCCTGCCCGAGGCCCTGAAGAAGGCCAACGACACCGAGTTCGGCCTGACCGCCGGCATATTCTCCGCCAACGAGGTCGAGGTGAAGTACTTCTTCGACAACATCGAGTTCGGTGTGGTGTACGCGAACCGGGAGCGGGGCGGATCGACCGGAGCGATGGTCGGAGGGCAGGCGTTCACCGGATGGAAGAGTTCGGGATCCACGGGAAAGGGCACTGGTTCCATACACTATCTACAGCAGTTCCTGAGGGAGCAGAGCCGCACCATCTGCCGGTAGCCAACGGGGAAGCGGGATGAACAACTAATTTAAAGGTGGTGGACGGTATCGGCGACGATGCTCGGTCTTGAGGAGATCATCGGCCTGGAGCTTATCAGCTCGGATGCCAGGGTCATCGGTACCATTGAAGGCGTCGGTATGGACCTGGTAGCCTGGAAGGTGAAGGCTCTCAGGGTCGGTCTGCGCCGTGGATTGGAGGACGCAGCCGGTAGCAGGAAGAAGATCTTCGGGGTCAGCAAGATCTACGTCAAGACCGGCGAACTGCAGTCGGTGTCCGATGCGGTCATCATGCGCCGTCCCGTATCCGCGCTGGGAGAGATAATCGAACCAGACGGCGACAGCCTGACCCCGGCAGGAGCGTTCATGGGGATGAGGGTCATATGCGCCAACGCGGCCTTCGTAGGGAACGTGGACAACGTCTTCATAGACACCGAGCATGACTGGACGATCCCCTTCATCCAGGTCAAGTTGGATCGCGATGCCATGGACCAGCTCTCCCTGCAGAGGACGTTCATGGCCTCCTCGCTCATACCCATAAGGACGAGCGATGTGGATGCCATCGGGGAGATGGCGATCCTGAAGATCAACATGGACGAGCTGAGGACGACGCTCAATCGGCAGCAATCGGCAACGGCGCAGCAGACATCGGTCCCCCAGGTCTGAACGTTCTCGTTCGAGAGGACGCGGCCTTGCCGGATAGTGTCGGACGCCGATATAATTTAAATTTTCCATGACACTATACCTTTAACTACGTTCCTCATCTTCCTCATGATGCCCTGTCCGGGGTACCGCCCTAATGCCGGCGAGCTTGGTCCCAGTCCCTCATGGTGGTCTGGGCCACGGTGAAGAAGGGTGGACGCAAGGTCCACGAGGTCAGAGGGCCCACAGTCAGGCGGTCCATCATGCTGCATGGAGGATCGCAGGGCGCATCTGGGTCATCCGAAGGGCCGAGAACGTGCGATGCCGAGGACCGGGGAACGTGAGATCGGAGGAACCCTGATGATCGAGACCCGGGACCTGACCCGGAAGTTCAACGAAGTAACGGCCGTGGACAACCTGAACCTTAAGGTTCGGGACGGAGAGGTGTTCGGCTTCATCGGTCCCAACGGGGCGGGGAAGACGACCACGATACGAATGATATGCACCCTCATCGCACCGACCAGCGGTTCGGTTTTCGTGAACGGACTGGATGCCAGCGATCCCAGCGATGCGATAAAGATACGCGCGATGATCGGCTTCCTGCCGGAGGTGCCGGGGCTGTACGAGACGCTGTCCGCCCACCGGAACCTGCAGTTCTACGCGTCCCTGTACGACGTTCCCGCGGATAAGAGGGAGCGCCGGATCCGTGAGCTCCTGGAGCTCCTCGGGATCTGGGACCGCAGGGACGACACCGTCGGCAAGTTCTCCAAGGGCATGAAGCAGAAGATCGCCATCGCCCGGGCGCTGGTCCACGAACCCGAGTTCCTTTTCCTGGACGAGCCGACGTCGGGCCTCGATCCGGTGGCCTCGCTCACGGTGCGCAACTTCCTGCTCGAACTGAAGAAGGAGGGACGCACCATATTCATCAACACCCACAACCTGGACGATGCCGAGCGCCTCTGCGATACCGTGGGAGTGATGAAGACCAGGCTCCTCGCCACCGGCTCCCCGGAGGAACTTTCGAGGGAGTTCTGGGGCCGCACCACGGTGGTGCACCTTCGGAATGTCGCCCCGGCGATGGTAGATGCGGTAAGGACCTTGGACGGAGTCATGGGCGTGAAGCAGCTCGACAACAAGCTGCTCATCGATGTCGTGGACCCCACGACCTCGAACCCCGCTATCATACAGGCGCTGGTCCGCAACGGTGGCGAGGTCGAGTTCGTCAACGAGCTGAAACGCACCCTTGAGGACGTCTACGTCAAGCTACTGGGGGGACAGCAGTGAGGTTCGACAAGATGTGGGTGGTTACGAGGAAGGACCTCGCCGAGTTCCGCACGAACAAGTACGTCATGTACTCGATCCTGCTCATGCCCCTGTTGCTGGCGGTGGTGCTGCCGGCCATCTACCTCACGCCGATCACCATGTCGCTATCCAGCAGCGAGCCGCTGGACGTGGGGCACCCGAGCAACGTGACCGTGCTGGTAGGGGAGGCGGTCACCAACGGCACCTATAATGATGCCATCTTCGACCGCTGCGAGGTGACCAACATCGTGGCGGTGAACTGCCGCTTCGAGAGCTCCAACCTCACCGATTGCCTGGTGCGCGACTCGTACGTCGGCAATTCGACGCTGAACGGTTCGGCCATGTTCCACTCTAACTATGTGAACCTGACCACCATCAATGCCATGTACACCAGCTCGGTCGATGTCGGAGGCACCTCGCAGGACGAGGTGTTCCTGCTCCAGTTCATCAACTTCCTGCTGATATTCTTCATCATGATCCCGGTGATCATCCCGACGGTGATGGCCTCCTATTCCTTCGTGGGAGAGAAGCTCAACAAGAGCCTGGAGCCCCTGCTGGCGACGCCGACCACCGACTCCGAGCTGCTGTTGGGCAAGTCCGCGTCGATCTTCATCCCGTGCATGCTGGCCACATGGATGTCGTTCGTCCCGTTCGCCATCATCGTGGACTATCTGACCGCCGGCCCCCTGGGCTACGCGCCTGTGCCAGACGCGGTGTGGATCATAGGGGTGTTCATCCTTGCTCCCCTGTTCTGCATCATGAGCATAGCGCTGAACGTGGTCGTGTCATCGAAGGTCAGCGACGTCAGGGCGTCCCAGCAGATCGGCTCGCTGATCGTGCTGCCGGTGGTCGTGTTCTTCGTCGTCGCCCTGGCAGGGTTCTTCAGCCTCGGACCGGAGATAATGCTGCTGCTCAGCGGCCTGGTCCTCCTGATAGACGCAGGGATCGTATACCTGAGCCTGAAGACCTTCCAGCGGGAGAAAATCCTGGTCCGGTGGAAGTAAAGGGCGGCCCCCTCGGGGACCGCCCCCTTTCCTTTTTCTCGTCCTTCAATCCTGCTTCCAGGTGGAGATCGCGACTCCGACGACCATGAAGACGAGGGTCAGCATGGCCACGATGAGCACATTGTACAGCGCCCCGGAGGAGTTGGCATAGATCATTGCGTCCCTCAGGCCGTTGTTAACGTACGTCAGGGGCATGACCTTGGCGATGACCTGCAGGTAATCCGGCATCGACTCCAGGGGGAAGAAGCTTCCCGCCAGGAACATCATGGGGAAGGTGATCGCACCCGCCGCCACCCCTCCGGTCTCCTCCTCCTTGACGAACCTGGCAATGATCAGCCCGAGCGCCGAGAACAAGGCGCTGGTCAGTACGATCATTATTATGGACAGCAGGTCCAGCCTCAGATGCACGTTGAACGCCAGTATGCCGACGACCATGATGATGGCCACTGAAAGGAACACCGTCAGGATCTGCCACAGGACCAGGGACGTAAGCCACTCCATCTGGGTTATCGGGGTGGTGGCCAGCTTCTTGAATATGCCGTTCTGGCGGTACCTGGTCTGCAGGCCGACCATCCAGTTTACCGTGGTGGTCATCGCGGTCAGGCCGATGACGCCGGGCAGGAAGAAGTCGATGTAGTTGAAATGGGTGTTCGCGGACACGCCCTGGATGTTCGTGCTGACGACCAGGGTCCCATTGGCCAGGTAGAGGTTCAGGCTCTGGACCACCGAGTTGACGATCGAGGCCACCGACAGCGCGGAACTGCTGGAATTGTCGATGCGCAGCTCCAGCGTGGTGTTCTCCCTGTACGGTTCAGGGGCGAACGCGCCCTGGAAACCCTCTGGTATAATCAAGAACGAGGAGATCGAGTTGTCCCTGATGTACTGGTCCGGATCGACCGAAGGGTCGACCATGACGATGTTCAGGACCTTGGTCTCATTGAACCCCTGAAGGAGCTCCTGGGAAGCGGCCGAATGGTCGAGGTCCTGCACATACAGCGTGTAAGTGGTCGTTCCGGAGTTGCTGAAGATGGCGCCGAACAGCAAAATGAGAAGCACCGGGAAGGCCACCGTCCAGAAGACGGAGCCTGGGCTGCGGAAGAACATCCTGGCCTGGGCTATGAAATTGATCCATATCCTGCGTCCGAACGCCATCTACTCCACCTCGCCGCCCTCACCCAATCTCTTGCCCGTGAGCGAAAGGAACACGTCCTCGAGCGTAGACCTCCGGAGCTGCAGCTCCTCGTAGTAGGTGCCGCTGCGCTCCAGATTCATCACGACCTCGGGGAGGACCTGCTTGTGGTCAACTCGGACCACCACGTCGTTCCCCTTCTGCTCCACCTGGGAGGAGAGGTCCCTGAGCTGGGCGTAGGCATCCTTTCCCCCTCCCCGTACGACCACGATGTCCCCCGAGCCGTACTTCCTGATGATATCGCCCGGGGTCCCCATGGCAATGAACTGGCCGCCGTCGATGATGGCAACGCGGTCCGAGAGGACCTCGGCCTCCTCCATATAATGAGTGGTAAGTATGATCGTCTTCCCCTTGGCCTTCAGGCCCTTGATGACCTCCCAGACCTCGCGCCTTGCCTTGGGGTCGAGGCCGGTCGTCGGCTCGTCCAGGAAGACGATTTCCGGATCGTTGACCATGGAGATGGCCACCCCCACCCGCTGCTTCAGGCCGCCGGACAGGTTCTTGAAGTACTCGTCGCGCTTGTCCTCCAGATCTACAAGCGCTATGAGGTCGTCGGCCGGTAGGTACTCGTGGAACATGCCGCCGAAGTACTCGATGTTCTCCTTTACCGTCAGCAGCTCGAAGGCGTTGAAGTCCTGCGGGAGGACTCCGATCCGCTTCTTGATCTCCCGAACCTTGTCGTCTATGTCGAACCCCAGGACGCTGACCTCACCGGAGGTCTTGCTCTTGAGGCACTCCATGATCTCCACGGTCGTGGTCTTCCCGGCCCCGTTCGGTCCCAGCATGGAGAAGACCTCTCCCTTCAGCACATCGAAGTCGATGCTATTGACGGCAACAAGATCGCCATATCTCTTCACCAACTTCCTAACGCTGATGACGCTCTCAACCATTTCCAGTCATCATATAATGATTTCAGGGCCTATAATAATAATGTGAGGCGAAAACGGACCGGCAGGATGAATAGGGGCGCCCGCGTTCTCTGGTCATCATGGTCGGGACCGAACGGTACGTCAGGCAGATGATGCTCCCCGGTCTGGGAGAGAAGGGTCAGGAAAAGCTCGCCGGGAGCACCGTCGCGATAATGGGCGTCGGAGGCCTGGGAAGCCCGGCCGCCTACTACCTTGCGGGCGCAGGAGTGGGAAGGCTCATCCTCGCCGACCCGCAGGTCCCTGAGGTCACCAACCTGAACCGGCAGATCCTGCACTGGGAGGAGGACGTCGGCACCATCCCGAAGGCCGCTTCCGCTGCCTGGAAGCTGAGGAGGTTCAATCCCTACATCGAGGTGGAGGCCCACTGGATCGAGGTCACGCCTGCCAACATCGCCGATCTCTTCCGCGGTGCCGACGTCATCCTGGACTGCCTTGACAGCCTCGCCCCGAGGTTCGTGCTCAACGAGCACGCCCTGCGGACCTCTACCCCCTTCGTCCATGCGGCGGTGGAGGGGATGCATGGCCAGATAACGGTGATAGAGAAGGGCCGGACGCCATGCCTGCGCTGCCTGTTCCCCAGGGCACCTGAGCAGAGGAGGATCCTTCCCATCCTCGGTCCGACCGCCGGGGTGTTCGGCTGCCTGCAGGCGGCGGAGGCCGTGAAGCTCCTGACCGGCATGGGCGAACCGCTCCGCTCAAAACTGCTGGTCGGCGATCTGGAACATAACGCCTGGGAGACGATCGATGTCCTTCCTGCGGAGAACTGCCCGGCCTGCGGAGGCAGGTAGGGACCTCACTCGCTCAGCGGCTGGTAGTCGAGCAGATTCTCCAGGTTCATGATCCTTACCCTCATGTGGTCCAGGGCGAACTTGAGGATGGTCCCCCCGTGAGGGGTGATCTTGTAGATCCTCTTCCTCCCGTCCGCCTCCTGCTCTATGTACCCGGAGCGCAGCAGGTCCTGTAGAGCGGGATAGATGGACCCCGGGCTGGGCCTCCAGGTCCCCTCGCTCATCCTCTCTATCTCCTTCATCAGGGCGTAGCCATGGAGGGGCCGCTGGGAGACCATCTTCAGGATTGCCAGCTTTAGGAAGCCGGCATGGAAGCTGGAGAGGTTGAATGCCTCGTTGACCTCCTTATAATCGGGCCCCTTGGTCACGTCCATGTCATTTCCTCACAGGAAGTAGAACCGCATGCCGTTCCTGGCGCAGAGGTCTGCCATGATCCCCATGCGCTCTACCACGCCGCCATAACGCCTGGCCGGGCCCTTGCCCTCGACCTCGAGCTTCTCCTTTAGGACCTTGCACTCATCGGCCAGTTTCTTGGCGTCCCCTGCGGTGAGCTTCTCCCTGCTCGCGGCAAGCTCGGGTACACGGGCGACGATGGCGAGGCCGTACTTCTTGGCGATCTCGGGGAGCTGGGAGTTCTCCGGTCCAAAGGAGCCGATGCATCCCCGTCCCTTGTCCCAGGACATCGGGCACTTGCCGCATATCATGTTGGTCTCTTCCAGCGGGACGGTGTCCCACCTCGTAAGGAGGTTGTCCGGACCGGCGCTCTTGACCGCGTTCTGAGCCTGCTCCGGTGACATCTTGGCCAGCACGACCCATCCAGTGTAGATCTTCTTCGCGACCGGCCTAAGCTTGGCCGCGTCCTCCTCCTTCTTCACCTTCTCGAGGAGGAAACTGTCCCTGTCCCCGTCCAGGCGGTTCCTCTTCAGGAAGCCCTCCCAGTCTGACGAGAATATCCTCTTGGCGTCCTCGATCATGACCGTCTCGTCATAGTCGGCACATGCTTCAATGCCCTGGACGGAGGGCAACCGGGCCTTGATGATCGTTTCCTTGTCCTTCTTGCACAGCGAATCGATGCTGTCAAGTTCACAAATGGCCATGCTGATACCCATGTAAGTGCACCGTTGGTTGGGCATCTAGCTCCACTGAGCTATTAAAGCTTCTCTCTAAGCTCCAACGCAATAAAAATATAAAGAGGGCGCTACGCCGCGCCGTTCGCCGGGGAGTGGGCCAGCGGCTCTCTTGACGCCAGCCATTCCCTGCGGTACGAGAGCATCTCGACAAAGTAGAAGACCCCGCCCAGGGCCGCTGCCAGGATGAAGAGGGCCACGAATCCCACATAAGAGATGGAGAACCCGACCTTCTCGATCTCCAGGGTCATGTTCCCGCCCATCATGATCATCCAGATCCAAGCGCAGACCAGGACGGTGATCGCTGCCGCGAACGCGAACCTCGAGCGGCTACCCTTGGGGTAGAATCCCCGGAAGAAGGCGAGGACGGTGATGGGGATCCCCAGCACGAGGACGAAGAACTTGACCCTCTCCAGGTCGAGCTGGTCGGTGATCGTCGACGCCCCCTCTATCTGAGCGAATATGTTGGTGAACGCCATCAGCACGAGCATCGGTACCAGGACGTACTTCGCTGCGGCGATGACCAAGGACACGATGCCCTTGCCCGCGTTGCCTATCTTGAGAGAGAACTCGTTCATAGCTGGCCCCCCGTCTGGATCGTCCTATCGAGATGCATGGTCGCCCCCATGAGCGAGATGTCCGCACCGAGGGTGAGCGTCTCGGGATGGGCCTGCAGCCACAGGAAGGTCTCCATCGGCACTACGAACTTCAGCTGGCCATCATTGGTCGAGCTGACGGTAATGCTCTCCGACGCCGTTCCCAGGACCGCCGTGGAGTTGGATATCTGCGCCTGGACGACAGCGGTCTTGCCCCGCACGAAATCAGAGGCATCGAAGTGATAGGGGATCATTACGTCCACATTGGTGCCGTTGTCCACCCAGCTGATGCTGTTGGTGTTGATGTCCAGGTTGCTGACCATCGGTTCCCAATTCATCTCCTGCTGGGTGTTGATGGACGCCTTGACCAGTCCCAGGGAGTAGCCCGCCTCGACACCGACCTCCAGGTTGAGCACGGTCGCATTGAACACCAGGTTCTTGAGGTGTTCCTCGTCGATATCGTTCAGATCGAGCGCCACCGATATGTTGAGATGGTTCGTTCGTCCGGCGACCACGTCCACCGGCACGGATGTCTGCTCGGTGATGATCTTCGAGCCATCGGCGATCTTGAACCTTATCGTGAGGTCCTGGATGTCGAAATATCCATCATTGGTTATGTCGACAGGCACGGTCAGGATGACCTTGTTCCCGTCCACCACCGTCTGATCGCCCCCGCCCTCGGGAACCGAGACATGTAGTTTGCCAGTAGCAAGCGGCAATATGCTCATCGCGATGATGGCGGCTATCACCAGATATACTGTGATTATCGACAACCTGACCCCTAGGAGGCCCCAGCGCATGAACGGAAATCACGGTGACCGGTTTATGACCTTTACCACCCCGGGCTCAATGCTTGAGAATAAGGGATACGGCCTCCGACACGACATGGCGGGCACACCAGTTATCATTATATCCTCATGCAGAAATATCTAGGTCTTGGCTTCTATGGATGCAAATACCGTAGAGATCGAATGTCCAGTCTGCGACCGCAAGATCAGGGACAACGCACCATACTGCCCTTATTGCGGGGCGGAGTTCGCCATGTCCGGGATCGATGAGCTCGAGCGGGTGGCCAGGGAGATGAACGGCACGCCCGTTCCCAATGAAACTGAGGTAAGGGCCGCCGCGGTCGAGGTGCCGGTGGCGATCAGCGGCAATGGCAATGGCAGGGATGAGGAGGCTGAGAGCAAGGGATTCCTCGGCAGCCTGTTCAGGAAGCGCCGCCAGGGTCGAAAAGGTATTTACTGAGGTCCGTGGATTGGACCCCGATGAGCGAGATAAGGATCAGGAAACGCCACCGGCTCCGGGAGAAGGAGATCAAGGCCCTCGACGAGGAGATCCGCTCCCGCCTCGGGGCGGATGCGTTCGTACCGGGGGAAGCTGTCGACCGGGGCGAGAGCACCGACTATGATGTGATCTTCATCGGCAACCAGGTGCAGGGCATCGTCTACCAGGGAAAGGCGTTCCTGACCGTCAGGGGCCTTCTGAAGCACCCCGCCTCCAGGGCCTACGTGACCGTGGACATGGGCGCGGTGCCCTTCGTCACCAAAGGCGCGGACGTGATGGGCCCGGGGATCGTGGACGCCGATCCCTCGATCGTCCCGGGAGACCTGGTCTGGGTCAGGGACGTCAGGAACGGGCGGCCCCTTATGATCGGCGAGGCCCTGGTGTCCGGCGAGCACATGATGACCAAGGCCTCGGGGAAGGCCATCAAGAGCATACACTTCGTAGCGGACAAGCTTTGGAAGGTCGACGAGGACAATTAAAAGAGGCGCCCGGGAGCGTCGGCCGTGATGGCGCCGTCGATCGGCGCGAGATGATGGCCGACCCGGGCGACGTGAATTTTATCTCCCTAATTAGTATGGAAAGACTAAATATTCAGCACCGTATTCCACTTAGTAAGGGATGCCATGCCTTTACTCAGCAGGAAGCCTTTTAGCAAGAACAAAGAAGATGTACCGACGGTGGAGACAGACCAGTACATAGACCTCGGGGCCATGTACTTCGAGGAGGAGGCCTCCGCGGGCGGAAAGGGAATGGTCAAGCTGGCCGAGATCTACCGCTACGAGGACCTCTCAGACCTTACCCAGCCTGTCTATGATGGCAACGTCCTCATCCTTGATTACTCGAACATCGCCAACGACATCGACACCTTGAAGCGGATCACTAGCGAGCTCAAGGCGGTCGCCAGGGACAACAGCGGCGATGTAGCGGCCATCGGGCATGACCTGATCGTGGTCACCCCTAGGGGCCTGAAGATCGACCGCAACAAGATCCGGGGCGGTTTCAGGTAAGCGCCTCTATCTTCTGATCAAACCGCTTAGGCCCTGCCAGCAGGGCCAACCATTATTATCCTCCCGACCACTCTATCGCTGTGCCTTTTTCCAAGGTGATCCATGACTGCGTGCACGGCAGCGTGAAGGTCGAGGGCGTATTCCTGGAGCTGTTGGAGCGCCCGGAGATGCAGCGCATGCACGGGGTCCATCAGTTGGGTCTCGCGCAATTCGTGTTCCCGGGAGCGAACCACACCAGGCTGGAGCACTCCCTGGGAACGTACCACATGGCGGGACTGATGGGCCGCTCCATCGAGCTGTCCGACGATGAGAAGCGTACCCTGCTGGCCGCCGCCTTGCTCCATGACATAGGGCATACGCCGTTCTCCCACACCCTGGAGGAGGTCGTCCACGACCGCACGGGCGAGGACCACATGGACGTCACCACCGCGCTCATCAGGGGCGACCTGCCCCCGGTGAGCGATGCCGTAATGGACGTTCTAGGCCCGGTGTGTCCGATCGCCGAGGTCCTAGAGCGCAATGGCATCTCCACCGACGAGGTGTGCGAGCTCATCGTGGCATCGAGGAAGGAGCTCAGGCCGGGGCAGACCCTCCTGGTCGAGGGCGGACAGGCCCACTTCGGGTCCAAGAGATACCTTAGTCAGATCATATCCGGACCGCTGGATGTGGACCAGATGGACTACCTCAAGCGGGACGCCTACTACACCGGGGTCGCCCACGGGACCATAGACGTGGACCGCCTGTTGCAGACGGTGGGCATCTTCCACGGGGACCTGGTGATCAACAAGGGAGGTCTTGCCGCCGCGGAGGGCCTCATGGTCGCCAGGGCGCTGATGTACACCTCGGTGTATTTTCACAAGACCGCGCGCATCGCCGAGCTGATGCTGTGCAAGGCGGTGGAGCATGCTCCCTATACGGTGCTCGACGATGTGCATCTCTTGACCGACTGCGGGCTGGCGTCGAGATTGAGGTCCGTGGGAGGAGCTACCGCGAGGATCATGACCTTGCTCGACTACCGTCGGCTCTACAAGAAGGCGGTCATGCTCCCGGTGTCCGGTCTCGAGGACGAGCAGCTCGGGCAGCTTGTCGAGCTGTCGGAGTACCGCAGGAGGAAGGAGAAGGAGAGGGAGATCGCCGACCGGGCGGGGGTCGACGAGTCCGAGGTGCTACTGGACATCCCCAACCGCGCCCTCCTGCTCTCCGAGCCGAGGATCGGCAAGACCGACATACCGATCCTCGATGGGGACAGGGTCAGGCCGCTGTCCCGCTACAGCCCCCTGGCCAAGGCCATCCAGTCCCGTGGGGTCCACGACTGGGCGGTGATGGTGTCCACCCCTCTCAGGAACAGGGAGGAAGTGGAGAGGGCGGCCCTCAGGGTGCTGTTCGACTAGCCCTTCATCACGCCGATGGGAGTGATGCGGGCGACCTTGCGGGAGAGCCCCGCGCCCACGACGACGTCGATCACCGACTCGATGTTCTTGTAGGCCTCCGGGGCCTCCTCGAGTATGCCGTCCTTGGTCGCCGACTTGAGGAATATCCCCTTGGCCGACAGCTCGTCGCGGATGCCCTGCACGGTGAACTTGCGCAGCGCCTCGTTCCTGGACATGACGCGGCCGGCACCATGACAGGTGGAGCCGAAGGCCTCGGTCATGGTGCGGTCGGTGCCCACCAGCACGTAGCTGCCGTTCTCCATGTCCCCCGGGATGAGGACCGGCTGCCCTACCGCGCGGTACTTGGCCGGCACCTCGGGCCGGTCGCGCGGGAACGCCCTCGTCGCTCCCTTGCGGTGGACGACCACCTTGCGCATCTTCCCGTCCACGAGGTGCTCCTCCACCTTGGCGATGTTGTGCGCCACGTCGTAGACCTGGTGCATCCCCATGCTCTCGGGGTCCCGCTTGAAGTGCTCCTCGAAGGACTGCCTGATCCAGTGGAGGATCATTTGCCGGTTGGCCCACGCGAAGTTGGCCCCGCAGGACATCGCCTTAAGGTAGTCCTCTCCCTCCTTCGAACGTACAGGTGCGCAGGCCAGCTGCCTGTCGGGAAGCTGGAGGCCGCTCTGGCGGATGTACTTCTCCATCACCTGCAGATAGTCGGTGGCGATCTGGTGGCCGCACCCCCGGGAGCCGCAATGGACCGAGACCGTCACCTGCCCCTTCCAGAGCCCGAACGCCTTGGCCGCCTCCTCGTCGAAGATCTCGTCGACCACGTCGACCTCGAGGAAGTGGTTGCCGGAGCCCAGGGAACCGACCTGGGGAATGCCGCGCTGCTTGGCCTTGGAGCTCACCTTGGTCGGGTCGGCGGTCATCATGCGGCCCCCTTCCTCGGTGGCGTCCAGGTCCTCCTTCCAGCCGTAGCCGTTGTCGACCGCCCACTCTGCCCCGCGCTGCAGGATGTCATCGATCTGCGTGGAGGCGACGTCGACGACGCCCTCGGAGCCCACCCCAGCGGGAACGTTCCTGAACAGCGTCCCGATCAGGTCCTTGATGCCCGGGCGGACGTCCTTCTCCTCGAGATCGGTGCGGACCAGACGGACCCCGCAATTTGAAACGATCAAACCGTTGGCCACGAAGTTATGGGTCCCCTCAACGGTGAAGTCGTAAACGTTCCCGCTGTACTGGGCCTCCTCCACCGAGAGGATCTCATCGTACAGGGAGCCGGAAGAGTCCAGCATGGCCATCTCCTCCTCGAGGAATTCCTTGAACGGGGCGAAGTCGGATCTCATGCTCGGCCCGGCATTCTCGTGGTAGTACCTCTCGATGGATCGAGCATCGATGTCCTCGCGGACCAGCAGCTCCTGGACCTCCTTAAGCCTCAAGCCTTTCCCCTTGAGCTCCCTTGTCCTCTCCGCCGCGGCGACCCTCCGGTCGTGCAGCCCCCTCTTGAGCAGCATGTACTTGACCGCGATCTCGGCGATCCTGCTCTTCCTTTCAGAATACTCGAAGCCGATGGTGCGGTAAAGCCTGATCAGGTTCCCTTCTTCCGACCCGATGAGGAGCCTGAGCCTGGACGTGCTTCCCTTTTGAGCGAAGCGGTCTCCCCTCTCGACCATCCTTCGCGTCTCCACGCCCAGTTCATCCAGGATCTGCATCAGGTCGATGAGGAACATTCTTGCCGGCCCCATATGGCCGTCGCTCTTGTGCTGGGTGAAGGTGGGCATGCAGAAGCACGTCCTGGACAGCGTCCTCGGCGCGCCGAGCTTCGCACCGAACAGCCCTGCCATGAACGCTCTCTTGAGCGCGAGCGGTCCCTTCATGATCCATTCCGGGACCCTGTGACCGGATGCGGGTATCCTCCCGATGGGCATGCCCCTCTCCCGCAACAGGCTCGAGAATTCCGGGGAGCTAACGTGCAGCTCATAGCGCTCTGCAGCGAACTCCGAGTCCCCATCGCGCTTCGGTCCGCTGTGGCCTCCGCATATCTCCGAGCTGTATCCAAGCCCCCTCAGGTCGTTCTGCATCCTCTCCAGGTCCTTCTTGGCACCGTATGCGCAGGCCTGTAGGCGATCCCCGGCCCCATGGAGCGCGCCGTCCCCCATCATGTACCCGAGGATCTTGGCCAGGACGACCTCCCTCTTGTCGACCCGGCGGTCCAGCTCCACGCCCTGGAAGTAGCTCACGGCGACCTTGTCCCCGGGCCTGAGGAGCAATGTCGACCTCATCCCGCCGTCGGTGAGTATGGGATGGTCCTCGGAGCACCTGAGCTCGAGACCGGTTCTCGTGACGATCTTGAACACCCTCTTGTCACTGGGCTTCCTCATGAACGCTGAAGGTCTCCTGTCGATCAATCCGCCCTCCAATGTCCTAATGGCGGTCCTCCCGCCCATAAGGCCCAGGGTGAACCCATCGTTCGTCTGTATGGATGTAGCGAACTCCCGCTCGAAGTCCTCGATCCTCATCCATCCGCCCAGCTCGGTGCTGATCCTCGAGCCTTCGCAGAGGCAGTTGATGTCAAAGCCGATCCCGCCAGGAGAGATCACTCCCTCCTCCAGGTCCATGGCCGCGACGCCTCCGATAGGGAACCCGTAGCCCCAGTGGATGTCGGGCATGGCCATCGCGTTGCCCACGATGCCCGGTAGGAACGCCACGTTGGCCGCCTGCTCGGGAGCGTTGTCCTCCCTTAGGCTGGGGATCATCCTCTCGCTCGCGAATATTACAGCGTCGGTACGCATTCCCTTCTTGTAGCTCCTGGGGATCCTCCAGCGGTAATCATCGATCTTTTCAAGCGGTCCAGTGTATCCCATGACTCTCACCGGGCGGACTATGGGAAGCATACGATTTAATCTCTTGCGGGACCGAGGGGCTGATGTTCACGGGCGCGCCTACGCTGGGCATAAGGTATTATACCAACCACCGTATGGTCTCCTAAGGGTGTTAAGTCGGTTACCATGGGGAGGTCGGATCTTTCGGACCTGCCGCCTGACGTGGAGGTCCGTGCGTATGTGGAAGGCGACGAGGGGGCCATAGTACCCTTTTTGGAGAACACGATGGGGTGGCCTGCCACCAGCACGAGCGTGGACCACATCGAGCACTGGAGGTGGAAGTTCTTGGGCAATCCGCTCGGTTTCCACCTGGTCTGCATCGCATTGCATGATGGGAAGGTCGTCTCCCATTCCGCGTCCCTGCCGGTCCGCTTAAAGGTCGGGGACAGGACGGTCATCGCCTCACAGGGCGTGGACCTCTGCACCGACCCCGCCTTCAGGGGTGCTGGTCTCATCGGCCGCACCATGGCCTGCCGCAACCGGATGAAGGACGACCACGATGTGGCGCTGGACTTCGGGTTCCCCAACCAGGCATCTTATCACGTCAGCGTGACCAAGCAGGGCTTCACCGACCTGGGCATCGTCATGCTCCAGCACCGCTACATCATCGACGAGGACCAGTTTTTCAAGAAGGTACGCTTTGGCTCGATAAAGAGGCTGGGCTATTCCAGCTACCAGCTGCTGAGGCGCTCCCTGGGGCCGCGGGTGGACTTGGGCGGCGGAATAACCCTCGGCCGAGAGGAGAACATGGGGAGCGAGTTCGACGAGCTCTACGCCAGGGCGAGCGAGAACTTCGACATCATGATCGTACGCACCAGCGGCTACCTCAGCTGGAGGTACTGCGACCCCCGCTCCGGGGACTTCATCGTCCGCACCGCCCGGAACAAGGGGCGGCTGGTCGGCTACATGGTGATGCGCGACGAGACCAAGGACGGCTCTCGCTTCCTCAATATAGTGGACTGCCTGGCCGATCCCCGCTCGCCGGACGTGATACCCCTGCTGCTCATGGACTGCATCTCCCTGGCAAGGGGCATGGATATAGAGACCGTGCTGTGCTGCCTGCCGGAAGGGCACCCCTACGGCAAGAACCTGACCGAGGTCGGCTTCCTGTCCCAGGTGAGGTACACCGGGAACAGCGAGATGAAGGTCATCGCCCTTGAGAGGGCGGGGTCCGGTCCCCTCATGGACGCGTTGACAAAGAAGGGGCTGCGGGCCCACATCATGCTGGGCGACACGGATTGGGTCTGAGCGGGTGAATGGACCGCCCGTTCTGGACATGTCCAGTTTTCCTTGGTTCAAAAAATGTAAACTGGGTCGTTCATTATTAGTATGTAAGAAGGTTTGATAAGGGTGTTATATTGGGGGCACACCCATTTATTCGGTCGATGTGCTGATTGCTGGATTGATCTGCCTTGGCCTGGGCGTTTTCATTCTCAGGATGAATCCATATCTTAAGGTATCACAGCTCTACATGATCGCAATGAGCATGGTGGCCATCTACTCGTCCGCCATGTTCCTTCTTCACAATGCCTCGAACGAAAACCTGGCCAGTTTCTTCACCCGTTATGCCATGCTGTCCGGGGTGCTGGTGGCATCCTCCGTTCTCTACCTGTCACTGAACCCCCCTTTCGAGACGGACCGTTCCTGGCCGATAAAGAAGAGGCAGAACTTCCTCCTCTTTACGGCCATGGCGGCCGTTGCAGTGGCGGTGCTTCCGAACGAGGTGTGGTTCGGCGACAGTGGATATTGGTATGTCCCCAATATCTATACGATCCTCTGGATCCTGATACTTGGTGGCTTCAGCATACCTCCGATATTGTTCCTCAACAAGGTCTGGGACAGGTTGGAGGACGATATGCTGAAACAGCACTGCACCCTGATCTCCATGGCGCTGCTCATGCCCTTCATATTCACCATCCTTGACACGTTCCTAGCATGGTCGGTCATGGACATGCACAATTTCCTTCCGTTGGGCCTTCTGGCGACAAGCCTCATCTTCGCCTACACCATCAAGAGCTACAAACCGTTCGAGATCCCCAGGATCAAGCTGGACAGGCACGCCGAGATGGTGAAGGTGCCAAAGGTCAGCCTGGTCAGAGGGCACTGTGATCTCGTTAAGAGCAAGAAGGCCGACGCATCGTACAGAATGTTCATCGAGGAGGTCGAGAAAGGGGGCAGGGGCATGCTTATAACCAACCTCCATCCCGACCAGGTCAGGGAGAGGTACGGCCAGATAAGGACTCCCATAATATGGCTCTCTGGACAGCCGGGGCAGGACCGGCTGGACCCCGCCTCACTGACGATCATACAGCACACCATGGTCGACTTCCTGCAGAAGGGTGACAATTCCATCCTCCTCCTGGACGGGCTCGACTACCTGATCTCGGAGAACCAGTTGGACAAGGTCCTGAAGATGATCTATGCGGTGCACGACGCGGTGGTGGTCTCCGGGGCCAAGTTCATCGTCCCCATCGATCCGCGGACCTTCGAGGCCAAGGACCTTGCGTTCATAGAAAAGGAGTTCGTCGTCATCGATGAGACAGCGGCCTGAGCTCCCGAGGCGGGCTTGGAACGGCTGCCGGCTCGAGCATGAGCTGGACCTCTTGACGCATTTTATAAGGACAGAAGAGGGGGCCGGGTCCGAGATTTGAACTCGAGTCTAGGGATCCACAGTCCCACAGGATGCCAGGCTACCCCAACCCGGCCGTAGCGGCAAGTCCTCAATGCCTTAATCTAATTAAATCTTTCTTCAAGCCCAGGCCTTTCAGAGAGAGGAACGGTATGCCGCTGCGCTCGCGGCCCGGGCCTGTGGCCTTCGGTGAGGCAGGACTTGGCCGATAAAAAATGTACCATCCAGCATCAATGCGACCATTGAACGACATTATCTCGGTCCGATTGTACAGAGCGCTACATAATGGTTAAGTGGGGTACCTTTCTTGTCACACTGAAAACATGAAAAGGGACGTCATTTCAGTGCTGGACCTGCGTGAGGATATCGAGGACATCCTCGGATCAGCCTTGGAGCTGAAGAGCAAGAACGACAAGAGCGGTCAGCAGCTGAAGGGCAGGACCTTGGCGATGATATTCGAGAAATCGAGCACCCGTACCAGGGTTTCGTTCGAAGTGGGCATGCTCCAGCTGGGCGGCCACGCCATATTCCTCAGCCAAAAGGATTCCCAGCTTGGCCGGGGAGAGACCATCGCGGACACCGCGATGGTCCTCAGCCGGTATGTTGACGGAATCGTGTACCGGGCGTTCAGCCATGCCAACATGGAAGAGCTGGCGGAGAATGCCAGCGTGCCGGTCATTAACGCCCTGGACGATCTCGAGCATCCCTGCCAGGTCGCCGCTGACCTGCTGACCATAAGGGAGCACAAGAAGAGCTTCGAGGGCCTCAAGCTCGCCTACATGGGGGACGGCAACAACGTATGCAACTCCCTGGCCCTAGGTGCGGCGCTGGTGGGCATGGACTTCATGGCCGCCACTCCAATGGAGTACCGGCCGGACGCCGAGATACTGAAGAGCGCCGAGACCCTGGCCAGGAAGAACGGGGTCAGCAGCAAGGTGACGACCTCGCCCCAGGAGGCCGCCAAGGGAGCGGACATCATATACACCGATACATGGATCTCCATGGGCCAGGAGTGCGAGGCCCAGAAGAAGGGGCGCATAATGATGCCCTACCAGGTCGACCGGGGGATGATGGCACTGGCGAACAAGGGCTGCCTGTTCATGCACTGCCTCCCCGCCCATCGCGGTTCAGAGGTCACCACCGACGTTATCGACGGCCCACAGAGCGTGGTGTTCGACCAGGCGGAGAACCGAATGCATGCCCAGAAGGCCATCCTGCTGAAGCTCATGGGCTGAGCTGAGATGCTACCATCCTGTCGATAGCCAGGAGAAAATCCTCTTCCCTCCCCTCGGGGACCGTGGCGCCCGCGGCTATGTTGTGTCCGCCGCCCGACCCCCCAACCATTTCTGATGCATGCCGCATGGCCGATGACAGATCGAGGCCCCTGCGGGTCAGGTCCCTTGTGCCCCTGCCGGAGACCTTCACCGTGCAGCTGCCGTCCCCTGCCTGGGCGAAGGCTATGAGCGGCCTATCGTCCGGGAAGTCCGGACCGCTGAGCAGCATGCCGGCGACGATGCCCACGATGGTATCCTCAATCTCCGCTCCTCCGTGGAAGTAGCGCACCGCATTCAGCTCCCTGCCGGACGGGGTCTTGGTCCTGGCCCCGAAATCGGGAGAGTTCTTCACGAGGTCGATCGCTTCCCTCAGCTTCTTGCGGTGGTCGTCCTGCTGCGTCAGCGCTATCCTGAGAGCTTCGCCCCGGTCGCCGAGGCAGACCCTCATCCCCACCTCCGCCCTGTCATGGCGCCCGCAAGCGTTCAGAAGGGTGGAGAGCTCCTTGGCGTCCAGAAGCGCCCTGGCGCTCGGCTTCCACTCACACCCGTTGGCATCCTTGGAGCTCCCCTCCGCGGACCCGCTCAGCCATCCGGCAGGTGCTCCTGGAAGGTCCGGAGAGAGGTTGTAGACCTCCCCGATGAGCCTGCGCACCATCGGTTCCCCCTTGCCGGAATCGATCATACGGTTGACCAGGGCGCTGACGATCGTCCTCTTCTCCTCGATGCTGAGCTGGCACCACGTCCGGAAAGTGTCCTCCTTCCCGATGGTGATCCCCAGGCCCTCGAGGAAGTCGATGGCGACCATCTTGTCGTCCTCGTCCTTTATATCCTCGACCGGCTCCGCTCCGCCCCGGGCAGGGCTGCGCACTATGAAAGGCATGAGCGATGGCTCCGAGGAGTACTGCAGAAGGGCGTGCACCGGGCGGGTCTGCCGTCCGAACAGTCTCACGTCCTTCTCCGCGGTCACGAGTCCGAGGGCGGCGGCATCCCCCAATATGACGCGGTTGTATCCAACGAGGCGGCTCTCGGCGGCCTCCTGGAAGTCTCCCACCGCTCCAACCACCGCCAGCGCCGACAGGTCCGCGTTCCGGGCGTCCATCTTCCTCGCCACCACATAGGTCGTTCCGGCCCCCGAGATCTCGGTGGAGCCATCGATGCCGAAGAGATGGGGGTTGACGTGCCCTCTTCTTTCGCCCGTCGCCGCCGGGTCGATCTGGTGGTGGTCGGTGATGACGCACCTGTCGCCATCGAGCTTGGACAGCGAGCTGCTGCCGAGGTCGACGAACCAGATCCTCTCCGCCGCATGGTCCATGGTCCTCGTGATCTCCGCATCATCCAGCTTCTTTACGAACCTGACCTCAAGGGGAATCCCGGATCTCTCCAGGGCGATCGATGCGATGGATGATGCGGTGATTCCGTCCGCATCGATGTGGCCGACCACGAGCACGGAGCGTGATGATCTCAGGATATCGGCAGCCTCTGCCGCCGCCCGCTCGAACCCGTGCTCGTCCCGTGCCGGGGTCATGTTCCGCACCGCTCTTTCGCACTACGGATGATGCCGTCCCTCAGCGTCCCGTACACGCGATCGGCTATCGGTTCGAGGTTAACGGTATCCTCCTCGTTGTACCGCTTCAGGAGCTTGAGCGCGTTCTTGCTTCCAGAGCGCTCCCATGCCCTCCATAGGTACACCGCCTCCTCCCCGGTCACGTACTCGATCTCCCTCGCCCGGCACATGCCCATCTGCTTCTCCACCGATTTCAGCCCGCCCGTCAGGCCGACCCGGCGGCAGGCATGGCGGAGGTCGAAATGAGGCACCCGTGGGACTGCCAGCGGGAAATGGTAGCCCAGTATGGGCAAATCGAACGAGCTGCCGTTGAACGTCACCAGCAGCTTGACGCCTTCCAGCGCTTCAGTCAGCGACGCCGCGCTGAGATCTTGCCCCCTGACCAAGGTGGTGGTGTTACCGTTGCGATAGATGCCCACCACGGTGACATTGGCGTATGAGGAGCGGCCGTCGGTCTCGATGTCCAGGAATGCCGTGTCCTTCCTGAACCGGTCATAGAGGCGCCAGTGCTCGACCGTCGGGAGGATCTTACAGAAGTAGTCGGTCATCTCCCGATCCAGGAACTCGTCCGCCTGGTCGAGCTGGCGGTCCATGCCCACCTTCCTCTCTGCGGAGATGCCCTTTACCTTCCTTTCACTTCGGAACTCGTCCCAGTCCCGTACCCCGCTCTTCCATAGGTTCCTCTCCTTGCCTTTGCCGACGGAGGGCAGGATCAGAAAGGTGTTCCGGATCACAATGCCCGCATGCTCCGCCCTCGTTCATACATCTTTCGGGAAGCGGGTCGAAAGTACAGGTGATAAGTTTCTAATAGTGAGCTTCTCTTGGAAACAATGCCTGACCAGGCTGCAGGGTGGAAGGTATGGAAGATATCGAAGCGTTCGACGGCGTGTACATGTCCTCCGACCTGTGCCTCCACATCCCGGAGGAGAGGACCGTGGTCATCGCCGATCTTCATATCGGCTACGAGTCGGCACTGGAGGCCGAGGGGATACACATCCCGAGGATCCAGACGAAGACGGTCATGAGCTCGCTGTCCAAGCTGGTGGACAAGTACGAGCCGGACAGGCTGGTCATCCTGGGCGACCTGAAGCACGAGTTCAGCCGCAACCTTGGCCAGGAGATGAAGGATGTGCGCAAGGTGCTTGACAGCGTGTCCGATCGCGTCGACATCGTCCTGGTCAAGGGGAACCATGACAACTATGTGGAGAACATAGTGTCTAGAATACAGGTTCCGGTGGTGAACCATTACAAGGCGGCTGGCATCACCTTCGTCCACGGCCACCTGCCATGCTCCGAGCGACCCCTGGTCATGGGCCATGAACACCCGTCCATAAAGATAGTCGACAGGGTTGGAGCGTACCTCAAGCTGCCCTGCCATGCCTTGTTAAGAAGGGAAAGGATCCTGGTCCTCCCAGCCTACAGTCCTCTGGCGTCGGGGACCGACCTGACCGGGGTGGACGCGGACGATTGTCTATCTCCCATCCTGAAAGAGGCCGATATCAGGAGCTCGGAGATTTTCGCCTGCAGCGACATCGGATTGCTTCCGCTAGGCAGATTATCATCCCTGGAAGGCCTCAGGCTATAATTATTACGAGATTCATATATGTATAATGGCTCCCTAATCGCTGTTAAATCTGCTTCCATAGGGCCCAAAATCGAATGCAACATTGTAACAATCGTTTTACTAAAAAATCGATTCAGCATACAAAAAATTAACCTTCGTTAATGGTGGATGGTCCATCCATCCATAAAAGAATTTATTATGATGCAGCCTTATCCAATTTCTAACTCTTTTGATATTTGAGGAGGGAATCTAAGAATGAGCAACGAGATACTTGACAAGCTAGCAGATGTCGTAGTAAGGGGAAAGATCAAGGAAGCCAAGCCCCTCGCTGAGCAGGCTTTGGCTGCTGGTGTCGACCCCAAGGTCATCATCTTCGACGCCCTGAGCAAGGCTATGGGAGTTGTCGGTCAAAAGTACGAGAGCAAGCAGTACTTCCTGCCCCAGGTTCTTCTCTCCGCACAGACCATGTACCAGGCCCTGGATGTCACCCTTCCCAAGCTGAAGGTCGACGCCAACGCTGTTCCTGGTAAGGTCGTCCTCGCTGTTGTCGAGGGTGACGTGCACGACATTGGCAAGAACATTGTGAAGGCCATGCTGACCGGTGCCGGCCTGACCATCTTCGACATGGGCCGCGATGTCCCCGTCAAGAACCTGGTCGAGAAGGTCAAGACCGAGGGCGCCCAGGTTCTGGCCACCTCTACCCTGATGACCCCCACCCTGGCGGGCATGAAGGAGATCGAGAGGATCCTGAAGGAAGAGAACCTGAAGGGCAAGGTAAAGACCATCATCGGCGGCGGCGCTACCTCCAAGGAGTTCTCCCACCAGATCGGTGCGGATGGCTGGGCGTACGACGCTGTTGAAGCGGTCGCCGTGGTTCAGACCCTTATAAAGTAAAATCCGTAAGGACCTTTAACAAAAGAAGGGCTCCGGCCCTTCCACCTTAATATTTTTATTTCCTCTGTCACCTTCTATTCCGATTGCCGCACGCAAAGCTCATTACCGACCGCTGAACCTGGAAGCATGTGGCCGTAAGGGGAGGAGAAGATGACGGAGACGGGAAGCATCGATGTCGTGGTGACGAACCGGGACAAGGTGATGTACCCCCGGGACGGGCTCACCAAGGGGGACGTGACGGACTATTACTCGAAAATTGCTAAGCACATGCTCCCCCACATCCGCGATAGGCCGGTCTCCATGCTCCGGTACCCGGACGGCATCGATGGCGAGCGCTTCTTTCAGAAACAAGTGTCTGAGCGGTTCCCTTCCTGGTTCCGCACGGTGAGGGTCAGGAAGAAAGGCGGTTGGATCGAGCACGCGGTATGCGAGAAGGAGGCCGACCTGACCTACATGGCCAACCTCGCATGCATCACTCCACACGTCTGGCTGAGCCGGGTCGGTTCCCTCGAGCGGCCGGACCGCATGATACTCGACATGGACCCATCGGTGGAAGATTTCGCCCTGGTCAAGGACGCCGCCCGGAGCGCGGCCTTAGAGCTTCGAAAGCTTGGGCTGGAACCGTTCGTTATGACCACAGGGTCCCGTGGCCTGCATGTCACCGTGCCGCTCGACAGGGTTGCGTCGTTCGATGAGGTCCTTTCGCTGGCGAAGATCGTCGCTTCCAGGATGGTGGAGGCTGACGAACGGTTCACGACCGAGCGTTTACGAGAGAACAGGGATGGCCGCCTCCTCGTGGACGTGTTCCGCAACGCTTATGCCCAGACCGCGGTCCCGCCCTACGCGCTCCGGGCGCGGGACGGGGCGCCGGTGGCCACGCCTCTGGAATGGCATGAGCTCGATGACCCCGGCCTCGTTTCGAGGAGCTACGACATGCGCTCGATATGCGAAAGGCTTAAGGCGAGGGACGATCCGTGGAAGGAGATCGAGAGCCATGCCGGATCGGCCAGGGAGGCGATGGCCCGCACAAGGCAATGACCGCTGGATCATGGGATCGCTCGTCGTAGAGCGGTACATGGGCATTCCGCTCGTTCAGACGGTGTCCATGGAACGGACATCGTGGAAAGCGGACCCCTCATCGGGATGCAACGATGTTGCACGCAGTCAGTTCGGTAAGGGATATGGCCAGCATAGGTAAGGAACAACGATTGTTTATCCACGCTGACGAAAACTAATTATACGCTAAGTCTAATTGCGAACCAAGTTAATAAGAGGATATAGGAGGATAAATCGTGACGCCTAAGGAAAGGTTTCTAGCAGCCCTCTCTCGCAAGCAGCTTGACAGGCCCGCCGTCGGATGTGTAACCCAATCGGTCACCGTCGACCAGATGGATGTCGTTGGTGTACACTGGCCAGAGGCCCACACTGACGCCAGGATGATGGCCACCCTCGGTGCCGCCGGTGCCAAGGTCTTTGGGTTCGAGAACGCCAGGATACCCTTCTGCCTCACCGTAGAGGCCGAGGCTCTAGGCGCCGTCGTGGACCTGGGCAAGGTCGACAGGACCCCCATGGTCAAGAAGCACCCCTTCGAGTCCGACGCTGACCCCACGTTCGACAAGGACTTTGTCAACAAGGGAAGGTGCAAGACCGTCATCGAGGCCACCAAGATCCTGAAGAAGGAGATCGGCAAGGAGCTGCCCATCGTCGTCGGAACCACCGGCCCTGTGACCATCGCTGGCCACATGATCGGGACCGAGACCCTGTTGCTCATGATGATCACCGAGCCGGAGACCGTTCACAAGTTCACCAAGGTCGCCGCTCAGATGGAGAAGGAGTACCTGAAGGCCCTGGTCGCTGCCGGTGCCGATGTCATCGCCATGAGCGACCCGTCCGCCTCAACCGACATGATGTCCGCGGAGATGTTCGACGAGTTCGCCAAGCCCTACATCAAGGAGAGCTGGGGCGGGGCCGATGGTGCCAAGAAGATCCTGCACATCTGCGGCAACACCACCATCCTGCTCGACCACATGATCGCTACCGGCGCTGACGCCCTCTCCATCGAGGAGAAGGTCAACCCGGCCGAGGCCGTGAAGATCGTGAACAACCGTGCTGCCCTCGTCGGCAACATGGGTGTCGTTCGCCCGCTGCTCCAGGGAACCCCCGAGGAGTGCCGCGCCCACGCCCTCGAGATCAAGAAGGCCGGCTTCAACGTCGTCGCCCCCGGTTGCGGGCTCGCCGCTCGCGTCCCCAGGGCCAACATCGAGGCCATGGTCAAGGCCATCAAGGGCTGAAAAGGTCCCTGATGCGGTCGAAAGATCAGAAACCCCTTCCTTTCATTCTATTTTTGTCACATGACGGTGCTCAGTACCTGCCGTAGGTCTCGCATGCCTTTCTGAGGGAGACCATGTTCTCCACCGGGCTCTTGAACGGCACCTCGCAACCGGGAGCGATGATGAGCCCAGGTCCCTTGCCATAGAGCTCGATGATCTTTCTGACCGCCTCATCCACCTCGCTCGGCGTTCCGCGGAAAAGCAGCTCCTGGTGGTTGATGCCGGACATGAGCACCACCTTGCCGCGATGCCTGGAGAACACCGATGGAAGGTCCACCAGGTCGTTGTTGAAATGCACACAGGCCGGGCCAGCTCCCACCTGCAGGTCCAGGTACGGCAGCTGAGCATCATTATGGACGATGGACCTCATGCCGAGGGAGCGGTATCTCTGGATCAGGGCCTTGACGAACCGTATGTCGAAGGACTCGCACATCTCCTCCGAGACGAGGGCACCGGAGGCCCCGCTGTCATCGATGAACACGTCTGAGACCCCCAGGGCGGATACCCTCTCGCCGTACAGTTTCAGAGATTCCAGGGTGATGGACACCAGTCTCTCCACGATGTCCGGCGAGTTGAGCGCGTCCATCATGATGTTCTCATACCCCCTTAGCTCGGCGGCCACGAAGAACGGTGACAGGGTGCTTCCGACGATCGCGACCTCGTCCCTCGTCCGATCAGCTATCAGTCTGCCCGCCCTCAGCGGAACGGACCAGAACTCGTCATCCATCGGGTCGACCGCCGCCAGTCGGTCCACGTCCGCAAGGTCCCTGACGGCGTAGCTGTCCAATCGGGGATAGAAATCCTTCTCCGGAAACCTCCAGGTGCTTCCCATGGCCCTGGCCTCGGTCAGCAGGTCACCCCATCCCAGCATGATGTTGTCGAAACCGAACAGCTCGTGGCCCTTGAGGCATATCCGGGCGAAGGTCTCCGGATCGCGGAAACCCTCCCTCATGGTGAGGCCGGTGGCGCTGAGCACGTTCCTGCCAGCGCTGAGGTGCTGGTAGAAGGTGGGGACCCTGTCCGGCACCCCACCCTCCATGGCCGTATGGAATCTCTCCCTGGAGTTCATAGGATGATAATCCAGCGATGGATAGTTCATGATTTCGTACTGACCAATACACTTTTCGAGAAAGTTCGTGCCTAACTTCTTTTTCCGTGTGATTCTATTTATATTCCGATTCCGCTTAATCCAGAAGGCGAATTTCTATGGGATTTGGAATTGCTCTAGATGTTGGCACCAGTGGATACAGGACGCATCTCGTCGACCTCTCAAAAAACGGCAAGATAATCTCCACGGCGATCACCATGCGTCATCCGCTCCCTGGCGCGAACATCATGGACCATTTGCACTTCTGGCTGGAGAACGGCGCCGAAGTGGGCCACAAGATCGTAATGGACACGGTCGGCCGCCTCATCGAGGTGCATGGCATAGACCCCAAGACCATCGACCGGATCGCGGTATGCGGGAACCCTGCTCAGGTGTCGATGTTCGAGGGCATCGAGATCCGGGACCTGGCATATGCCGGCCAGTCCCTGTTGAAACGCCTCAATGTCAAGGTCCCTGATCGCCGGGCCAAGGTCATCACCGCCGGGGACATCGGGTTGAATGCGGTAAGGCCTGAGACCGCAGTGGTCATCCCTCCATCGATCCGTCATGAGATCGGCGCGGACGCCTTGGCCATGATCATCAAGTCCAAGATGCTGGAGGAGAAGGAGACCTGCATGGTCACCGATTACGGGACGAACGCCGAGATGGGCCTCTACCATGACGGCGAGCTGTACACCGGCTCGGCCGCCGCTGGACCGGCAATGGAAGGGCAGGCCATTAACTACGGTATGCTGGCCGCTCCTTTCGCGATATCCGACTTCAGCTTCGCCGAGGACGGCTTCTGGAACAACATGGTGCTGAACGAGAACCTGAAGCCGGTGGTCGGAACGAAGGTGAACCCCTCGACCGGGGACATCCGTCCGGTCAGCGACATCATGGCCCGTGGAATCACCGGAACCGGTGTCGTGGCCGCCGTCGCCCTCGGTCTCGAGTCGGGGCTCATGGAGCCACCGTTCATCAGGACGAAGGACAAACAGCTGCACTTCCAGAACTGCATCACCTTCGGGGAGCATGACCTCGGGGAGGCGGGGAAGGCCATGGGAGCCATACGCGCCGGGCACCGCACCCTGATCGAGGAGGTCGGGATCGACGACACCGATGTGAAGTCCATGTATCTGGCCGGAGCGTCCGGTACTTACGTCGACCCGATCAAGGCCCAGACCGTGGGCATGGTCCCGCGCATCATCGAGAAGACCGTCCAGGTGGGCAACACCTCCCTGATGATGGCCTATGATCTGCTGGTGAAGGATGAGGCCGTCGACGATATGCAGAGGGTGGCCGATTCGATCGCCTCGAAGCACATCATGTTCGCCACCAGCAAGATCTTCGAGGACATGTACGTCAACGAGATCGCCTACTGGGCCGAGGGCATGCCCTTTGACATCTACAACGAGTCGCTCAGGACCGCGGGCCTGAAACCCCTTCCGCCGATCATACGGCCGAAGAGCACCAAGCGCATCGTCAGCTCCGATATCCCGGTCATCGGGGACAAGGGCCTCAAGATCCTGGACAACGTGGGCGTGTATCTCATGGGCAGCTTCGAGGGCTGCATCGGCTGCAAGAAGTGCGCCAAGGAGTGCCCGGAAAGGGCGTTGGAGGTCCTCGAGGGTGGTCCATACGGTTACACGATAAAGATCGCCACCGAGTTCTGCCTGGGCACCGCCTGCAAGAACTGCGAGTCGGTCTGCCCGAAGAAGGTGTACCGCTTCAGCGACCTTAAGGTCACCGAGCGCGCCTGAGCTCTCCTCAGGGTCAAAAGCATCAACGGCGCTCCCGTCGGCACGGGAGCGCCCCTTTGTTATTTTTACATCACTTTTCGACAACGATTAATACATATCACGCCATTATGTGCAACGAAGTCCACAATCAGCCCCTATTTGGAGTTGCTTTTGGAACATTGTTGCAGGCGAATGCATGGACGAGACCGACCTGAAGATACTGAAGATGCTCCGCGATAACTCCAGGGAGAGCCTGGGCAAGATATCCGAGGTCCTGGGGATATCCAAGGCCACGGTCTCACGACGTCTTTCGAAGATCGAACAGGAAGGCTTCATCACCGGCTACACCATAATAACGAATCCCGGCCGCTTGGGGCTGATGAAGGGCATCATCTCCCTGGAGATCATGGGCACGGCCGTGAACGCGGTCATCGATCAGCTGAGGGCGTACAAGGAGATCGAGTCGGTGACGAGGGTTTTCGGCGATCATGGGCTGATATGCATAGCCTACACCAAGAGCGTCGACTCCCTGTATGAGCTCATTCAGAACGATATCTTGAAGATCCCCAACGTCCACAACGTCGAGGTGGACATCGTCATCGACCGCATGCTCCTCAACCCGAACGCCGAGCTGGACGTTTCCAACGCTCAGGCCGCGCCGGGCAAGTGATCACTCAGTGATAAGACAGACCCAGCGATCGTAGAAGCTGTCGTTCTTGTTCTCGAAGACCCGCACCTTCCTCTTTTCTCCCAGCGCCCACATCCTCACCAGCTCGGCCTCTCTCTCGCTCTCCACCGTGACCATCGTCTCCGCGGTGAGGTCCATGAGCTCGTGCAGGATCCCCCTCCAGATCATGGCGGTGAAGTCGTTGATCGTCCCTGCCATCAGCGCCAGGCCCAGCTCGGTGGGACGGATATAGTGGCCTGCGAGCGTCGCATCGATCATCATCGTCTCTTCGGGCATCAGCCTGCCCTTGGAGAGACCGAGGGAGAGCAGGGTGGGGTCGTTGTCGAAAGCGAGGGTATTGATCCCGACCTCCCTGAGGGCCACCGATCCCATGCCCGAACCGCAGCCACAGTCAAGGCAGGTGGCCCCCTTGCGGTCGCCCCACACCTCGGCAAGCAGCGCTCTGACGAGCTTTTCACGTTCGGGCGAGTAGTCCTCCATGGCAGGAGGGTTATCTGCGAGAAGCTCTAGGGAGTAGTACTCCCTGGTCGCCCTCATCCATTCCTCCTGCCCCGTCCTTACTATCTCGCCGTCCAATCCCTCGAACCTCTCCACCGCCTCCATCGAGGGGGCGCGGAGAATGAAGTTCGTGCCGTGCCATCCCTTCCCTGTATGAAGGGCCAGCGACAGTGGCCAATCGTTCTCGTCGACCGCAAGCAGAGCCTTGTCCGCCTCGTCACCGAGAAGCATGCTGGTGAACACCTCGTCGGGCAGCAGGTGGAACGCTGGCTCGTTGAACCTTATCTCCGGTAGACCAAGGATGTCGCAGAACTTCATGGCAGGAACGACCGGCCCTACACTGCGCACGCCCGTATATTATTTTGGTGCCAGTGCGGAGAATGGTTCGAGAGGTTTATAATCGGGTGACGACATGGTGTCCGCATGATTCTGGGACCTCGACCTAAGCTTTCAACTTCCGATGGGGAGAGGGCGGTGGACCCCAAGGAGACCCTCGAGCGGGTAGAGCCCCTGATGAAGAAGGCAGGCATCACCAGGCTCGCGGACATCACCGACCTGGACCGCATCGGTATTCCCGTGTTCTCGGCCATCCGACCTTCTGCGGAGAGCGGAGCCATATCCGTCTACAACGGAAAGGGGAGGACGAAGGAAGAGGCCAAGGTATCCGCCCTCATGGAGGGCTTCGAACGGTACAGTGCCGAGGTCAGGGGCTTCAACATCGTGCGCAAAGGGGTGGAGGAGTTCATGGGCTCGCACAACGCGGTCGACCCCATGGAGCTGATCCTCACTCCGGCCTCCGCCTTCCACCTGCTGAAACAGCCATTGGGATGGGTGAAGGGGGTGGAGCTGAACGGCATGGAGGAGATATGGGTCCCCGCCAGCGCGGTCTTCCATCCCTATGTTTCGCGGCTCGACCTGGCTCTCTTCCGCACATCGACCAACGGTCTGGCATCGGGCAACAACCTGGAGGAGGCGGTGCTCCACGGCCTCTGCGAGGTCATCGAGCGCGACGCATGGTCGCTGGCCGAAGGTCGCCGAAAGATACAAGGGGACATCATCGTGCCGGAAAGCGGACCGGTGAGGAAGCTGGTGGAAATGTTCACATCCAAGGGCGTGGAGGTGCATCTGAAGAACCTCACATCGGACATCGGCGTCCCGACAATAGCGGCGGCGGCCGACGATGTGGTCATGCAGGACCCCGCACTGCTCACCCTGGGCATCGGCACACACCTCAACCCCGAGGTCGCCGCGATCAAGGCGCTGCTGGAGGTGGCCCAGAGCAGGCTTACGCAGATCCACGGGGCCAGGGAGGACACGATGTACGCGGAGCACTCCCGGAAGCTGGGCTACGAGCGCATGAAGCGCATAAACAAGATGTGGCTCAGCGATGTCGGTCCCAAGGTCGAGTTTTCCGACCTGCCAAGCCTGGACACCGACGACGTGTTCGACGATCTCCAGGTCGTCCGCTCCTGCCTGAACTCCAGGGGGCTCAAGAGCACCGTGGTCGTCGACCTCACCAGAAAGGACCTGGGCATCCCGGTGGTCAGGGTCATCGTGCCCGGACTGGAGGTCTTCGCCATAGACGAGGACCGCGTGGGACCGAGAATGATGGGAGGAATGGCCTGAAACCCGTCATATATGTGGGTCCAAGCCTGGAGCATGAGAAGGCGAGGGAGATATTGGATGCCGACTACCGGCCCCCGGTGAAACGGGGTGATCTCCTCACCCTGCCGCAGGAGGTCGGCATCGTCGGCATAATCGACGGCGTCCTGCTCACCGACGCGGCGGTGGGGCATCGCGAGATACTATCACTGCTCAACCGTGGGGTCACGGTCTTCGGGGGAGGCAGCATGGGCGCTCTCCGGGCGGCCGAGCTGTCCGACATGGGCATGATTGGTGTGGGCAGGATATTCGAGGAATACTCGTCGGGGAGGGTGAACGGTGACGACGAGGTCGTCCTTGCCTACGATCCCTTCTCGCTGCGGGCGCTCTCCGAGCCGCTCATCAACCTCAGGCTCAACCTAGAGGCCGCGGCCGGATGCGGAGCGATCCCGAAAGATGCCGCGGACCGCATCATCGCTGGGCTCAAAAGGACCTATTACCCAAAAAGATCCTATGAATCTCTTTATCAAATCGCGGAAAAAGAATTGAAAAAAAGCGATTTTGAGGCATTATCAATTTTTCTAAAAAACGAAGGAATGGACTACAAGCAAAATGACGCGATTTTGCTGCTAAAGGCTGTTAAGAAAGGATGCCTTTTTTTTTGAAAAATTAACTCGCGTTAAGAAAAATACGGACTGCCTGGCCTAACCTCAAAAATCACGATTGTTTACGATGGTTGGATTATCCAACCAGCACCATGTTTATATGTCTCTCTACACTTACAGGGGGTTGACAGGGGATTCGATTTTCATCGGAAGGGACTCACTCGGACGATGAAGATCATTCAATTTTTTTAGCCCGGTCGGGGGGACTCTGCCGGGTGAGCGAAAAGATTTGAATGGAGGTAGAAATTTGGCGAAATACAAGGACAAGATAGACTTGTATGACGACAGGGGTAAGCTTATCGAGAAGGATGTACCCCTTGAGGCTATCAGCCCTCTGAACAACCCCGCCGTGAAGCGCATTGCTTCCTTGGCCAAGAGGACCATCGCCGTGGACATGCCTGGACTTGAGAAGTCTCTCAAGACCGGACGCGTAGGCGGCGGTTACATAAAGGGCAAGGAGATCGATGCTGCGGTCGTCGCGAACGGTGAAAAGATCGCGAAGAGGGTCAAGGACATCCTGAAGGTCGAAAAGGACGATGACACTGAGGTCAGGGTCATCATGGACGGGAAGAGGATGATCATCCAGGTCCCGACCAACCGTGTCGACGCTGGTGTTGAGTACACCACCGGCTTCACCTCGGCTGCTGCCGCGCTTACCCAAGCCGTCATCGATGAGTTCAATGTGGACATGTTCCACGCGAACATGGTGAAGGCTGCTGTATGGGGCAGGTATCCCCAGACCCTGAACTTCCTGGGATCGAACATGAAGTCCATCCTGGAGGTTCCGCAGAACAACGAGGGTGCCGGTTACGCCCTGAGGAACATCATGGCCAACCACCTGGTTGCTCTGTCCGGCAAGAACTCGATGAACGCTGCCGCTCTGGCATCGATCTTCGAGCAGACCGCTATGTTCGAGCTTGGTGACGCTATCGGACCCTTCGAGAGGTACCACCTGCTCGGCCTGGCCTACCAGGGACTGAACGCGAACAACCTGACCGTTGACCTGGTCAAGGATAACGGCAAGACCGGAACCGTCGGTACCGTTGTGGAATCGATCGTCGGCCGCGCTCTTGAGGACAAGGTCATCAAGGTCAAGGAGAAGCTGGCTTCTGGATACAAGGTGTACACCACCAACGACTTCCCGCTGTGGAACGCTTACGCTGCCAGCGGTATGCTCGCTGCTTGCATGGTGAACATCGGTGCTGCCAGGGCTTCCCAGGCCGTTCCTGCGACCATCCTGTACTTCAACGACCTGCTTGAGCACGAGACTGGCCTGCCCGGTGTCGACTTCGGTCGTGCGATGGGTGTGTCCGTCGGTATGTCCTTCTTCAGCCACTCCATCTATGGTGGTGGCGGACCTGGTCTGTTCCACGGTAACCACGTCGTGACGAAGCACTCCAAGGGATTCGTTATCCCGTGCATCGCCGCTTCCTGCTCTCTTGATGCGGGTACCCAGTACTTCTCGCCCGAGACCACCTCCTCCCTCGTGAGGGATGTGTTCGGCGACATTCCGGAGTTCAAGGCCCCGTTGAAGGCGATTGGCAAGGAGGCCAAGAAGCTGAAGTAAGAGGTCTGGTGTGGCCTGATGACGAGTACTGATGTCCCCGAAGCTGTCCCGTTGCCGGAGATCCTGATATTCCCTAACAGGTTGCTCAAGGCCGAGACGACCGAGAAGCTCCTGAACAGGATCTATGATGTCCCCCACGTGAGGCAGGTCAACATAGCCGGCGAAGGCTTGCCGGCGGTGCTGAGCTCTGGCCCCAACAAGGGACTACCCAACGAGCACCCTGAGCGCAGGGTGATAACAGTCAAGGGAAAGCAGGTAGAACTTCGCCTGCTGGTCGGAAGGGTGTTCGTCGAGATCGACGACATCGATTATGTCCAGCAAGCGCTGGAGGAGATCGACAAGATCTGCACCGAGATCCTCCCGTTCGGGTTCAACCTGGAAGTTGGAAGGTATTCGAAGTATAGGCCTACTGTGACCGATTACAGGAAATGCAAGAGGTAATCACTATGGCATACCAAGCTCAGTTCTATCCTGGCAACAGCCAGGTCGCCAAGAACAGGCGCCGGTACATGGACCCCACCCAGAAGCTGAAGAAGCTCAGGGATGTCGCCATGGACGACGTCGTAAGGATCATGGGCCACAGGGCCCCCGGAGAGGACTACAAGAGCATCCACCCGCCACTGGAGGAGGGCAACGAGCCGGATGATCTCATCCGCAAGCTGGTCACCCCCATCGAGGGCGCCAAGAAGGGCGACAGGATCAGGTACATCCAGTTCACTGATTCCGTATACTTCGCTCCGATGGTTCCCTACCTGAGGGCCTGGATGTACATGACCAGGATGCGCGGCTTCGACACCGGTACCCTTTCTGGCAGACAGATCATCGAAATGAGGGAGAGGGACCTTGAGAAGATCGCCAAGGAGCTCATCGACAACGAGACCTTCGACCCCGCCAAGACCGGTATCAGGGGCGCCACCGTGCACGGGCACGCTTGCAGGCTGGACGAGAACGGCCTGATGTTCGATGCCTGGCAGAGGTACCGCTGGAACGCCAAGAAGGGCGAGGTTGAGTACGTGAAGGACCAGGTCGCTCTGCCGCTGGACAAGCCCATCTCCGTGGGCAAGCCCCTGCCGGAAGCCGACCTCAAGAAGATGACCACTATCTTCAGGGCCGACGGCATTGACATGAGGGATGACCCCGAGGTCATGGCCATGAACCTGAGGATACACAGGCTGAGGACCCTTTGCGGATTCCAGGCCTTCGCCCTGAAGGGGGAGTAAACAATGGCTAAGGAAAAGGACAAGTTGTTCCTGGACGCGATGAAGAAGAAGTTCAAGGAGGCCCCCACTGCGGTCAACACCAACTACTACACCTTTGGCGGCTGGAAGCAGTCCAAGAGGAAGAGGGAGTGGGTTGAGCAGGCGAACAAGATCGCCAAGCAGCGCGGCATACCGATGATGAACCAGGACATCGGTGTACCTCTCGGACAGCGCGTACTGATGCCTTACCAGCTGTCCCATACCGACATCTACGCTGAGGCTGATGACCTGCACTTCATCAACAACGCCGCCATGCAGCAGGCGTGGGATGATATCCGCAGGACCGTCATCTCTGGTATGGACACCGCACACGCAGTCATCGAGAAGAGGCTCGGCAAGGAGGTCACTCCTGAGACCATTAACCACTACCTCGAGACCGTGAACCACGCCATGCCCGGTGGCGCCGTCGTGCAGGAGCACATGGCCGAGTGCAGCCCCGCTCTGACCGCGGACTGCTACGTCAAGGTCTTCTCCGGCGACGACGAGCTCATCGACCAGATCGACAAGAGGTTCGTCATCGACATCAACAAGGAGTTCCCGAAGGACCAGGCCAAGCAGCTGAAGGACGCCATCGGCAAGTCCCTGTGGCAGAAGGTCGCTTGCCCGACCATCGTCGGCCGCGTTTGCGACGGCGGTACCATGTCCCGGTGGAGCGCCATGCAGATCTCGATGTCTTTCATCAGCGCCTACAGACTGGCTGCTGGTGAGGCCGCCATCGCCGACTTCGCGTTCGCCGCAAAGCACGCGTCCGTCGTCGAGATGGGTACCATGATGCCCGCCAGGCGTGCCCGTGGCCCCAACGAGCCCGGTGGAATTCCCTTCGGGTTCCTCGCCGATATGGTCCAGTCGCTGCGTGTCAAGCCGGACGACCCCGCCAGGGCCGCTCTCGAGACCGTCGCGCTGGGTGCTGTCATCCTTGACCAGATCTACCTCGGTTCCTACATGTCCGGCGGCGTCGGGTTCACCCAGTACGCTACCGCGGCCTACACCGATGACATCCTGGAGGACTACACCTACTGGGCTATCGACCTGGTCAAGAACAAGTATGGTGGACTGTGCAAGAGCAAGCCCTCCATGGACCTGATGGAGAAGCTCGGTACCGAGGTCAACTCCTACGCTCTCGAGATGTACGAGAGGTACCCTGCTGCTATGGAAGCCCACTTCGGTGGATCCCAGCGTGCCACCGTCGCCGCTGCCGCCACTGGTATCGCCTGCGCGATGGCCACCGGTAACGCCGACTTCGGTGTCAACGGCTGGTATCTGTCCATGCTCCAGCACAAGGAGAGGCACGGCCGCCTCGGGTTCTACGGTTACGACCTGCAGGACCAGTGCGGTTCCGCCAACTCCCTGTCCTACAGGAGCGACGAGGGCCTGCCCTTCGAGCTGAGGGGTCCGAACTACCCGAACTACGCCATGAACGTCGGTCACCTTTCCGGCTACTCCGGAATTGCGGCTGCCTCTCACGCGGCCCGCGGCGATGCCTTCGCCTGCAGCCCGCTGATCAAGGTCGCCTTCGCCGACAAGAACATGCCGTTCGACTTCGCCAACATCACGAAGGAGTTCGGCCGTGGCGCCATCAGGGAGTTCATGCCCGCTGGCGAAAGGTCCGTCATCATCCCGGCTCAGTGAGAACATGATCGTAGGTGACATCGCCAAGTACAGAAACACCGGAACGGTGGGAAAGGTAGAGGACATCATGGTCGAGGGAAAGGTGACCTGGGTACTCCTGGACACCACGCGCCTATACTATGATGCTGCCACTCTCGATCCCGCGTCCCCGGACGAGTACCGCGGTGCCGCCGATCATGAGAGAGGCCAGAGGGAGCAGCTGGAGGACATCGAGCGCCTCCGTCAGGAAATGGCGGAGATGGCCGAGAAGGTCTCCAGGATAACTCCCTCCGGCGCGGGATAAGACCTTCGGGCGAAACCCATAAACCCCTTCCCTTCACCTTTTTACGTTCCTCCGATGGGCGGAGCCATCGAGTTCCTGAATCCATCGTTCTAGAATTGTCCAGTATTGATTATTAATCAATATTTATATATGTCTTGAACAGGGAAGACATGGCAGAGGGAAATGACAAGAGTGGAGCAGGCAAGAGGCTGACGATGGCGACCGCGGCCCTGGTGTCCGTCATCGCGCTTGTCTTGGTGGTGATCGTGATGAGCATGCCCGTTCATGACCAAGGCCCAGGTGACCACGCGGACGACATCACCGGTGGCGATAAGGACGAGGGGACCGGCACGATCGTGCCGACGGACAATACTTCTGGCTTCATCTCCGATAACAACACGATGCTCGCGATCGGTCTGGATGAGCTGCCGGCAGGCTGGGAGGTCAATATAAGTTATTTCTTCAGATACAGTGATCCAGAGATCAACCTCACCGAGGATTCGGGGTCTAATTATCGATGGGGCAAATTGGGCGACGATTCATTCCGATCGCTCTCGGTGTTCATCATCCGCTTCGATTCCGTGGATGCGGCCGACCGGTACTATGATCAGACCTATGGTGTGGAGGGAGGGGACCACTGGCAGGGAGTGGATATCGAGACCGTTGGTCCTGTAGAGGTGGGAGATGAGGCGATGTTGTGCAGCGGCAACTGGTCATGGAGCAAGGCGGCGATCAAGACCGTCATGTTCAGGCAGAACAATGTCCTCTGCTTCATTGTTTACGAAGCGGCCTGGCAGTATGGCCTCACCAACGATGAGGTCATCGAGATGGCGAAGCTGCAGGACGCCAAGCTCATCGAGCACAGTGTTTGAAACGAAGTGCGCCGATGGGGGCCTGGTAGAAGCCTGCCCCTATCGGCGTTGAGCTTTTCTTCTCTCTAGAGGATGCTCTCGTCGGTATTGAAGCCGATCAGGATGGAAGCGAGCTTGGCATCATCCTGATATCCGTGCATCTCGCGCAGCATCATGTCGGACGGAGCGGACGGAGAGCAGGACACCACGTTATGGAACCCGAGCGCCTCGACCTCGGGGAAGGACACCGGCGGCATGATGAAGAACTCCTTTTGACCGCCCCTCCTCTCGGGATAGATAACGAACTCTTCGGAGAGCCACATATACTCCTCCCTGATGTTCTCCAAAAACTTTTTTTTGAATGGCGGAAGGATCTCCTCGCCCAAGACGACACCGGTATCCGTGAGCAGCATGACCGTAGGTTCCGGTGGCGGCCTGAAGCTCGCTTTCTTTATTATGCAGACCACATGCTTCCGTTTGAGACACTCCTCGACCCCCTTGTTGATCACGGGGATCCCCAGTGCCGCTTTGATGTCCTTCTCGATGTCCCAGATCTTGCCCCTGCAATCGTCATTGAGAACGAAGGCGTATACGGTGCCCCTCATTCCCTTGAGCAGTTCAAGAACATCGTTCATGCTCGCCATGCCAGTGGCAATCGATTAAGAATTGATAAACCTATCCAAGAACGAACGATATAGGATGAACATATTGCCGGCGATGCTCCCTGGAGAAGTATTATTAATTTCCAGGCCCGTCCTACTGGCATGTCCCTATCGCTCATCGCGAAGCAACAGCCCCAGGCCATCAACAAGCTCTATGCCCTGAAGAACGAGGTCTTCAAGGAAGGAGCGCTATCGGCCAAGGACAAGGAGATCATCGCCGTGTCCTTGTCCCTCACCCTGAAGTGCGAAACCTGCCTGGAAACGCATGCTTTGGCCGCCAAGCAGCTGGGTGCGACGAGGGACGAGCTGAGGGAGGCCATGCTGGTGGCCATGTATCTCGCCGGGCCCTCAGCGGTGATCTGGAGCCCGGCCATCGATCAGATCCTGGACGAAAAGCTCTAGCTCAGCATTCGAACTCGAACCGCACGGTTCGCTTCAGACCTAGACCCGCGGCGGCCTCGGTGGACTTGATTATTGCCGAAGGTACGGGGCAGGCCGCGTGAGCGAGGACCTTGCCGCAGGCCTCATAGATGGGGTTTACGGAGAACGGCATCTTCAGCGCTTCGAACGGGTTGAGGTCCTCGGGGATCTGTCCCTTCAGCTTCTTCACATGGGGACAGTCGGTGACGATGTCGAAGCGGATGCTTCCATCCACGCATCTGGCCGTGATCTTGGTCTTGAACCTGCAGACGCCCGGATCCACGTTCAGGCAGACCGGTGCGCATGCCTCGCCTTCGCAGAACATAAGGGGCGTGACGCAGATGGGCCAATTAAGGCTTTCTCATTTTTGTTCCGCAATGCGCTCAGCCGGTCCCGCGCTCCTTGCGAGCCCTCGCCACCACCTCGAACATGCCCCCTCTGGTGATGTCCACTATACCGAACACGGCCACCGCCTCGCTCTTCCGGACGATCGGAACTACCACCACCGGCACTCCTCGGTAAGGCCCATAAGGGGAGATCTTCCTCACCGCAGCGCTCCGCTTGAGGGCCTCCTCGAGCACGGGGCCGGTGAAATTGGTATCGATGATCTCACCGTCCTCGCAACGTACACCGTAATGGTTCCTGGTACGCATGGTGACCGGAAGCCTTCCGACCAGCTCGTGGACCGCCAGCGCGAGGCACTTGAGGTCCTCGGCCTCGTTATCGGCGCTGATCAGACCACCAGCGGGGCCATCCTTCCAGCATGGGCGGGGAGCATCGCTCAGGGATAAAGCGGCGGTCACCGCCCCCTTCTCCGCGACCTCGTAGGTGTTCGCGGTGCCTATGATGACCACGTCGTTCTCCTCGAGCGTGAAAGCCGATCTTATCGGTGCCAGAAGGGCCTGGTCCGGTTCATGGAAATCGCCAGGGAAGAGGAGTTTTCCTCGGTTGACCACGAGGGTCGTCGCGCCTATCGCCCCCATGCGAACAGCCTCGTCCCTCTGTTCGTATCCGGTCCCGATGCGGTCGGCCATCCCCTTGACGTGAACGGCGCAGTCCTGATTGGAAATGGTGAGGCCATTGATCCTTACGGGTGTGACCGATATGCCCGAGCTTCTGAAGTTCTTGACCCCCCTCTCGGTGAGCACCGCTCCGAGCTTCGTGTTCTCGACCGAACCCTCGCGTATCATCTTGTCGAGGATGGTCCGCGTGCTGCCCTCACCGATCCCTAGTACTTGGGCAAGGGTCTTCCTTCCTATCGGACCTTTGTTGTTGATGACAGAATATGTCTTCCAAACATGGTACAGGGAGAACTTTGGGTTCGGTCCCCCTCCCGAGTATGCCTGGAACTTAAGGACCATGTAGGCTGGATGGATGCACCATCCTAAATACCTTTCCGGCTTCCAGTATATTGTAGGCCCATAAAAGCCCAGAAAACGTTTCATGCTTCGATCGTGGAGCGCTCAACGGTGGGAGATCATCGAAGAAGAATGGAACGCGATATGGGGGCCGTGAAGCCCGTTCGCACCATCTGCCTTCTTCCGGTACAGCACGAACGCGATGCCGAGGAGAACCGATATGGCGACGCCGGCGATACATATGATGCAGTCATTGCTTCGGGAGGCACCATGGGCCTGCATAGCGCCTGCAGCCGATATCCTGACAGGCAACAGCGTTGACGGTCCAAATGCACGTCTGAAAGCCGTCCTCGGCGACGTTCATCGTGTACGACTGGTGGCACGGCGTTGATCTTGAGCCGCCGTGGCGTCCGTCGCCGCGGTCGTGCCGTTGCCTAAGGTGATGGTCGAGTTGGCAGAAGCGTCCATCAGCGCTCTCGGCGATGCCTGGAGCGTGCGCCCATGCCAGAAATGGTCCGAGGCATCCTGGGAATGCCCATGGTTCACATGCTAGTTATTAACGTTCGTTGAGACATTCACCATTCTCAGATTGTAGTATGCTATCTAGCACCACTCGATATTACCGCACTAGAATTCTAGGCACTGGTTCTGGTTAGATAAGGGCGAAAGCTAATAAAGGATTGCTACGCTAAACCGATGAAGCCATACGTGACAACGAAAGGCTTTATAGTGTTAAGAGGGGTTGCTGGTTTAATATGGCGCCGGTATCAGAGGATTTTGTTCTCATCAAGAACGTGAGCAAGAAATTCGGTGGTAGCTATGTTCTACGCGACGTGAGCGCGACCATCGGTTCCGGTGAGATCCTAGGCCTTATCGGTCGTAGCGGGGCCGGGAAATCCGTATTGATCAACATGTTGCGTGGCACACCCGACTATCGGCCGGACTCTGGTAAGGTCATCTATCGGTTCAACTCATGCGACTCCTGCGGGTGGACCGAACTGCCGTTCGATGGCGCCAAGTGCGGCAAGTGCGGAGAGGACATGGTGATCAAGGAGGTCGATTTCTGGGCCCTGGACGATGACGATCCCCTGAAATCCCAGATCCGGAGACGGATCGCCATCATGCTCCAGAGAACCTTTGCCCTGTACGGCGACATGACCGTCATCGAGAACATCTTCGAGGCGCTCGGGGAGCGGATGTCGGAGAAGGATAGGGTCGACCGCGCCCTGGAGCTGCTAAGGCTTGTAAAGCTCGATCACCGTGTGACCCACATCGCCAGGGACCTTTCCGGCGGGGAGAAGCAGAGATGCGTACTCGCTCGGCAGCTGGCCAAGGACCCCATACTGTTCCTCGCCGACGAGCCTACCGGCACCTTGGACCCCCAGACCGCGGACATAGTGCACAAGGTGCTCGTGGACGCCGTAAAGACCAAGGGGATGGCCATGGTGGTCACCTCCCACTGGCCCAAGGCCATCAACGAGATGGCGGACCGTGCGGTCTGGCTCGAGTCCGGGGAGATGATGAAGATCGGGAAGCCGGACGACGTCACGTCCGAGTTCACCGTCGGGTTCGATCTCAGGACCGAGGACCGGGTGCCCATAGGTGAGCCCCTGATAAAGATAGAGAACGCGAAGCGTTACTACTACTCGTACACCCGCGGGGTGGTCAAGGCGGTCGACGATGTATCCCTCGAGGTCGGGGAAAAAGAGATCGTCGGCCTGGTAGGCCTTTCCGGAGCGGGAAAGACGACTCTGTCGAGGATGATCGCAGGCATCTGCGAGCCGTCGGACGGCAAGATCACGGTAAGGGTGGGCGACGACTGGGTGAACATGGCGGAGCCTGGCCCGACCGGGAAAGGAAGGGCGACGCAGTATATCGGCCTCCTGCACCAGGAGTTCACGCTGTATCCGTTCGATACGATCCTCCAGAACCTCACCGTATGCATCGGGATGAACCTCCCGGCCGAGCTGGCCAAGATGAAGGTCATCCAGGTGTTGCTGGGCGTGGGCTTCACCCGCATGGAGGTGGAGCGCATCCTGTACGCCTACCCGGACAACCTATCGGTCGGCGAGAAGCAGAGGGTCGCGCTGGCCCAGGTGCTCATCAAGGAGCCCAGGCTGGTCATACTTGACGAGCCGACCGGAACGATGGACCCCATCACAAAGCTGGCGGTCGCGAGGTCCGTGCTCCACTCCCGAAAGGAGCTGGGGGAGACATTCCTTATAGTATCGCACGATATGGACTTCGTCATCAACTGCTGTGATCGCGCAGTTCTCATGAAGGACGGCAAGGTCGTGGTCATCGGCGAGCCTAAGAAGATCGTCGACCATCTCACCGCCCGGGAGAGCGAGATCATGCTTGGGGGCGGTGCGGAAGAGTGAAGGATCGGATCGGAAGGCACCTGAGTTTCGTCGAATGCCGCGAGTCCAGGGGGCTCGGCGTCGGCGGTGGATTGGCCCAGAGAGCGACCATTTCGGAGAGCGGGCGGGACGTCGTCGCCGTGGCCATGGGCCCGGGGAAGAGGCACATCACCAAGCCGGTGTGCGAGATCACCTATGCGCTCCGTGAGGAGGGCATAGATACTAGTGTCATCGTCGTCAACGCCGGTTCGGGCGTGCCGAGCGATGCGCCGGACGTCAGCACCGGTTCGATCTTTGGTCTCGACCAGATCGAGGTCGACCGCATACAGCAGTTCAAGCTCGCGCTCATACACCTGGGGAACGTGAGGAACCACATCATCTACAAGGCAAGGCTCATCCTGAGGAACGTCGACCTGCCCGCGGTCATCGTGTGCCAGGCTCCGGTGGACTTCGAGGACTTCGCCCGCATAGGTGTCAAGACGCGCCTGGTCATGCCCCGCAAGGAGGACATCGCCACCAAGGGGGCCATCGTCGATATCGTTACCGGCGTCGTGCGCGGTACGACCTCGCCGCAACACAAGCTGGACGAGATAGTGTCCAAGGTCCGCAGGAACCTCTGAACCTACTTTATGAGGTCGAAGCCGATAAGGTGGGTCCACTGGTCCGGTCCGGTGAAGCCTAGAAGTCCGCGTATATAGTCGTCCGACATCGTGGACATGCTGCCCGATGTGACCCTGGTGATCCCGGGGACGGCCTCCAGATAGTCGAACTTTATCTCGTCGATCAGGAAGTACGGCTCTCCGTAGATCTCGACCTCGGGATGAAGGATGAAATCATCGGACAGGAACTTGGTGTCCGGCCTCTCCTCGAGTATCTTTTTCCGCTGCTCCGGCGTGATGTACTCGCCCATGATCTGGCCCTTCTGGTCCATCATGTACAGAAGGCCTTTATTGTCAACGAGGAAATGAGCGTTGCCTACGACGACCAGGCTTATCTCCCTGCCCAGTGCCTCCCAGACACCGCGGTTCACGAACGGCATGAGGCCTCCGCAGGCGCCGTTCTTTTCCGCCTGGACCTCGAGGTTCGTGATCTCCTCCTTTAAAACAGGATCGAGGAACCTCATGTCCATGACCCCCGGTATCTCCCTTACTCTATCTTCCACTGCTGCCAGGATGGTCTCGCGGTCCATCGTCCTTCTCCTGAGCCTTCATTGGGCAAACCCGACTTTAATCCTTTTCATTGTTGGTTATAACATCCTGCCAGTAATCGTATTGGGACGGGGATAAGGATATCTACCCCCATTCGCTTTATGAATGGAACCAGATGCTTCTGAAGGTTAATGGAACGGAAAAACAGGTCGGCGATAACGCCAGGTTGGCAGATGTCATCGCCGGGGAACCTTATGAGCCTGGGGCGATGGTGGCCATCACCCGTTCTACCAGCTCCATACAGAAGGAGACGAACGAGTTCGAGATAGTCACATCGAAGGGTTCGCTGTTCCTCCGGCTCAACGGTTCGGTGTTCGCCGACCGGTGGAGGGAGCTGATCCCCCAGATCACGGGGTGCACCATCAGGTGGCAGAGCATCAAGGTGCTGGCCATCGGTTCCTTCCCGACCACGCTGGATGTCGACCGGGGACGCTATCACTACGCCAAGTACGATTGCTATTTCTCACTGGGAGGGTTCGACAACCGCTCCACCTACATGATGATCGCCAAGATCGATCATGATGGCAGCTATGGCATTGCCGAGGGGAAGATCGGCAGGATCACCCGCGGCAGGCACCTCTTGGGCCAGATAGCTGAGGGCGAGGTCATCAAGGAGATACGCCCGGTGGTGCTGGAGCTCTCGGACAAGGACTCCTTTCCCACCAACGACATGGACCTCCGTCTCGAGGACGGCATGTCCGTGGAGACCTACGTGAAGGTGAACCTGGACCGCCGCTCGCCGATCAGTTGCGAGCAGTTCCTCGTTGTCGCTGGGCACGGTCGCCTTGACATCACTGACCGTACCGCAACCTACTCAGGCAACTCGAAGCGAATGGACGTCACCCTTATCCCGGAGCACGTGACGGTCAGGGAGGACGGCGACGTCACCGTCAGGCACGAGGGCTCTTTCACCGGCCGCATATATTTCTACAGGAAGCGCCGCCAGCTGTCCCCCGCGCACAACCTGGTGGGAAAGATCACCGCCGGCCATGAGCTGGTAAGGCTCGCCCCCCAGGCCTCCTCCATCACCATCATCACCGCCCCGTCAAGGATAATGACCATCGGGATGACCCAGAAGGACGCCCATGCGTTCCTTGAGGCCAGGGGCCTGAAGCAGAAGCGGACCGGGCTGCTCGACGATACCGCGCTGGTCGGTGAGCAGGAGCCGGAACTGACGATGGAGATAAAGGACTGCTCGGAGGTGGAGACCTTCGGCGTCCACCCGGAGAAGGTCTCGGTGTGGGAGCTCGACGACGAGAGATCGCCGAAGACCTCGCACTACCTGAGGAAGATGACCGGACTGGACCACAAGCCGATCGGGACCATGAAGGTGTTCTTCACCTACCCCGATATGCCCATGATCACCTTCGTCGGCAATGCGAGGGAAGCGTCGGTGCTCCTGCCCGAGAACCCCTTCGGGGAGCTTTCCCCCCGGGGTCAGGTGGGGATCACCAACATGTCGAGGCCCAGCAGAGGCACCATCGGCATACGCCTGGAGGGAAGCCCGGAGTTCGGTCCAACCGGTGAGGAGCGCTATGGGACCAACGTCGTGGGTAGCGTGCTCTCGGACGTCGAGACCCTCATGAAGGACATCGAGGACGGCGACATCATCTATCTGCGGGAGCGCAGGCCCGGAGAGGAGTTCGAGCCTCAGGCGGCCGAGCCTCCGAAGAAGCCAGAGATCACACTGGACGAGATCGCGGAGATCGCCAGGCAGGCCGAGTTCGTGGAACACGCGCCTCCCGCAGGTCCGTTCCAGGGAGCGGCCGGGGAGACCGGCGAACGTAGGACCTCCATCGAGAAGGACGAAGAGAAGAAGGGGGGAAGGCCACGAGCGAAGAGACCGAAACAAGAATGATCGTTATCGCGCCCAGCTCGGAGCTGACGCCGGACCAGATCGCCCGGTTCATTCACTCCCTGGGCCTCAATCTCAATGTCAAGGAGACCTGCTACGGCGCCAACATCGAGGGCCCAAAGAGCATTGTCCGTCAGGCCCTGGCCGAGGTGCGCAAGCTTGACCCCAACCGGATCTTTTCCAAGATCCGGGCGTTCCCCATCGGGGATGAGAGGAGATGCCGTGCGCATCACGGTTCCCGCCCTGGGTTCAACCAGGTGGAGAAGGAGTGGAGGGACCTGTCGATGATAGACGTGGGTCTCTGCGCCGCGGACCAGGGAGAGATATGCGAGCTTCCGCCCAAGCCCAAGGAGCTGCCGGTGAAGAGGCTCAAGGAGATAGTAGACGAGGTGACCAAATGAAGGTGTTCATGATCCCGCCCAACAGCCTTATCCTGTACGATCTGGTCGAAAGGTTCGGCCATCAGCCCCTCTCCCTCATGGGGGAGCTCCGGGAGCACGTGGTGAAGCCGGAGGTCGAATCCCCCCCGCTCAACCTTTCCCAGGACGACATCATGAAGGGGCTGAGGTACGCGGGTATCGAGGTCCCGTCGGGCGTTCGCGGAAGGTTGGCCATCTGGGGGCCGATGATCGACCAGGCCGAGGCGGCCATAATCATGCATGACATGCCCTACACCTTCGGTTGCGTCGGATGTCACCGTACGAACCTGATGCTCATCTACATGGTCCGCCGGAAGAAGATCCCGACCCTCGAGGTGCACTACCCCCATGACGATGAGGAGGCCAAGGTCATGGTTACCAAGATCAAGGCCTTCCTGGAGGGATTGAAATGACCATAAAGATCGCCCAGCTGTCCTGCGGGACCGAGTACTCGGGCATACAGTCAGAGATAGACCACGCGGCCGACACGGTAGGCGGGAAGATGGTCTACCCGGATGTCGCGTACGATGACATCAACCGCTCGGTGGAGGAGTTCGGCTTCGAGCCGGCATCCCCGCAGCTGCGGCTCATGATCGCCAGGGCGAAGGCGCTCGCGGACGGCCACTACGATGCGGACGCGGTCTTCATCGCCACCTGCTTCCGGTGCGCCGAAGGCGCCCTGGCCAGGAACGAGGTCCGAAGGTACATCCAGGACCACACAAAGCTGCCGGTGGTCACCTACTCTTTCACCGAGAGGCTGAAGGCCGCCCAGCTCCTGACAAGGATGGAGGCCCTGGTCACCATCGTGGAGAAGAAGGAGCTGTTGGCCCGCGAGCGTCAGGTCGGGCTGACCGCCGGCATCGACTCCGGCTCGTCGACCACCAAGGCCATGATCCTCCGGGACAACGAGATCATAGGGAAGTACTGGACGCCGACCGGTCCGGTCCTGGAGACGGGCATGGAGGTGCTGGAAAAGGCACTGGCGGAGGCCGGGGTCAAGCAGAGCGAACTGGAAGGCATCGGCGTCACCGGCTACGGCCGTTTCCTCATAGGCAAGAAGCTGGGTGCCAAGCTGGTGCAGGAGGAGCTGACCGTCAACAGCAAGGGCGCGGTGTGGCTCGCTGACCGCCAAAGGGGAGAGGCCACCATCATCGATATCGGCGGGATGGACAACAAGGCCATCACCGTTCGCGACGGCATCCCGGACAACTTCACCATGGGCGGCATCTGCGCCGGTGCGTCCGGTCGGTTCCTGGAGATGGTCACCAAGCGTCTGAGGGTCCCCATCGAGGACCTCGGCGCGCTCGCGGACAAGGGCAACTGGCGCAAGGTGAACATGAACTCCTATTGCTCGGTCTTCGGCATACAGGACCTCGTGACCTCGCTCGCTGCGGGCAACACCATCGAGGACGTCGCCGCGGCGGCCTGCCATTCCGTCGCCGAGCAGGTGTACATGCAGCAGCTGCAGGAGATAGACGTACGGCAGCCGATCATCCAGGTGGGAGGAACGTCCCTCATCAGCGGCCTGGTGCACGCGGTGGGGGAGATGGTGGGTTCCGATCCGATCATCCCGACCAACTCGCAGTACATCGGGGCGGCCGGAGCGGCCCTGCTGGCCTCGGGCTTCCTTGAGGGGCTGTGATGACCCTAACCGACGAGAGCTTCGCCTACGATAACTTCGAGTCGATCTTCCGGCAGATACTGCAGGACCTCGGCATCACGCGTAGCGTCCTGGCCTTCAGGATCGTGGCCGACCCGGCCGCACCATATTTCCTGATATCCATAAGGCTGGGGAGGGCGCGCTCGGCGATCAAGGTCTCCGACATGGCCCAGTTGAACCCGCACACCGGGGGCACGGCTATCACCATCACCGACGAGAGCTGGGCACCGGCGCTGCTGAACAAGCTGTGGCAGAAGTATGGCCGCGACCGGGTGGAGCAGCTGACCAGGTTCGAGATGCTGGTCCGAGGAGCGAGCATCGACGAGCTCACCGACCTGGAGCTGGACCCTGGCGAGGAGCTGAAGTCCAAAGTGCTGGACGCGGTGTGGAGGGTGTTCCCGGAGGGGTTCATCGTCCGCTATAACATCATGGACGAGAGGGCGATGACCATCATCGGCACCGAGCACGACATGAATCCCAAGTGGATCGAGGTCGCCAAGATGGTCCACAAGGAGATGAGCACGAAGGAGGCGGAGTGATGTACGAGGTCCTGATGTACGACGGAGGCGTCTACCGCGTCAACGAGCTCTACGAGCTGGTGGAGGACGTCGGCGGCTTCGTCATCCAGAAGACGCAGATCCAGGTCCAGATACTGGTGACGATGGCCATCCCGGAGGAGGAGCGTCCGGCGATCGAGGCGAAGACGCGCGAGCTGGGAGGCAAGATAGTCAACGTGCCGTTGGCAGGCACGGAGGTCGCGGTCGTCGCCCCCACGCTTGGCAGGCACCACATGCCCCACCCGACCTGCGACATAGCCGAGCAGCTCAGGAGACTGGGCGCGATCACCGTGGTCATGGGGCTGGCGAGGGGTAAGGGCCGCAGGACCTCCCAGATCAGCGCCGACGAGAAGGCCATCATCGAGGAGTACGATGCGGCGGTGTTCGTTCTGGGCAACTTCAAGGACTGCATCGTTCAGCACAAGGTGCACCTCTTCGAGGACATCCAGACGCCCGTGGTGGCGGTATGCGGTCCTCAGATGGACACGCTGCCGAACTGTGAGGCCATCGTCTGCGGTGTGGGCCGAAAGGTCGAGAGGATGCGCCGCGAGGAGGAGATAGCCCGGCTGGATGATGTATCGGTGGCGATCGAGAAGGTGGTGAAGGACAAGCGCCGGATACTGGAAGAGGACCCGCTGTTCGTCCACCCCGCGGAGGTGAAGGACCGCATCGCCGAGCTGGAGCCGGTGCAGCGGAGCCTGCGCCCCGCGCCCATCGTCCTGCACCTGGACGGTCTCAGGGTGAAGATCCCGTACCAGGAGTGGAAGGACCAGATCGCCGCGGTCGAGGTGTACGGCCACCGGCTCGGGGACATCGCAAAGATCTCGGATTCCCGCCTGGGAGGAAGCACCCTGATCAAGATCAAGACCCTTTCCGAGGTAGAGGACCACGACCATCGGAAGAAGACCGGCTGAGGACGCGCGCCCCCGGGGAGGGACCCCCGGGGCATACATCATCCTTTTCTGGCTGGAGTCGTGCCGCGTGCAGGTCGGCCGCCTGGGAGAGTTCGATCTGGAAGAAGGGCGCTACGCGTACGTGGGCTCGGCCCTCAACGGGCTGGAGGCGAGGACCCGGCGCCACCTCGAGGGCGGCGGCAGGAAGAGGTGGCACATCGACTACCTCATGGAGCTGGCCACCGAGAGGGAGGCGCTCCTCCTGCCGTCGGACATCGACATCGAGTGCTCCCTGGCAGGCCGCCTGCGGTCCATGCCCGGTACGAGCGAACCTATCGCCGGCTTCGGCAGCTCGGACTGCCTCTGCCGCTCCCACCTGTTCCTCCTGGACGATCGGGCGTACGACACGCTGAAGCGGCGGGCCTCGCGCATCAGAGGGTCCGGACGGGCGGGGCGCTTCCAGGAACCAGCGGTCTGTCCAGGTTCGTGGTTGCTTCCACGTGATTGGTAGGTACAGAACGTATTAGTAGGATGAATATCTAATATGATAATGCTCAGGGGCGGAAGACGCACCGGAGCGGCTTGAGGTAACCCGTGTCCGTTAAATGACGGTCATTGGTCCATCATGTTCCATTCGCGGTCGAAAGGCCGTATGTAGGTCCAAACCCAAATAAGAGGCAAGGGGCAAGGATCTATATCTGCCAAGAAAAAGGTCGGTTCCCTAAAAAGGACCGGTCTGGAAGGAATGGTGCCCAACGAGACCGAGCGAGGTGATTGCCAGGTACCCGATGGGACCGCCCGAATGCGCTCCGCAAACCCTGAGCGAGCGTGTTCTTTCTTTCATGTTCTTTGTATACTAATTGAGGGTCGAACTGGCATAGACTTCTTATATCCCAATGAGACTATCAGGTCAAGATTTCGTAACACCCAGAGGGTATTATATGGAAGCTGTCGCCGATACTTCTGAGAGATCACAGAAACCCTATGTGAAAAAGCTCATAGACGCCATTGGTGCGGAGAACGTCAAGACCAGTGAGATGGAAAGGTTGCTGTACAGCCACGACCTTGCCCCTCTGCCCAAGGAGGCCAAGCTGGCCTTCAATGTCATCCCTGATGTCGTGGTACGTCCCCGTACAGTCGAAGATGTCTCCAAGGTCGTCAAGATCGCCAACGAGAATGATGTCCCCATCACTCCCCGTGGCGCGTCCACCTGGGGGTTGGCGGGCTCGACCCCGGCCAAAGGTGGCATACTCATAGATGCCATGAGCGGCCTGAACAAGATCATCGGGATCGATGAGGAGAACATGACCATCACCTGTCAGGCCGGGGTATCTTGGAAGCAGGCCTATGATGCTGCGTGGGAGAAGGGATTCTTCCTTGGCTCCTATCCGAGCAGCGCTCCCTCCGCCACCTTGGCCGGGTGGATATCCACCGCTGGCATCGGTATCGGCAACTACAAGTATGGCTCGGCCGGCGACAACATCAGGACCATGAAGGTCGTCATCCCAGATGGGACGATCATCGAGACCGGCTTCCCTACCCTGGCTGACAACATGTCGGGCTACAACCTCAACCGCCTGTTCGTAGGTGCCGAGGGCACTCTGGGGGTCATCTGCGAGGTCACTTTGAAGCTGGTGCCCAGGCCAGAGGTGCTGAGGCCGTTGGCCTACGCCTTCTCGACCCTCGACAAGCTCGAGGCCCCCATCAAGGATATCACCCGCTCGCGTACCAGCCCCCTGCACATCGCGTGGTCCGACAACAACCACTTCAAGTACCTGAGGAAGGTGCACCCCAACGCCCCTGATGTGGGCTCCCTGCTCCTGGTGACCCTGGAGGGAGACAAGACCGTGGTCGACTACGAGGAGAAGGTCATCGACGAGATCGCTGCACGGCACGGTGGCGTCAAGCAGAGCGCCGAGATGGCCCAGCACGAGTGGGACGAGAGGTCCTATGAGTTCCGGGTACGTGAGCTCGGCCTTGGTTCCGTCCCGATGGAGGTCCTGGTACCGGTGAGCTCCTATGCTGCCATGACCAACGACATGTACGACCTCATGAAGTCCATGAAGATGGAGGGCGCCATCATCGGCATCATGGCCGACCGCAACACGGTCATGTTCATGCCCTACTTCATCTATGATGCGGAATCTCTCACCAAGTCCGTGACCTCCCTGTCCTTCAACTACAAATGCGGGGACCTCGCGTACAAGAACAAGGGGCGCATGCTGAGCGGGTTCGGCCTGTTCTTCGCTTCGACCCTCAAGAAGGTGCGCGGGGAAGGCTATGCCGTCGAGATGGCGATCAAGAAGGCCCTGGACCCCAAGGAGATCATGAACACCGGCAAGCTTCTCGGGATGAAGGTCTACAACATACCGATAGGCGAGGGCATGCTGGGCTTCGGAATGGGGGCCATGGCGGCGGTGAAGAAGGTCATGCCCGCCGACAAGAACGTCGACGAGAAGGCCAAGGAGTTCGCTCTCGAGGAGCTCGAAAAGGAGAGGTTCGAGCAGCACAAGAACGACCCCCTTAAGAAGCAGTAAGGCAAAACCCCTTCTTTCTTACTTTCAGGGGGAGCGTCTCCCCCTGCACCTTTGTTTTTTTC
>CAYRPG010000001.1:132669-217948 GCA_964426205.1 uncultured Methanomassiliicoccus sp. | reverse complement strand
CCTTCCGTCGGGGGTGATGACCGCCGCCTGGGTGGAGGCAGGGATGATCACACGGTCCCAGGCCATGAAGGGCATTCCCCTGAGCATTGAATTCATCAACGATTGATCCATCTGGGACCAGATAGGGCCGCGGACCAAGGCTCAACCCTGTTTGCGCGTTTCGAATTAGGGACAACGTGTTTATATCGAGAGTCTATTTCAATATTAATTGAAATGAGGCATAAGCTATGTCTGGGAAAAACAAGGTCGACATGCCGAAGTGGGTCTGGGAGTTCCACGGGCATATATGCCCGTTCATGCCCATCGGCTATAGGATGGGCCTTCTGGCCATGAAGGAGCTTGGGATCGAGAGGGTCAAGGACCACGGGGCGTTCGCCTTCTCCGAAATGGGCGTTGGCCACCCGCAGACCTGCATGATGGATGGCATCATGGCCGCGACGGGGTGCACCTATGGAAAGCTGATGATGGAACGGCTCGACTATGGAAAGGTCGCCTCCATACTCTTTGTCCCAGGCAAGGGCGCCGTGAGGGTGTACCTCCGCTCGGAGTTCCAGGACGATCTCGGCAAGTTCGAGTTCTTCGCCTACCGCAAGAAGGGGATCGAGCCTTCGGACATCCCTGGCGATGTGACCGAGGAGGTCGTAGCCAAGGTCCTAGAGGCGTCCGATGAGGCCCTGTTCAAGGTCGAACGCCTGCCTGAGTTCGCCTTCAGCAGGCCAAAGGGCTCGTTCGCCAAAATCAAGTGCAGCAGGTGCGGCGAGTACGTGTTCGAGAGGTATGCGCGGATGAAGGATGGGCAGTCTGTGTGCATCCCCTGTTCGGAATACACTCAGACCTGGGTCAACGTGCTTAAAGGAGTTCAGTAGGCGGTAGCATGGATGGAGCGTTCTGGGCCGCGGCCATCTCTGTGCTGCTGATCTCGATCATATTCTCGATGTTCGGGCAGGGCGGCGGCTCACTGTACACTCCCATTCTCTTTCTGCTGGGCTACACGGCCTTGATCTCGGTATCCACCTCCTTGGTGCTGAATCTCGTCACCGCCGCCTCGGCGGCGATCGTCTACTACCGCAGCAAGCTGATCGACCTAAAGATGGCGGCAGCGTTCATCCCTGGCATCTGCCTCGGCGCCCTCCTCGGCGGTGCCCTGGGCAACTTCGTGGACCCGACACTATTGATGTGGCTCTTCGTCCTGTTCCTCATAGGCGCGGGGGCTCGTATGGTCTACACGCTCTGGGAGAAGCAACCCGAGGCCGAGACCTGTCCCACGGGGTTCTCCAGGGCAATGTATGTAATGATCATCGGGTTCAGCTTTTTAGTGGGCGTCCTGTCCGGGTTGCTGGGAGTGGGTGGCGGCATTGTCATCGTACCGTTCCTCCTGTTCATCTGTCGGTACCCGATGAAGAGCTCCGCTGGGACGGTATCGTTCATTGTCATCTTCTCCTCGCTCTTCGGGGTCATCGGCCATTCGGCCTTCGGTACGCTGGACATCGCCCTGATACTGGCTGGGAGCGTGGCGGTCTTCATCGGTGCTTCAATCGGAGCTCGGTTGACTGTGAAACTGAGATCCGTCTGGATCAAGGTCGGTTTCGGAGTGATCATGTGGGTGTTCGCCGCTCAATTGACCCTGAAGCTTCTGGCATGAGGGTCGATGACCCTCCCCCAGCTCAAACCAAGGCAGCCCTGCTCATCAATCGAAGAGCACGAGGTTAAAAGCGAACGGCCCTCTTGACCTCGATCTTCTGGCCCAACGTCTCTCTGACCGACCGGGAGTAGAGCTATTCAGGCACGGCTCCATTCTTGTGGCACTGTTCGAGGAGGAGGGGGTAACAGCAAGGCTCTTCTCGAGAGGCAGGGCACTTGTCCATGCAGGACCGCGGGGAGAACGCCGACCGAGCATGCAGGATGTTGGAAGATGCACTCTCGGAAGGTGGGATGCCGGAGGATCGGGCAGAAATGATTTAATACGAACATTCCTTCCATTATTTCAAAATAAATTGAAATGATGAGGCCATGACCGACTTGCTACTCGATCCGCTGATGGGCGGGCTTAACAGCCTGCTGGACTACATGTCCCAACACGTGTTGACCTGCCTGATACCGGCGTTCTTCATCGCGGGGGCCATCGCCGCCTTCGTGAGGAAGGACGCCATACTGAGGTACTTCGGAGCGGCGACCAGAAGGTACATCTCGTACCCTGTCGCCGCGGTCTCCGGCACCGTGCTGGCGGTGTGCAGCTGTACGATACTGCCGCTCTTCGCCGGGATATATAAGAAAGGGAGCGGCCTGGGCCCGGCCGCGACCTTCCTGTTCTCCGGACCGGCAATCAATGTGCTGGCGATCGTCTACACCGCGCAGGTGCTGGGCTACGACCTCGGGCTGGCCAGGGCGGTCAGCGCCATCCTGCTGTCGATTGTCGTCGGCCTTCTCATGTCGATCGTCTTCCGCAAGGACGAGGAGCGAAGAGCGTCAGAGGCCGCCGAGGTCAAGGTCCGCGCGTCATCGGCAGGCGTGCCAAGGCCGGGATGGGCGGTGCCAGCGTTCTTCGCTCTACTTATCGCGGTCCTTCTCATCGGCTCATCGAGTTTGGACCCGGTGCCGAAGCTGACGGCGGTTTACGTCCTGACGGTCGCCGTCGCCATCGTCCTCATCTACTTCTTCAGGAAGGACGAGGTCACCGAGTGGGGGATGGAGACCTGGGACCTCGCCAGGAAGATATTTCCAATACTGCTCATCGGCACCTTCGCGGTCGGGATGATCGCCTACTTCGTCCCGGCGGAGCTCTTCCGTCCCTATCTTGGCGGGAATTCGCTGGGCTCGACGTTCCTCGCGTCGATCGTGGGGGCGCTGCTGTACATGCCGACGCTGCTCGAGGTCCCCATCATCGGCACCACCTTCGGCTACTCGGCCGGGATCATGGGGGGCGGCCCGGCGCTCGCGCTCCTGCTCACGGGGCCGTCGCTCAGCCTCCCGTCGATGATCGTGCTGTACCGCATCATGGGCGCACGGAAAACCGCCGTCTACATATTGCTGGTGGTCCTGCTGTCGACGATGGCCGGGTTCGCCTATGGCTCGCTGTTCGGGTGATGATTTGAAGGAAGACAAGCCATGTTGCGCCGCAGCCGCGGCCAGGAAGATAAGGAAGCTCGTGATCGGGGGAAGGGAGATCGGGATCGCCCAGCTGGACGAGATCATCGCCAAGGTCCGCGCCATGGGCCTGGAGGACGATGCCGCCGGCGATGTGCTGCTCAAGGAAGTGAAGATCTACAACTATGTGCCTCGGGGGCAGGAAGCGGACTACCGGACGGCGATGGCCGAAGAGTATTCCAGGAGGATCTCAGATGGTCAGTAGGATCGAGGTGCTGGGCACCGGGTGCTCCAAGTGCCGGCGGCTGGAGAAGAACGTCCGCACGGTCGTCGCGGAGCTGGGGGCGGACATCGAGGTCGTGGTGATCGAGGACATGAACGAGATCGCCGAGCGCGGGGCGCTGATGACCCCCGGGCTCATCATCGACGGCGAGATAGTGGCGCTCGGCCGCGTGCCCGGCGTCGACGAGATAAAGGAACTGCTCTCCGAGCGGTGATCCCCCGGACGCCGCGTTCCGGGGCGGTGCTCTCAGCATTTCTTGAACTGGGACCGCCCGAGCTCGGTGAGCATGTATATGCGCCACCGCTGCCTCGGCGAAGAGGCGATGAACCCCTTATCCTCCAGGATGTTCAGATGATAGGACAGCTTGGAGTCCGAGAGGCCGGTTATCTCCTTCAGCAGGCACGGGCAGAGGTCGGCGGCCGTCAAGGCGTGAAGGATCTGCAGCCTGATGGGATCGGAGAGCGCCTGGAATCGGGCCGCTTCCGATGCCAGGTCATCCCGGGAAGGAACCTTTTCCTTAAGCCCGTTCATCCCGCCCACCGACGCCAGGGCGGCTTCCATCTCTTCCGGCAGGTTCCTCACGTCGGTGCAGCACTCCCTCTTCGGCGATTTCTTCGCAACGATGCCTTCCGCCCCCATGCAGACATGATTGACAAAATCCCATTTAAATAGGGAGGTAGGAAAGACGTTCAAATCTAAACAATAGTAAATAACTTTTTAATCCCTGTACTGACATATCACTTCAACTTATATTGAAATAATCCGAACAAGGTGCGCTTATGGCGAGTGAAGGTACAAGTGTCGGACCTTCTGCGGGAGGCGGCAAGAGGCTATCGTTCCTGAATCGCTATCTGACCGTCTGGATATTCGCCGCGATGGCCTTGGGAGTGGTCCTCGGCGCAGTAGTTCCGGGCCTCGCCGATTCGCTCAACTCGCTGAGCGTCGGAACGACCTCGGTCCCCATCGCCATCGGCCTGATCCTGATGATGTACCCGCCCCTGGCCAGGGTCAGGTACGAGGAGCTCAGGCAGATGACCAGGCAGCCGAACGCAAAGCTGATGTTCGGGACCTCGCTCATCTTGAATTACATCATCGGGCCGCTGCTCATGTTCGCCCTGGCGTGGATCTTTTTACCGGACCAGCCAGAGTACCGCATCGGGCTCATCCTGACCGGCGTCGCGCGGTGCATCGCCATGGTCCTGGTGTGGAACACGCTTGCCGAGGGGGACAGCGAGTACGCTGCGATACTCGTTGCTCTCAACTCCATCTTCCAGATCGCGCTGTACTCGTTCTACGCGTACTTCCTCATCATGTTCCTATCGAACATCGTGTCCCCCGGTTCGGGCGTGCCGGTGGAGATATCGATCGTCTCGGTGGCCATAAGCGTCCTGGTCTATCTGGGCATACCGTTCTTTGCCGGCATCATCACGAGGTATCTCGTCAGACCGAGGATGGGCGCCGAGTGGTATGACAAGAAGTTCATGGGCTTGATGGGCAAGGTCTCGCTGATGGCGCTGCTGTTCACCATCGTGGTGATGTTCTCCCTGAGGGCCGAGTCCATAGTCAGCTCGCCGCTGGACGTCATCAGCATCGCCATCCCCCTGCTGGCGTACTTCCTGATAATGTTCCTCCTGTCGTTCGGCCTGTCCATGAAGTTCAACTTCGACTATTCCCATGCCGCCGCGCAGTCGTTCACCGCGGCCAGCAACAACTTCGAGCTGGCCATCGCGGTGGCGGTCGGTGTCTTCGGGATAGGGTCGGGCATAGCTTTCGCGACCGTGATCGGTCCGCTGGTGGAGGTGCCGGTGCTCATTTCGCTCGTGAACCTGGCCCTATACTTCCGCAGGCGGTACTTCGACAGCGAGGGCAGGCACGTGGTGGTGCCCCAGGAGAGCTGACATGGGAGCTATCGTCGTTGACCGCCGCCCGTGCTCCCGCCATCACCGGGCGAGGACTCAGGGGCGGGAGGCGAGCGATGAGAGCACAAGGAATGTGATGGGCACGGTCGAGCGCATCGATGGCGCCGGGGACCGGCGAACGGCTGAGTCCATGAAGAAAGTATTTAAAGAGAGGGATAAGGAGGAGATGCTATGACCATCGAAGAGATAGACCTGTACTGGATGATGGCCGACGACCTCGCGAGGTACCTGCCGGAGGGAGGGTGCAACGGGGCCAAGAACGCCGGCGATCTGGCGCATATGTTGATCGACAGGAAGCTCAAGGCAGCGGACTGCGGGAAGATCGACAGGAAGCTGGCAGAGGTCATCGACGGCGTGCTCAGCGTGGACATCCGGCTTCCGGAGAGCGACCCCATGCAGCAGAAGGTGCCGGAGAAGCTTTATGAGTACAACTCGCCCGACGCGGGCTCGCCCATCATCGTCACCGGCAACTCGATCATCACCCATCAGATCCTGGGGCTCATACTGAAAGCGGCCGGGGTGAAGGCGTTCGTCATCCCGATTGACACGATGGGGTTCACCTACGACAATGCCGTGGCCGGGGGGAACTTCACGCCGATGCAGATCATGAAGGCGCTCACCGAGAGCGGCATAGCCAGCAGGACCACGTCGAAGAGGATGATCATCGGAGGGCTGGGGGAGGGCCTGAAGGGCAACATCGAGCGCATCACGCGGTGGACGGTCGAGGTCGGCCCGGTGAGCGGCTACGAGCTGCCTCTGTACCTCCTCTCGCAGCGATGAGAGACCAGGACGGCATCGCCATGGCGGAGGACAGGAACGGCAGGAGGATCGCGGCCAGGTTGCCGGGGCCGTACCAGCAGCGGGCCGCGTGGCTCGACGGTGAGGTCAGGAGGCACTGCGCGAGCTGCGAGGCGGAGGTGGGCCGAGAAGATCGAGCGTGCCTGACATGCTCCGCTCCGCTGCGCAAGGAGTGCCCCCGGTGCCACTACTGGGCGGAGATGGACGTGACCTTCTGCGTGTCCTGCCGGTACGCCTTCCCGCTCCCCGTGTCGGAGAAGGCGGTGGTCAAGATGTGGCATCCCGGGGGAAGAGGACCGGTCTGATGCTCCGTTCCCGGTCCGCATCCGGCGCGGACCTATCGTCCCCGAGTCCGCCCCGGGGTCATTATCAATTCAGGAAACCAGGAAAGCCAGGCCCTTTTTTGTTCTTGGATGCAATAATGGCATAAAAATAGCATCTGGACGTCATCCGCGCCCAGGCGATGCCGGCCGCCCGGACCGGTGGCCGGCCATGATGGGCCAGACCTGGAAAGCGTTCTGATATTCATCTCATCAGATTTATGAGCGATCGCCTTCGTCCAGGCCAGCATCTGGTGGTAGGCATCAAAGGGATGGAAAGGTCGAGGTTCGAGAAAGGCGCTATGTTCTTGTTCGCATTGGCCCTTGTCGGGACGGTTCTCCTGGGCCTCTCCGGGGCGTTCTCCTGGGAGAGCGGCCCGAGCTGCGCATCGCCTATGGGCAAGAGCATCGACCCCGGGTCGCCGGACGAGATCACGACCTCGTTCCGCATCGACAGCGACGAGGAGCTCGGGGCCAAGGCGCGGGAGGCCGGCTGGGGGGGCAACGGCACAGCGGACAACCCGTACATCATCTATAACGTGAACATCGCCACCAGCACCTCTGGCTACGGCATATATGTCGGCAACACCACCGGCCACTTCGTCATCTACCGCTGCCGCATCGAGATGGTGGCGCCGTCCGCCGACCTCCTGAGATCGGGGAACGTCGTTCTCTTCAACGTTTCACATGCCGAGGTCAGGGAGACCACGGCGTTCGGCTCGGAGATAGGGATCGCCCTGATAGGATGCCGCAACGTCTCCATCTCCGATACCTCCGGCCTCAGCATGCGCGCCGTTGGGCTCTGCGTCGATGGCTCCGACAACATCACCGTGAGCGGGGGCTCCTTCTACCGCTCCGGCGAGAGCGGCATCAGGGTCAACGGCTCGCACGACGTGATCATCAGCGGGCCCTCCGCGGCCTCCAACGGCCGGGACGGGGTGCAGGTCGACCGGTCCGTCCGCGTTATCGTCACCAACCTCGGCGCCCGATCGAACGGTGATGGCAGCGTCAGCGTTGCTTCCTCGAGCGAGATCGCCGTCCTCAACAGCACCCTCGTGGACGGGAACGCGGGCATCAGCGTCCACGACTCCTCGAACGTCCTGATCGGCGGCAACCGGATCGAGGGCACCATGAGCGCGGGCGTCTCGATGTTCGGCTGCAACAACGTTACCGCGGAGCACAACGCCATTGACCGGGCCGGGGACGCTGTGGTCTCCATGATGTCCATGGATGTCATCGTCCGCCACAACACCATCGCCGGGGGCAGCAACGGCATCGTGCTGGACGAAAGCAGCAGGAACATCGTGACCGACAACGACATCGATGCGTGCCTCAGCGCCGGGATCTGCATCCAGCGCTCTGCGCACAACGAGTTCTGCCGCAACCGCCTGACGGGGTGCTCGTTCGCAATCAACGGGGACTTGATGGATACCTTCACCGGGCAGGCCATCTCGGAGAACACCGTCAACGGCCTACCCGTCCTCTTCTACCACGATGCCGACCTCGATCACGCCACGCTGCCCCTGGGGGCCGGACAGGTCATCCTGGGCAACGTGACGAACCTGAAGGTGGTCGGGCAGGACCTCCGCGACCAGAACTATGGCCTGCTCATGGGCTATTGCTCCAACGTCGAGGTCCGTGACTGCGTGTTCACCGGCATCAATCACTACGCCGTCGCGATATGCTCCAGCGACACCTGCAGGGTGTGGCGGAGCACCTTCGACGGCTGCGGCATCGCCGTCCATCTGGCGTTCTCGGACGCCAATGAGGTCGAGGCGAACGACATCGGCAACTGCGACGCCGGCATCGTCGTGCAGGGGTCCAGTAAAAACCTGATCGGGGACAACCGCATCGCTGACTGCTCGGACGGCGGCGTATGCATACGCCGATCATCTGGTGACGACCTCTACGGCAACACCCTGCTGCGATGTTCCTTCCACATCTACGGCGACAACGCCTCCGATGGCTCGCACACGATCGCCCAGAGCAATACCGTGAACGGGAGGCCGGTGTACCTCTTCGACAGCGTGGACATGAACAACGCCACGGTCCCGGCGGGCGCCGGGCAGGTCATACTGTGGAACGTGCAGCATGCCGTGGTTAGGGGGCAGGACCTCAGCGACCAGAACTATGGCCTGTGCATCATGTTCTGCTCCAACATAACGGTGCAGTGCAACACCGTGGACAACTGCACGCGCTCCGGCATCATGATGTCCGATAGCGAGGACTGCCTGATCGACGGCAACCGGCTGTCCAACTGCGCCTACGGCATCGCCGCCGGGCTATCCGACGGCTGCGTGGTGCGGGCCAATGCCCTCGATGGCAACGGTATCGCCATCTACCTGTACGAATGCAAAGCGGCCGAGGTCTACGGCAACTCGGCCTCCGGCCGCGAAGAGGTCAGGGCGTACCATTGCTCGGGGCTCCATGTCCACGACAACTCGATCGGCGGGAGCGGCATCGCGGACCCCCGTCCGCTGGGTCAGGAGATCGCCAACCCGGCATACCTGACCGCAGAGGCCTACCCCGACCATGTGCTCGTCGATTGGTCCGGGTACGACCGCTCGCTCACCGGCCCCGTCGACAGCTACAGGCTCACCAGGAGCTCTAGCTCGGGCAGTGACCTCACCGTGGACCTCGACGCGAAAGTGACCTCGTACAACGACACCGCCGTGGACCCCTATGCCGTTTACACCTACGCCCTGGTCGCCCTCAGTGGCGACGTGGTGAGCGAGAGCGTGCAGGTCACCGTCATGATCCCCGACCCGGACCCTCCCGCCGTATCGATCAGGGGGCCGACCGAGGGGGCGGTCATCGGGAGCTCCGAGGTGCTCCTCACCTGGAACGGAACGGACGACCATTCCGGCATGGGCTCGTACTGGGTAAGCGTCAACGGGGGGGAGTGGTTCAGCGTAGGCCTGAAGGAGAACGTCGCCCTCCGCGACCTTCGGGAGGGGGAGAACACCGTGAGCGTCAGGGCCGTGGCCAACGCCGGCAACACCGCGACCGCCACGGTGAGCTTCAACGTCGACACCGTGCCGCCGTCGGTGGCCATGACCTCCCCCGCGAACGGTTCGAGGACCTCCTCTCCGGTGGTGTCCTGGCTCGGCTCCGACAGCACGAGCGGCGTCACCTACCAGGTCAGCCTGGACGGCGGCGATTGGACCGGTCCTTCCTCGTCCACCACGGTCCGGTTCATCGACCTGGGGCAGGGGGACCACCTCGTGCGAGTGAGGGCGACAGATGGTGCGGGCAACTACGCCATCGGCGAGGTCGGGTTCTTACTGGACTCCGTGCTGCCGACCATAACGGGCAGGTCCCCGTTGGGTGAGAGCGCGAGGATCGACGCCCTCGTCTCGGTCACCTTCTCCGAGGAGATGGACCCGAGCTCGGTGGACCTCTTCGTCGGAGGGGTCATCGGGACCGTGTCCTGGAACGGCAACACCCTGACCTTCGACCCGGCCTCTGCCCTGGAGGCAGGCGCCTCGTACACCGTGACCGTCAGCGGAAAGGACCTCGCCGGCAACCCGGTGAGCGAGAGCTGGACCTTCACCGTGACGAACCTGGCGACGCTTTCCGGGCAGGTCCTCGACGCCGACGGCGACCCGGTGGCAGGGGCCACGGTGACCCTGGACGGCGGGCAGAGCACCGTCACCGACACGAGGGGGCGGTTCAGCTTCGACCTGCCCGCCGGACGGTACAACCTGACGGTGGCCATGGGCGGCTACCAGAACGCCCACTACATGGTCGTCCTGGCCGCCGGACGGTCGATGTCCCTGGGGGCCATGACCCTGGCCGCCGAGCCGTCCCATGACCTGTACTGGGCCGTCCTCGATGTGCTGGTCATCGCGGTCGTGCTCACCGCCCTGCTGCACTTCGTCAGGCGCAGGTGAGCCGGCAGGCGATCTCCTTCCTCATCCCTATCACTAGCTCCCCCGGCAGGACGGCCGTTTCCTGGAACGTACGAACATATTGTCTATAAATCCGGCCATGACATATCTCCATGCACCCATGGCCATCACTGACGTCGAGCTTGCGATAGTAGTGATCGTTGCCCTCGTACCTGCTGTCCTCTACCTGCTGTGGATAAGGTCCGCGGAGATCCACCAGCGCGAGCCCCTGTCGTCGATCGGGGCCGTCTTCGTCTACGGGCTGACCGTCGCGCTGGGCCTGGCGTTCGTGCTCGAGGTCGTGGCCGTAGGCCTGCTGGACTCGCTTACGCAGGGGACGATGGACGTCCAGCTGGTGAACATCATCCTGGCCATCATCTTCGCCCCCATCATAGAGGAGTTCACCAAGCTCACCGGGGTGTTCGCCATCCGCCATCGCCTGACCGAGCCGGAGAACGGCCTGGTGTACGGCGCCGCCGTCGGTCTGGGGTTCGCTTTCGGGGAGAACGTCCTCTACTACTCCAACTCCCTTGCTGCCGGGGTCGAGCTGTTCATAATCACCGTCATCGCCAGGACCCTGACCTCGACCCTGCTCCACACCTCGGCCTCGGCCATCTCCGGCTTCGGGGTCTCCAGGTCGGTGTGCTTCCGCTCGTGGTACGGCACCCCCAAGAGCTGGATGCCGTACTACCTGGCGGCGGTAGCCATGCATTCGGTGTTCAACTTCCTGGCCACCCTCGGCACGGACATCATGCCGAACGCCGGCGACCAGATCTCGTACCTGGCGCTGTTCCTCTCCGTGGTCCTGGTGTGGACGACGGTGCGTTACATCCGCAGGAAGATAGTGGAGCTGGACCGCCAGAACGCCGCGGGCGGGCCGATCCGCTGCCAGTGATCAGCGGAAGCGGTTGAGCCTCAGCGCGTTGCCGATGACCGCCAGGGAGACGCCCAGGTCACCTATCAGGATGGCCATCCACAGCGTGACCAGGCCGGGGAAGGTGAGAACGGTCAGCGCGAGCTTGACCATCAGCGACACTGAAACGTTCTGCCGGATGACCGCGGAGCCCTTCCTGGAAAGCCGCATGCCGTAGAGCAGCGAGCGCAGGTCATCGCCCATCAGCGCGACGTCGGCCGCTTCCAGCGCGACGTCCGTGCCCGCCACTCCCATGGCCACGCCGATCTCCGCCCTCGCCAGGGCCGGGGCGTCGTTCACGCCGTCGCCGACCATGAGCAGCGGCCCGTACCTCTTCTGGTACTCCTCCACCGCCTTCGCCTTGTCCTGAGGGAGCAGCCGGGCCCGGTACTCCTCGATCCCCAGGTCCGCGGCCACGCCCTCGGCGACCTTGACGTCGTCGCCGGTCAGCATGATGACCTTGACCCCCAGGGCCTTGAGGCCGTCGACGACATCGCGCGCCTCATCACGCGGAAGGTCGCGGATAGTGATCATGCCCATCAGGCCGCTCTCGGTACCGACGAGTATCACGGTCTTGCCCGCTGCGCTGAGCTCCGCTATCCTGCCCTCGACCGGGGAGATGTCCACGTTCATTTCGCGGAAGAACTGCGGGCTGCCGGCGAACACCCTGCGCTCCTGGAAGATGATCGCCACTCCCTTGCCCCCCAGGGAGGTGAACCCCCTGGCCTCGACGATGTCGATCCTCTCTTCCTTCGCGCGCTCCATGATCGCCCGGGCGAGGTGATGCTCCGATCGGTTCTCGGCGGACGCCGCCACCTTCAGCACCTCGCGCGCGGTGCTGCCGTTCAGCGGCACCACCTCCTCGACCTTCGGCCGGCCCTGGGTCAGCGTGCCGGTCTTGTCGAACGCCACCACCTTGATGCGGCCCATGCGCTCAAGGTACAGCCCTCCCTTGTACAGCACGCCCTTCCTCGCCCCGCCGGAGATCGCCGAGACGACCGACACGGGCGTGGATATCACCAGCGCGCAGGGGCAGGAGATGACCAGCAGCACCAGGCCTCGGTAGAACCACTCTTCCAGCGGAGCGCCGAACAGCAGCGTCGGGAGGAACATGGTCGCCACGGCAAGGGTGACCACCGCCGGAGTGTAGTAGCGCGAGAAGCGGTCGATGAGCCTCTCCGTGGGGGCCTTCGTTGCCTCGGCCTCCTCCACCAGCTGGACGATCTTGGCGATGAGCATGTCCTGGTAGCGCTTGGCGACCATTATCTCCATCGCCCCGTGGCCGTTGAGGGTGCCGCTGAACACCGCATCGCCGACGGCCCGGTGCACCGGAACGCTCTCTCCGGTGACCGCGGACTCGTCCACCGACGAATCGCCCTTGATGACCTCGCCGTCCACGGGTATGCGCTCCCCCGGCCTCACGATGGCAACGTCCCCGATCTCGACATCCGTCGCGTCGATGACGTGCTCCTCGCCGCCCCTGCGAACGAGAGCCCGACGGGGCATGAAGTCCATCAGCTCGGTGATGGAGCGCCTGGTGCGGGCGACGGAGTAGGACTCCAGCACCTCGGCGAGGGAGAACAGGAAGACGATGGACGCCGCCTCCTCCCATGCGGAGATGAGGACCGCACCGACCACTGCCACGAGCATGAGGACGTTCATGTCGAGGTAGCGCTCGTAGATCGACGCGACGCCCCGCCGGGCGATGTAGTAGCCGCCGGAGAGGATCGCCAGGACGTATGCCGGGTAGTACAGCAGCGGCTCGTGGAGGATGAACTCCGAGGCCACGCCGATGACGAACAGGATGCCGCTGACGATCGTGACCAGCAGCCGGCGGTTCTCCCAGGAGAAGAAGCCGGCCAGCTCCGGCTCCTCGTCCGCCTTGACCTTGTAACCGAGGCGCTCCAGGGCGCGGACGACGTCCCGGCGGTTCAGGCGCCCCTTCTTTCCCTCGACGTTCAGCTTCCCGAGGGTGTAGGACACCCTGACCCCGGTCACCCCGTCCAGGGCGAGCACTGCCTTCTCGATCTTCTTGGCGCACTCGATGCAGTCCATTCCCTCGACCTGCAGGCTCAGGCGGGAACTCTCTTCCACGAGAGTATGAGCCAGAGGCGGGTATTTGATGGATGTGCTAATAAATCGGTGATTTCTTCACAGCGAAGCGGGGCCATATCCTTTCCTGCTTGACGACACGTGGTTGAGGTCGTCTGGCATCCGTATTGACATGGTTGCCGTTAGCCTGATGCGCATACGTAGGGGCACATGTATCGGGTCACCACCCCGATGATCGGGGGTCAGATCCACGCCAAGGGGCCCTTGGCCGCGACGAACGACGATAGATGTGCTGTTATGGCATGGATCGAGCAGAGAGCTCGGACCGCCCCATGATGATCCATCTCTTATCCTACGGCGCCTGTGTCGATCGGTAGCTATCGGACAGGGCGACACCAGCAATGGCAGCACCATCTGGACCATCGCCATCGTTGTGCTGATGATCGTGGCGATGGTCCTTTATCGCAGGAACGGCAAGAAGTGAACTGGGCTCCGGCCCTTCTTCCATTTACTTGATCCCCTTAATCTCCCATCGTACGGGCGACCACGGGATCCTTCGGTATCGGCAGCGATACACCTTACCGATTTCTATTTTCAGAAAAAATGATTACAGGTTATATATGCTTAATATTATAAGCGGATGAGGTTCAAACCCCGAATGGGAATGGATGAAGGTATGATCATATGACATTGAAGAAACCTCTGACAATACTGCTGTGTGCCATGATGCTCGTCTCGTCGTGCATCGTGGTGAGCTCGAACGCACAGGCGAGACCGATGAACAATTGGAGCCCGCCGGAACCTCTGCAGACCGCCGGCAATTATCTCAACGCCTCCGATCCCGTCGTCGACATGAACAAGAACGGCGATGCCATTGTTGCCTGGACCGTCTGGGACAATTCCATCGGCTCTGAAATGGTGTCCGTCTCCGCGATGACCTACATCGGCGGGACGTGGAGCTCGATAACGACCCTTTCCACTCCGGGGCTCCCGAGCGCTGGACCCGAGGTCGCGATGAACGACAATGGGGACGCCCTGGTCGTCTGGCAGTCGTTTGACGGGTCCGAGACCTCCCTCCAGGCAACGAACTACATCGACGGGACGTGGGGCACGGTGGAGACCATCGGCACTCCCGTGAGGACGATCCAGCAGTACCAGGTCGCCTTCAACAACAACGGGAACGGTTCCCTCATCTGGGAGAGCGGCAATAATCCGATTGTAGACACCATCAGGACCGCCACCTACTTCGAGGGGGCTTGGATCTCCACGCAGACCATATCCAATGCCACATATGAGAATAGAAATCCTGCGATGGCGCTGAACCCCGTCAACGGGGACGTGGTCGCCGTCTGGGAGCAGGGCGGGGGCGGCGAGCAAATGCTGGCCGCAGCTTTCTGCCATAATGGTATCTGGGGGGCGCCTCAGAACATCACCTCCAGTGGCGCTGAATACTCCATCCCCGCTGTCCGGATGACCTCCGACGGCAATATCATCATGGCCTGCGAATTGTATGACGGGACCTCGTTCTCGATCTACGTCATGGTGAATGTTGATGGGACGTGGACAGAATACGACACCATCACCGATGACTATGATCTGTACGTCCCCCAGTTAGCGATGGACGACGATGGTAGCAACGTGGTGATAGCATGGGTGGTCATCTCCGGATCGAGCTATCACGTGAACGCGACCGTCCTCACCGACCATGCCTGGACGCCGATCACCAAGATCAGCGATGATTACTCCAGCATAAACATACCCCAGCTCGACATGAACAGTAACGGAGATGTTGTGGCATGCTGGTGGGTGTATGACGGTAGTGAATACTACATCCACGCTTCCATATTCTCCGGGGGAGCCTGGGGGAACCATCAGGAGATCGCGAGAGGGGACGTTGGCATGCCGAGGGCGGCCATGGGTGGCAACGGGAAGGCCATCGTAGTCTGGTACACCATGGACCCGGTCGAATCCACGAGGAGCGCCTACTTCAGCATCTACACTCCCACCGCTCCCATCGTGACCATCACCTCGCCGGCCGATGATTACATCAACACCACCGGAAGGGTGACGGTGGAATGGGCCGGGACCGGCGTCGACCACTACACGGTGAGCGTCAACGGAGGTGCCGCGGCGAACGTAGGCCTGGCCAGCAGCACGACCCTCGATCACCTTGACGACGGAAAATACAACGTGAACGTCACCGCGTACAGCGGTGCGGGCGTGAGCTCGTACGCCACGGTGAACTTCGTCGTGGACACCACCAAGCCAGAAGTGACGATCACCAACCCGCAGGCCGGGGCCTGGTTTAACACCACCTCGGTGAACGTCACCTGGACCGCCAGCGATCTCGGGAGCGGCATATTCAACATGTCGGTCTCCATGGACGATGGGGATTTCGTCGACGTGACGACCTTCTACAAGGAGTACACCTCCCTGGCCGAGGGTCTGCACAGCGTCTATGTGCGCGTCTACGATAACGCCGGCAACTTCCGCATCGTGGGCAAGGAGTTCAACATCGATACCAAGCTGCCGGTCCTGAACATCAGCGACCCGGAAGAGGACGCCCTGATCAGCTCGACCGTTGTCGAGATCATCTGGACTGGCTCCTCCGAGTCGCCCATCGGCCGCTACTGGATCAGCCTCGATGACGGCGAGTTCGTCGACGTCGGGCAGAGCACCTCGCACATCCTAACCGGTCTCGGCGAGGGCGAGCACACGGTGACCCTTAAGGCGAGGAACTTCGCGGGCAGCTGGAACACCACCTCGGTGAGCTTCACCGTTGACTCCGTGGCCCCGGCAATAGAGATAATCTCGCCCGTTGACGGCACGCACACCACCGAGAGGAACGTGACCATCGAGTGGGCCGTGAGCGATAGCGGTTCCGGGATCGAGAAGGTCGAGATGAACGTCGACGGCAGCGGCTGGACCGTGGTCACCGAATCGAGCTACGAGCTCCGTGATCTCGCCGACGGCGTGCACACCGTGGCCATCCGCGCGACCGACGTCGCCGGCAACAGGGCTACCGAGATCGTCGTGTTCACCGTCGACAACCTCGCCCCGACCGCGATCATCTCGCCGAGCGGAAACAATGTGGCCGTCAGCTCGACCATCGTCGTCTCGTTCTCCGAGGCGATGAACCAGACCTCGGTCGTGATCACGGTCGAGGGAGTGACCGGCACCATATCCTGGAGCGGAACCGTTGCCACGTTCACCCCCTCGGCCGACCTGGCATACGGCACCGCCTACACCGTTACGGTCAACGGGACCGACCTTGCCGGCAACAACATGACCGCGATGACCTCGAGCTTCACCACGATGAAGAACGAGTGCACCATCTCCGGCATCGTGAAGGACAAGGATGGCAACGCCATCGCCAACGCCACGGTGACGCTGAGCAACGGCATGACGACCACGACCGACGTCAACGGACGCTTCGAGTTCACCGCCGTTCCGTCCGGGACCTACACGCTGAACGTCACCAAGGACGGGTTCCAGACGATAACGCAGACCATCAGCGCGGTCGCCGGACAGAGCACCGCCCTGGAGACGATGAGCATGGCCAAGAACGCCTCCGGAAGCGGCGATGGCGATAACACCATGTGGATCGTCGGCATCATCGGCGTCGTTGTCGTCGCGGTCCTCGGCATCGCGTTCGTGATGTACCGCAAGAAGAAGTGAGCGGGCCAAAACGAGGCCTCGTGGCCTCCCCTTAATCGTTTTTCCTTTTTTCTCTTGCCTGCCCACCGGCCGCAAAGATATCGCAACGTTCGCCGTTCGAGGAAGCTCATCGCGTGAGCTGCATGGAAATGGCAGGTCCAGAGATCAGAACACGCTGATGGTGACGCGGACGTCCTTCTGCGCCGAGAGCTCGGTGATCAGCTTGCGGACCTCTGCCGACGGACCGTCGAGCACGACCTGTTCCACGCATCGATGGTCGATGTGGGTGTGCATGGACGAGTGAACGATGTCCGTGTACTCATGGATGATGTCGTGGACGTGATGCTTCTTGCGATCGGCATAGATCACCGAAAGAACGCAGCTGACCTTTCCCTCCAGGTCGTTTATCCAATTGTTCCCGGAGACGAACCTGTGCAAGGCATCTCTGACCGCATCGGAACGCGAGGAATAGCCGGTCTGCTTGGCCATGTCCTCGAAGTCCTTCAGCTCCTTGGCCGAGATAGAAACGCTGATCACCACCATTTTCACGCCGATGACCAGATTGCCCACAAGACTAAATACTATTTCGCTTCCCGAGCTCGGTGGCCAGCCGCTTCCCGAGCGCCCTCGCCTGCTCCATCGCGTCCGGGTGGTCCTCTATCGACCCAGGCTCCTCGAACCCGGCGAAGGTGAGGAAATGACAGGGCATCGCGTCAAGGGTGTGGAACAGCGCCCGGACGGTGGCCTCCAACGGCTCGAAGTCGGTGCGGACCCTCGCCCCCACGGAGATGAACGCACTGCCGCGCTCCTTCCCCCTGACCTTCAGCAGGTACTTGCGGCACCAGAAGAGCTGGCAGCGGTCGATGAACCCCTTGGTCTGCGCGGTCACCCCGTCGAAGTACACCGGGGACGCGAGGATGATGACGTCGGCATCCTCGATCTTGCGGTACAGCGGGACCATGTCGTCCACCAGCACGCAGCCCACGCCGTCGCGGCAGCTGTCGCAGGCAGTGCACGGACGGATGTCCAGGCGGTCCAGGACGACCTTCTCGACCTCCGCCCCCGCTTCCGCCGCGCCCTTCAGTGCCGCTTCCAACAGCAGGTCGGTGTTGCCTCTCGGCCGGGGGCTTCCGAGAACGCCCAGCACTCTGACCGTATCGCTCACGGAGCATGGATCGTTCCGCGGGGATATATGGGTGCCTAGTACCTGGGACCAGTCTCGATGTTCTCCAGGAGCCTCTCCCGGAGCATCGAGTAGTACTTGAACTTCTTGACGATGTAGTCGCTCGCGCCGGCCTTCATCGCCCGGAGGCTCAGGTCCGGGTCGTCGATGGCGGAGACCAGGACCACGGGCATCCTGTAGCCCTTGCCCCTGATCTTCATCAGCAGGTCGAGGCCGGACATGTACGGGAGGCGGTAGTCGAGGACCACGATGTCATAATGGTTCAGCTGCAGCTTGCCCAGTGCTTCGGCCGGGGCCGTCGCGATATCGAGGTAGAACTCGCTCTCGGGCAGGGTCTCGCGGCACAGCTCGAGATGCTCCAGGTTGTCGTCCACCATAAGTACTCGGTAGAGTCCCTTAGGTGCGTCCGTGCTCATCCCCCCGGCCTCTCGTCGATCAGCATGGGCAGCAGGACGACGAACACCGAGCCCCTGCTCGGGTCGCCGGGAACACGGTCCTCGGCCCACACGAAGCCCCCATAGCGCTCGCACAGCGCCCCTACCACCGACAGGCCGAGGCCGTGGCCGTCGGAGCCGTGAGCGGTATCCAGCTTGTCATAGCGCTTGAAGAGCCCGGCCTTCCGCTCCTCCGGGATGCCCTTCCCGCCATCGATTATCTGGATCTTCCACCACTTCCTCTCGTCCCTCTCGTGCTCTGCTATGTCGATCTCCACCGGCGCACCCCGCCCGTACTTGCAGGCATTGGACAGCAGGTTGTAGAACAGCTCCTTGAGGAAGGCGTCGGCCTTCGTCATCGCGGACCCCACCGTGGCCATGAACCGGGTTTCGATGTCCTCGTAGACCACGTTGGAGAAGATGTCCTCCTTGGCCTCCCTGATCACGGGGATTATGTCGACCGGCTCAAGGGGTGATTCCATGCCCTTGGCGCGGAGCCGGGAGAGCTCCCTGACGTCGGTTATGAGCTCGGAGATGTTGTCCGACTGGACCAGCGCGGAGCGCACGTACCGGCGCTGCCTCTCGTCCAGCTTCGGGTCCTTGAGAAGGATCTCCAGGAAACCGTGGATCGGGACGTTGAAGTTGGCCACGTCATGCGTCAGCAGGACGTTGTACATCTGGGTGTTGGCCGCCGCGCTGCGTATCTTGTCGTACTGCGACGCCCGATGGATGGCCAGGGACGCCTGCAGGGAGAACAGCTCGATGAGCTCGTACTCCTTGGGAGTGAACGATACCCCCGGTCTCTTCTCCAGGGTCATCGCTCCCAGCATGTCGTCCGAGAACTTCAGGGGGACGCATATCAACGAGCTGGGCTCATCGTCCGGGGTGCCCGGAACGGTGACCGACCTGGAGTCCAGATCGGCCCTCTCCACGAGCAGCCCCTTCCCCGTCTGCACCACGTGCCCGGTGATCCCCTCGCCCACGTTCAGCTCTATCACGTCGGGTAGGTGCGCCTCGGTGATCTGGGATATCGTTCTCAGCTTCCCGGTGGCGGGATCGAGCTTGAAGATGAAACCGTTGTCCGCCCCCACCAGTTCCCTGGCGGTCTGCAGGATTATGTGCAGCAGCTCGTCCAGCTCCAGCATGGTGGACATCGCTTGCGTGGTCTCGTATAGCCCGCGCAGCTCGGTGTTGCGGTGGATGAGCTCGTGCCTGAGCGCCGCGTTGCGTAGGGAGATGCCCACCTGGTTGCAGAACACCTTCAGGACCGGGTAATGGGCCCTGACGGACACGCCGGGCCGGCGGGTCCCGAACACCGCGCAGCCGTAGGCCTGGTTGGTCCAGTGGATGGCGATACCTGCCAGGGAACGGACCTTGGGCACGGTCCTCAGCGCCTCCGTCAGCTCCGGAAGGTCGTCCAGCACGAGCTCCTTCCCCTTGCACACGCCTATGTACATCTGGGTACCATCGAGCAGGCTGCTCTCCAGCACCTCCCTCGCCTCCTTGTAATCGATCCCGTTGCACAGCATCAGCGGTTTGTCGTCGGGAGTGAGGATGCGGAAGATGGCGAAGTCCAGGCCCAGCGACGATAGCAGGTGAGCGGTCTCGGACTCGATGATCTCCTTCAGGTCGGCGTTCTCCAGTAGGTCCGTCGAGGTCTTGGCGAGCACCCTTATGGACTCGATGGAGCGGCCGTCCTTGGGCGGCTGCTCCCTGGACCTCTCCTCCCTCAGCAGGACCATGATCCCGTCCACCCCGCCCTGGGCGTTGGTGGTCGGTATGAGCGTGCAGCGGTACTCCGACGTGCCAATGGGGGTCGAGAACGTCAGGATGGCCCGGGCTGGCTCCCCGGCGAGGCTCTTCTTGAACGCTTCGGCGTACACCTCCCGCTGCGAAGGCAAGCCTCCCTTCTGCAGCAGCTCCTCGAACAGCATGCCGAGGATCTCCTTGGAGCCCCGGCCCATGGCGACCTTGGCCCGCTCACCCACATGGATCACGCGCCCGGAGGTGTCCAGAACGAAAAGCGGCAGGGGCAGTGAGCGTAGAATGTGGACGAGGTTCAGGGAGGACTCGCCCTGAGACCACTCATCTTCCTGCGATGCCCAGTTACCCTGCTCCTCTAGCATCCCATACAAATCGTCGGGGGATATAAAAAAGTGACAGGCTCCGTTATCATAGCCGTTATTGTGGAGCGCTTGGCGGACGCCGCCTTCCTGCTCCGGTCGCGAGGTGCCGCCGATGGGAAACCCACGTAGCAGATACTTCGGTCATAAGATAGTTTTATATAGAATTTCAATGTACGGGTCTTAAAGAACCCGGGAGAGGAATACCCCTCAATAATTTCTCCTCCTGTAAGTTTAACCGTGTTCCGCCTGAACACCTCTCCCGGGCTCTTTTTCGCTCGTTGCTGTTGGCCGAGGGCATATCAGATCTCGGGCGACGGAAGGACGATGTCCAGATTCCGCGCTTGGAACCGCTCGGGGTAACCGATGAAAGAAGGTACTAATATGCGGCTATGGTTAGGGTGGTCCAATGGATGAGGGCGATTTCACCAAGGCCCGCTCGATCCTTTTCCCTAGGAACGTGGTGTTGGGCCATGGTGTGCTGGAGAGAGTGCCGAACGTATGCAGCGAGTTCGGACTATCGGGCACCGCCCTGATCGTCACCGGTTCCAAGACCAGGGACGTTGCCGCCGGGATCGTGGAATCGAGATTGAAGGAAGAGGGCTTCGAGGCCCAGGCGGCCCTGGTGGGCGAAGCCACCCAGGACAACCTCTACAAGGTCGAGTCGATCGCCCGGGAGGTTGGTGCGAACTTCCTTCTCGGGGTAGGGGGCGGAAGCAAGATAGACCTGGCGAAGATGGCCGCCTATGATCTGGGACTCGAGTTCATCTCCATACCGACGTCGGCATCTCATGACGGCATAGCCTCGGGAAGGGCCTCCATAAAGAACGAGTCGGGGCCTCTCTCCCTGGACGCCCGCGTTCCGCTGGGGGTCATCGCTGACACCTCGATCATCGTGCAGGCACCGTACCGTCTGCTGGCGGCCGGATGCGCCGATGTCATTTCCAACATTACCGCGGTCAAGGACTGGGAGTACGCCAAGAGGCTCAGGGGCGAGGAGTTCTCGCGCTCGGCGTACGCGCTCGCGCTCTACACCGCAGAGACGATAATCGACAACGCCGACCTGATCAAGCCCAATCTGGAGGAGAGCGTCTGGGTGGCCATCAGGCCGATCATAATCTCCGGGGTATCGATGTCCGTGGCCGGCTCCTCCAGGCCGACCAGCGGCTCAGAGCATATGTTCTCCCACGCCCTGGACATGATCGCGCCGGGCAAGGCCCTGCATGGAGAGCAGTGCGGGGTGGGCACGATCATGATGATGTACCTTCACGGCGGGGACTGGACCATGATCAGGGACGCGCTAGCGAAGATAGGCGCGCCGACCTCGGCCAAGGAGCTGGGGCTGACCCCGGAGCAGGTGATCGAGGCGCTGGTCAACGCGCACAAGGTGCGCGACAGGTTCACTATACTCGGCCACGTCGGCCTTACCTATGAGGCGGCCGAACGCCTGGCCATGATCACAAAGGTGATCTGAAGGAGGTCGGAGATAATGGTAGTCATCACACTGATTGGTGAGCACCTTGCCAAGGAGGGCGAGGAGTTCGTTTACCGGGGGCCGCTGACCGAGTGCAGGGACTGCAAGCTCAAGGGGGTGTGCTTCAACCTGGACCCTGGCGGGCTGTACCGCATAAAGTCGGTGCGCAGCGTGCACCACGAGTGCCGCATACACGAGGAGGGCGTCCGCGTGGTCGAGGTCGTCAAGATACCCCAGAAGTGCGTCGTGCCTCACAAGTACGCGCTTGAGGGCTCGACCGTCACCTTCGACGAGATCAGGTGCAAGACTCTGGGCTGCGAGAACTACCAGGTCTGCCACCCCAAGGGGCTCGAGAAGAGCATGAAGTTCCGGGTGGCGAAGATCGACCGGGAGCTCAAGTGCCCAGAGGGCATGCGCCTGGTCGCCATCGTGGTGGAGTAGCTCTTGAAGAGAGCACCTACCCGCCCCCGTTCAGGGACCTCGTCGGCCCGCTCTTCGTACCGGAGAGCGATGCGGTCATCGATCTGGGCATGTCGAGCATGAGCTCCCCGCTCTAGCGGGCGGCGATCGTGGGAACGGACGCGGCAGTGGTTGCGAACGGCCCAAAACACCGCCGGGAGGCGGCGATGGGGTGCGCGCTCGTCACGGCCTCTTGTCACCCAATTCGAGCCTATGACGCTCGATGTACTTCCTGGCCTCATCTCTTCCGCTCGCGAACGATAAGTACAGCAGAGGCAGGATTATGATCAACATGCAGATGACAAACCCTACTGCCTGGATGCTCATATCTCGGATCAGGATATAGGACAGGAAGAGCGCCGTAACGAGGAGGAAGGTCCCGTATCGTATCTGTATGTCCTCCTTCGAGCATATCTTCGCCTTCCCGGTGGTCAAACCTATCGTTACGAAATAATACCGCTCCCCGATACCGTGGTCCATTCAAGCACCATTATGGCCGAGGCCCCTGAAATATCATTCTTTGACCATCGGGCAGATCGATGTCACAACAGACTGAGGGCGCCGAGCTCGTCAGGGCATGGCCCATCGATCGGTGGCGATGATTAAAAAATGGTATGAGGTGCGGGACAGGCCCGCGAAGAGGTTTTATCTGAAGCTCTCACCGGTCAGGCGCTCGAACATCTCGATGTACAGCTCACTGACCTTCTTGACCTCGGCGGCCGGCAGAGCAGGTATGGGCGGTTCGGGCTGGCCCTTCTTCCTGGCGTCCATGAGCTTGTCGTAGTAGCCAGTGGAGCGGTAGTACTGCCTGACCGCCTCCTTGGAAAGCTCCACGAACTTGCCCATCTCGTACGAGTCGACGTCCCACCAGCGGTCCTCGTCAGCGGTGCCGAAGGTGTCGATCAGCATCAGGCGGCGGTGCTCGTCGAAGGCGAACTCCTTCTTGCCGTCGACGTGGATGAGCATGCGCTCATCGACCTCCTCCTCGATGATGTCATCGATCTTCTCGACGACCTCGAATATCTTGTCCAGCTCGACCTCCGTTAGGCCTGAGATCTTGAGCGCCTCCTCCCTCGAAAGCAGCCGGTCGACCTTCTCCAGCTTGGTAGTGGTCTCGTAGAACGGCCTGGGGAGCTTCTCGCCATACTTGACCTCGTGGTCCTGCGAGAAGCCGAGGTCCCGGACGTTGATCTCATGGTTCCTTATCCGGTCGTACAGCGAGCCGGCCACATACCTCCTGGAGATGACCTCCAGAGGGATGAGGTAGTTGGTGGTGGAGGTGTCGATCTTGGAATAATCGGTGATGACACTGACCCTCTTGACCCGCATCCGGTTCGGAGGCACCAGTTCGGTGAAGTGCGTCTTGATCCCGGCCTTTCGGCAGACCTGGAACCAGAACGCGGCGGAGCGGCAGAGCGTCTCCCCCTTGAAGGGTACCTGAGAAGGGATTATCTTGTCGAACACGGAGATGTTGTCGGTGAAGAGGAACTCTAGTGTATTGTCGTCGACCTCGAATACTTGTTTTACCTTTCCGGTTCTGACCAATTTCATCTGGTCTCACTCTCTTTCCGAAGTAACAGGAAGGGAGGTCTTATCACTTTTGGTCCGATGGTGGCGAGGGAGACGATTTTTACGGGCATTGACGCGCCCCTGTACGCCAGGCGCCCCCTCGGCGCTCGGAGAGGGACCGGGACGGCGAGTGCTGCGCTGCGCCGCCGCGCTCGACGCTTCCATGTATCTAGGCCGATTTTCAAACGCATAATGTTATATCGGGTTCGCCCAATGGACAAAATCGCATGGGGATCGATATCGAGGAGATCCGGACCGTTGACCGGTTGAACCGCCTGGCCATCGAATGGGAGGAGGTTCTTGACAGCAGCGGCGGTGACCCGATATTCATGAGCCTCCCCTGGCTGCTGTCCTGGTGGAACGTCTACGGCGACGACAAGCGGGAGCTGATGGTGCTCCACGCCACCGAGGACGGCCGCTCGGTCGGTTTCGCCCCGTTCATGATATCCTCCAGGGGCAGGATCTCGTGCTGGAGGAAGATGGAGTTCGTCGGCTCCGGCCCGTCCGACCGGCTGGCCATCATCGCCCGGGACGATCGTCTGGACGTCCACCGGGCGTTCTGGGACCATGTCAAGGGAAAGGACGACTGGGACGTGGTCGAGCTCAGGGAGATGACCGCCGGCGAGGCGACCGAAACGGTGGTCCGGGAGTACTATCCCGCTGCGGAGTACGTTCAAGCGCTCTCCCCGCACATCATCCTCGACGGCGACTACGAGCGCTACCTGGGCGGGCTGTCCAAGAACATGCGCTACAACCTGGGACGCAACCGCAGGAAGCTGGAGGACGCCGGGGCGGTGTTCCGGACGCTGCGCACCCCCAACGAAGTGGCCGAGGGCGTGCACTACCTGAAGAAGCTGAGCGAGGCGAGATGGGACCTCGCAAGCGTGCTGGTCGTCCCTCATATGGTGGAGTTCATCGAGCTGGCGGCGACCGAGCTGGCAGAGAGGAAGCGGATCGTGTTCCACACCATCGAGCTCGGCGGGGAGCCCATCGCCATAACGATGGGGTTCGAGACCGACCACCGGTACATGTACTACCTGTCGGGCTTCGATCCGGAACACTCGAAGACCTCGCCCGGCTCGGTGCTGCTCTCGAGGATCATCGAGGAATGCTGCGGCAAGAGGATGCGGGAGGTGGACCTCCTCCGCGGGACCGAGCCGTACAAGTACCGCTTCAATGCCGTGGACCGCGTGCTCTACCACTTCCGGGCGCTGAACCACGGCCTGTGGCGCTCCGCCCGGTGCGCGGTGCGGGAAGCCCCTCTCAACTAACGGTAGAAGGTTCGCAGAAGGCTTGACGAGGGCAGGTGCAGGAACGCCTCGGCGTAGCCGTCGATGGCCTTGGAGGCGGCGCGGTAGCCGTTCAGTCCCGTGCTCGCCTTCACGTAATCGATCTCCCTGACCTGGGTCAGGTGGTCCCGGATCGCCGTGCACTTCCTCTCCCATACCTTCGTGATCGGAACGAGAAGGTTGGGCATCAGGGCGCCCCACACCTCGTACATAATGGCGTCCGGGCCGCCGCCGCGCTCATCGACCGCCCCCAGGAAGGACTCGAAGGTGCGGATGTGCTCGTTGTGGTTCTCGAACGGGGACGGGACGAACACCCCGTCCGGGCGGAACGAGGCCATCTCCTCGGATATGGTGGCGATCGCCTCCTTGGGGGACGGGAACACCGCCGACTCGCGCCTCCGGACGTCCTTCACGCCCAGGTGCCCCAGGGCGGCATCGATCTCCTTCCTCCTCGCGTCATAGGTGAAGTTGCCCTCCTGCATCGAGAAGTACACCACGCGGACGGCCTTCCCCGCGTCCAGCAACTTGATGATCGTCCCTCCGCATCCCACCGCATCGTCGTCTGGATGGGGTGACAGCACCAGGAACCTCTCCCCCGGCGGGAGGTCCATGACCTTGGGGCTCCACTGCGTCCCCTCGAGCCTGTCGGGGACGGTGAAGCGGTTCCTCATCTTCTCGGCGATGAACTTCAGTTCCAGCCTCGCTGCTTGGATTGCCACGCGGAGCATTATGTAATGATAATTGATTAATGTTGACGGCACGACTGATGAAGGTTGCTCTACTCACGTTCTACAGCTTCGACCAGGTCAAGGGCGGTACCGAACTGTTCTCGGAACACCTGAAGCGGGCGTTCCCGGAGCTTGACATCATAAGCTACCGGGACCTCGAGCACACCGGGCTGCCGAGCCTGGACCGCCTGAACCTGCAGCAGCCCAGGATGGGGCTGGCGCTTAGCAGGCACCTCCGCCGGCTGGTGGAGCGCAAGGACTACGAGCTGATCATCTGCAACTCGACCGCCGGCTGGTGGCTCTCCGTCCGTCCGCCGGGCGTCCCGATGATGAACGTCTTCCATTACACCTCCATCGGACTGTCGGAGGGGACGCTGCAAGGGACGCCCGGGTACCTGCCCTCGCGATACCTGCTCCCGGTGTTCGAGAAGATCGCCGCCAGGGGCAAGGCGAACATTTCCGTCAGCGCCAAGGTCCAGAAGGAGCTGGAAGACAACTACCACATCCGCTCCACGGTCATCGAGAACGGGGTGGACCTCGACATGTTCAGGCCCTACGACCGGATGGAGTGCAGAGAGAGGCTGGGGATCGACCACAAGGGCCCCCTGGCCATCTTCGTGGGGAGGGCGGACCACACCAAGGGCTTCGAACTGGTGCGCGAGATCGCTTCCCGCAGCGATGACTTGAAGGTCCTGTGCGTGACCTCCAGCCAGGTGGAGGGAAGGAACCTCATCCTGCGGCGGAACGTATCGAACGACCTCATGCCGGTCCACTACTGCGCGGCCGACCTGCTGCTCTTCCCGTCCCGCTACGAGTCCTTCGGCTTCGCCCCGCTGGAGGCGATGGCCTGCGACGTTCCGGTGGTGGCGTCCCGCACCGGCCTGATGGAGGACCTGGACGACCCGCGGGCCGGGGAGGTCGTCCCCCAGTACCGCGTGGAGGATTACGAGGCGGCGATCGGCAGGGTGCTGGCCTCGCGCCCCCATCCCCGGTCGCTGGTGGGGGAGCGCTACTCGCTGGACAGGTTCGCGAGGGAGTATCGTGAGGCGGCGAAGCGCATCGTAGACAGTTGAGCAGCTTCCGGCGCGAAGGGCGAGCGAACGTCTGACGAAATTAAAAAGCCGGTTGTATCTACCATTATCTAGTTAGATTCGCAATCACGGGAACATAATTAATTTATACTCTATAACTCAACGGGGGTCCGGGCGTAAGGATACCTCACTTTGAGGAAACCTTGCATCCGAAGGCCGGGCAAAGGTCCGGTCGCCTGCCGCGGGGCCCGTGTCCCCGGCCGGTGTGACGTCCCCAAGTTGCGCCTACGGGCGAGGGGACGTTCAAACCCAAGCTATGGAGGAAAAGTATGCGGAAAGACAAGAACTGCACCTGCGGTGAGGATAAACCCTCGGCCGCAACAGGGCAGCAGTTGCCATGGGCGGAAAGGTTCCGCCGCCTGGCGAGGTGCGTATGAAGATCGCTCCAGGGACCGGGGGGCCGGTCGGGGTGATCGGGGGCGGACTGAGGAAAGCTGGCAGGAAGCTGAGAAGGACCAACGTCGTCCTGCTCATACTGATCCTGACGATCAGCTCTTTGGTGCCATTGGCCCTCGATGGGAACGGAAACAAGATGTCGGGCACCATCATCAACAGCGACAACACCGTCAAGCAGGATGGGGCCGCCAAATCATCTTCCGATCCCGCTACATCCACCGACCAGACCTCGAACCCGAGCGATCCGACATCGACACCTGATTCCAATTCTCCCTCTAGCGGCAGTACTGATGCGACCGGCTCTCCTGGCACCTCGGTGCCGAACCTGAGCGGAGGAGGGAGCATCGCGACCGGCGTACTCTCATCGAACATGTCCGTCACCAACAACGGTGGCTCGTACGTCGTTTCTTCTGAGAACTACAAGATCGTGATAGCTCAATCAGGGAACTCGGTGCTGTACACCATCAAGCCGTACTTCACGAGCGATGTGATCCAGTACGGCCGGTTGAACCCGCTCACCGGCAACGAGGGCACGGTGGACGAGTACGGTAACCTGCTGAACTACGTGACCACGAGCATCACCTCCTGGGGTCAGAACGGCAACGTCGTCTGGTTCGTGGAGAGCTGCTCCCAGTACAGCCTGCGCCACGAGTTCACCATCTACCGCGACTACTTCACGCTGGACGTGACCTATACGCCCGGCACGTCCAAGGTGATCGCCACCTACGCCATCAGCCTGAACTCGGCCAGCGGAAGCTACTACGACCTGTTCAGCGACGGCCAGGACCACCGGTACATTCCCGGCAGCCCTCTGAACACGCCCAAGTCCAACGGCATCGGTGGCTGGTACCCCTGCTACCAGATGTTCGCCCCGGCCTTCGACATGAGGGTCCCGGGGAGGACGCTCGGCGTGGAATGGGGCTTCTCCGACGCGGAGGCCTACATCTGGTCCCCGACCTGGATCGCCGGCACCCCTGTGGACGGCGCCTCGGTGTTCAGCATCAAGTACACATCCACCGGCGGCGTGCTGCCCGATCCCTCGCTGGGGACCTCGCAGACCTTCCACATGTTCGTGAGGCCGTACCATTACGATGACGGCAAGGCGAGAGGCTACTGCTCCGGATATGCGAACTGGATCGGACCGCAGATCGCGTCCCAGTGGACCACCGTGAGCACCCAGCAGTTCCCCCTGTCGTTCTATGACTTCGGCCAGACCATCAACGGCAACGGCGGGCAGTGGCCCAGCGACTTCCGGAGCTTCATCGAGAGCTCCCCCATACTGTGCGCGCAGCTGTCCAACAACCCCGATCAGGTGAACTGGCACTACAAGTCGGCCCAGCGGCTGAGCCAGGGCGATAAGCAGACGATGCCCACGGAGTGGCGGCTCTACGACTCTCCGGGACACACCTACACGCTGTCCAACGGCGATGTCCTGGCCACAACGTCGAGCTCGGCCTACCGCCACTACCTGATCTACCAGGATATGAGCAATGACTGGTGGTGGTCTAGCACTGGCGTCTTCTGGGACGAGATGAACAGCTGGTTCGGGAACAACAATCTGCCCCGCAGCGACTACAACCACAGGAACGGCGAGTTCATCCTGGAGGGGTACATGCAGCTGGTCGAGGAGACGAGAGCCTCCGGCTACTTCTCCTTCGTCATCACCAACCCGTACACACCGTCGATACACCTGGCCATGGTCAGCGACCTGTGCCTGATCGAAGGTTACGAGCCCGTCTCGTACTACGGGGATGACCTCACCGGCACCGTCCAGTCGACGATGCTGTTCGTGAACCAGATGCCGTCCCAGTACAAGCCGCACCTGGTGGCCTACCAGAACTACAACGCCGACCTCTCGAGCGATCAGTCCGCCGTCTATTCGGTGCTGTTCGGCTCCGCCCGCTACGGGTTCGACGTGGACCTGCTCTCCTACCAGAGCTACACGTCACAGATGCACAACCTGAACATGGCCATATCGATGTACACGGCCATGGGCGCCAGCCGCCACCAGGACGTGACCAACTGGCCCGCTACCATCGATCTGAGATCGGAGGGCAGCAGCCTGACGACCGACCGCCAGATGGTCGTGTCCACCGGCACCGGCACGCTGTCAGTGACGTTCACCAGCGTCTACGACAGCTACACCGTGACGAACCTGGGCGGCTCTCCGCTCAACGTCCACCTGACCCTGCCGAACGGGAGGACGATCTCAGGCACGGTCGCCGCGGAGGGGACCACCAGCTTCAAGTGAGCTCGCGACCACGGCCCGTTGGGGCTGAAAACCTCTTCCCAACTCTTTTCACTTCTTTTTCCATCTCTGAAAAAAGGTCAGCGGGCGCTCCCGCCGTCCCGCCATCCCCGGAAGATGCCGAAGAACTCCGAGAACATGCCCATGGCCACGAAGAACCGGGGCATCGGCTCCTCCGCCTTGGCATCGGTGCCCGGGGCCGCCGCCTGATGGGGGGCCCGGCGCTGCACGAAGCCCCCGACCTGTGCTCCCAGGTAGCCGGAGAAGCCCACCTTGTCGCTGAAGTGCTTGCGGACGAGGTACGCGGTGTTCCGGCCCCACATGTACCTCAGGCGCAGGTACCACTTGACGCGGTCCTTACGGTACGAGCCCTCGCACCACTCGTGCCAGACCACTGCGCCCTCGTGGTACAGTATCCTGTACCCCGCGTGCAGCACGCCCAGGCAGGCATCCGTCTCGTCCTGATGGTACCGGAAGTAGGGATCGAAGCCCCCGATCTTCCGCAGCGCCTCGCGCCGGAACGACATGTTGCAGCCGACCATGACCTGTGAGAGGCCCTCGGTGCTCTCCCCCCTCGCCACGTCGAACCACCTGCCGTCCGGGGCCACCGCGTTCTTTCCCATCGTCAGCCTTCCGGTCATGTCCATGACCGGTCCGCCCACGCCACCGACCGCGGGGTCGGCGTACAGGGAGAGGATCGAGGACAGCCACCCGGGCTGGGCGATAGCATCGTCGTCGATGTAGCACACGACCTCGCCCCTCGCCCTCTCCAGCCCCATGTTCCTCGCGGAAGATATCCCGTCCAGCTTGGCCTGGCGTACCAGCACGATGCGCCCCTCCTTTTCCAGACCCTCCAGCATCTGACGGGTTCCGTCGGTCGACGGGCCGTCGACCACCATGATCTCGTCGGCCCGGACGTCCTGCTGCTCCAGCGAGCGCAGGCACTTCTCCAGCCACTGGATCCTATTGAAGGTGCAAACGATGACCGTCACTGTCGGCCTGGAGGCCACCATACCTGGGACTTTACCATCGCTCATCCAACAAAGCACCCCTCATGGTCCGAGTCTTTTATTGAGCACTAGATATTAAATCGCTCCTATCCCCAACACGATGAACATGATGATCATCCAGGTGTCGGTGAGCGCATGAACGGTCCCCACGTACATAAGACTACGCGACCGGAGATAGAGGTGCCCCATCAGCAATCCCAGGGGGAGGGAGAACAGGGCGAAGGGCAGGGAGCCCCACAGCAGCATGAACGACGCGTACAGGAAGGACGACAGGACCAGGGCGCCCTTCCTGCCGAGCAGGGGGACGGACGAGCGTAGCAGGACACCGCGGAACAGCCCCTCCTCGATGAAGCCCCATGCCGCGAGCATCGGGACCAAAAGTATGGTCGCCGGGCCGATCCGGTAGCTCTCCCAGAACCGGAGGCCCAGGAACAGCGCCTGTAGCAGGGCGAGGGCGACGGGCAGCAGGAACACCATCGCCACCGAGCTCTCCCTCAGCCGCGGGCTGTCCAGAGCAGGCATCCCTGCCCGGCGCAGGTACATCACCACCGCTCCCCCGGCCACGGCGACCATGATCATCGCATCGACGTAAACCGTACCGGAGCCGGGGAGAAGGATTATCAGGAGCGCTATCGACAGGACGAGCGCGACCGCGGAGGCAGACGTCGACACCTCCTCCCGGCCATTGAAGAGGATGAGGGCGGTGCATGCCAGCAGGCCGATGATGAGGCAGGCCAGCGAGAGCCCCACCGCCGTCCCGGAGGCCGACAGGCGGTACAGGTAAACCGCGAAGCAGCCCAGTGCCAGAGGGGCGGTGAGGATGGCCAGGGCCGGCCACCGAAGCTCGCGCTGGACCTCCTTGACCTGCGCCTTCTGGTAGATCAGGACAGGACGTTCCATAGTTCCAGCGCCCACAGGATGGTGGTGAGGGCCAGCAGACAGAGGCCGACCGGCGCGATCTTCCTGAGGCTGCCCCGGGACATCACGCCCAGCACGAGCACTCCGAAGAGGCAGGCCAGGCAGATGGCGAGCGCGGGGGCGAGGAAGGAGGGGCCGAGGCCCAGCGGAGGGACCATCGCCAGTACGCTCAGGTTATGGTAAGGGGAAGCCAAAGGGTCTTCACCTCCCTCCCGTCGTCGAGGACCAGGTAGAGCGTGTGCGGCCCGCTCACCGGTATGACGAAGGAGATCACCGCGTCCCATCTCTCCCCGTCGTTAAGGTCGAACAGGTACGACCTGGGCTGCCCGGTGGTCACGGTGACCTGCTGGGCGGGGTCGAAGGTCGTGCCGGCGCTCGGCGATTTCTCCAGCGCGAGCGTCAGCTGGAAGCGCTGCGTGTGCTCGACGTGGGATATCACCGTGACCTTGATGAGCCCCGCCTGGTTCGTCGCCAGAACGCTTGGCAGGTGCGACAGATCACCGTCCGAGCCGGTCACCGCGAACTCCGAGTAGGGCTCCGATGCCGGCTTGGCGTTCAGGCCATTGATCGACACGACCGACAGCACCATGATCGCGGCGATGATTATCACCGCCACCCCCATCTCCGCCGCGGTGAACGGCATCCTCCTCTTGATGCTGGTGACCACGGCGAACTGGTCACCCCGGGGCAGGCTGGAGCGCCGCACGATGGCGAATATCGAGGCCACGAAGGTGATGAGGACGCACTCCACGCCCACAACCGTCTCGGTGAAGTTGAGTATGCCTCTGGTCAGGACCGTCCCGGCCAGGGCCATGATCGCCGCCGACAGGCCAACGCCGAGCACGACGCGCTCCATGAACCCTATGTCGAGCAGGTGCTCCTCCCGCCGCACGATGGTGGTCTGGGACAGCAGCGCCTTCCGCCCGGGGAAGAGCGCCGACACCACGGCGTAGCCGGGACAGAAGAACACCGCCAGGAAGGCGACGATCCACCGCAGCGGACCCTCCGTGCCGATGACCGACAGCAGCATCGCCACCGCCACCAGCAGGCAGATGATGACCAGATCGTAGGGTCTTCCCGGCCCGATGAGGACCTTTCCCGCCTTCATTACCATCTTGTGACCATCACCATCTCTCAGCCATTGATACGTTCCTGTTATGTACTTGTCGGTCGCCCGCCAGGGACTCCACGATCTCCTTGAGCCGCGGGGCCACGACCTCCCAGGAGTACTCGGAGGCCACCAGCTCGCGGCCCTCCCTTGCCAGCCGCTCCGCCAGCTCGGGATCGTTCAGAAGCGCGATGACCTGGCGGGAGAAGTCCTGACGGTCCTTCCCCACCAGGCAGTTCTTCCCATGCTCCAGTTCGGGGATCCCTTCGAGCGCCAGGGGACTGACCACCGTGGCCCGCCCGGCCGACAGCATGTCGATGACCTTGGTGAATATGCCCACTCCCTTCCACATCGGGGCGATGTTCACGTCCGCCGCGGACAGCCACACATAGAGGTCGGGAACGAACCCCAGCACCCTCACACCCGGGGGAGCGTCCTCCCCCAGCTCGCCGCTCCCGGCGATGAGGACCTCGACCCCCGGCACCTCCTCGGCGACCTGGTCATACATCTCCCTGACGATGTACTGCGCCGCGTCCAGGTTCGGCATGTACTTCAAGGTGCCGAAGAAGAGAACGACCTTCGCGCCCTCGTCGATCCCCAGCTCCTTCCTCGCCTCCTGCCGGGAGCGGAGCCTCGAGATCACCAGGGACATGTCGGCGCATGTGGGCAGCACCACGAACTTGGAGGTGTTGAAGCCCAGGGCGCGGTACGCCTCCACCTCCTTCCCGGAGACGACCAGGACCTTGCCGGCCAGGCGCACGAGGAAGCGCTCCAGCAGGAGGTTCCCTCGCAGGAAGAAACCGCTCTTCCCCAGCGTGGCGGCGAAGTCCTTTATGTTGCCGTGGTTGTCCCAGATCATCGGGACCCCTAGGACCCTGGCCGCAAGACCTCCGGCCAGCGAGTAGTAGGTGCCCTCGGCGAACACCGCCGAGATGCCTTCCCTCTTCCCCTGGCGGAGGGTGGACCACATTATCGATAGCTCGTTGAGGACGAACATCACGTAGCGGGAGAAGCGGTTCCCGGACTGGTCGAACACCTTTTTGTCCAATGCCCCGGGGGTTATGGGGAGGACGTCGAACCACTGCGAGAGCAGGTACAGCAGCTTGGGCGTACGCTCCGTGTTCGCCGGGTCGATCTTCACCTTTGGTATGAACGCGATCTTCATTCCATTCCCTCGGCGTATATGCTCGCCAGTCTGTCCGCTCCGACCTCATAGCTGAAATCCTTCAGCGCCAGCTCCCTGGCCTTGGAGCCCATGATGTCCAGCCTGACAGGGTCCTCCAGTAGGCACAGCAGGTCGGTGGCCATCCTCTGCGGTTCCGGGGACAGCATGGCGCCGGCCCCCTTGTCGACGATGTCGCTCTTGAGCCCGCGGGCGAAGGAGGTGGCCACCGGCACCCCGCATGATATCGCCTCGATGGCGGTGAACGGGAACAGGTCGGTGCGCGAGGCGACCGTCAGAAGGTCGGCGGAGTTGTAGAGCCTTGCCATGTCCCCCTGGTCCAGCCGGTCGGTCATGATGGTGACGTTCTCCCCCAGGTCCAGGTCCCTGACCAGGGAGCGAAGGGGCTTCTCCTGAGGGCCGGTGCCCTTCAGCACCAGCAGGCACTCGGGGTCGCTGACCTTCACCCTGGTCATCGCCCGGACGAGGAGGTCCATGCCCTTGTTCTCGTGCATCCTGCCGATGCACAGCAGGACGTTCCTGTCCTCGTCGATCCCGAACCGGGCGCGGGAATCGCCCTTGTGCAGCGGGCGGTAGATGCTCGTGTCCACCCCGGAGTGCACGACCGGCGCGATGAGGTTCGCGGGCACTCCGGCCTGCTTCAGATGGCCGGCGGCGGACAGGGAGCGTGGTATGAGCTTGCGGCATCCCCTCACCACCGCCTTTCCCAGCGTGCGGTAGAACTGCCTCTGCGCCCACCCCACTGGCCCCTGCATATAGATGTCCAGCTCCTGCCAGATGAACATGGGCGGCCCGTCGCGCGATGCCGACCAGGTGAGGACCGTGCCGGGCTGGAAGATCTCGCCCGATTGCACCGCGTCCAGCTTCATCCGCGGGATGTCCTTGAGCAGCGATGGCGTCAATGGGGCCAGCGACGGGGGGAACACCCTCGGGAGGCGGGTCGGGACGTACTCGATCCTGACCCCTCCGAGGTCCCCGCTCTTCTCCGGGCGGTACGCGTCGGCCACGAAGATGGTGACCTCGTGGCCCCGCTTCACCAGCCGCCTGCCCGTCTCCACGATGTTGAGGTCGGTGTCCGTACCCGGCCTCAGGCCCCTGGTGCGCATCACCGAAGCGTCGGGCTGTACGTCTGCGGTCTTGGTTATTAGATTGACCAGTCCGATCCTCATCACGCTCACCTCGTCACGTAGATGGCCCAGTACATACCGTTGTCGTATATCTTGTAATGGCTCGTTGCGGTGGACGTGTAATAATCGTAGACCACTTGGGTGCCCCATTGGGTATACCACATCTGCGTGGTATTGTCGAAAAGGAACACCCCGTTCCCCATCCACGATGCCACGTTCTCGGGGGTCTGGTTCCACAGGGAGATCATCTGGACCCGGGTGTACGACTCCCCGTGCTCGCTCCACACATCATATGGATAATAGCCGCCGGCGACCCACTTGGGATTGAGCTGCGACATGTAGTCGGCGGCGGTGATGCCCCGGCTGTTGGTCACGTACAGCGCCTCCTGGTAGAACATGGTCGATGCTCCCGCCACCACCACCAGTGCGACGAGGACCCCCAGCAGCGGGCGGACATAGCGGTGCTTCTTGCCCATCAGGAGGGGGACGAACACCATGGGAGCGACCAGCACGATGTACATGATGCCGCGGTCGTAAAGCTGGCCGTTGAACAGGACGATGTCCAGAGGTATGATGGCCAGGGCGATCAGGAACAGCGCCAGGATGTTGCTGGGCATGTTCACCGGACCCTTCCTCCTCTGTATCAGGAATATCAGCAGGGCGAACAGCGTCAGCGCCGCGAAGATCGCCATCATCCCCGTCCTCATCTGAGGATAGACCGCCCCGAGGATGTTCACCGGGGTCGTCCTCATGGTGATCTGCTGCTGGACCCCCTCACCGATGTTCATCAGCTGGTTCAGCCTGGTGGTTATGAACTCCACGAGGTTCAGGGAGAAGGAGGAGGCCCCGGTGAAGAACCACCCCAGCCATATCAGTATGAACACTCCCACCGGCCAGGGCCGGCCCCACTTTATCGGGTGCTTGCGGGCCAGCGTCACCCGGATGACCCGGGCGACGACCTCCTTCAGGGCGATGGTGCCCAGCACGAAGATCAGGGTGGTCGGGTGCGAGATGACGACGTAGGCGAAGAGGAAGAGGGCGGCGTACAGCCACTCCTTTCCCTCGCGCTCCAGACACACGAATATGAGCAGTCCGGCGACCAGGCCCATCGACTGCGGGGAGTAGTTGAACTGGAGCCAGACGTTGGCGAAGGCGGAGAATATGAACGCCAGCCGATAGTCCAGCTTGGGGACGTAGGTGCGGGCGAACAGGTACAGCGCGGCTATGGTCATGATCGCCGCGAAGACCGGGTACAGCCTCAGGAACAAGAGCGCATCCGGGTTCCCCAGCAGTATGTACGATGCCCCGAGCACGAAGAACCCGGGGTAGTTGAAAGCATAGGAATTGGCATCGTTGTTGGGAAGTATCCCGTTGTGCACCAGCTGCAGCGACGAGTTATAGTGCACATACGAGTCCCAGACGGTGGGGTACTTCGAGAACATCGAAGGAGCGCCCCACAGGGCCGCGAACAGCAGCAGGGCCTGGACGAGGAACACCGTCTCCGAGTTCGAGCGGAGCCCTATGCCCATGGACAGCACCATGAACAGAATGCCGACCCAGTAGGAGAACGGCAGCAGCCCGAAGTAGCCGAAGGGGGTCCCCAGGGGCACCGATTCGATCTCGTAGCCGAGGGAGGACATCAGGCAAATGGCCATGCCTAGAAAGCTTAGCGCATAGAGGAACGATGGTCGGACCCTTCCCTCATCCTTGCTCATTTGACGCCCCGGCGGAATGCCGGGACTATCCAAACAGGGCCCATATATAACTACCTTCGTCGAGAAGTGGAAAAAACGGCAACATTTCTATCCGTTTCGTCCAAAAGCGGGGAAAAGGTTGAAATCCGCGAGCGGCCCATTGACCTCGCGGCCGGGCAGGACGGCCATCGAAAGGTGCAACAATGTGGTTACCGGGCCATGTGGCCTTCTCGTTCCTGATATGTCTTCCCTTCATCGTCTACTTGAAGCGGGAGAGGGCGCTGGCTCTGTCCTATCTGATGGTCTTCGCCCTCCTGCCGGACTTCCTCCACCTGGGTCCGCTCAGGTACCTGTCCCACTCCCTGATCGGCCTGGGGATCATGCTGCTGGCAGTGTTCGTACCGCTCATCATCATCAGCCGCCCGCGGCCGGCACTGTTGATGCTGGCCATCTTCGCGGCGGGAGGTCATTTGCTGGGGGACGCCTACATTGGGTCCATCGCTCCGTTCTACCCCTGGTCAATGGAGTGGTTCCAGATCAACGAGTTCAACAGCGCCTTCGACATAAGGATGGAGGTCATCTTCTTCACCATCGCCGCCCTCATCTGGCTGATCGCCCTGGGACCATTGAGGTCCCTGCGCAATATATCATATTATAATAAGAGGGAGAGGAGGGGGCTCACGATGACCTCCCTCCCGGTCGCGGCGATCTCAGGGCTGGAGGGGGTATATTTCATCATAGTGTCCCAGGGGCCGGGGCTGGTCGGCTACCGGGCGATCCTGCTGGCCTACTTCGTGGCGGTCTTCCTGACCTCAGTGATCCTCTTGCTGGCATCCGTCAGACGATATAACCATAAACTGTCGGACAATACCAATATCAATAATGGTATGACTTAATCTAGACAAAAGCCAGGACGGGTAAAAACAAAGATTTATATATGGCCTATGACAAATAAATCCTCCGCGCGAATAGAAATCGTTGGGGCTACTGGCATAGTAGCCAAAGGGGCTAAAGTAGTGCAAAGAGTGAACAGTATCGAGATCGAGAAGACCAAGAGTATTAGAGCTAGCACAGTGTATACGGGGATGAAATTGTGACCGCAAGCAAGATAGTGGTGATGATCCCAGCGCTCAACGAGGAGCGCAGCATTGGGAAAGTTATCGATGACATTCCGCGCAAGGAGCTCATGAACCGGGGGTTCGAGGTTCGTGTAGTCGTCGTTGACGGTCAGTCGACCGACAGGACCCTTGCTATCGCCCGCGAAAAGGGCGCGTATGTTCTCGTCCAGAGAGGCAAGGGAAAGGGATTGGGGGTGCGCCAGGCGATCGCCCTGTGCGATCCCCGCGAGGTGGTACCGAAGGTGCTCGCCCTCACAGGCGGCCTTTGTGCCAAGTTCTCTGACCTGGCGTCCATGTTGGACGCCAAGTACCTGATCATGATCGATGCCGACGGCACCTACCCGCCGCGCTACATACCCGATCTGATATCGGCACTGGAGGGCGGTGCGGACGTCGTTATGGGCTCCCGCTTCAAGGGCAACATCGCCGAGGGGGCCATGACCCCTCTGAACCACTTCGGTAACATCGTGCTGAGCGATATCGCCACGCTCCTGTACCAGCATCCGTGCACCGACCTGTGCACCGGGATGTGGGGGTTCAACGCCCATGCGCTGCGCACCCTGGAGCTGGACTCCAAGCATTTCGAGCTGGAGGCCGAACTGTTCGCCGAGTCGGTGAAGAAGGGCCTGCGGCTGGAGGAGATCCCGATCAACTACCTGCCCAGGGCCGGTGAGACCAAGCTCGTGCCTCTAAAGGCCGGGGTCACCATCATGACCAAGCTCATGGAGAGGCGCTTCTGGAGCGCCGCCGGCGAGTTCGACATGAAGATGGCCAAGCGGACCGAGAGCGCCACGTCGCGCTTGTCCGCTCACCACGTCTAGAGGCTCCAGATGCGCGTGGCAATGGTCACCCCGGAGTTCCTCAGCTGGGGCGGGGTAGGAAGCTACGTCGTCCAGCTGGCGAAGAATCTCTCGCCTGACCATGAGGTCCACGTCATCTGCCTGGGGAAGGAGGGTCAAGCGCCGAAGGCGGACAACGTGACGGTGCACGCGCTGGGCACCGCCAAGGACACCTTCATGTACAACAACCAGTTCCAGATCTCCCTCTGGCGCTCCTTCTCCCAGCTCAACGACGCTTACCACTTCGACCTCCTGCACGCCAACCACGCGCAGATGGCCGATATCATGTTCAAGGTGCTCGGCGAGAAGGTCCCGTCGGTCACCACCGTGCACAGCACCATCGGCTCGCAGCGCATGGGGACCCGGTCCGCCGGCCTCCCCCTCAGCAAGCTGGAGAACTCGGAGAGGATGACCCTCCTGCTGCTCCCGCTCCTGAAGACCATCGAGCGGGTGTACATGAGCCGCTGCAACTCGCTGATCTACGTCTCCGACTTCATCCGCGAATGGTGCCAGGACAGGCTCGGGGCGGATTGTCCGTCCAGGGTCATCCACAACGGCATCGATACCTCGATGTTCTCGCCCAGAAGCGTTGAGGAGTGCCTGGAGAGGTTCCCCTCGCTCAGGGGGGTGGAGAACATAGTCCTGTTCTCCGGACGGATGATCGCCCTCAAGGGCATCCCCACGGCGCTGGAGGCGGCGACGAAGGTGGACCCTGCGCTGAAGCCCACGTTCGTGTTCGCCGGCAACGGGAACGCGGAGCAGTGGAAGGCCATGGCCAGCGACCTGGGCCTCCCGCCGGAGAGATGCCGGTTCATCGGCAGCGTGCCTTATGGCCAGATGCCGTACCTGTACCCCCTGGCCTCCGCTTTCATGCTCCCCTCGTACTCGGAGAGCTTTCCGATGACCCTGCTTGAGTCCATGGCTTGCGGCACGCCGGTCATCGCCACCCGCGTAGGCGGCGTCCCGGAGATGATCAAGCACGGCTCGACCGGAATGCTGGTACCTCCCAAGGACGCTGAGACTCTGGCAGAAAGTCTTAATACCGTCCTCGGCGACCACCGGCTGGCGAGGTCGCTGTGCATGCGCGCCAGGGAAAGGGTGCTGGAGGAGTTCAGCGCCCAGGTCATGGCCCAGCGCACCGCTGAAGTTTACAAAGAGACGGTGGACGGATGGCACTAAAGGTCCTGCTTATCAACCCTCCCAGGTTCGAGGGCATATCTGTAATTCGCGAAGAGAGATGCGAGATCACCGAGCGCTACTCGGTATTGGAGCCCTACTCCCTGCTGCAGACCGCAGCCCTCCTGCGCAACGCTGGGCACAGCGTTTCCCTCATCGACCTCAACGGCCGGCAACTGGGATACGAGGACCTGGAGCAGAAGGTAAGGGAGCTCCGTCCGGACGTGGCGATGTACCGCTTCACCCCGACCACCTTCGACTGGGACCAGAGGACGGCCGCCACGGTGAAGGGCATCGACAAGAGCATCACAACTGCGGGCATCTGCTGGACGCTGCACACCATGCCCAAGCAGGTGCTGAACGAGGCTCCGCACCAGGATATCTATATCCGCCAGGACTACGAGGTGGTCGGGCCGGCGCTCATCGATGCCATGGCCGGCGGGAAGCCTCTGGAGGGCGTTGCTGGCATCGCCTACCGCGAGGGGGGCGAGATAAGGACCACGGCTCCCTCGACGCCGCTGAAGGACTACGACTCGATGCCCCTCCCGGCGTACGATCTGTTGCCGGACCTGAAGCCGTACTACGTCACGGCCCCGGCAGGAAGGCCGTTCACCATCCTTTACACGAGCAAGGGCTGCCCGTTCAAGTGCTCCTTCTGCACCGTTGCCGGCACCCCCTGGAAGATGAGGACCGCACCGCACATCCTCGAGGAGCTCAGGTACCTCAAGGACCACTTCGGGCTCCGGACCGCATCGTTCTTCGACGAGACGTTCACCTTCAACCGGAAGCGGGTGGAGGATATCTGCCGCAACCTCATCGACGAGGACCTGAGGATCAAGTGGTACTGCAACACGAGAGCTCACCTTGTCGACCGCGAGCTCCTGGCGCTCATGCGCAAGGCCGGTTGCCGGGGCATCTCGTTCGGCATCGAGTCCGGAAGCCAGCGCATCCTCGACTCGGTGGAGAAGCACGTCACCGTGCAGCAGGCCAAGGACGCCGTGCTGGCGGCGAAGGCCGAGCGGCTGAAGGTCCTGTGCTCCTTCATCTTCGGGCTGCCGGGCGAGGACTGGGGCACAGTCGATGAGACGCTGAGGTTCGTCCGCGAGACGCTGCCGACCTCCGCGCAGTTCAACGTGGCCGTGCCGTACCCGGGCACCAGGCTGCACGAGCAGATCTACGGCCTTCCGGGCCTGGAAGAGCCGGATTTCCGCAAGATGTACCAGCACGCCTCCGTCGTCGGCACGGAGAAGATGACGCCCGAGGACCTCGACAAGGCGAGGAAGATGGCGTACAAGACGCTGTACACCTCCGGCAAGTGGTGGCTGTCGAACGTGAAGCACCTGCTGCGGGAGCCGTCCGACCTGTACCTGGCGACGAGGTATGCGCTGAAGATCACCAACAACTACGTGTTCCACGGAATGAAGGACGCGCACTAGGTGGTTATGGAGACCGAACGCATAGTGATGACCTCGACCTTCTATCCGCCCTATCACCTGGGCGGGGACGCGGTGCACGTCAGGTACCTGGCCGAGGAGCTGGTGAGGCGCGGTCACGAGGTGCACGTCATCCACAGCCGGGACGCTTACGCGCTCAAGGCCAAGAACCGGGACCCGGCCCCGGTGGCCTCGGACGTGATCGTCCACCCGGTGACCACTTCGCTCGGGGCCACCTCTTCCCGGCTGACCTACATCACCGGGCGCAACAGGGCGGCCGAGCGCGAACTGGAGAAGCTGATCGATGAGGTCCGGCCGTCATGGGTGCATCACCATAACATCTCCCTGCTGGGGCAGGGGATGCTGGAGCCTGCCGGGGTCCCGCAGCTGTTCACCGTCCACGATCACTGGCCGGTGTGTCCCCGCAGCGACCTGGAGTATCTTGGAAGGGAGACCTGCACGCGCGACAGGTGCGTCACCTGCTCCCTCCGGACCGGCCGGCCGCCCCAGCTGTGGAGGGGCAGCGGGTTCAGGGAGAGGTTGCAGGGCGTCGATCGGGTGATCGCCCCCTCGGAGTACATGGCCAGGTTCCTGAAGCAGCGTGCCGGGCTGTCGTCCACGGTGCTGCCGAACTTCGTCCCCCCTCCCGGCGAGGTAGGGGGCGAGACCACTGGACCGCACTTCGTCTTCGTCGGGGTGCTGGAGAAGCACAAGGGACTGGACCTCCTGCTGCAGGGGTACGAGAAGTGCGGCGTGAAGGCGGAGCTGCATATCCTGGGCAGCGGCAGCCTGGAACCCGAGCTAAGGGCGGCCACGGAGCGCACCGGCGGGCGCGTCCGCGGCCTGGGGTTCCTGTCCCGCAAGGAGGTCCTTGCGGAGGTGGCCTCGGCCTTCGCCCTCGTGGCGCCGTCCGTCTGCCAGGAGAACTCCCCGCTGTCGTGCATCGAGGCGCTGTCGGTGGGAACCCCGCTGCTGGTCTCGTCCAACGGCGGCCTCCCGGACCTCGTGGCCGGCGGATGCGGGCTTGTGGTCGAAACGACGCCGGGGGCGATCGGCGAGGCGATGCTCAGGATGGAGTCCGACCCGAAGCTGAGGAGCGATGCGTCCGCCATGGCGCGGCAGAGGTACGAGAGGTCCCACAGCCCGGAGAGCTACCTGCGGGCGTACCTGGAGCTGGGGAGGGGAGCGGCGTGAGCGGCTGCCCCGAGCGGTCCTTCGTTATCGCTATCCGTCCTGCCCAGGGAGGGGAACGGGCTAATAGAGGGACCTTGCATATCGGAAGGAGAGGGCGAGGGGAGGCGAGCGGCGCGCCGGGGAACGGCACCGCCGCCTGATGAGCGCTTACTATCACGGAGGTACAATCGATGCTCAGAGCGTGGAGGCTGGACCATACCATAGATCTGCAGTCCATGCAGGCCGAGTGGGAGGCGGTAAGGAAAAGGACCGGAGGTTCGATCTTCACCTCGTTCGACTGGGCCATCGAGTGGCTGCGTCACTTCGACAAGGTCGCTTCCCCCAGGGTGGTGTTCATCGAGGAGTACGGCACCATCGTGGCCATCGCCCCGTTCGTGCTGACCGAGCAGAGGTCCATGGGGATGAAGCTGAAGAAGCTGTCCCTGATCGGAAATGGCTCCGGGGTGGCCGAGCTCTATGAGCTCGGGCTGCTGGTGGACGATGGCCGCGAGGACATCATCGACCGCATCGTGGAGGAGATGGACAAGATCGATTGGAACGTCCTCCACCTCAACGAGATGACCGACAACCCGGTGACCCAGACACTCTACCGCAAGGTATCGGAGCGCTGGGAGACCGACGAGCCGGTCCGCATCCCCTGCCCGGTGACGGAGATCCCGCCGGAGGGGGACATCATGGAAGTGATATCGTCCCGCACCAGGCGCACGCTGCGCAAGATGATCAACTCACTGGAGGCGGAGAGCCGCATCCGGTACCGCTGCGTCGATCTTCCGAAGGAGGCGGGCGAGGCGGCCTCCATGTACGCGCTGCAGCACCTGGAGCGGTGGGAGGACAAGGGAGGGAGCATCTTCTCGAGCGAGAACCTGTCAAGCTTCCTCAAGCAGGTCATGATGGCCACCGTCACCGAGGGCCGAGGCATGATCTACGAGGTGTGGATCGACGGCTCCCTGGCATCGCAGATGCTGTGCCTGGAGGACGGGGACACCATGCGGGCCTACCGCGTCGGCATGAACAACCGCTACGCCGATTTCTCCCCCGGGAACCTCGTGGCGATCTACGCGATGACCGAGGCGCAGAAGGCGGGCTTCACGACCTTTGACTTCGGGGCCGGGCCGGAGGAGTTCAAGTACCGTCTCGGAGCGAGGGACCGCCCCCTGATGAGGGTCCAGGCCAAGCGCGGAACCGTCCGGGCGATGGCCAAGCTGTCCTCGCTGCCAGTGGTCAAGCAGCTGGTCGACAGGTCCGGGGTGAAGGAGCAGGCGCTCAAGGCCATTCACGAGTGAGGGCCCCGCCCGGACCTCTGAACGAGCGCATCGGGCGGCGGTCTCCTAACTTCCTGGTGTTTAATGCGGCGGCACGCTCTCAGAACGCATCGGCCGCGGCGTGGACCTCTATGCCCTTGCCGGTGATGGCGTACGGCTTCACCCGGCGGGAGTGCGCTATGCGGCGCATCTTCATGACCCGGACCGTGAGCTGCACCTCGCCCCGCTCCCTGTTCTCCTCGTACCTCAGGGCGATCACGCCGTCCACCGCGTACTCCACCAGCCCGTCCCTGGAGGCGTTCGGGTTGTTGTCGTTGACCTCGGCGGTCATCAGGCACGTGGCCCCGGTCCTCTTGATCATCTGGATGAGGTTGAACAGGTTGGACCGCTTCTCGTGGTCCGCCTCGAACAGCAGGTTGAGCAAAGATACTGAATCGAGCACGATGCGGGAGGCCCCGAAGCTCTTGATGAAGTCGGGCAGCTCGCTCCTGATGCGGGTGATCGTCGTCTTGGCGTCGGTCGGCTCCAGTTTCACGATGGCGAGCTTTCTCTGATCTATGAACGGCGCGAACTCCCAACCGTACGAGCGGGCGGCGGACAGGATCGACTCCTGGTCCTCCTCCAGGCTGATGAATATTCCCTTCTCTCCCTGCTTCAGCCCCTGCTGGATGAACTGCAGTCCGAATGTGGTCTTCCCCGTACCGAAGGAGCCCATGACCGCCACCGCCTGCGACTTCGGAAGACCTCCCTCCAGCATCTCGTCGAGCCCTTCGATTCCTGTCTTAACGCGTTCCATTTCAATCATCCTATCCTTTCCGTATCGATTACCACCAGCCCGCTCTGTGCCGTCACCACGGTGGCGAACCTCGCGATCCGCTGCTTGTCCAGGTGAGGCAGCAGCGAGATGAACTTCTCCACGTACATGTAGCGCTGACGCTTGGACGAGTTGAGGTACCGGCTCCACTCGAAGACCAGCGAGCCGTCCACTGAGTCCATGAGCATCCTCTGCTTCTTCTCGTCCAGGACGTTGTTGGTTAGGACCAGGTAGACTATGCCCCCCCACCGCTTGGCCACCCTCTGCATGCCCCGCATCACCGCCACCAGGTCGGAGATCTCGATGTTGGCGCTTACCACAAGGTCGGTCAGGGAGTCGATGATGATCATCGAGCCGGGGGCCTTCTCATCGAGATAGTTCACTAGGCTCTCAAGCACGTTCTCGTTGGAGCTGTCCGAGGAGAAGATGGAGGTGGTGTCACCGGTCCACGAGCGGGGTACCATGGTCTTGCGGAAGTACGCCGAGGAGAAGTCGCGGAACTGCACGACCCTCTCGAACGAGGAGTAGAAGTCCTGGTTGAATGCTGTCTCCAGCTCGGCCAGCACCTCGTCCTTGGACCTCGAGAAGGTTATGTAGCATATCTGGTCAGGCAGGCGGGAGTCCTTGCCCGCGCCCAGCAGGAAGGGCGCGGATTCCGGGTGCTCCTTCACCATCGCCAGCTTTGCCGCGGAGGTCAGGGCGAACTCGGTCTGCCCGGCGCCCAGGTCGCCGACGAGCAAGATGACGGAGCCAGCGGGGAACCCGCCCTTGATAATAGAGTCAAAATCGGCCACTCCCGTAGGTATCATCTTCGCTGGCACTCGCATCCCATTCACCCGACTCACGGAGTATCGGGTGTGGGCATAGAAGAAAGTTTGCTCCTAAGATGGCCTCGGCAATTCTGTGATGCCCAAGGAATCGTAGCTCAGGACCTTGGGGGCCCTCCTCCCCAGCGCCCGGATGAGCCTGTCCCGCACCTCCAGGTACAGCTCCTCCGGTACGATGACCACTGTCGTGAACCCCTGTGCCAGTGTCTCCTGGTACACTCTCAGGCGCTCGGGACGGAAGGACGATGATTCCGACTCCACGTACTCGAAGCCTATCAGCTTATTGCCCTCTCTGATGGTGAGCACCCCCCAGTCGCTGTTGATGATGGCCCACTCCACATCGAGCTCGGGGTTGCTCATCGCCAGCATGGCGATGCGGTTGACGATGACGCCCTCCAGCCGGTCCATGGTCACGCATGTACCTGCGAGCAGCGGCGATATGAAAGTTGGGGGAATCCTTCACTTTATCATGAAGGGGATGCCAATAATCTGCCGAGGATGACATGGCAGAGCTGAAGCGGAACCTTGGACTGTTGGGGGCAACGGACGTCGGAGTGGGGGCGATCATCGGGGCGGGCATATTCGTCCTCAGCGGGGTCGCCGCCGGGCTAGCTGGCCCGTCGGTCATACTGTCGTTCATCCTCGCCGGGGTCACCGCGTTCCTCACCGCGCTCAGCTCGGCGGAGCTTTCCTCGTTCATAACCGAGGCGGGTGGCTCGTTCATCTACACCGAGAGGGCCTTCGGACCGAGGCTGGGCTTCCTTGTCGGGTGGACCAAATCGTTCGACTACATCGTCGGCTCGGCCGCGGTGGCCATAGGCTTCGCCTCCTACTTCGTGCTGCTGGTGGGTTGGAGCGGTTCGGCCGCCGTGACCGCCATTGGTGCCGCCCTCCCGCTCGCGTTCCTGCTGCTCAACCTCCGGGGGGTCAAGGAGGCGTCGGGGACCAACAACCTGCTGGTGGTCCTCAAGGTCCTCGCGCTCGTGGTCTTCATAGCCGTCGGCGCCACGTTCATCCTGCAGAACGGCGACTATTCGCACTACCAGCCCTTTTTCCCCATGGGGGCCGGAGGGACCGTCTCGGCGGCCGCGATCATCTTCTTCGCGTTCGTCGGATTCAACACCATCACCGTGCTGTCCGAGGAGGTCAAGGAACCCCAGCGGAACATCCCCCGGGCGATCATGCTGGCGTTCCTGATCAGCACCATCCTCTACATCGGGGTGTCCACCGTCGAGGTCGGGCTGGTCGACTGGCATGTGATCTCCACCAGCGCCGCTCCCCTGGAGACCGCGCTGAGGGAGGCGACCTCCAACGAGCTGATCCTCGGCTTCGTGTCGATCTCCGCCCTCTTCGCCACCGCCTCGGTGGTCATGTCATCTCTGCTCGGTGGCTCGCGGGCGATGTTCGCCATGGGTCGCAAGGGCGTGCTTCCCGCCCGCCTTGCCATAGTGTCGAAGAGGGGGGTGCCCACCTACACAGTGGTCATCGCCGGGGTATCGATGGCCGCGGTGGTCCTCCTTTCCGGGGGAAACCTCGACGCGCTGGCGTCGGTGTTCAATTTCGGGACGCTGCTGACCTTCCTGTTCATCAACCTGTCGATGCTGCAGCTTCGGAGGAGCATGCCCGACGCGGTCCGCACCTTCAGGGTCCCCTTGTACCCTCTGCCCCCGGTCCTGGGCATAATCACGTGCCTCGGGCTCATGGCCTTCCTGAACGTCATAGCCCTGGCCATAGCGGCCATCTGGATAATCATCGGCTACTTCATCTACCGCCGCTCGCAACGGTCCCGGGAGGCCCGTGCCGGGAAGAAGTGATCAGCCCAGACGGTCGATGAGCATTCCTAGGGCATGCTCCGCCGCGGCCCTCTTCACCGCCTGACGGTCTCCCGGGAACACGACCTTATCGGCCGTGACCTCTCCCCTAACATCCAGCGCGAAGTGCACGAGGCCGACCGGTTTCCTGGAGGTGGCCCCGCCCGGGCCGGCGATGCCGGTCGCCGACAGCCCCACGTCCGCGCCCGTAACCTTCCGGGCCCCGGAGGCCATCTCCCGGGCCGCCTCCTCGCTCACCGCCCCGTGCTCCCTAAGCGTGCGCTCGCTCACGCCCAGCAGCGCGACCTTGGAGCTGTTGGCGTAGGTGACCAGGGATGCCAGGAAATAATCTGACGAGCCGGGCACGTCGGTCACCAGGGAGGCGATGAGCCCTCCGGTGCACGATTCGGCCAGCGCGAGCGTGAGGTTCCTCTGCCTCAGGACCTCGCCCACCCTGGCCTCGAGGCTCATATGGTGGCCTCGGGGGAATGGTCCCGCATGATGTCCTGGAGCCTCTCGTCCCCCTTGACCTCGTAGATCGTCTCCACGACGCCGCGCGGCACCAGCTCCTCCCACCGGCCGCCCTGCACGATGCGGCGGCGGACCTCGGTGCCCGAGTATATCTCGCGGTTGAACATCGGCGCGTTCCTGACCTCATAGCCCGCCTCCACGAACAGCCGCCTCGTCAGGGGGTTGTTGGTGTACACTGAATCGAACGGCGGGACCAGGGAGGCGACGTGCGCGACCCAGAGGGAGTACCGGTTGATGTCCACGATCGGCACCAGGAAGAAGTTGTCCAGCCCCTCGTCGTGGAACGCCCGGGACATCATCAGGTGCCTCTCGCCGGCGGTGAAGGGGTTCTCGAAGGTGTGCGAGAGCTGCGCGCTTCCGATGCCCACGATCAGCCGGTCGCACTCCTTGGCGATGGACTTGACCACTTCAAGATGACCATTGTGGAACGGCTGGAACCTGCCGATAAGGAGCGCGCTTACCTCTCCCTTCCTCATACAAGACCTCAGGACGGAGAGACCGCGCTAGCTAATCAAAATTGCGCAAAAGAAGGAAAGGGGAGGAAGAAGTTTCACTGCGGCGCGGCGGTGGTCCTGCTGGGACCCGAGGGGTAGATGGAGGGCTTGCCGCCCTTCTCCACGAGCGCCGAGAGCTTCCGGAGGAGGCTCTCCTTCTTGGAGCCGCCGACAAGGGCCTTCTCCAGGACCTCGCCCAGGGTGTCCACGGGAACGACCTCGATCTTGCCGATGTAGCGCTCCTCGAGCACCACGTCGTTCATGTTGGACCGGGGGATCAGGACCTTCTTCAGTCCTGCCTCGCAGGCCGCCTCGATCTTGGCGGTGACGCCTCCGACCGGGAGCACCTGGCCGCGAACGGAGAGCGAGCCGGTCATCGCCAGCGTCTGGTCCACCGGGACCTCCTCGAACGCCGATATGACCGCCGTCGCCACGCTGATGGATGCGGAATCGCCCTCCACTCCCTCGTAGGTGCCGATGAACTGCACGTGGACGTCGTGGTTGGAGATGTCCTCCCCGGTGTACTTCTTTATCAGCGCGGAAACGTTCTGGACCGCCTCCTTGGCGATCTCCCCGAGCTTCCCGGTGGCGATTATCCTCCCGCCCGACTTGGTCTGCGCGGGGGTGACCTCGGCCACGATGGGCAGCACGATCCCAGAGAACTCGGACATCGAGCTCTCGGTGTTGAGGGCCGCAAGCCCGTTCACGATGCCGATCTCGTCGCCCTCGGTCACGAAGGTCTTGTACTCCTTGCGCGACTCCAGGTAGCGGTCGGCGATCTGCTGCTCCAGGCTGCGGGCGATGCGCTTGGCCTCCACCACCATCTCGGCGGTGACGAGCGGACGCTGCTTCTCCCGGGCGATGTCACCGGCGACGCGGACCAGACCGCCCAGCTCCCTGAGCCTCAGGGTCAGGCGCCCGTGGCGGCCGCCGCGCCTCTGGGCCTCCTTGATTATCTCCCCGACGGCCTTGCGGTCGAAGTGGGGGATCTTCTTGTCCTTGGAGACCTCCTGGGCGACGAAGCGCACGAGCTTGATACGGTTCTCGTTGGTATCGGGCATGGTGGAGCGCATGAACACCTCGTAGCCGTAGCCGCGGATACGCGACCTCAGCGCGGGGTGCATGCCCTGTATGGCGTCGAGATTGCCGGCGCACACCAGGATGAAGTCGCACGGCACCGCCTCGGACTTCACCATCGCTCCGGAGGAGCGCTCGCTCTGTCCGGTGATGGAGAACTTGCCCTCCTGGAGGGCGGTCAGCAGGCTCTGCTGGCTCTCGGTCCTGAGCATGTTGATCTCATCGATGAACAGCACGCCCTTGGACGCCTTGTGAATGGCACCGACCTCCAGCCTTTCGTGGGCCGGGGTCTCCAGGCCTCCGCTCTGGAACGGGTCATGCTTGACGTCGCCGAGCAGGGCACCTGCGTGCGCTCCGGTGCCGTCGATGAACGGCGGCTGGTCCCCGTCCTCGTGGGACACCAGCAGCTTCGGGACCAGGTAGTTCTCCTGCTTCGTCCCGGAGTAGCGGGTGGCGAAGAAAAGGATGGCCACGACCACGATGCCGATCATGATGATGGTCGGGTCGGCCTGCACGGTGAAGAACAGGGCGAAGGTCACCAGCAGCACCATGAATATCATGAATGTGATCATCGTGCCCTTCTGCTGCTTCTTTACCATGGCCTCCTTCTTCTGGGCGGTCACGATCTCCTTGCCCTTGCCTGCAGGCACGATACGGATCTTTGGCTCGTTGGGATCCTCAGCGTTGTGATACGCTATGACGTCCTGTAGCTCTCCCTTGGGCAGGTACTCGGTCATGGACTTGGCAAGCATGGACTTGCCGGTGCCCGGCTCGCCGATGAGCATAACATGGCGCTTCTGCTCGGCGGCCTTCTTGATGACCTCCACAGCGGCGTCCTGGCCGATGACCTGGTCGGCTAACTTATCCGGTATCTTTATATCCGCGGTCGTCTGAAAACCCTGACTCTCGATCCATTCATCGACGTCGAGAACAGTCTCCGCGGCAGATGGGTCATTACTCATGGTACACCTGCTCTCACGATTGTAATTCTAACCATAATCGTGCCACTAATTAAGAGTTTCCCCGACTTTAAATAATCTGGTATTGAGCCAGCACACCTTTTCGAATTTATTGCTACCTCGCCCAGGGTAGCTGGTCCCCTGGCCCGCAAGGTCTTTCCGCCTCGATGATGGAACAAGCCTTCCCTCCCGCGGGGCCGGGGACCGGACGACGCAGGGAGCATGGGGCCGGCGGCACCTGAAAGCCCCCGTGGAAACCTCTAAATTCCAGCACCTTTTAGCGAACGGCAGGTGCTAGCGGCATGAAGGTAAGCGAGCTCGATCTGCCGGAAGGGGTTGCGGAGGTCCTCGAGGAGGAGGGCATAACCGACCTCTACCCTCCACAGGCCAAGGCAGCGCCGCTGGCCATCGAGGGCCACAACCTGATGCTGGCGATACCCACCGCGTCGGGGAAGAGCCTCATCGCCTACCTCGCCGCGCTGAAGCATGTGCTCGAACATCGGGGCAAGGTCCTCTACATCGTGCCGCTCAGGGCGCTCGCCACCGAGAAGTACGAGGACCTGAAGAAGTTCGAGAAGCTCGGGATCAAGGTCGACATGTCCTCCGGGGACCTGGACTCCCCGGACCCCCAGCTGGAGAACTTCGACATCATCGTCGCCACGTCCGAGAAGGCCGACTCCCTGCTCCGCCACCAAGGGCACTGGCTCAGCCACATCTCCCTGGTGGTGGCGGACGAGGTCCACCTCATCCACGACCCGGGGCGCGGCCCCACGCTCGAGGTGACCCTCGCGAAGTTCCGCAAGTTCAATCCCGAGCTGCAGGTCATCGCGCTGTCGGCGACCATCAAGAACTCCAAGGAGGTCGCCGACTGGCTGAACGCCGAGCACGTCGCCTCGACCTGGAGGCCGACGCCGCTGAAGGAGGGCGTGTACCTCGACGGGACGGTGTTCTTCACCGACAACACCAAGCGCGTCATACCCCGGGAGAAGGACCCGATATGGGGCCTGGTCAAGGACTCCATCCTCGAGGGGGGGCAGTGCCTGGTGTTCGTCAACACCCGCAAGTCCACCGAGACGCTGGCAACGAAGCTCGCCCCGCTCATGAAGGAGGTCATGCCCGAGGGCGCGGTGGAGGGAGCGGACCACATCATCGAGGACCAGGGCGAGCCGACCACCGTGGGCAAGAGGCTCAGCGCCTGCGTGAAGAGGGGCGTCGCGTTCCACAACGCCGGACTGAGCAATGAGCAGCGGAGGTTCGTGGAGAGCAACTTCAAGAAGGGGTCCATCAAGTGCATCGTCGCCACGCCCACCCTGGCAGCGGGCATCAACCTCCCGGCCAGGAGGGTCATCATCAGGGACGTGCACCGCTACGAGAACGGCGGCAACGTCTCCATCCCGGTGCTGGAGATCAAGCAGATGTGCGGCCGGGCCGGTAGGCCGCGCTACGATCCGTACGGCGAGGCCATCCTGCTCTCCAAGCAAGAGGACGAGAGGTACTTCCTCATGGACAACTACCTGCTCGGCGAGCCGGAGGAGATCTACTCCAAGCTGGGCAGCGAGCCGGTGCTGCGCTCTCACGTCCTCGCGACCATAGCCACGGGCACCGCCTCCTCCCGCGATTCCCTGATGGACTTCATGAACTCGACGTTCTTCGCGCACCAGACGACCATGGTGGGGCTGGAGGATGCCACGGACAACGTGCTCGAGTTCCTGGAGAAGGAGGGCATGGTCCGCACCGAGGAGCACCGCATCCAGGCGACCTTCTTCGGGCGCAGGGTGTCGGACCTGTACATCGATCCCCTGACCGCGGTGAAGCTGCGCGACGCCCTCCGCGAGTTCAAGCCGGGCGGCTCGTACTTCGGCCTCCTCCACGCGATATGCTCGTCCCCGGACATGATGACCATGTACCTCAAGCGGTCCGACTACGAGTGGGTCGAGCAGGTGCTGGTATCGAGGGAGGAGGAGCTGCTGCTCAAGCCGCCGGAGGACCTCGACCAGTACGAGTTCTACCTCGCCGAGCTGAAGACGGCGTGCTCGCTGGACGACTGGGTGCAGGAGATGGAGGAGGACGACCTCCTGAAGAGGTATGGCCTTGGTCCAGGGGACCTCCGCAACAAGGTGGACGTGGGCGAGTGGCTCGTGTACTCCATGCGCGAGCTGGCCAACATCTTCAACAAGGACGCCTACCCCATGCTCACCGAGCTGATGATACGCATCCGCTACGGCGTTCGGCCTGATCTCCTGGACCTCGTGAGGCTGCGCGGGGTCGGGAGGGCGAGAGCGCGCTCGCTGCACAACCACGGGGTGCCTGGCGTCGAGGCGCTGAGGGGCATCGACCTCACGCGCCTGGCGCGCATCCCCAAGATAGGCGACTCCCTGGCCAAGAGCCTGAAGGAGCAGGTGACCTCCGGGAAGCTGGCAAGGAAGAGCGAGCAGCCGGTGGAAGCGGTGGCGGTCGAGGTCAGGAACGAGATGAGCAGTGAAAAGCCCAAGGACCGGAAGCAGAAGAGCCTCCTGGATTTCTAAGGTGGGTCCTTCTAACGGCCAGGCCCGTTCACTGTTCATGAAGGGCCATCAAGGCCCCTGGTCACGTGGGACGGAGGGCTGTGCATCGCTACAAGCCCGGCGGCCTTCCCGGAATGATGACGGCATGGCCGGTTCTGCTCCATGGCCCGGGAGCGCCCGCCCCCTCATTCCCTCCGCCCCTTGCCCAGCCAGGAGATGTATTCCGCCGCCTTCCTGGCCCCGTCCACGGGGATGGGCGGATAGTGAACCTCCCGGCCGATGTTGGCGATGATGGCATCGGCCAGCGTCCGGGGGGTGATGGTGGAGAAGGAGAACCTGATGCCGGCGCCGTACCTGGCGCACCGGTCGGCGACCGCCCCCTGCTGTTCGTGGTGACCTTCCAGCGGCAGGTATATGAACGGCCTCTGCAGCGCGATGAGCTCCATCGTCGAGGTTCCGCCCCCGACCACCACCGAGAGGTCGCTGGCAGCGAAGTGCTCCCACAGCCGGGGAACATAGCTGCGCACGCTCACCCCCTCCGATGGCCGAAGCTCCCCTGGGTCGTACGCCGGCCCTCCGACCAGGACCATGCGGGCATCTGCTATCTCCTTCCGGACCAGGGGGAGGGCTTCGTTGCACAGGCCGAGCAGCTCGCGTCCGACCGCGGTGCCTCCTATCGAGCAGACCACCAGCGGCCGATCGCCGTAGCCCAGTCTCTCCTTCATAATGGCCGGGGGGCGGAGGTCTCCGGGGTCGAAGCCGATGGCGTAGCCGACGAACTCGCAGCCGTGCTCGGCGGCTTCCCGCTTCCCCGGGAGCAGCAGGCCGAAGCGCTCGTCCGGGATGTCCTCCCTCTCCCCGATGAAGATCGCTTTGGTGGTGTTCAGGGGGTCCAGCATCGAACGGGACCAGAACCTGTTGTAGCTTCGTGCCACCAACCGCTCCATCGGGCTCCAGCCCATGGCCTTGATCCCGAGATAATCGTACATCAGCACGAAGTTCACGAACGCCAGCTCCGGGTACTTCGTCAGGGCCATCGACGCTTCGAAGCACTCATCGCCGACAACAACGTCGTATCTGCTCGCGCCCACGACCTTGCGGTAGATGTCCCCGTTCTTCTCCCAGGCCCTGCGGACCCCCATCGACCACTTGCCGAGGTTGAACCGTGGGCCGTGCGCGGTGGTGGCCGCAAGCTCGTTGCCGTTCTCGATGCCCTCGGACTCGGGAAGGACGTTCTCGCCCGCCTCTCGCAGCACCTCCCTGGCCGGGGATCCGGCCAGCCAATCGATCCTGGTCCCCGGGTTCAGTGCCATCACATGGTCGGCGATCGCGATGTCCCTGGTCACGTGGCCCAGTCCGATCGACCCGCTCCAATACAGAACATGGTCCATGCTCGCCACCGCTCCTACCGGCGAGGATAGTAGGGACCTCTTCCGACCTTAATTGTTCTATAAATGTATAGAGGAAGGAGTTTGGCACATCGTTGATGCGTCCCTTCAGGCGATGACCCGCTTGACGTCCTCGACCGTGGGCTTGGCCTTCAGGATCTCGGCGCAGGACCTCATCACCGTGTCGGGGTCCTTCAGCACGTTGCCGGTGCAGATGCAGACGACCCGCTCGTCCTTGGACACCACGCCCTCGTTGACCAGCTTGATCAGCCCGGCGATGGACGCCGCGGACGCCGGCTCCACGCCGACGCCCTCCGTGCGTCCGAGCAGCTTCTGCGCCGCGAGTATCTCCTCGTCGGTCACGTCTGTCGCGCAACCGCCGGTGTCGTAGATGGCCTTCAGCGCCTTCTTCCCGCTGACCGGGTTGCCTATCCGTATCGCGGTGGCCACGGTCTCGGGGCTGGCCTCGGGCACGAAGTCGCGGGTGCCGTTGCGGAACGCCCTGACGATGGGCGCGGAGCCGGCGGCCTGGATGCCGGTGAGCTTCGGGATGCGGTCGATCCACCCGAGCGCCTTCCACTCGGTGAAGGCCTTGTGCACCGCGCTTATGTTGCCCGCGTTCCCGACCGGCAGGATTATGCGGTCCGGGACCTCGAAGTCCAGCTGGTCAACTATCTCGAAGGCCACGGTCTTCTGGCCCTCCGGCCTGAACGGGTTGATGGAGTTGAGGAGGTAAAGCACGCCTTCCCTTGCCAGCTCCCTGGTCACCCTGAGCGCGTCATCAAAGTTGCCGTCCACCATGACCACCTTGGCACCGTAGAACATGGCCTGCGCGAGCTTGCCCGCCGCCACCTTCCCGGACGGCAGGAGCACGATGCAGGTCCGCCCGGCCTTGGCCGCGTAGGCGGACAGCGAGGCGGAGGTGTTGCCGGTGGAGGCGCACCCGACGGTCCTGCAGCCCAGCTCCACCGCTCTCGTGACGCCCACCGTCATGCCGCGGTCCTTGAACGAGCCGGTGGGGTTGGCGCCCTCGTACTTGACGAACACCCTCTTGGTACCGATCCTCTCGCGCAGCGCCCTGCAGTCGTAGAGCGGGGTGCCACCCTCCAGGAGGGACACGGCCCTCGACGCGTCGACCGGCAGGAACGGAGCGTAGCGCCACACGCCCATGGGCCTGCGGCGGAGATCGTAGGGCCTCATCCCCGAGGCCTCGTCCAGGTCCATCTCGATGGTCAGCAGCCCGCCGCACCTGGGGCAGGAATCCACGAACGGATCGTCGACCTCGCTGCCGCACTCGAAACATTTCACCCTGTACATCTCAGAGCCTCCTGCATCCCTCGCCCCAGGTGGTCACCCAGGTATCGCTCCTTATGCCGTTGTCGGAGTACACCTTGCGGACCGCCTCGGCTATCCCCTCCCCTTCCACCTTCTTGCGGTCGTAGACGGCGATGACGCATGGTCCAGACCCGCCGAGGAACGCGCCGGCCGCACCGGCCCTCGTGGCCGCGGCCTCCGCCTCCTTCAGGTGAGGGTTCAGGGAAGCACGGGCCGGCTCGATGACCTGGTCGGCCATGCTCCTGCCCACCAGCTCGACGTCCCCGCGGCACATCCCCAGCGCGAGGGACGCGGCGTTGCCGACCTCGAAGATCATGCTCTTCAGCGGAACGCTCGACGGGAGCACCTTCCTTGCTTCCCTCGTGTTGACGAGGAAGTCGGGCATGGTGACCACGACCCCCAGGTTGGCGGGGGGGTCAGCCCTGTGGATCTCGAACGGTTCGTAGGCCCGGATGATGGTGAACCCGCCCATCACCGCCGGCCCCACGTTGTCGGCGTGGAAGCTCCCGGAGGTGGTCTGCTCGGCCCTGGCGGCACAGAGGACCAGCTCCTCGGAGCGCAGCGGCTTGTCCAGGATCATGTTGGCGGCGCAGGCTCCGCCGGCAGCGGACGCCCCCGATGAGCCTATCCCGGAGCACGGCCGTATGCCCTTCTTTATGCGGAGGGCGATCCCGTGCTCCGCTCCCGCACGCTCAAGAACGGCCTTGGCCGCGATCCCCGCGGAGTTCTTGGCCGCATCGGTGGTTATACTGGAGGCTCCCGGGCCCTCTATACCCTCGATGACGACCCCGCGATCGGGGATCCGTCTAGCTTCCACCACGTCGTACGGTTCCCTCAGCGCCAGGCCGAACACGTCGAAGCCGGAGCCGAGGTTCGATAGGGTCGCCGGGGACCGCACCGTCACCTTGTCCATGACCATTCCGTCCATGGCGATGCCTTCTGGACATCGCCCCTCGCGCCATCGGGACCACCATATTAGAACATTTCTGACCGGGTGCGCTGGGCGCCGCGGGGACGGGCAGCGGGGCACCGAACGCAAACATCTTATGACCAGGGGGGAATGCCCGCGAGGATGACCACGGTCGAGATAGTCGGCGCCAGGGGCAGGGTGGACGATCCCGAGGAACTGATAGAGGCTCTGCGCTCGACGGGCGGGGGCGAGGTAGCTGCGCTCAACGCCGACCTGGTCTGCGGACCGGACCACCTCCGCTCGGCGGCCATGCACGCGCTGCGGGCCTTCGGCCGCGGCGATAACATCGCGTCGACCCTCGCCGTGGAGACGGTGCTCTTCGCCGCGGGCGAGCGGCAGATCTCCAAGGCCCTCAAGAAGGTCAGCCTGCACATAGGGGACGAGAGGGTCGCCCTGGTGCTCTTCGACCCCGCCGACGCGGACGCCCTGTTGGAGGAGCTGGGGCTGGTGAGGGACGACTCCGTGCTCGCGCCCTCGAAGGAGAAGGCGAAGCGCTTCGGCATCACCGAGGCGGAGCTCGAGGCGGTCCCGTCCAGCAAGTACCAGGAGCTGGTGCTGGAACGGGTCGCCTTCGCCGGCCTGCCTAAGTGACCCAGGCCGATTCTCACGACCAAATGCTTAATTATCGACCGGTGGATGGCAACGGCCGGCATGCCTAGAGTGCCCGAGATCGCCGGGGACGGAGATTGACCAGCGAATACCTCAAGCAGCTGCAGCTCACAAAACAACTGGAGCAGAAGGCCAGGGAGGCCGCCAAGAACCGCAAGATAGCGGAGGAAAGGCTTGCCGAAGCCGAGAAGGAGATCGCCCTGGCAAAGAAGATGGGGCTCGACACCAGGGCCCTGGTCCAGAGCCATGCCGATGGGCAGGCGACGTTCGGGAAGCGGGAGTACGTCTCGGCGGCGGCCATGGCCGAAAAGACCGTGACGGCGGCGGTGAAGGTCCAGGAAGAGATCGTCGAGGAGGTCCTGGCGGCCGCCCACGGCGTGGTGGCCATGATCGACGACCAGGGGCAGGACCACCAGGCCATCGAATCGCTGCTGGAACGCTCGAGGCAGCTGCTGAAGGAGGGCCGGCGCGAGGATGCCATGCTCGCGGCGCTGGACTCCAAGACGGCCGCCGAGCAGTACGCCGACCGCCGGATGTCCGAGATGTTCGTCCAGCTCGGCCACCTCATCGAGCTGGGGGAGAAGGAGAAGATCGCGGTCGCCGCCCGCAAGCAGGCCCTGACGAAGGCCAAGAAGCTCCACGAGGAGGGGGACCGCGAGGGTTCCCTCGCCAAGGCGGTCGCCTGCTTCAAGGGCCTCCAGGAGGCGTTCTCCAAGCTGGCGGAGGCGAGGGCGGGCTCGATCATGGAGATGGTCGAGGGCGGTTCCCAGGGGGTGGACATGTCCGCCATCACCTCCCTGGTGGAAAAGAGCAGGGAGGCCATGGCCAAGGGACGGATCGAGGAGTCGCTGCGCCTCCTGGACGAGGCACAGGCGGCCATACGTCCCGTGCTGGCGAAGGCGGTGGAGGCCCTGGTGGCGGCCCAGCAGCAGAGGGTCGAGTGGCTCGTCGCCCACGGCGTCAGCGCCCCCCGGCTCGCCCTGTCCATCAAGAAGGTGACCGAGGTCAACGCCACGGGCGACAGCGAGGAGGCCCTGGAGCTGCTCCGCCGCTCGGAGAAGGCGGTGCGGGACAGCGAGATGGAGGTCGTCCTCGAGCGCATCGAGACCCTGCGCCCCCGCATGGTCCTGGCAAAGCAGACGAAGCTGAACCTCGACCGGGTGATCTCCAGGCTCGAGGAGGCCAGGACCGCAACGGTGTACGGCCGGGCGAGAGAGGCCATGGACACCTTGGACGAGGCGTCGGCCGAGCTGGACGACATCCTCGCTCCCTTCCGCAGGGTGGAGGGGGAGCTGGATGCGACCCGCAAGGCCTTCCTGCAGGCGCGCCGCATGCGCATCGTGTCCTCCGAGGCCAGCAGGCTGGTCGCCAAGGCCCGCGAGGACGCGCTGGCCGGCAGGCTGGGGGACAGCTACGACACCCTGGCCAAGGCGAGGGCGGTGCTCACCCGGATCATCCAGGAGAGGTGCGCCCGCCAGGTGTTCAACGGTCACCTCATGGTCGCCGCCGGCATCTCCATCGGTGCGGACATGGGGGATAGGCCCGACGAGCTGGACGACCTCGTGGACGACCTCCGGGAAGGCATCCTGGACGGGATATCCACAAGGCTCGCGACGCTGAACCTGGAGCTGGAGACCGCGCTCATCGCCGCCACCTGGGCCGAGTTCCGGCGGGCCGCCGAGGCCCTGGACTCAGTGCCCCCGGGGACGGACCTCACCGCCGCGCTGGACATGAGGCGGAAGGCCCAGGAGCTCCTCGAGAAGAAGGACTGGTACGGCTCCCGATCCCTCGCCGAGGGGGTGCTGGAGGAGGTGGAGAAGGCCAGGACCGTGACCATGGAAGCCCGCAAGGCCCAGGCCCGCGCGTTGCTCGGCATATGCAGCAGCCTGGGCATCGAATCGGAGACGCTGCTGGAGAGGATGGCGATGGTGGAGGCCGACCGGGGGACGGGGACGCCCTCCCTGGAGAAGGTCGACGAGGTCATCATGTTCGCCAAATCCCTCGCCCGGGACGAGGTCTCCCGCTCCCTCGCCCAGGTAGTGAGATCATCGGCCGCCGCTCGCAAGAAGGGGGTGTCCACCGCACACGTGGACCGCCTCACGGAGGAGGCGTCCCGAGCCATGATGGGCGACGACCTGGAGAGGGGGTACACCGCCTACGAGGGGGCGAAGAGGGAGCTGGAGAAGACCTCCGCGCTGCACAGCGAGGTGTACGATCTGATCGTTCTCCTGTCCCGCCTCTCCGGCGAGCTTCACCTCCCGCTGGACAGCAGGATAGCCCAGCAGCTGAGCGAGACGAAGCGGCTGTTCGAGGCCGGCCTGTACGACGGGGCCCGCACCTCGGCGCGGGCCTGCTACAAGGAGGCCGAGTCCATCGGTGCGATCGTGCTTGCGCCCCGCGTCCTCCAGGAGGCCAGGGACATGCTCCCGGTGATGAGACAGCTCGACGCGGACGTCGCCCCGATCGAGGCCGCCCTCGCGAGCGCCGACGAGAGCCTGAAGGAGGGGGAGGCCGCGGCGGCCCTTGCGGCCGCCAAGGAGGAGCGCCGCAAGATGGCCGAGGCCGCCGCCGAGAGCATCCGGACGGAGATAGAGGGCGTGCGCCTCATGCTCCAGGCCTCCGGGACCAGGCCAGGTGAGGGGGCGGTCATGGACCTCGTGAACAAGGCCGAGAGCCTCCTCGACGACCAGCGTCACGCCGACGCGCTGCAGGCGGCAAGGTTCGCCCGGAGCGAGGCGGTCCAGTACCTGAACGCTCGTGCCAGCGCCGGCAGGGAACTTGCGGCCGCGGACGCCGGGATCAGCGACATAGAGACGCTGGGCGTGGACGTAAGCGATGCCCGCGAGATCCTCGACCAGGCGAGGAAGCACCGCCTGGGGGGCCGTTGCAACCTGGTGGCGGAGATCGCCCGCAACGCGCTGCAGGGCGCCCGGACCAAGGCCGAGGAGAGCATCCGCTCCGACATCAACAGGATAGAGAGGGGGTTCAAGGCCCAGGACATGAGGGGCAGGGACCTGGAGGGGCCGCCCAGGGCCGCCAGGGGCTCGATCCTCGAGGACGTTCGCAGTTGCAACTACGCCAGCGCCTACCAGGGGCTGCAGATCTACAGCGAGAGCCTCTCCGAGCTCAGCGAGGTAAGGAACCAGTGCATCACCTCCCTCTCCAAGCTGGCCGAGGTCATGGTGCGCATGCCCCTCTCGCCCTGCAAGGCAGAGGCCGAGGGCCTGATGTCCAGGGCGCAGCAGGCCTTCGACAGCGGCTCGTTCCACGAGGCGCTGGCGCTCTCCGAGGAGTGCCGGGCCGCCGGGAGCTCGGCATTGAAGCGCCACGAGATGGCGGCCGCCCGCCTGGAGGAGGCCAGGACGAACGCGCTGGTGAACGGGGGGCGGAAGGCCATCGTGCCCGAGGTCGCGGACCTCCTCGATTCTGCTGCCAAGGCCCTTGCGAACGGCCGCTACGAGAGCATGGACACCTTCCTGCTGAGGGCGGCGAGGCTGCACGCCCTCGAGAGCTCCAGGGCCGGGGGCCGGGCCGTGGCCGAGCTGGTCAACATGGCCGCGATGCTGCCGCGCGCGGGGCTTACCGTCGACGACCTGCCGCAGGAGGCCAAGGAGCTCCTCGACAGGAAGATGACCGACCTCCTGGGTGAGAGGAACCTGAGGGAGACGACGGGCGACGTGCGCTCGAACGTCCGCACGGCGGTGGAGGAGCGCATCGCGGCCGTAAGGGAGCAGGTGGAGCGCGGGCCGGGCGAGACCGGAGCAGCGCGATCGCTGCTGAGCTCGGCGGAGCGGTCGCTGTCCGAGGGCCAGCTGGAGAAGGCGTTGTACCAGGCCATGGACGCCGAGACGGCGATCGGGGCCACCATCACCGACGTGCTCGAGCTCAAGGACCTGACGCGCCGCTATCTGGAGCAGGCATCGCTGGCCAACGGCCTCGGCACCGGGAGCGCAGGACTGGACAGCTACCGGAAGGCGCTCGCCTCCGGGAAGGTGACCGGGTCCCTGGCCCACCTGCGTAAGGCGGTGGCGGCGGAAGAAGCGTCCAACGCGTCCTACCTGCCGGACCTGGTGCTCAGGGCCACGAGGGTGGTGAACAAGGGCGAGGCCCCGGCGATCGCGGTCACGGTGAACGGCCTGAGGGGAAAGGAGGCGATCATCGCCCCGGTCCTGTGGCCGCAGACATCGGTGAAGCTCCCGGGACCTGTTGCGGAGACCGCCAGGATCACCGTCATCTACCGCGCCCTGTTCGTGGCCAAGCCCTTCGTCAAGGAGCTGAAGAGAGAGGGCATCGCCTGAGGCCAGCTCGCGTCCACGTTATTGGTGAATAAAAAAAAAGGGGTCGGGGAAGGGGTTTTCAAGGGGCCGGGGCCTCGGGAGGGGCGGGTACCGCAACCGGCATGAACTTGTAGCCATAGTTGATGACCCCCGACGGCCCCTCCTCCCCGAGCTTCCTGATGACCGCCTGCACCTTCATGCCGATGGTGACCTCCGAGGGCTCGCAGTCGATGACCTGCCCGGTGACGCGAATGCCCTCGTCCATCTGGATGATGGCGATGACATATGGCTTCTGCAGCTCGAACTGCGAGGGGGCGTCATGCACCACGGAGAAGGTCATGACCTCCCCGGTGCCCTTCAGCTTGAAGGTCTCCATCTTCCCGATGCTCTTGCGGTGGCAGATCGGGCACACCGTCCTCGGCGGGAAGTACAGGCGGCCGCAGTTGCCGCACTTCGAACCGGTCAGGTTGTACCTGGGCTCGTTCTCCCTCCAGAACCTTGCGACCGTCATCTAGTTCACCCTCCCCAGGATGTTCACCACGGCCGTGGCACCGGTCCCGCCGACGTTGTGCGCCAGACCTGCCTGGGCGTTGGCGACCTGCCTCTTGCCCGCCTCGCCCCGGAGCTGGGTGACCAGCTCGACCACCTGGGCGATGCCGGTGGCCCCCATGGGGTCTCCCCTGGCCTTCAGGCCGCCGGACGTGTTGACCGCGATCTTCGCGCCCAGGGCGGTCTGCCCGTCCTCGGTGGCCTTTCCGCCGGTGCCCTTGGGGAAGAACCCCAGGTCCTCGATGGCCAGGATCTCGGAGATGGTGAAGTTGTCGTGCACCTCGGCGAGCTGCACGTCCCCCGCGGTAAGGCCGGCGTGCTTGAACGCCCTCCTCGCGGCGAGGGTCGTCGCGTCGAACTGGGTGATGCTCTTGCGATGCGCCAGGGCCAGCGTGTCGGACGCCTGCCCGGAGCCCAGGACCTTGACCGGGGTATCGGTGTACTTCCTGGCCTTCTCCAGAGGGCACAGCACGACCGCGGCGGCGCCGTCGGAGACCGGGGCGCAGTCGAACATGCCCAGCGGCTCGGCCACCGGGGCGGACTTGAGCGCGGTGTCCAGCTTGATCTCCTTCTGGAACTGGGCCTTGGGGTTCAAGGAACCGTGCTTGTGGTTCTTCACCGCCACCGCGGCGAGCTGCTCCCTCGTGGTCCCGTACTCGAACATGTGCCGGCGGGCGATCATGGCGTGCAGAGCCGGGAACGTCGCCCCGAAGGTCGTCTCCCACTGCTGGTCGGCCGCGGTCGCCTGGATCTCGGCGGACAGCACGTCGCCGACGTCGGTCATCTTCTCCGCTCCGCCGACCACCACGATGTCGTGCATTCCGGAGGCGACGGCCATGTAGCCCTGGCGGAACGCCAGGCCGCCGGACGCGCCCGCCGCCTCAACCCTGGTGGCGGGGATATGGTCCCTCGCCATGCCCGAGTAGTCGGCGATGAGCGCCCCTATGTGCTCCTGCTCGATGTACTTGCCAGCGGACATGTTGCCGACGTACAGCGCGTCGATCTCCTCGCCCGTCAGATTGGCGTCGGCCACCGCGGCCAGCCCGGCCTGGATCCCGATCTCACGGAACGACAGGTCCCACAGCTCGCCGAACTTGGTGTCGCCGATGCCTATGATCGCTACCTCTCTCATTCTGCACCCCCCCTCATCCTGATCTTGCCACGATACTTGGCGTACGTCGCGTAGTCCAGGAACTTCTTCTTCTCGACGAGGTCCTTGACCGTGGGGGCGGAGCCCCTGTTCAGGTTCAATATCTCGTCCGTAACGGTTATGTCGAAGGCGTCGGAGCCAGCGCCGGAGCCGTAGGCTACCGCGAACACCCGCTCGCCAGGCTTGGCCACGTCCAGGACGGAGGCGAGCCCCAGGGGCACCGCACCGGAGTACGTGTTCCCGATGAACGGGGTCAGAAGGCCGGTCTCGATCTGCTTCTCATTGAACCCCAGCTGCTTGGCGACCCTCACCGGGAACTTGCCGTTGGGCTGGTGGAACACCGCGTGGGTGTAGTCGGAAGGCTTCGTGCCCATCTCCGCCAGGAGGTTCTTGGCGGCGGTCATGACATGCTTGAAGTACGCAGGCTCGCCGGTGAACCGGCCGCCGTGCGACGGATAGCACTGGCCCTCCCGCCTCCAGAAGTCGGGGGTGTCGGTGGTGAACGAGCAGGTGCGGTTGATGCGGGCGATGATCTTCTTCGAGCCGATCAGGTACGCCGCGCCCCCCGCGGAGGCGGAGTACTCCAGAGCATCCCCGGGCGCTCCCTGGGAGGTGTCCGCGCCTATCGCTACCCCGTACCTCACCATTCCCGAGCCGACCAGTCCCATGCAGGTCTGGATGGCGGCGGTCCCCGCCTTGCAGGCGAACTCGTAATCCGCCACCGTCAGGTTCGGCGACGCTTCGATGGCCTCGGCCACCACCGTCCCGGTCGGCTTGACCGCGTACGGATGCGACTCCGATCCCACGTATATCGCCCCGATGTCATGGGGGTCCACGTCGCAGCGGCGCATCATGTTCCTGGCCGCCTCGATCGATATCGTGATGACGTCCTCGTCCGGCGAGGGGACCGACTTGGAGAATATCAGGAGGTTGCGGCTCATCGCTTCCCCGTCGGTTCCCCACACCCGACCGATCTCCTGCGGCGCTATCCTGTACCGGGGCAGATAGGCCCCGTAGCTGACTATGCCTACGTCCATTATGTTCCTCCTAGGTGAGCTTCTTGAGCCGGTCTACCATGGTGGCGATCGGCATGTCGATCTTGATGAGCGGTATGTTCTCCAGCGTCGCCAGCTTGATGGCCAGCTGGTCCACATGCTCCGGGCGGTGGTAGCCCACGATGCTCGGCTTGAGCGGGTGGGCGCGGATGGCGATCATCGGCGAGCGACCGAACTTGACCCCGGAGAATATGAGGGCGCGCTCCGACGACCATCCGTAGATCTTGAGATAATCGAACGAGGACAGCGAGGTGATGGCCTTGATCGAGTCGATGACGGTGTACCCGTGGATGTGGCGGTCCAGCGAGATGCCCTGGTTGAGCGGTTCCGCCTCGATGATGTCCATGAGGTCGGCGGCCGAGATACTGGTGCGGAACTCGTTGATGCTGATGATGCAGTCGTGCTTCTCCCCCAGGTCGTACCTCTTCAGGACGTTCGAGCCGGAGGCCTCGTCCAGATCTATCAGCCCGTCCACCATGCGGCGGATGATGGCGATGCCCGGCGAACGCCGGCGCCCGGACTCGTAGTCGCTTATCACCGATGGGGAGATGTCAAGGTGACGGGCGAGCTCCTGCTGGGATATCCCGAACTCCTCCCTCCACTTCCTGATCGTCTTGCCGGCATCCGCGGAGAGCGTGATCTCCCCAGCGATCTTCTCGCGCAGCTGCTCTCTCATCCGCACCGGGACCACCTGGCTCCATATTTATACCTGTCGTAGGGGCTATACGACAATCTTCGTTGGTATAATCTGGACCACGGCAAAAGCACCGCCGCGGAGTCATCGATATATGCCCACAAGGCCCTCCGTGGGCCGATGGAGGGAGGAGAGGGGAGGAAGGAGATCGAGCGGCTCACCGCGGAGGGGCTCGCGGAGGGGTACCGCCTGGCCTTTGAGGCCAGGGAGGCCATCAGGTCCAGGTACGAGGACTGGATGCTGGTCATCACCATCGCCGGCCTCCTGACGTGGGGCGGGTTCCTGCTGTCCACCATCATGGGCGGCGTCATCCTGCCCGGGGCGGGGGCGGTGGTCGCATCCCTCGTCCTGGTGATGGCCGCCTGCATCCCGTTCTATGCGGTCTGCAGGAGGAGCTTCGCTGCCCGCCTGGCCGAGCAGGACCGTTGGATGGCCCGTCTGAGCGGGCCCCGGGCCCCGGGCGCGGCCGACGGGGCCTCGACCTTCGACCTCCTCGTCGAGATCTCCGAGCAGGTGCCGGCATGGCTGTCGCTGAAGCAGAAGGACAGGTTCAAGGGACATCCCTTCCTGACCACGGCGTTGTTCATCTCCGGGGCATCGACCGCATACACGTTGCTGCTGGCCCTCGCGCACCTGGGGGACAGCTCGTTCATCTACCTCATCATCGCGCTGGTCCCGATGGCCGCGGCGTTCACGGCCACCGCCCTGGCCGAGGTGACGGCCGTCCGCAGGGAGCGGGAGGAGACCCTGGCGCGATGGAGGAGGAGGATGGATACCTCCCGGATGGCGATGGAAGAGATGCTCGGAGGCCCGTGATGGCGGCGACGATGGAGCGCCCGGACCTCTACGTGGTCGCCAGGATCCTGGAGCGCCTATGGGCGGAGGAGGCGCCGATGCTCCGGACGCGGCTGCAGGTCGCCTCCAGGGTCAACTACGACGTGTTCACCAGGTACCTGGAGTGGATGCTCGCGAAGGGGCTCGTGGAGCTCGAGCCGCTGGGGAGCAGGGAGGGAGTGGTACTTACCTCCAAGGGCGAGGACGCCTACAGAAAACTGGTGCAGTGGATCAACGAGATGATCCTCGGGGCTCGGCCCTAGTGCCTCGGCCCCCTCTCGTTGCGGTACCTGTCGTAGGCGTAGACCATGAGGAACAGGAGGGCTATGCTCGAGATCCAGCACGTGAAGTATGCCGCCTGGAGAACCGGCCGCAGGCCGGGCGGGAAGGCCCCCTGGTCCCCGCTGGTCTCCATCGGGACCTTCACACCGGGCTCGGCGCTTAGGATCAGGAGCATGTACACGTCGGTGCTGTCGGGCAGCCGACCTTCCAGGGTCACGCTCGTCACGTTCAATGCGGACCGGTCGGCGATATACTCGATCGGTGCGGAACTGTCGCGCGCGGCCATCATGACGCTCTCATTGGTGAACAGCACGTTGAACCGGTGGCCGTCCAGGGAGCTGATCTCCATCTTGTAATATGCGCCCTTGCTCGAGCTCAGGGGAAAGTACAGCATATCCTTGCCTTCGCTCCCCGCCTCCGCCCCGCTGCCATAGGTGCCGATGCTTTCGATGCTGTTGCCTGCCTTGTTCACCGCAAAGCCGCCCACGTTGACGGCGATGAACAGCGCAAGGACGGCGAGAACCTGCCACCTTTTCATCTTTCCCCGGGCATGGATAAGGGCGTCGCCGTTTATACGTCTGACTCCGTGGCGATGAGTCGTACGCCTCTCGGCCGGGCCTTGGGGCGATCTGGTGGAATCTGGAAGTTCCTGAGCATGATCTAGTGGCCGCCGGCGCGCCTCTCCCGGCTGTACCTGTTCCAGGAATGGATGAGGAGCGCGAACAGCGCGATGTTGGCGATCCAGCAGGTCAGCTCGGCGGCCTGGAGCACCGGCATGAGGCCGAGAGGATACGACGACTGGTCCGTGGACGAGGCTATGCTCACCACCTCGTGCGGCTCATGGCTCATGACCACCACATAGCTGTACTCCGATATCCTGAGCTCGCGGACGATGCTCCCTACGTCCATGGCCGAGCCCTGCGGGTCGAACTCGAACGTGTTGCCGCTCCTCGCCGCGCGCAGGCCGTCCATGTCCGTGAGGTACACGTCTATGCTGTGGCCGTCGGTCGAGGAGACCTCGAACCGTACGTAGCTGCCCCGCCCCGGGTCCAGCGGCATGCTGTGCACTTCGAACCCCCGGCCGGCCGTCGTTCCCCAGTTCACGGAGTGCGAGCGTTCGTTCACCGCCTTCTGAACGTACAACCCGACGACGGAAACCGTCACCAGCATCATGATTATCCCCACCACTTGCCATCTCTTCATTGATGATACAATATCATGATGCGGAATATTATGGATTGCTCTACTAATATATATTTAGAGACGGGAGCAGCGTACATGCAGCGGCGATCTGGATGATCCCGCGGTCCATTGAGAAGGCGTGATCCGGACGCTGAAGCTGAAGCTCGTTCTCACCGGGGGGGAGAGAGCATCGCTCCTCAGGACGATGTAGCCGTTCACCGAGGCGTTCGATCGCACGGCGCGGTGGAGGTTCGAGCGCAAGATGTGCAGGAAACTGGACCTCCAGTACGCCATCTACTACGGCATGCGACGCGCCGTGCCGAGGCTCGGTTCCGATCCAATTTGGGCGCCAAGGCATCACCTGCGAGGCGCCCAGGCGATGCAGGATGAGGACGGTGCCAAGGCAGCGACGCATTCCGCGGTGAGGTTTCCCGGAAGGGTGCCAAGGCGTACTTCGACTCGGGCAGGGCGAGCATATGCTCCGTGGACGGCCGCATCCACGCCCCGGTGGCCAATTACGATCATTCGATGCTGATCCATCAGCCGCATGCGGCGGGCGATGAGGGGGACGTATCGGGCGTCCAATGCAGATCATCTGCTGCGAGCCCTGAGCCACTGGGCGATAGATGCTCTTTGCCGAGATCAACGGGTAAAGATCATTAGGTGCGTAACGATGGAGATATACTGCCCACATCGGGATGCAATGGTTCTCTTCGGCTCCTCGGGCCAGCGATAGATATTTAACATCAATTCATATTAGCCCATCCTACCCGCGGGTCTGTGGGCTAGCTTGGCAAACTTCGAGCTTCGGGAGTTCGAGTCTCCGGTTCAAATCCGGACAGACCCACCAGTTATTTTTCATTCCTTGTTTTTATAAATAATAATAGGTAAATAATACAGTAAAAAAAGAGATATTATGCCGCTGCACTTTTCCCCGTCCCATCCTGCTCACCAATGATGGATCCTCTTTCCTGAACTGCCTTTTCAGATGTGGAAAACGATCACGTTTCTCTTGTGACCTTTTTGAACGAGGCGAGTCCGTATTATAGGTGCGCTCTCCATTCGCATCGACGTGGCGATGGCAGTGCGCAGATGGCGGATCTCCATAGTGTACGATTCACCCGCCCTTCCGGGGTTCGAGGAGGGGTGGGGGTTCTCGGCCCTCATCTCGTCCGAGGGCAGCAACATCCTTTTTGATTGCGGGTGGGACGGTCGACTGCTAAGGGACAACCTCTCCCGGCTTGGGCTCAAGGTCTCCGACATCGACGGGTTGGTGCTCTCCCATCCTCACTGGGACCACGTGACCGGCCTGCCAGAGATCCTCAGGGACCCTGAGGTCAAGGGCTCCCTGCCGGTCGTGCTGCCCGCCGGTTTCTCCAAGAACCTGCAGAGGGAGATAGGGCGCAGGGCGACGGTCAGGGAGGTCAGCAGGCCCCTGGAGATTTTTCCGGGCATGTGGGCCACCGGCCCCCTGGGCGGGGAGGTCCCGGAGCAGGCCTTGGTCCTGCGGGGAGAGCGCGAGGTGGCGATATTGACCGGGTGCGGCCACCCGGGGGTGGCCCCCATCCTCGCCGCCGGTTCATCGCTGGGGTCCGCGAGATGGCTGATAGGAGGGCTCCATGATTGCACCCTCCGCGAGCTGGAGCGCTCGCTTGAGCGGTATCCGTCATTGACGGCCGTCCTGTGCCACTGCACGCGGTGCAAGGCAGAGGCATCTGCCGCGGGGCTCGACCGGGCCGCCACCGGGGCGGCCGGCAAGACCTACGATATCGACCTGTGAGCGTGGCGATGACGGCCCCTGGCCTCATGCTCGCTCATCGAGGTTGGCAAGCAGGATCTGGGACAGCGACCGTATCGTCAGCAGGTCCTCGGGACCTTTCAGTGCCCCCTTCATGTGATGCATGCAGAACGGGCAGCACACCCCCACCTCCGTCACCCCTTTGGAGCTGGCCTCGTCCAGGAGTGACCTGACCAAACTGTTCGCGATCTCCGGGAAGAGCGGCTTCACGCCGGCCGGTGCCCCGCAGCAGGAGGTGTCCTTGCCATGCTCCTCGAACTCGACGACCTCGGCCACGGAGCCGAGGACCGTACGCGGGGTCTCGATGATATTGTGCCTCCTGGCCAGCGGGCAGGGGTCCTTGTAGATGATCTTCTTCCCCGAGTTGCTGACCGTGATCTTCCCCTTTTCGACCAGGTCCTTCAGCATGTCCGAGATGTAGATCACCTCATAATTGGGCTTCCTGAACAGCTCCGGATAAATGTTCTTGTAGAGATCGTAGCAGCCAGGGCACTCGGCGATGACCACCCTGGCCGATGTCGACTCGAACAGCAGGGTGATCTCCTCGGCGATCGCCCTGACCTCCTCGATCAGGCCGTTGTCGACGAGGAACAGGCCGCAGCACCTTTCCCGCTCTCCGAGAACGGTGACGTCCAGCCCTCCCCTGATCAGAAGCTGGAGGGAAGCCCGGGCGGTCTCGGGAAGCCTGAGGCTGGACCAGCACCCGGGAACGTACAGGTATTCCGCCTTTTCCGGAGGTTCGAAGCCCGGGGGCAGATAGGCAAGCCGGTCGGTGGGGGGAGCGCCCATGGGGGACCCCTTCTCCACTATCGATCTGGCGATGTCGGAGCACTTCTGGGGCCACAGCCCTTTCCTCCGGATCTCGGCCCTTGCGCTCTGTATTATGTCCGGCACCGAAACACCGGCCGGGCATTCCGGTACGCATCGATCGCAGCGGGTGCAGAGTAGGAGGGTCTTGAGGCTCTCCTCCGAGAGCTCCTCTCCGCTGAAGAGGGTCCGGGCGGCGCCCACCTTGGCCATGGCTCCATATTCCTCGTTCCCTGTCGCCTTGTAGAAGGGACAGACCTCGGTGCATTTCCCGCACCCCACGCATGCCTCGATCATCTCCTTGAGGGTCAACTTCTCCATGGATCTTCCGAGGGAGTACCTCGCTCATGGTATAATCTGATATTGGGACCTGTCCCGCTCCCTGGGACATCCTGAGAAAAGGGAGCGGACCTAACGCCGGACCGATCGATCCGATGGTGGCGTCCCCGGTGTCATCGTCCTCCCCCGCCTCCACGGTGAAAAGGTTCTTCTCCGTCGACCTGAGATAGTTCTCAGGGATGACGAGCTACATCGACGAGTCAACGCCCTTGGAGGACATCGTGCCCCGCCGCCCCCTCGGCCGAACGGGGGCGGTGGTCTCGGCGATCGGTCTAGGGGGGTTCCATATAGGCATGCCCGAGCTCTCCGACAAGGAGAGCGTCCGGCTCATCCGAACGGCCATCGGTGCCGGGATCGACTTCATGGACAACAGCTGGGACTACCATGGCGGCAGGAGCGAGAAGCGCATGGGGATGGCGCTCCGGGACGGCTACCGCGAGAGGGTGTTCCTCATGACCAAGGTTGACGGCCGGGACCGGCGGACGGCGGCGCGGCAGTTCGACGAGTCCCTCGAGCGGCTGCGGACCGACCACGTCGACCTCCTGCAGTTCCACGAGATCATCCACGGCGACGATCCCGCCCGGGTGTTCGCTGCCGGCGGCGCCCTGGAGGCCGCGCTCGAGGCCCGTGAGCAGGGGCGCACGCGCTACATCGGCTTCACCGGCCACAAGAGCCCGGCCATCCACAACCGCATGCTGGACCTCGCCGACGAAATTGGCTTCCGGTTCGACACCGTCCAGATGCCCCTCAACGTCCTCGACGCCCACTTCGAGAGCTTCGAGCACGAGGTGCTGCCCAGGGCCGTGAGGATGGGGATGGGCGTGCTGGGCATGAAGCCGATGGGCGCTGGTAGGATCCTGGAGACCGATACCGTCACCCCGATAGAGTGCCTGCACTACGCTATGAGCCTGCCGACGAGCGTGGTCATCACTGGCTGCGAGTCGATGTCACTGCTGGAGCAGGCGGTCATCGCCGGGCGGAGCTTCCGTCAGCTCGATGACGAGGAGATGGACCTTTTGAGAGCCCGCACCGCGCTGGTGGGCCGGGACGGCAGGTTCGAGAGGTACAAGACCGGCCTGGAACACGACAGCACGACGATGCATCCGCAGTGGCTCGGCGGCGGGCCGGAGAAGCGGGTCGGTGACTAGGCGGCACATTTAAACCACTTGCCCAGGGTGTACTGACCGTGCTCGATATCCTTGCTCTCACGGAGTCCGACCTGCCCGCGGTCATGGAGGTCCAGCAGAGCGCATACTCCGACGCGCTGCTGGAATCGGAGGCATCGTTCGCCTGCAAGCTCCGGCTGCAAGGGGCGTTGGCCTGGGGCGCGTTCGATGGCCACGAGCTGCAGGCCTACCTGTTCTGCCATCCCTGGACCGCCGGCGAGGAGGTGCCCCTGGACGCCCGCGACATGATCGTTCCGGACGAGCCGGACTGCCTGTACTTCCACGACCTCGCGGTGCGGGCCACCTGCCGCGGCAGGGGGCTCGGCGACCGCCTCGTCGATGAGGCCCTGCGCTCCGCCAGGACCTCCCGGTACAGAACCTGCGCCCTGGTGGCGGTCCAGTCGTCAAGAGGGTTCTGGGAGAGGCACGGCTTCCGGGCCGAGAGGGCGCTGGAGTACGGCGCCGGGGTGCGGGCGCACTACATGGTGAGGCGGGAGAGCTGATCGCCGCCCCTACCTTCCGCGCCAAACATGGGACAACGCGGCCAGGCGGCATGAACGGCCAGCACCGCCGGTGAGAATGACGAAAACTCGCCTTTCGTTCACAATATCGAACTTGTGAACGGACAACCCTTTTTAACCACCGGTCAGCACCACATTCCGATAACTATGGCCAACGGAACAGGATTCGTCGAGGTGGAGCCTGGGGTGGAGATACATGTCCAGGACTGGGGAGAGGGCAGGCCCATCGTGTTCGTCCACGGGTGGCCGCTCAGCCTCAGGATGTTCGACGCGCAGTCCATGGAGCTGCCCGCCAGGGGCATACGCGTCGTGGCGCTGGACCTGAGGGGGTTCGGTAGGTCGACCAAGACCTGGGAGGGGCTCGACTACGACACCTGGGCCAGCGACGTCGGGAGGGTCATCTCCATCCTCGGGCTCAACGATGTGACCCTGGCCGGGTTCTCCATGGGAGGGGCGATCGCCGCGCACTACGTGGCGACATCGAAGGACCCCAGGGTCACCAAGCTCGCGCTGCTGGCGGCGGCCGCCCCGAAGCTCCAGGCCTCGGACGACCTCCCGGACGGCATCCCGGCCAGCGTTGTCCAGGACATCCTGGACGGCGAGCGCTCGGACATCGCCAAGGGGAAGAGCGACTTCGGGAGGAAATTCTTCTCCACCGAGGTGAGCCCGGAGCTTCACAGATGGTACGAGCAGATGGGGCTGGAGGCGCCGCCCCGCTCCACCGTCAGGGGCTTCGAGGAGCTGCGCGACCGCGACCTCAGGGAGGAGATGAGGACCATCGACATCCCCACACGCATCTTCCACGGGGTGAACGACAGGGTCGTGCCCTTCGCCCTGGCCCAGGTGCAGCGCCGCATCATCAGGAGCTCGAGCATCGTGCAGTTCGAGATCGGCGGCCACGCTTTCTGTCACGAGGAGCGCGACCGTGTGAACGACGAGCTGGAGAAGTTCATGATGGAGGGCGTCCACGAGATCAAGGAGAGGACCATGATGAGGACGCTGGTCTAGGTCTTCGAGGCGCGGGCACGGGCCAGCGCCTTCGTCCGGGCGAGCCCGTCGACGAGGAGCTCGAGCGTCCCACACCGGCGCTCGTATCTCAGGTGCATCTCATCGGCGAACCTGCGGGAAGCGGCCTCGAACTCTTCCATGTTCCCCAGGCCGTCGTCGATGAACAGGACCCTCTGATACCCGTTGAACATCATGTTCAGGTACCACTCCGGGTCGAGACCCAGCTCCTCATAGTTCGGCATCTGCTCCCTGAGCTTGCGCTCGAACCACTCCCTCCCCATCCTGGAGAAGTAGGGAGTATGGTACAAGGTCCCGGCGCAGATCTTCCTTTCCCGGTCGTACTCCTCGGGAGTGATGAGGACGCCGATGCAGTCGTCCCCCACGAGCTGGACGGTCGGCACCCGCATCTGCTTGGTGACATCCTTCAGCGAGTTGCATATGCCATAGCCGAGCAGCACCGCGTCGACCCTGCCCTCCAGGGAGTTCACCTTGTCGATGACCGCCCTCCTCAGCTCCTCCGGGTACTCGTGGAGGCCGAACTGCAGGTACTCCTTGTAGGCGATGTCGGGGTCGTCCCTCGTCACCACCTCCAGGCCCCGTTCGAAGGTCTCGCAGGCGATTATTCCGATCCTCATGCCGCTCTGTCCCGAGGGCACGGCGGCGGCTCGGATGCCTCTGCCGGGCTCCTCGGTCCCCTCTAGGATATTCGTAATATTAATGTATATTGAAGTCATACTTTTCTATTACTGTTTATCATGAGCAACGACGAGCTTCGCGAACAGATCGAGGCCCTGCGGTCCGAGGTCAGGCAGCTGAACGCCTCGTTCGTCAACCTTCGCGAGGACGATGTCCGCAGGGTGTTCGTGCAGCAGGTCCGGCCGGTGCTGGTGGAGAGGATCGACCGGGCGCTGGGATGGCCAGGTTCCGTCGGCAACCGGGATTGCCGGGAGGCGCTGGTGGAATGGACCGAGGAGGTGCTGGAGGGGATGGAGCGCGGCGGTGGGGCCGGGGGGCTCCGGTTCCTGGAGGGCAGGAGCGCCCGGAGCGTGCTCAGGGAGCGCTCCCGCCCCGACCTGAACGAGCTGGCCGACGACCTGGACGATCAGATGCGCAGGTACCTGGACAGCTATGGCGCGGTGCTCCGGTTCCCCCGTGCCGCTGAGGGAACGAGGACCCCGGAGATCGCGGGCCCGGCGCTCTCCCCGGCCAAGGTGGAGGCGGCGCTGGGCCCCCTGTCCAACGGGATACGCATCGGCATCCTGCAGCACCTGGCCCGGGAGGACGACGGCCTCGCCTCGCTGTCTCGGGCCCAGGGGCTCCAGAAGGGGCACCTCCAGTTCCACATCCGCTCCCTGATGGGGGGCGGGTACATCGCCTACGACCGCAAGAGCCGGCTGTACTCCGTGACCGTGCGGGGAAGGAGGGCCCTGGACGGACTGACAAGGCTGATGGACGACCTGGAGCGCTGAACAGCGATAGAAAGAAGGAAGGGGAAAGGGGGCACGGGCACGTTCACCGGATGATGCCCATCTTGAGGGCCATGCCGGCCAGGCCGAACAGGCCGCCGATGAACACCATGCCGCCATCGACCCCGATGCTCGTCCCGAACATCGCCGCCACGCCCCAGAACAGGAAGATGGCCGAGAGCACGAGGACGATCATGTCCAGGTACTTCTCGATCGGCCTCAGCACATAGGGCATGACCACCATTCCCATGAACAGCATGCCGCCCACGATCCCGAAGAAGCCCAGCAGCACGTACTGGCCAAGGACGAAGCGGGACAGCGAGGCGAAGTTCTCGAACCCCGCCACCAGCAAGAGGGCGGACGATATGAGGAACAGGACCTCGCCCAGATGGATGCTCCTTATCGTCGGCACCCGCGGGGGCTGCAGCGCCTGGGGCGGGTACGGGGGAAGGTACGGGGCCGGCTGGGGGGATGGCTGTGCCTGCGGCTCTACGGATGCCTGCGGCGCCTGGAACGGGGCCTGCTCCGGCGCAGGTGCCTCAGCTCCCATGGGGGTGCCGCACTCCATGCAGAAGGCCGAACCGACCGCATTGACGTTACCACAACTGTTGCATCTCATTTCTTGCACCCTTCAATCCGGATTAGACCCACGGCCTGGTTAAATAACTTGGCTTTAAATCTGCCAGTATCAATAATGAGGTGCCTCGAGGCCGCGGGCACCGGCTCGCCTGCGTACCTCCGAGGCGAGGGCAGCGGGCATAACCTCTTGAACCTTCCTGGCGATGACACCAGCATGCGGTGTTCGATCGGCGTCGACATCGGCCACACCAACATCAGGGCGGCCAGGGTCGAGGGGGGCGTGCCCGTCGACTCCATGAGGGAGCGCACGGACGTCCCAGGCGGGTTCAGGGGCGTCATCGAGCAGGCCGGCAGGATGATCTCGGCGCTTGGCGCGCCAGGAACTCCGGTCGGCGTGGGCATAGCGGGACAATGCGATAACGCGCTCGGGATCGTGCGCTGCGGCCCCAACCTGTTCTGGCCGGACGTGCCGTTCCGGGAGCTGCTCTCGGAGCGGGTCCGGGCGCCGGTGGTGCTGCGCAACGACGTGGTCATGGCCACGGTGGGCGAGTGGCGGCACGGGGCCGGGAGGGGGGTAGACGAGCTGGCATGCCTGTTCGTGGGGACGGGGATCGGCGGCGGGGCGGTCATCGGGGGAAGGCTGCTCGAGGGGGCCACGGGATGCGGCGGGCATTTCGGCCACATCTCGGTCCAGATGGACGGCCCCCTGTGCACCTGTGGCCGCCGGGGGTGCGTGGAGGCCTACGCCGGCGGGAAAAGTGTGGAGGACCGGGCGCGCCGTAAGCTCAGCGAGGATGCTGGAGCGAGCCCCATGCTGCTCGAGATGTGCGGGGGCGATGTTCAAGCTCTGGGCGGCAGGACGGTGGCCGAGGCGGCCGCAAAGGGCGATGCGCTATCGCTGGGCATACGGGACGAGATGTCCGTGGCGCTGTCGTCCGCGGTGGCGAGCGTGATCAACGCCCTGAACCCGCAGAGGGTCGTGCTGGGCGGGACGGTCCTGTTCGGCTTCCCCGGCCTCTATGACGATGTGGTCCAGGGCGCCCTGGGCCAGTGCCTGAGGCCGGCGGCGGTCGGCCTGAGCATCGTGAGGCCGGAGCTGGGGGACCTCGCCGGGGTCGTGGGCGCGGCGGCGATGGCGCTCGATATCTACGGCTGACGCTTCCGCCTGGACGCCTCGGCGTCGATGGTCGCCAGGAGCATCTTCAGTCTCTTTCCCTTCAACTGCAGCTCCCTGCCGTCGATGCTTCGGGCTTCCGGGCAGAGGCCATCGATGAATATCTCGCCGTCCTGGTCGACGTTGACCGGGTACAGCGCGCAACCCAGCGGGCGGGCCTGGTACTCTCGGCATCTCCTCCTGTCAGGATCGTAGAAGAAGCACCATATCCCCACGTTCTTCAGGCGGGGTATGCCGTCCACGCCGATGTACGAGAACTCGTCTCGGCGGTGGCCCCTGCGCTCCAAGCGAGCGACGTCGGCCTCGCTCAGCTCCATCATCGTGTCCTGGCAGCATTTCTGGCAGTGGGAGCAGCGCATCGCTTTCCCCTAAGCTCGCCCGGGATTTAATCCTGTCCGGAGCGGAGGAGGCGGGCGTTGATCGCCACGACGATGGTGGAAAGGCTCATGAGCGCCGCCCCCAATGCCGGGGTGAGGACCACGCCCTGCGGTGCCAGCACCCCGGCGGCAAGGGGAATGGCGACGGCGTTGTAGCCCGTGGCGTAGACAAGGTTCTGCATCATCTTGGAGTAGGTGCGACGGGAGAGCGCGATGACCTTGGGAACATCGCGGGGGTCGTTGCGCACGAGGATTATGTCCGCCGAGCCGACCGCGACGTCCGTACCTGCGCCGATCGCGATGCCGATGTCCGCCTGGACCAGGGCGGGGGCGTCGTTCACCCCGTCGCCCACCATCGCCACCACGTGGCCTCCCTGCATCTTCTCGATCGCCTTGGCCTTGCCGGCAGGGGGGACCGAAGCTCGATAATCGTCCATCCCCAGGTCCTTGGATACTTCGGCGGCGACCTCGGCGCTGTCACCGGTGAGCATCACCGAGCGTATGCCCCGGCGCCTCAGCTCGGCGACCGCCTCCCTGGACTCGGGCCTCGCACGATCGGACAGGGCGAAGGCCGCCAGGACCCTTCCGCCGGAGGCGAGGAGCACGACCGTCCGCCCCCCGCGCGACAGGACCTCGATGTTAGGGACGTCCTTGGTCACGCCCAACGGCTTCAGCGCGGACGGCGACAGCATCAGGTTCTCCCTGCCGTCCACAACGGCCCTGGCCCCCTTCCCCGGCAGGGCGCGGAACTCGCTTGCCTCGGCGACCTCCAGCTTCCTCTCGCGGGCCGAGACCATGATGCCCCGGGCGATGGAATGTTCCGAGCCGGACTCAACCGCGGCGGCGATGCGCAGCGCCTCGTCCTCCGTGACCCCAGGGGATGGAGCGATCTGGACGACCCTGAAGCTGCCCTCGGTGAGGGTGCCGGTCTTGTCGAACACCACGATGTCCACGTTCCTGGCGCGCTCGAAGGCGTTCCTCTCCCGGACCAGGAAGCCGGAGCGGGCCGCGAGCACGGTGGATATCGCGACCACCAGGGGGATCGCGAGGCCGAGGGCATGAGGGCAGCAGATGACCATGACCGTCACCGCGCGCTCCACGGCGAAGCCGGCGGTCTCGCCGGCGAACAACCAGGCGGTGAGGGTCAGGGCGCCGCTCACCAGGGCGATCACCGTTAGAACCAGGGCGGCCCGGTCGGCGATGTCCTGGCTGCGGGAACGGCTCTCCTGGGCCCGGCGCACGAGGTCGATGACCTGGCTGAGGTAGGTCTCCGCTCCTGTACGGGTCACCTGGACCGTCAGCGAACCCTCGCCGTTGAGCGACCCGCCGATGATCTCGTCCCCCGTGGCCTTGGGCACCGGGCGGGACTCCCCGGTCAGCAGCGACTCGTCGACGTCGCTCTCCCCCTTGACCACCCTCCCGTCGGCGGGGACCTTGGAGCCGGGGCGGACGAGGACGTCGTCCCCCGGCCGGAGCTGCTCGACCCCCACCCTCACCAGCTGGCCGTCGCGGACGACCTCCGCCTCAGACGGGAGCACGCGGGCCAGCTCCTCCAGTGCCCTCGACGCGCCCTGCACCGAGCGCATCTCGAGGTAGTGCCCGAGGAGCATGATGTCGATCAGCGTGGCCAGCTCCCAGAAGAACACCGTGCCCCCGGCGGTGAGGACCGACGCTGCACTGTAGGCGTACGCCACGCTGATGGCGAGGCCGATCAGGGTCATCATCCCCGGCAGGCGGGCCCTCAGTTCCTTCACCAGTCCGGCGAGGAACGGCCAGCCGCCATAGGCGAACACGATCGTCGAGAGGACGAGGAGAAGAACGTCCTCGAACGGCAGGCCCAGCGTGACGCCGAAGAGGTCCTGCACCTCGGGCGTCAGGGCGAGAATCGGGACGGTCAGCAACGTGCAGACCACGAACCGCCGGAGCATGTCGCGGGCCATGTCCCCATGGTCTGCCATGTGCGGGGCCGTTCCGGTCGCGCCCCGGTCCTTCGTTCCCTGATGGCCTTCCTGGCCATGGTCGGCGTGGTGCTCCATGCCGGTACGATCGCACCGGCCGGGCAATCAACCTATCTCTGCCCCATCGCCTTGGGCGCCTGCTCGATCGGCACGAGCTCGGGGGTCCGGTCCTCCATGTGCATGAGGGAGGGGATGAACATCGAGCCGAGCGCGGTGGCGACCATGAAAACGCCGCCCAGGACGAACCACACCTGGATCCCGACATACTCGGAGATCGGCCCGGCGAGGAGGAGGCCGACCGGGCTCATCGCTGCCACCCCCGCCCCCAGGATCGCCAGCACCCTGCCCTGCATGTCCGCGCGAATGCCCTTTTGCATGATGGCCACGATCGTCCCGTTGATCACCGGAAGGGCGAGGCCTATCAGGAGGCACGCTAAGGCCGCCCAGACATAGCCGCTCGGCGGCAGGATGCCGATGATGCCGACCCCGAACCCGCACAGACCGGTCGCGGCCATGCAGGTGACTATCTTCCTCGACGTCCCGCCCCATATGCCCAGGGCTATGCCGCCCACGATCATGCCCACCCCGGCGAGGGACTCCAGCACCGCGTACTCGATGGCGTCCCCACCGAAATGCTGCAGCGTAAGCAGGGGGAGGAGCGCGAACGCCGGGTTGATCAGGAAGTTGATGAGCATGAATATGACTATGACCCAGACCGCACCCCTCCACGAGCGGAGGTAGTTGAACGCGTCCTTCATGTCGGCGATCACCGACACCCTGTCCTTCTCCTCGGCCCTGCGGATCTCCGGGATGTTCACGACCATCAGGGCGAAGATGGCGATCGCGGCGGTGACGACGTCGACCGATAGCACCGTATACATCGGAAGAAAGGCGATGAGCACGGCCCCCAGAGGGGGGGCGGCGATCGATGCCAGCCCACGTATCGCCTCGTTCAGGCCGCTGATCCGGGCGAGATGGGCCTCCGGCACCATCAGGGTGGTGGAGGCCTGCATGGCCGGCCAATGGAAACCGGAGAAGGTGGAGCGGACCAGGAGGACGAGCATTATCTGCGCGATGTCCACTGTTCCGAGGGCAAAGGACAGCATCAGGAGGACGGTGACCAACGCTATCAGCCCGTCGGCCACTATCATCACCCGCTTGCGGCTCCACCGGTCCACGTACGCGCCCGCGAAAGGCGTGATAATGACCTGGGGCAGAACCCCCATCATGGACGCGAACGTGAGAACTATCGCCGAGCCTGTCTCCACCGTCAGCCACCACACCAGGGCGAACTGGACCAGGTTGCTGCCCATCAGGGAGAACGCCTGTCCCGCCCATACGGTGAAGAACCTCTTGGTCCAGCCGGCTTCGGTGCTCATCGCTTTCGCTCCTACTTCAGGTCGCTGCGTCCCGGCCCTGTGGCCCTGGCATCGGTCAGCGTCGAGAGGGCGCGGTCCGTCCGCCCCCGCCTCATATCTTTCCGCCGCACTCCGAGCAGAACCTGGCCCCGGGCGGGTTCTGGGCACCGCACTGGGGGCACTTCGGCATGCCCATGGGCGCCCCACAATTATTGCAGAACTTGCCCTGCCCCGCGGGCTTGCCGCACTTGGGACACATGGCCTGCCTCTGGTCGATCTCGCCGGTGAACACCTGGGTCTCCTCGGCCTTCTTGGCGATGTCCTGCTTCATCTTCTCGGCCCGGGCCGCGGCGACCTCCACGGACTCCAGGGGAGCGTCTTCGATGCACAACGAGGCTTCCTCGTTCCAGTCGTTGTCGCACACCCACTTCTGGCAGCGGGGGCAGCGGTGGAAGTGGCCGCGGGCCTCGTTCTGGGCCTCCTCGAAGGCGGCCTCGTGCTCCTTGTGCCATGCCGGTGACTGGTTCTCGAACTTGGAGCTCATCACGTCGCTGCCGGCCTGGCCAGCGGTCGACAGTCCGTAGTTGTGAGCGAGGGAGCCGGCAGCGCTGGCCAGCTTCCCGATGTTGTCGAAGAGCCCTTTCTTCTTGTAGGTCTTCGACGCGATGAACCTGGTCTTGTAGCCCTCTCCACACTTGTCACAGAAGAACGTGAACGTGAAGCCCGCATCCGTGCTGTCGTCCGAGTAGTTGTCGTTGAACGCTATCATCTTGCTCATTTCTTACCCCCCGATATCGGTTTTCCACATTTGGAGCAGATCGGCCCCAGTGGAGGCTGCTCGAAGCCGCACTTCCTCTGCAGGCACTTGACCATGAGCCGGGCACCGCACTGCTGGCAGTGGTCCCCGAAGAACGTGGCCTTGCCGCAGACGGGACAGGCGACGGTGAGCGACTGGCCGCAGGCGGCGCAGCCCTTCCAACCTTCCTTGATGGGTGACCGGCACTTCGGGCAGCGCAGCTCGTCCACCGGGTTCCACTTCCCGCACATCGGGCAGGAATTGGAATCGGGCGGCACCAGCTCCCCGCAATAACGGCATGGTTTCATGTAGCCCGGCATGCTATCCTCTCCTCCGGCAATAATATGCGACTTGAATTAATGAATTTTCTCATATCCCATCATCCCCCGTCCCCTCCTCTGGCTCCGACGAGGCCCACTTTCCGCCGCCCTTGGCCGCGGCGTTGAAGGCGAGCAGCTCACCCACCCTGGCGGTCCACTCCTCGGGGGAGGTGTGGGCGACCCTTCCGATGAAGCGGTCCCTCAGCTCCCGGAGCGAGGGGATCAGCACGATGGAGAAGCGGTATTTCGAGTACTGCGGGGCAGCGAGCTGCTCGTTCTTCAGGTAGATGGGCTGCCTGCGGAAGTTGATCTCCTGCAGACCGGCGGTCAGGAGGTCCATGCCTTCCTCGGCCGCCTCCCGCCTGGCGCCCTCATCCATGCCCGGGTAACGGTCCCGGGGAGCAGCGCGGAAGAAGTAGGTGGCCCGGCCGCCCGAGGGGCCGGACGTCGCCTCCATCGCGATCGCGTTGCCCTCCTTGCCCAGCAGGGGCATCATGAACCAGATGTAGTCCTCCTCCTCGGACACGAGGGGGCGCTTGATCCCGATGCGCACCATGTTCTTCTTGCCCAGCGAGGCCAGGTGGTCATACTCCTCGCCCATCCCGGCCGCCCTGAGGCGCGCTTCGAGCGAGGCGAACAGCAGCGGGTCCAGGTCCTCCAGGTCGAACCGGCGGGCGGCGCGCCCCTCCTTCAGCAGGCGGGACGCTACGGTCAGCGTCTCGGAGGACGCATCGGGATATATGTCCTTCACCAGCGCCTGGACGTTCGCCTCCAGCTCGGCCATGGCCGCGGATATTCCCTTCCACAGGGGGTCCAGCTCCCGGCCGAGCATCCCCAGCCCGAGCTGTTCCCCGTTCTCCAGCTCTATCCTCAGCATGTAGTCCCGCGCCTCTATGCCCCTGATGTCGCTGTACCTGACCCTGGCCAGCTGGCCCTTCACCGGGAGGAGGACGAGCGCGGTGTCGTAGAGCCGGACCTGGCACGGCCCCTCCGCCCCCCGGAAGGGGGCCCGGAGCTCGCCCTTCACGCCCTGCTTGCGGAGCCTCTCGCCCATCAGCAGGTCGGCCATTATCAGCTCGTTCCTCACCCTGTGCACTTCAAGGACGACGTCCTCGTAGCGGTGGCCGAGCATCGACAGCTCCAGCTTCGAACCGTCGAACAGGGATATCGCGAGCTTGTAGCCAGCGGCCCCTATCGAAGTGATGTCGCGGAGGGACATGCTGATCGCCCCTCCGGTCGCCGGCCTAACCGTCAACGCGTCGTCGCCCACCATGATCCTGCAAGCGCCCTGCGTCACCTTCCCCGCGGGATCGGTGAGCATGAACCTCCCTTCAGCTTCCACGAAGGTAGAATCGCTCGAGCATGAATAATCGTTTCGGTGCGCACCGGGGGTCATTATCACTAAAAAATACTATGGTCAGGCACCGCCTGGCCAGGCGCCAGGGACCTTTTTTGCTCTCAAAATGATATAAGCAGATTGAATATTTTTAATAGTAGAACGCTGGCTCCAACGTTCCAACCATTTCGAAGGAGGGATGCATAAATGGCATTGGACACAGCAATCGTGAGCGTTGCAGCTGCAATAATCCAGCTGATCGTCGGCCTTGCCCTGGCAATGGGCTCGGTATATATCGGGCTCAAGATGTTCGACCGCCTGACCAAGGGGATCGATGAGTGGAAGGAGATCCTGAGGGGAAATGCCGCCGTCGGGATACTGATGGCCGCTGTCATCTTTTCAATCGCTAACGTCGTGCAGAGCGGAGTGGGCTCGCTGCTCGCCAACCTCGGCGCCGCTCAGGGCATCGACAACATGCTGATCGCCCTCGGCCTCGGGCTGATCAACCTGGCCATCGGCCTGCTGGCGGCCGTGTTCGCCATCTGGGTCGCGATCAAGGTCCTGGACCGCATCACGAAGGAAGTCGACGAGATGGCCGAGCTCAAGAAGGGCAACGTGGCCGTCGCCATCATCATGGCCGGCGTGCTGCTCGCTGTCTCGTTCGTCATCGGAGCGGCGGTCTCCGGCATATCCAACGCTCTGAGCCCGGAGAACCTGGGCCTCTGAACCTCTTCCCAACCTTTTTCATTTTTATTCCGCCGTTGAACTTCCGATACCACTGCCCCGCTCGCGGAGATCGCATCGGAACGAGGCTGGAGCACGGTCTTCCGTTCCCTGGCCTGGGTTTCCGTCCAGATGCCTGGGGAATCGCTCTTATATGAGTTCCCTGATAACGACGGGGAATGACCATGGTTGATGCGAAGGCTATCGAGAGGGCCAAGGAACACTTCGGAAAGATCCTTGAGGAGCAGCTCAAGAGGGTCGAGGCTATGAAGTCCGGCCAGGATTGGGTCGACTATTCCAAGCTGAAGACGATCAAGATCGGCATCTGCGGCGGGGACGGTATCGGTCCGTACATCTCCGAGAGCGCCCGCGCCGTCCTGGAGGCGATGCTGAAGGACGAGATCGTCAGCGGCAAGGTCGAGATCAGGACCATCGAAGGCCTCACCATCGAGAACCGCGTAAAGGTCATGAAAGCCATCCCCGACGACGTCCTGGCGGTGATCAAGGACTGCCACGTCGTGCTGAAGGGGCCGACCACCACCCCCAAGAAGGGGGATCCCTGGCCCAACATCGAGAGCGCCAACGTGGCCATGAGGCGGGAGCTCGACCTCTTCGCCAACGTTCGGCCGGTAAAGGTGCCCGAGCTGGGCGTGGACTGGATGTTCTACAGGGAGAACACCGAGGGTAGCTATGTCCTCGGGAGCAAGGGGGTCAACGTGACCGACGACCTGGGCATCGATTTCTGCGTCGCCACCACCCAGGGCTGCGAGCGCATCATCCGCCTGGGCTTCGATTACGCGGCCAAGAACGGCATCAACAAGGTCAGCATCGTCACCAAGGCCAACGTGATCAAGACCACCGACGGAAAGTTCCTGGCGATGGCCGAGCAGGTGGCGAAGGACTATCCACAGGTCAAGTGGGACGACTGGTTCATCGACATCATGACCGCCAAGCTCATCGACCCCTACCGCCGCCAGGACTTCCGGGTCATCATCCTTCCCAACCTTTATGGCGACATCCTCACCGATGAGGCAGCCCAGATCCAGGGTGGCGTGGGCACCGCCGGCAGCGCCAACATCGGGAAGAAGTACGCGATGTTCGAGGCCATCCACGGCTCCGCGCCGCGCATGGTGACCGAGGGCCGGGCCCAGTTCGCCGATCCGTCCTCGATGATCAAGGCCGCGGCCATGCTGCTGAACCATATCGGGTTCGTGGACAAGGCCCGCAGGCTGGAGATGGCACTGGAGGTCTGCACCCAGTACGAGAAGCGCAAGGTCATGACCGGCCGGTCGAACGGCGCCACCGGGCAGGAGTTCGCCCAGTATGTGCTGGATACGGTCAATGACCCCGGCCTCGAGGAGAAGTGGCAGAGCTACCAGAAGGCGTGAGGCCGTGGACGTCACCGGGTTGCTTATCGGCCTGTTGAACGTCATGATGGGGCTGCTCGTGGTCGCCGTCTCCCTCCCCCTGGTCAGGGGCAAGGTGGGCATGAACCACTCGTACGGCATCAGGGTCCGCCAGTCCTTCGAATCGGAGGAGAAGTGGTTCAAGATCAACCGGTACGGGGGGCGCCAGCTCATGATCTGGGGCGCGATCATCGCCGCCTTGGGCGTGGTCACGATGTTCCTGGACGTAGATGGCCTGGGCGATGGGATGCTCCTACTGCTCTTCGTGCCCCTCCTGATCCTCGTGCCCGCCGTGCAGTCGATCCTCTATGCGAGGAAGGCGTGAGCCACTGCTGCACATGGGCATCTTTATCTAGGCCTTGGACCGATGACCTTGGCGGAGCTGGACGTTGATGATCGGTGGCAGATTCAGACTGTCGGCGGCAGCTATCGTCATCGTCATCGCTGTCATCATCGCCGGGATCTCCCTGCCCCTTGTTCTTCTCGACTTCCGAACCGTGTCCATCGATGAGGTGAACACCGTTGCCTCCGATAGTTCAGGGCGGCTCCTTCTGCAGGTGACCGCCACCGTGGGGGAGCTGAGGATCGCCTTCCAGCCGATGGAGGGTGACGCGGTCAGAGTAAGGTCCGACGTCCAGGGCCATGCCAACCTCTTCGGGAAGGGCTCGCCCCTGAGGGTGAACATGACCTCCGAGAACGCCACTGATGCGCTGGGGAGGATGCAGGCGGTCAACGTCACCCTCGATACCTACGCCCCGTGGCCGAACTACTCGCTCAAGAACGTGAGCTTCACCATCACCATCAACGAGAGCCTGCGGACATCGCTGAACCTG
>CAYRPG010000001.1:0-132569 GCA_964426205.1 uncultured Methanomassiliicoccus sp. | reverse complement strand
GAACGTGAGCTTCACCATCACCATCAACGAGAGCCTGCGGACATCGCTGAACCTGAGCGTCACCACCGGAGGCATCGCCCTCACCACTGGCAGCAGGGTCGTGCTCGAAGGGCTGGAGCTGAACTCCACGGCCAAGGGCGCCGTCGTCAACCTGGAGAACGGGACGGTGCTGGCGGGGGACATGCGCATACAGACCGCCACCGGCGGCTCGACGCTGTCATGGAACAACGTCACCGTGGACGGCTCCAGACATCTTACGCTCATCGAGTCCTCGGGCCCCATCACCGCAAGGTTCCAGCAGCACGCGCCCATGGGAGGGAACGTCAACGTGAAGGTCGACGACACAGTGGGCATGGTCGACCTGGGCCTCTACCTTGACAGCGGGGTGTCCGCGAAGGTCGTTTGCTACTGGACCCTAGGGGAGCCGAAGGTCGTGGACCTGGGAGGGTTCGACGGCACCGCCAGCGCGTTCCAGTCGGATAACTATCCGGAGGGCGACTGGCTGCGGGTGCAGGTCAACCAGACCCTGGGCAACATCCATGTAGAGGGCAGGTGGACCGGCTGAGCCCCGGCCGTCCTCGGCATCACTTCTCCTCCAACGGCGTGGAATAGTATCCGTCGGTGGAGGTGGCCTTGCGGGAACCGCCGTCAGGCACCTTCCTGGGCCTGACATCCTCGGGCCGGAGGCTCGGGCCCTTCCGCGAGTACGGGTCGGGCCTGGAGCCGGTCACCATGAACACCACCCTGTCGCCGATGTTGCAGGCGTGGTCGGCGATCCGTTCCAGATACCGGGCGACAAGTATGAAGTGCGTCCCCACGGTGATATTGCGGGGGTCCTCGATCATGTAGGTCAGCGATTCCCGGAAGATCGTGTTCCACAGGGAGTCCACCTGATCGTCCCTGATGCACAGCTCCCTGGCGCCCTTCTCGTCCCTGACGACGAAGGCATTGATCGAATCGTTGACCATCGCGACCGCCAGGTCGGCCATCAGCGGGATCGTGAGCAGGCGCCGGAAGCTCTTGTCGAGGTCCTGGTGATCGGCCAGTTCGGCGATGTCCCTCCCGTACCTGCCTATCCGGTTCAGGTCGGTGATGATCTTGATGCAGGTGGTGACCGTCCTCAGGTCGGACGCCACCGGCTGATGGAGGGCGATCAGCTCGACGCAGTGCTTCTCCACCAGCTGCTCCTGACGGTAGATCTCCTGGTCCACCATGATCACCTCGTCCTTGAGGGCCATGTCGCTGGTCAGGAAGGACTGGACCCCTTTCCTTACCATCTCCTTGGCCATCTCCCCCATCGTGATGACCTCCTGGTTCAGGAGCTCGAGCTCCTCGTTGTATCGCGTCCTCGGTGCCATCATCCCATCCTCCCGGTTATGTACTGCTCCGTCAGCTCCTTCTCCGGCCTCTCGAACATGGTCTTGGTATCCCCGTACTCTATCAGCTCGCCCATATAGAAGAAGGCGGTGGAGTCGGCCACCCTGGCCGCCTGCTGCATGTTGTGCGTGACTATCACTACAGTGTAATCCTTCTTCAGGTCCACCAGCAGGTCCTCGATCTTGGCGGTGGCTATGGGGTCGAGCGCGGAGCACGGCTCGTCGAACAGTATGATCTTCGGCTCGATGGCCAGTGCCCTGGCGATGCAAAGCCTCTGCTGTTGCCCCCCGGACAGGTCGTAGGCGCTCTTGGTGAGCCGGTCCTTCACCTCGTCCCACAGGGCCGCACGGCGCAGGGACCTCTCGACGATCGGGTCCAGCTCCTTTTTGCCCCTCGCCCCGTGGATGCGGGGCGCGTAAGCGATGTTCTCGTAAACCGACTTGGGGAACGGGTTGGGCCTCTGGAACACCATGCCGATCTTCTTCCTCACCTCGGTCACGTCCACCTTCGGGGCGTATATGTCATCCCCGTCCACCACCACCTCGCCCGCGACCCTTGCCGTGGGTATGATGTCGTTCATGCGGTTGAGGCAGCGGACGAAGGTGCTCTTCCCGCACCCCGATGGGCCGATTATTGCCGTGATCTTCCGCTCCTCGATGGTCATGTTCACGTTCTTGAGCGCATGCGTCCTCTCGAAGTGGACGTTCAGACCCTTCACGATAATGTTCGTCAATCCATCACCATCTGTATTTCTTGCGATACCTGTTGCGCAGCACGATGGCCACGAGGTTCATTCCCACCACCAGCAGCAGGAGCACCAGGGCCGAGCCGTAAAGGCTCCCGCCGGTGAGGGACACCCTGGTCTGGGTGGCGAGGGCATAGATATGGTAGGGCAGCGCCTGGAACTGCGAGAGGAGGGAGGAGGGTAGGTCCGGCAGGTAGTACGAGGCACCTACAAGGATGATCGGGGCGGTCTCCCCAGCCGCCCGGGAGAGCGAGAGGATGACGCCTGTGAGTATGCCGGGCATGGCGTACGGGAGCACATGGTGCCTCACCGTCTGCCACTTGGTGGCCCCCAGGGCAACGGACGCCTCCCGCAAGGACATGGGGACCGCCATCAGGGCCTCCCTGGTGGCCGCTATGACGATGGGAAGCACCAGTATGCTCAGGGTCAGGCTTGCCGCTGTGAGGCTCGCCCCCATGCCCAGCGCGATGACGAACAGACCGAGGCCAAGGAGGCCGTACACCACCGAGGGCACTCCCGCGAGATTGTGGACCACGATCCTCCACACCCCCTTCATGAAACGGTTGCGCTGATACTCGACGAGGTACACGGCCGACAGCACGCCGACCGGTATCGCGATTACCAGGACCAGGGCCATGAGCTCGAGGGTCCCCACGATCTGGGGCATGATCCCTCCCTGGCTCATGGCCATGCGGGGCGCTTCGGTGATGAACTCCCAGCTGATGGTCCCCGCCCCGTAGTACACGAGGTAACCGATCAGCACGACCAGCGCCAGGACCACCACCATGCCGCATGCGCGGAAGAAGCCGAAGTACAGCGACTGGCGGAGCTTGCGGTTCATCGGTAGGCCTCCGAGTAGCGGGCGATGATGAGGTCCGCGACCAGGTTGATGGCCATGGTCATGACGAACAGCACCATGCCTATCGCGAACAGCACGTGGTAGTGCAGCGAGCCTCCGGCGACCTCACCGACATCGATGGCGATGGCCGAGGTCATGGCCTGCACCGAATCGAGGACGTTGCCGGTCACCTGGGGAGAGTTGCCGGTGCACATCAGGACCACCATGGTCTCCCCCACCGCCCTTCCTATGGACAGCATGATGGCGGCCACGATGCCGGAGAGCGCCGCCGGCAGCACCACCGAGCGCATGGTCTCCCACCGGTTGGCGCCCAGGGCGTACGACGCCTCGCGCAGGCTGCGGGGGACGGAGTTGATCGCATCCTCGGACAGGCTCACCATGATGGGGACCATCATGATGGCGAGCATGATGGCGCCGTTGAGGGCGTTGGTCCCGCTGCCGACCCCGAAGAAGGTCCTGATGTAGGGGCTGAGGATGAGCAGGCCGAAGAGGCCGTACACCACCGAAGGTATGCCGGCCAATATTTCGATGGCAGGCTTGAGGAGTCCCCGGACCCGGGGGTGGGCGATCTCGGATATGTAGATCGTGCACCCGAGACCGATGGGTATCGCGATCGCCGTGGCGGCGAGGCTCACCAGGAAGGTCCCGAGCGCCAGGGGGATTATCCCATAGACATCGGAGGTGGGCCTCCAGATATCGCCCGTGAGGAACCTCCAGAAGCTCGTGGTCTCGTTGTTGCCGAAGTTGATGAACGCCGGGAGGGCGTTGGACACGAGGGTGTAGAGCACGAGGGCCAGGACCATGAAGGAAGCCCCCGCGATGACAAGGAGAGCTATGCGGGTCAGGAGGTCGGTCTTCGCCGAGCGGGGAAGGCTGCCTAAGGCCCTTAGGCTCGCCAGCCCGTCCCTGACGGCGTTAAGCCTGCTGCCCGATGTCTGCTCGACCATCAATCATCACCAGACATGAAAAAGGAGGAAGGGGTTTCAACCGACCTTGGCCAGCATCTCCTGCTGGACCGAGGTGGGGAGGGCATAGAAGCCCGCGTCGGTCGCTATCTTCTGTCCGCCTGATGAGGACAGCACGAACTCCACCCATTCCTTCACCGCGCCGGTGGGGGCACCGTCGGTGTACAGGTACAGGTACCTGGAGAGGGCGTAGCTCTGGTCGAGCACCGCTTCCTCGTCCAGGGCGCTATAGGCAGGGGATGAGGAGTTCTTCTGGATGTCCAGCACGTTTATGTTGCTGCCCCCCTGCTTGGCGTAGCCGACACCGACATAGCCTATCGCTCCCCGGTCCTGCTCCACCTGGGACAGGATCTGCTGGTTCCCGGTCTGCTGCTTCATGGTGGCAGAGTAGTCGGACCCGCCGGCCTTCCCCTTCTTCAGGACGACCTCCTCGAAGTACTGGTAGGTACCGGAGGTGGGCTGCCGGCCGTACAGCACGATCCCCAGGTCAGGGCCGCCGACCTGGTTCCAGTTGGTGTATGTGCCATTGTAGATCCTGGCGAGCTGGTCCAGGGTCAGGGAGGTGACGGGGTTGTCCTTGTTGATGATGACCGCGATGCCGTCTATGGCCACCTTGAACTCGACAGGCTCGACCCCGTGTGCGGTGGCGTTCTGCTTCTCGGCATCGGTCATGGCCCTTGATGCCTGGGCCACGTCAGTGGCGCCCTCCATCAGCTTGGTGATGCCGACACCGCTCCCACCACCGGTTATCGATACGGAAACGGTGGAGCTCTGGGAGTTGAACTCCTCGGCACACATCTGCATCAGCTCCAGCATCGTGTCGGAGCCGATCTCGGTCACCTTGGTCTTCTCCCTCGCGGGGTTTGAGGACAGGGACGCTGCCAGCCCCGCGATGATAATTATCGCGACCGCGACGACCGCGGCGTAGATTAGCTTCCTTCCCATGATCATTACCTCTCCAGGCCGATGGACGGGACCGGACCGGTGAGGCGTCCTGCGGTGCCATTCGGTAGCGGACCGCTTCTTGCCGGACATTCTGTCATCCGCTCTGTTGTCCTCTCAGCCATCGTCCGGGGGGTGGCTTTTCTCCCTTTTTAGCCTTTGCAAAATAGAATATAGAAGTACATGTTCTAGCATTTATGAATATATAGTCTATATTCAGTATATACAATAGGTATTTGAGCTGATTGCAATGGTCGGTAAGAACGTGGAATCTAGGAAGGTCCAGAGGACGGGGGTGTCCACCATCACCGTCTCACTGCCCAAGGACTGGGTCTCGTCCAACAACCTCAAGCCGGGAGACCAGGTCGATCTGGAGATCATGCCCGACGGCTCCTTGTCCATCGATACGAAGGAGCACAGGAGGAGGGAGCCGCAGAAGAAGACGATCAGCATCGATAGGGGCGAGACCACCGACCACCTGGTCCGCAAGCTGATCGGGGCGTACCTGGCCGGCTTCAACATCGTCGAGGTAAGGTCGAAGGAGCGGATGGACCTGGAGACCAAGTACGCGGTCAGGGAGTTCGCCCGGACGGTAATAGGGCCCGAGGTCATCGAGGAGACGGCGAACCTCATCGCCCTGCACGACCTCTCCGACCCGGTGGAGCTGCCCCAGAAGAAGTGCGTCAGGCGCATGCATATGATCGTCGACTCCATGCACCGGGACGCCGTGGCCGCCTACACCAACATGGACCTTGAGCTGGCCAGGGACGTCATCGACCGCGACCAGGACGTGGACCGGCTGTACTGGATGACGGTCAAGCAGTACAACCTCATCCAGAAGGACCGCAGCCTAGCGGAGAGGGTGGGCGTGGACATCTTCGAGAGCATGAGCCTCATGCTGATGGCCAGGATCATGGAGCGCATCGGGGACCACGCGGAGAAGATAGCCAAGAACGCCATCACCCAGGCGGAACTGAACAGCAACGAGGGCGATCTAGGAGCGATCGGCGGGATATCCCTGGAAGCGCTGGAGGTCCTGAGCGAGGCGGTGGAGTCGTTCTTCCTTAGGGACGTCCCGGAGGCCAACAGGACCATCGACCGCGCCAAGGAACTTGCGGGCCGGGCGGAGAGGTTGTTCCCGGACCTGCCCTCCCGGATCAACAAGGGGGCGGTGACATTGACCTCGGTCCTGGACAGTGTCATCCGAACGATCATGTACAGCACGGACGTCGCCGAGCTGGCCATCAACGAGGCGATGCGCGGTCGATAAAAAAACGAAACGGGAAGGGGTTTTGGTCAATCATCTTCCAGGGCGAACCCGTTGTGCTTCTTGAGGTGCTCTGCCAGACCGCCGTCGGACAGGATCTTCATCATGACCGGCGGCAGGGGCTTGGCCTCAACGGTGGTGCCCTTGGTGACGTTCTTCACGATGCCGGCGGCCACGTCGACCTCGAGGGCATCGCCCTCCTCTATCCCGGAGGTGTCGACCTCGACGACCGGCAGGCCGACGTTGATGCAGTTGCGGTAGAAGATGCGGGCGAACGACTTCGCCACCACCGCGCCGATGCCGGCGGCCTTGAGGACCAGGGGGGCCTGCTCGCGCGACGACCCGGCACCGAGGTTCTCTCCGGCGACGACGAAGTCGCCCTTCTCGATCTCGTCATAGAACCCGGGACGGATGTCCTCCATGACGTGCTTGGCCAGCTCGTTCATGTCCAGGGTCTTGAACTTGTACTTGCCCGAGATGACATAGTCGGTGTTCAGGTTGTCACCGAAGGTGTGGGCCTTTCCGCTGATCTTGCTCATTTCTGCACCTCCCTGACGTCGGCGATGTGCCCGAGCATGGCCGAGTATGCGGCGGTGGCCGGGCTGCTCAGGTAGATATCGGCCTTGGTGTTGCCCATGCGGCCCTTGAAGTTGCGGTTGGCCGTCGAGAGCACGGTCTCGGCGTCCGAGGGCACGCCGTTGCAGGTGCCGACACATGGTCCGCAGGACGGCGCGATGACCGTGGCGCCGGCCCGGACCAGCCTGTCGATGTACCCCTCGCGCATGGCGTCGAGCAGGACATTGCGGGAGGCCGGCGCGACGATGAGCCGGAGGCCACGGGCGACCTTCTTGCCGGCAAGGATCTCCGAAGCGATCTTCAGGTCCTCCAGGCGACCGTTGGTGCAGGTGCCGATGAACACCTGGTCCAGCTCGGTGCCGGCGACCTGATCGACATCCACGACATTGTCGACCTGATGGGGCTTGGCGATCTGGGGCGGCAGTTCGGAGAGGTCCTCCCTGATAACGCGGTCATAGATCGCGGAGCCGGAGGCCTCCACTCCCTTGAACGGGGCGTTGGTCCTCTGCCTGACGTAGTCGCGGACGCGGCCGTCACAGGCCATGAGGCCGACCTTGGCGCCGACCTCGACGACCATGTTGGATATGGTCATGCGGGCGTCCACGGACATGGCGTCGATGACCGAACCGTATATCTCCAGCGCCTTGTAGGTGGCGCCGCGGGCGGTCAGGGTCTTGCACATGTGCAGGATGACGTCCTTGGAGTAGGTGCCTGTCGGCAGGGCTCCATCGTACACGAACTTGATGGTGCTGGGAACACGGAACCATATGTGGCCGGTGACCAGGGCCGCGGCCAGGTCGGTGGAGCCGACACCGGTCGCGAACACGTTGAGCGCACCATAGGTGCAGGTGTGCGAGTCGCCGCCGATGACCACGTTGCCCGGAAGGACGTGCCCGTGCTCGGGGAGCAGCTGGTGGCATACGCCCTCGCCCACGTCGTACAGCAGGGAGCCCTGCTTGTCGGCGAACTCCCTCATCTCCTTGTGGATGTTGGAGACCGACTCCATCGGCGAGGGGGAGTTGTGGTCGATAACGATGGCGTACTTCTTGGGGTTGGCGATGCGCTGCGCCTCCATCTGCTTGAACGCCTTGATCGTCAGGCCAGTGGTCCCATCCTGGGACATCATGAAGTCGACCGGGACGATGCATATGTCACCGGCATGGACCTCCTTTCCAGCGTGTGCTGATAGTATCTTCTCTGATATCGTTCCCATCTTAGTTCACCTTGTTGGCGGGAGTCGGGCTCGCCCCCTCCCGGTAATCCTGATATATGTAAAGCAGCTCGTTCTCCGAGAGCGAGCGCTTCAGGGAGACCGAGGTGGCCCTGACGATCTCCAGGATCGCCGCGGCCGAGTTGTCGTCGAGCTCGATGCCCCTCGCCCCCAGTATCTGCATTATGGTGCTCCTCCCGGAATGCTTCCCGACGATGATCTTGCGGGACATGCCCACCTCCTCGGGGGAGTACGGCTCGTAGTTGGAAAGGTACTTCATGACCCCGTCGGTGTGAATGCCGGCCTCGTGGGCGAAGCAGTTCACTCCTACGATGGGCTTCCAGGCCGGTATCTCCCTGCTGCTCGCCCTGGCGACGTACTCGGCGATCTCCCTTAGCCGCCTGGTATCTATGCCGGTGTCGATCTTAAGCAGGTGCTTGGACGCCATGACCACCTCCTCGAGGGGAGAGTTGCCGGTCCTCTCGCCGATCCCCATGACCGTGGTGCTGAGGAACTTGGCACCGGCCTGCACGCCGGCGACGGCGTTGGCGGTGGCCATGCCGAAGTCGTTGTGGGTGTGCATCTCGATCGGAATGTGGACCTTGTCGATGATGCGCTTGATCGCGTCGTACGTGCCCGAGGGGGTCATGATGCCCAGGGTGTCGCAGTAGCGGACCCTGTCCGCGCCCGCCTCCTTGGCGGTCTTGGCGAACTGGACCATGAAGTCGGGGTCGGCCCGGGAAGCGTCCTCGGCGTTGACCGAGATGTAGAGCCCGTGGGCCTTGGCGTACTCGACCGACTCGACGATCCGGTCGAGGACCCACTGGCGGGACTTCATGAGCTTATGCTCGATATGTATGTCCGATGAGGACATGGAGATGGCGACCGAGTCGACATCGCAGTCGATGCTGTTGGAGATGTCCTCTATCGAGGCGCGGTTCCATCCCAGAATAGAGGCATTGAGGCCCAGATGTGCGATGCACTTGATGGCGGCCTTCTCATCTCCGCCCATGGCCGGGATGCCTGCCTCTATCTGCTGTACACCGATCTCATCCAGCAGCTTGGCGATGCGAACCTTCTCCAGGTTGGCGAAGACTATTCCTGCTGCCTGCTCACCATCTCTGAGGGTGGTGTCGCAGACGATAAGCTTGCTCTTCGCCAGCTTTGCCAAGACCTCCTGCTTGTCCTTCATCATACGTTCACTTTCCTACCTGTCACTTTCCCGGCCCGCATGTGCATCACGCGAGCTAGGGTGTCGATGCGAGCCCCGACCGCATATTTAGCTGAATCGTTACCGTGGACGACTGATTTCCCTGTCCATTGTCCCTAACGGAACACGCTCATTTGTCTAATCCGAGAGTGTCCACGCATATGTTCTGCTGGGCTTGGGTCCGAACGCTAACCTAATAATCGTAATATAAATAACTTTTTCGCAAACAGGCCATGGCCATTGACCATTATCGATTCGGATGAGAATCGATGCTCGCTTGTTACGAATAGTGACCTCACTGGGGAAGCTTGAACCGGAGCAGCGCGGCGATGCCGCCGATGGACTCCAGCTTTTTCCCGGCCTCGAAGCGCTCGCTAACGACGACGACCTTCCCGCGGGCGTTCTCCACCGCCGACATGAGGCGACCGGAAGTGTTCTGGCGGACCACGCTGTCGAGGATCACCAGCGTTTCCACCGCGCCCATCGCAACGGCCCGCCCCACCTCCTCGGGACCATAGGCCACCGGCCCGCTCCGGGCGATCTCGGTGAGGACGTCCTCCACCAGCTTGGTCTCCATCGCGGCCCTGGAACCCTGGACGACCTCTGTCCCCAGGCCGGCCTTCATCAGCTCGTGGACCCCGGCCATCCCCGCCTGACCGGTGTGGTAGATATGGGCGTTGCTGAACAGCTCGGGCTCCCTCTCCTTCCCGAGGGTCAGGAGCGCCTCCTTGGCGAAGCCCGGGCCGAGGACGATCAGTGGTATGCCCGGCTCGGCGGACTGCCTTACCTTCTCCACGACATCCTCGTAGAAATTGCGGTCCTCCTTCTGATCGTACATCTTCCCCGACGAGGGCGCATATATGCGCGCTACCTCCTGGATCCCGAACTGGCGGGCGAGGGCGACCACCGCCTCGTCGTTCTCGATAGCGACGAACAGTATCTTCGGTTTCCTCGAGTCCTCGACCGCCCTCCTTACCCTCTCTAGGACGGTGGTGCCCCATGCCTCCTTGCGAATGGTCAGAACGTCCGCCTCTCCCAGGTTGAAGGTGTGGTACGATCCGACGTCCTGAGGTCCCTCCACGATCACCCCATGTATGCGCAGGCGGTTCTCCGACTCCTGGAACTCGATGTTCTCGGCCCTGATGCCCAGGACCATGCGTTTCTTCTCCCCCCGCTCCGCCCTGAGCTTGTCCGTCTTGGACTCGTCCCGGCGGTAGGTGACCGATATGACTATGTCCCCGGGGACGATGATGTTGAAGAGGTGCCAAAGGTCATCAAGCGTCTCGACCTGGACCTTGATCTCCCCGGCCTGGCGGTCTTGGTGGAGGACTCGCATTGCCCTCACCATGCACCTCAGATTAAAATAGTTGTCCTGCCCAGAACTGCTTTTCTTATCAAAACGATGCTGGTCCGAGGGAGGCCCTGGTGGAGCCAAGCAGGCATCGGGGAACCACCGTGGCCGTTGGATGACCGGTCATGAGCTCCGGATCGGTCGTCCGGGCGGCGTGGTGCTGGCCGAGCGGTCCGCACCGCTCCTGCGAGGATGACCGCCAGCACGGCCATCGGGTACGGTCTGGGCCGGAAGGTGCTCTCGTCCATGTTCTTATCGTTGCCCGCTAGATTTCAGCTCGTGGCCACTTGGTCCGTCCCCGGCGAGGGCGATCGTCGCCGAGCACGAGGCTCTGCCATCGCCGTCGATGTGCGCCGGCACGATGGTGGCCAAGGGTATCCACCGTCGAGGCACCGACCGTGGCAAGGCTGGAACAGGGCTCAGGCAGACGCATCCAGACCGCTTCCGTCGACTGTCCGCACCGCCCGGTCGACATCATGACGTGAAAATCCATTACAGTTATAAAAATAGACATTTATAATTATAACTTAATCACATTTATGATCGATCGCATGTTATCGGACGACCTGATCGGCCGGGTAGGAGTCGCCTCCGAATGGATAGAGAAAGAGGACGTGCTCCTGGACATCGGATGCAACGACGGCCTGTTCCTATCCCGGGCCGCACCGAGATGCCGCTCGGCCTGGGGGATCGATATCGATCAGGAGCTGCTGAGGCAGGCGAGCGTCTCGTACCCCCAAATCGGGTTCAAGCGCGCTTCCGCCGATCACCTCCCGTTCGCCGACGCCTCGTTCTCGGTCATCTCGATGCTCGATGTGCTGGAACACCTGCCGGACGCCGAGGCGGCCCTCAGGGAGGTGGACAGGGTGCTGCGTCCGGGGGGACGGCTGATCATCTCGGTGCCTCACAAGGGCACCTTCGGGTTCGTCGACTCTCAGCGATCGTCGTTGTTCGCCGCCGGGCGAAGGATACTCCTGGGCAAGACGGACGATGTGCTGGAGCATCGCCATTTTCTCCTTCAGGAGGTCACCGAAATGCTCGGCCCGGGCTACGCGATCGCTCGCCTCCACTACGGCGGTCTTCTGGTCTTCCCCCTCTGCGGGTACGCCCTGATGCTCACCGACGGCCTGGGCCTGGAAAGGGCCTCCCGCGCGCTAAGGGTCCTTGAGGACAAGGACTTTCTCCGCGATTATGGGGCGCGAAGCTGGCACCTGATGGCGGAGTACCGCAAGGTGGGGAAGCAGCAGTGCCTTCCATAGATCTCCTACGGCCCACCGGTCCATGCGGGCATTCTCGATAAGCGGCCGGCCGGAGGCCATGCGGCATCATGGACTGCCCCCCTGAGGGCGAGCAGCATAGAGGAGCGGCCGCCTCCCATGCTGTCTCGGCACAGGGGCCTTGCAGGGACCACTGCTTCCGCTGGCGCGATCGACGGACGGCGTCCGGAACGAAATGGACACGTTCGATACCGCCATTGTTCTTGGCGAAGGACGGGCGGTCTCGGGACGTTGAGATCTCGTACTGAGCACTGATGGGCCGCATGGCAGCATGATGATCAGGACGGCCGAAAGAACGCGGGAGGCGCCCGGGGGGGCCGCGGAACGTTTGGCGATGGGGGCGAGCTCTCCGGAGCAGGGGAATGCCAAACCTTAAGTACAACACTCCTATTCTTCAAAATCTCGATGGTAAAACAGTGCCACCTCATCCTTGAAAACGGGACAGTCGCTGAGGGCACTGGCTTTGGTTTTGAGAAGACGGTTTTCGGCGAGGTAGTGTTCACCACCGGCATGTGTGGTTACCAGGAAAGCCTGACCGACCCTTCCTACAAAGGCCAGATTCTTATCATGTCCCACCCGATCATCGGTAACTATGGAATCAACGACAAATTCTCGGAGTCGCCCTCCGTCCAGGTGACCGGGTATGTGGTGAGGGAAGCATGCCGTGCCCCCTCGGCCATGTATGGCCATGAGGACCTGGACTCCCTCCTGAAGAGGAACGGGGTCCCCGGCATATCCGAGCTGGACACCCGCTCGCTCATCATAGGCATCAGGGAGAAGGGCGTCCTGAAGGGCGCGATCACCTTCGATGAGGACCCCCAGGAGGTGCTGGAGAAGGTGAGGAAGATGCCCTATCCCTCCGAATCGAACCTGATCGCCGAAGTGAGCACCAAGAGGATAATACGTTATGAGAAGAAAGGTGCCAAGAAGATCGGCCTCATCGACTGCGGGGTCAAGGCCAACATCGTGAGAGAGCTGTGCAAGCGGTTCAGCGTGGTGCAGGTGCCCTACGACACCCCGGCCTCGGCCCTCAGGGACGAGGAGATCGACGGACTGTTCCTATCCAACGGTCCAGGGGACCCCAGCCACCCCGACCTGAAGGACACCACGCTAAGGACGATCTGGGACCTCAAGGAGGAGGTGCCGATCATGGGCATATGCATGGGCAACCAGCTCCTGGCCCGGGCGTTCGGCGCGAGCACCTACAAGATGAAGTTCGGCCACCGCGGGGTCAACCAGCCGGTGAGGTACAAGGGACGGGTGTACATCACCTCCCAGAACCACGGCTATGTGGTGGACCCGCAGTCGGTCGAAGGGACCGGCCTGGAGGTCGACCAGGTCAACGTCAACGACGGGACGGTGGACGGCCTGAGGCACAAGGAGCTGCCGATATTCTCGGTGCAGTACCATCCCGAAGCGTCGGCGGGACCAAAGGACACCACCTTCCTCTTCGACGACTTCGCTAAGATGCTGGAGGCCTCGCAATGAGGCGAACCGACCTGAAGAAGATCATGGTCATCGGCTCCGGCCCGATCGTCATCGGGCAGGCCGCGGAGTTCGACTTCTCCGGGACCCAGGCGTGCCGCTCGCTGCGCGAGGAGGGCTACACCACGGTACTGGTGAACTCCAACCCGGCGACCATCCAGACGGACACCGAGACGGCGGATATCGTGTACATAGAGCCGCTGAACGCGGAGACCGTGGCCCGCATCGCGGAGAAGGAGAAGGTCGATGGGATCCTCTCGGGCATGGGTGGGCAGACCGCCCTTAACATCTGTTCCGAGCTGGCGGAGAACGGCACGCTGGACCGCCTGGGCATCACACTGCTGGGCACCCAGCCCAAGGCGATAGCGCTGTCCGAGGACCGTGAGCTGTTCCGCGAGATGATGATCGAGATCGGCGAGCCGATCCCGAAGAGCAAGACCGTGCACAGCGTCGATGAGGCGCTGCAGGCGGCGAAGGAGATAGGTAAGTACCCCGTCCTCGTCCGCCCCGCCTACACCCTGGGCGGCACGGGAGGCGGCATCGCCCATGACGAGGAGGAGCTGGCCAACATCACCGGCCGCGGGTTGATCTACTCCCGTATCCACCAGGTGCTCATCGAGGAATCGGTGCTCGGATGGAAGGAGTTCGAGTACGAGGTGATGAGGGACGCCAAGGACAACTGCATCATCATCTGCAACATGGAGAACCTCGACCCCATGGGCATCCATACCGGAGAGTCGATCGTCATCGCTCCCGCGCAGACCCTGAGCGACGAGGACCACCAGCGCCTGAGGAACGCCACCATCAAGACCATCCGGGCCCTGCAGATCGAGGGCGGGTGCAATATCCAGTTCGCGTTCGACCCGGCCACCAAGGAGTACCGGGTCATCGAAGTGAACCCCCGCGTGTCGCGGTCGTCCGCTCTGGCGTCAAAGGCCACCGGGTACCCTATCGCCAGGGTGGCCGCCAAGATCGCGGTCGGATATGACCTGGACGAGATACCGAACCGCATCACAGGAAAGACGTACGCGGCGTTCGAGCCCACGCTGGACTACATCGTCATGAAGATCCCTCGCTGGCCGTTCGACAAGTTCCGCACCGTGGACCGCACCCTCGGCACGCAGATGAAGAGCACCGGGGAGGTCATGGCCATCGGGAGGACGATCGAGGAGGGGCTGTTGAAGGCGATACGCTCCCTGGAGATCGACCAGGAGTACCTCGAGCGGGTGAACTGGACCGAGGAGCAGATGCGCAAGGAGCTCGCCATCGCCACCGACCAGAGGCTGTTCGTCATCGCCGAGGTGATCAGGCAGGGCATGGACGTCGAGGAGATCGCCCGCATCACCAACTGGGACCCCTTCTTCCTGTACAAGATAAAGAACATCCTGGACATGGAGGCGCGGATGAAGGGCTGCTCGGAGGTCACCCCCGAGAACATGCGCAGGGCGAAGCGCCTGGGATTCTCGGATGACGTCATCGCCAAGCTCACCGGCAGCACCGAGGACGAGGTGCGGAGGAAGAGGAAGGAGGCGGGCATTCTGCCGACCTACAAGATGGTCGACACCTGCGCCGCGGAGTTCAAGGCCGAGACCCCGTACTTCTACTCGACCTACGAGACGGAGAACGAGGCCAGATCATCGAGCAACAAGAAGGTCATCATCGTAGGCGGGGGCCCGATCCGCATCGGCCAGGGCATCGAGTTCGACTACGCCTGCGTGCACGGCGTCATGGCCCTCCAGGAGGAGGGCGTGGACGCCATCATCATCAACAACAACCCCGAGACCGTATCCACGGACTACGACATCTCGGACCGCCTGTACTTCGAGCCCCTTACGTTGGAGGACGTCCTCAACATCATCGAGAACGAGGACGCCGACGGCGTGGTGCTGCAGTTCGGCGGGCAGACCGCCATCAACCTTGCCATGCCTCTCATGAAGGCGCTGGAGGGCAAGAAGGCCAAGGTGCTCGGGACCTCGCCGCTGGACGTCGATGTCGCGGAGGACCGCAAGCTCTTCTCCGCCCTCATGGACAAGCTGGGCGTACTGCAGCCGCGCTCCGGCACGGGTCACTCCTTCGAGGAGGTGAGGACGATCGCCAGCGAGATCGGCTATCCGGTGCTCGTGCGTCCGTCCTACGTCATCGGCGGCCGGGCCATGGAGATCGTGTACAACGAGGAGGAGCTGAGGACCTACGTGGCCACGGCGGTCAAGGTGTCCAAGGCCCACCCCATCCTGGTGGACAAGTATCTCTCGCACGCGATCGAGATCGACGTGGACGTGGTCTCCGACGGCGTGGACACCTTCATCGGGGGCATATTGGAGCATATCGAGGAAGCGGGCGTGCACTCCGGGGACGCGACGATGAGCATGCCTCCCCAGACGCTGTCGCCGCTGATGATCTCCAAGATCGTGGACATCACCAACAAGGTCGCCAAGGGCCTCAACATCCGCGGGCTGATGAACCTGCAGCTGGCGGTGAAGGAGGGCGACGTGTACATGATCGAGGCGAACCCGCGCGCCTCGAGGACCGTGCCCTTCGTCTCCAAGGCCATGGGCGTGCCGCTGGCCAAGATCGCCACCAAGGTCATGCTCGGCCGGACGCTGAAGGAGCTGGGCTGCGTCGGAGTGGCCCGCTACGACCACGTGGCCGTGAAGGCGTCGGTGTTCCCGTTCCTGAAGCTTCCGGGCGTCGACTCCATCCTGGGACCGGAGATGCGCTCCACCGGAGAGGTCATGGGGATCGCGCCGACCTTCGATGCCGCCTGCTACAAGGCGCTCATCTCCGCCGGGCTGAAGCTCCCGGCGGCTGGCGGGGTCTACATCACCGTCAGCGACGCCGATAAGCCGCAAATACTGGACATTGCCCGAGAGCTTCGGGACATGGGCTTCCAGATATACGCCACCAAGGGCACCTCCACCTTCCTGAGGGAGAAGGGTCTGCAGACCACCACGGTCTATACCATCTCGCAGAAGATGGCGCCCGATGCCCTGGGGCTCATGCGCCGGGGGGACATCAACCTCATCATCAACACTCCCAGCGAGGCGTCGGGAGCGAGGCGGGACGGATACATGATGCGCCGCCTGGCAGTGGAGCTGGAGATACCGTTCCTGACCACCGTGCAGGCCGCCCGGGCGACCGTGGCGGCAATGAAGCGCGCCCGCCTGGGACCTCTGGACATCACCGATCTGGCGTCCTATCACCGGTAGGCGCCGACCCCGCGGTCAGCAAAATCCCGGCCATCACCATGGCCCCGCCGACCAGCATCCCCGTGCTGGGGACCTCCGACAGGAGCAGGGCAGCGAGGATGCTGGCCCCCACCGGCTCGCCGAGCATGGACAGACTGACGAACGCCGCCGGCAGGTACTTCAGCGACCAGTTGAGCATGGTGTGCCCGAAGATCGTGGAGACGGCGGCGAGCGCCAGGAACAGCAAGAGCTCCTCCGGCGGGTAGGGCCACAGCGTGATGCCGGAGGCTACGGCGGCCAGGAACAGTACGGCCGCGGCGATGAGGTAGATCAGGAAGGCATAGGTCATGACCGATATCCTCTGCCTCAGGACACGTCCGCCCAGCAGGTACACGGCAGCGGCCAGCATGCCGGTGAGGGCAAGGATGTCACCGTAGATCGCCCCGCCCGACAGGTCGGCGGAGGATATCACCACCACGCCGGCGAGGCCGAGCGCTATGCCTGCGCCAGAGCGCCGCGGCCTCTCCTTCAGGTAGATATAGCCGAGGACGCCGACCACTATGGGATGGCAGGTGATCAGGACGGTGGCCGAGGCCACCGAGGTCTCCCTGAGCGCGGCGTTGAAGGTAACGAAATGAGCCGCCAGCACGATGCCGATGAGCACCACCGCCCACCACTGCCTCCTCTCCAGCCACCGCATCTCCTCGCGGCAGCACTTCCGCAGGGCGAACGGCATGAGGATCAGCGCGGCGAAGAGCATGCGGTAGGCGGCGATGACCACCGCCGGGGCCTCGCTCCACCTGATGAATATGCTGGCGAACGATATCGACGCTATGGCGACGGCCACCCCGGCATAGCTCAGGTCCCGAGGTTCGGCACCCAGCGGACCACTCTCAGTGAATGAGTATGCTCTTCACTCCGCGGCAGGCCTTGATGCGGGGGATCATCTCCGGGGGCACCTCGCTGCCGGTGATGATGTACAGTCTCGGTTCGTCGCTCAGCTCGGGGTCGTCGCCCAACGCCTGCCTGACGCTTATGCCCGCCTCAGCGATCACGGCGGTCACCTCGGCGATGACCCCGGGCACGTGCGCGTCGGTAGGTATGATCTCGATGCAGCTCCAGCCCATCACCGAGGCCACGTCCTTGAGCATCGCCGTCGGCCGCAGCAGCGAGAACACTTGGCGAAGCTCCTCCTCCGACTCGATGGTCTCCACCGCGGCCCTTACGATCCTCCGGTCGACATTGATCGCCCTGGCGATCGCCACGTCGCCGATCTCCACATCTCCGCAGTAGACCCGGCCGTCCTTGACCCGGAGGCCGTTGGTCAAAAGCAGCTTGGCCACCTTGCCCTGGGAGGGATATCGACCGAAGTACTTGGAAAGGGAGTACCACATACGCTCATAGGATTGACCGAGGCGATAAAAGAGTTATCATTCTAAATCGCGCCTCAGGAATATGGTAGGCACAGGTCATTCATTCACCAGCATCGCCTGCCAGCTCCGCCGGGGACCGTGACGCGCCGGCAGGGGCGAGAAGAAAACGGTATATACATGCTAGATATTGTCTAGCAAGCGAGGCGTATCAATGTCTGGAAAGAGCATCCGCATCGAGCGGATCATCGACAGGAACACCGGCCGGGCGGTCATAGTGCCCATGGACCATGGCATCTCCATGGGGCCGGTCGAAGGGCTAGTGGACATGAAGGCCACCATCGACAAGGTGTCCCAGGGAGGGGCCACCGCCGTCGTCATGCACAAGGGCGTGGTGCCTTATGGCCACCGTTGCTTCGGCCGGGACATAGGGCTCATCGTGCACCTGTCGGCCTCGACATCGCTCTCCCCGGACCCCAACTCCAAGGTCCTGGTGACCACGGTCGAGGAGGCGATCAAGATGGGCGCGGACGCCGTGTCCATCCATGTCAACATCGGAGCGAGCACCGAGCCGTACATGCTCCGCGACTTCGGACAGATCGCCAGGGAATGCAACGAGTGGGGCATGCCTCTCATGGTCATGATCTACCCTCGCGGCAAGGACATCAAGAACGGTTACGATGTGGACCTCATCAAGCAGTGCGCCCGGGCCGGCATGGAGCTCGGGGCGGACATCATCAAGACATCGTACACCGGCGATGTGGACACCTTCAGGGAGGTGGTCCGTGGCGCCATCATACCGGTGGTCATAGCTGGCGGACCGAAGATGGACTCCGATCGGGACCTCCTGCAGATGGTCAAGGACTCCGTCGAGGCGGGAGGCATGGGGGTCAGCATCGGAAGGAACATCTTCCAGCACCGCAATGTCACCGGGATAACCAAAGCGGTGGCGGACATCGTGCTCCGCGACGCCGAGGTGGACGAGGCACTGAAGCAACTGGAGTGAGCGCATGACCCCCAAGACCATATGGGTCCGGGCCGACCTCCCCGGAGATTACGAGCAGCGGAAGAGCATCGTGGCGTCGGCCCTGGAGGCCGGCTTCGTCAACATCGTGATACGCGAGGAGGATGCCGCCCTCAGGCGCCTGGGCAGGTTCGAGGCCTTGATCGCCAAGGGCGACGAGGTCCTGTCAGGCCATGATGTGATAGGAAGGACGATCACCATCTCCTCCCCGGCGGACCTTGGCGCGGCGTCCGCGCTGCGCGGCAGGGTGAAGAACATCATCATCCGGGCGAAGGACTGGAAGGTCATTCCGCTGGAGAACCTCATCGCCGAGTTCCAGGGCTCGGACACCAAGCTGCTGGCGAGCGCCTCCACGCCCGGGGAGGCCAAGCTCTTCCTGGAGACCATGGAGAAGGGCGCTGACGGCATAGTCGTCGAGGCCGATGACCCCTCGGCCCTGAAGGCGTTCTCGGCGCTCGACCTCCAGGGGCCACCGAAGGTCGAGCTGACGGCGATCACCGTCACCGGCATCTATCCCCTCACCATGGGGGACCGGGTCTGCGTGGACACCTGCTCCCTGCTGCGGATCGGCGAGGGGATGCTGGTCGGCTCGCAGTCCTCCTGCCTCTTCCTCGTCGGCTCGGAGGCGGCGGACTCGGAGTACGTCGCCTCGCGCCCGTTCCGCGTGAACGCGGGTGCGGTGCACTCCTACGTCCTGATGGCCAACGGCCGGACGAAGTATCTTTCCGAGCTCAAGGGCGGAGAGGAGGTGCTGGCCGTGGACGGGGGGGGCGCCACCAGGAAGGTCGTGGTCGGCCGTTCCAAGATCGAACGGCGGCCCCTGCTGCTGCTCGAGGCAGGGGAAAGTGGAAAAAGGTACAGCACCATTCTCCAGAACGCGGAGACGATCCGGCTGTGCACGCCGGATGGGCCGGTCTCGGTGTCCGACCTCGAGGTCGGACAGAAGGTGCTGGTCAGGCTGGAGGAGGGCGGACGGCACTTCGGCCACAGCATAAAAGAGACGATAATGGAGATCTGATGAGGGTCTGCGTTTCCCTGGTCGAACAGAGCGTCAAGGAGGCAGTGGCCGCGGGACTGGCGGCCCAGGAGCAGGGAGCAGACCTGCTGGAGGTCCGGTTCGACCTCATGGCCAAGCTCCCGGAGGACCTCTCCCCGTTCCGCAGGCTGTCCATACCGCGCATCGCCACGCTCAGGACGGTGAGGCAGGGCGGCAGGTGCGGATTGGGGGACGGGGAGCGGCTGCGGTTCTTCCGACGGGCCGCGAGGATCGGCTTCGAGTACCTGGACATCGAGGCGGACTCGCCGCTGGTACGGCAAACGGGGAGGGAGCTGAAGCACGTGGGGGTCATCTGCTCCCACCATGACTTCTCCGGTACCCCCGAACTGTCCAGCATCCTTGAGGCCCTGATCACCACGGCGTCGAAGGGCGACGTGGCCAAGGTGGCGTTCCAGGTCAACAGCGTGAGCGACCTGGCGAGGCTGCACGAGGCCGCGAGGCTGTTCTCGGTGACCGGGAACCACTTCGTGATCATCGGGATGGGGCTGCTGGGAGAGGTCACCAGGGTGCTGCCTGCCACCTTCGGCAGCGAGTTCACCTATGCCTCGCTGAGGAAAGGGCTGGAGGCAGCGCCCGGACAGCTGGACCTCGCAACGCTGAAGGCCCTGGGGGACGAGCCCACGATCACCGGCCTCACCGGCCTGCCGCTCGGCCATTCCGCGTCGCCGGCCATGCACGACCGCGCCTTCCGGGCGATGAACGTGCCGGGCAAGTACCTCCTCTTCCCGGCACAGAAGGACGAGCTCGGGACCCTCATGGACCTCGTGCGCGATCTCGGGGTGCGGGGACTGAACGTCACCATCCCGCACAAGTCGGCGGTCATGCCCTTCCTCGATTCCGCGGATCCCCTGGCCGAGAGGGTCGGGGCTGTCAACGTCATCGTCAACAGGGATGGAAGGCTGGAGGGAAGGAACACGGACGTCACCGGACTGGAGAGGGCGTTGCTGACGGCGGGCGCGGACCCCCGGGGGAAGGACGTCCTGGTGATAGGCGCGGGGGGCGCCGCGAGGGCGTGCTGCACCGTGCTGGAGCGGAGAGGGGCGCGCATCTGGATCACGGACCGCACCGTATCCAAGGCCCAGGAGCTGGCCAGAAGGTTCTCCGGCCGGGTGGCGGGGCCGACAGACAGGAGCAGCGTCGGTTTCGAGATGGTGGTCAACTGCACGCCCCTGGGCATGACGGGCTTTCCCGACGAACTTCCGATCGATCCTTCGATCTTCCGGCATGGACAGTGGGCGGTGGACCTCGTTTACAACCCCGAGCTCACGCGGTTCCTTGCCGAGGCCGGCGACCGGGGCGCGAGGACTCTCTCAGGAATGGAAATGTTAATCTATCAAGCCATGGATGCTTTCGAGGCCTGGACCGGACTGAGACCTCCATACGAGGTCATGGCCGAAGGCGCGAGGACTGGATGACGATGAAGGGCATTGGAACGAGCCATGGCGCCGCCACCATTGTCAACGCTATAGCGAACGGCAAGGGCGCTGCGTTCGGCCTCGATCTTAGGACCGAGGCGACGGTGGAACTGACCGAGGGTGAGGGGATAGACGTCGTCATGGACGGCCTCGAGGGAGAGAGCACCTCCCTCGCTGAGAGGTGCGTGCTCGGGGTCCTCGATCGCGTGGGGGGCGGGAAGCGCTACCATGCTGAGGTGAGGACGGCATCGCAGATCCCGGTGTCACGCGGGCTGAAGAGCAGCTCCGCGGCCGCCAATGCCATCGTCCTCGCGACCCTGGACGCGTTGAACGTGGAGCTCGATCTCGTGGAGGCGATGCGCATCGGAACGAGAGCGGCGATCGACGCCGGCGTCTCGGTCACCGGGGCGTTCGACGACGCCTGCGCCTGCGCCATGGGCGGGGTGGTCCTCACGGACAACCGGTCCGAGGAGATCCTCTTCCACGGGGCCATGCCCGAGTACCTCCGGGTGCTCATCCACGTACCGGAGTTCCAGGTCCGCAAAGCCTCGCTGCCGAGGGACAGGATCGCGGCGGTCAAGGGGCTCGTGGACCTCGCCTTCGAGGAGGCCAGGCAGGGCGAGTACTTCCGCGCGCTCACGCTCAACGGCATGTGCTACTCCACCGCCCTGGGCCTGGACCAGGAGGTGGCGCTGAGGGCGCTGATGAACGGTGCGCTGGCAGCCGGCCTGACCGGAACCGGACCGGCGATGGTCATGCTGGTGGTGGAGGACAAGGTCCGCGAGTTCAGGAAGGCCATGTCCGGCTACGAGCTCGTCGAGGCGAGGGTCCGCAACCCGGAGGGGAGGCGGTGAAGCTCCACGTCCGCGCCTCGACCACCGGTGGAACGGTCCATGCCCCCCCGTCGAAGAGCTACACCCACCGCGCCATAGTCCTCGCCGCGCTATCCCGCGGGGACTCCAGGCTGGGGAACCCGTTGCTGAGCGGGGACACCCTCGCCACACTGAGGGGGATGGAGCAGTTCGGGGCGATAACCAGGATGGACGGCCGCGACCTCGTGGTCCGGGGCGGCAAGCTCAGGTCGCCGTCCGGCCCGATCGACTGCGCGAACTCCGGGACCACCATCCGGCTGCTCTCAGGGATTGCCTCCCTACTGAAGAACGACGTCACCCTCACCGGTGACGAGTCCCTCCGCGAAAGGCCGATGAAGCCGCTCCTCGCCGCGCTGACGGAGATGGGGGTCAAGGCCGTCTCGGCCAAGAACGACGGCTTCCCGCCGATAACCATCCGCGGGCCGAACCATGGGCGATGGACCCACATCAAGGGCGACATCAGCTCGCAGTTCATCTCCTCGCTCCTCATCTCGTCGGCGCTGAAGGAGCTGGACACCGAGATCGTCATCACCACCCCGCTGACCTCCAGGCCGTACGTGGAGATCACCAGGGACATGATGGCCCGCCACGACGTCACCAGTACGGAGACGAAGAACGGCTACCGGGTGCTGGGAGGCCAGCGGTACCGCCCCCGCGACTATGCCATACCGGGCGACTACTCCTCGGCATCGTTCCCGCTGGTCGCGGCCGCGCTGACCGGCAAGGTCATGGTCACCGGACTTGACCCCCAGGACAAGCAGGGGGACCGGGCGGTGCTCGACGTCCTGAGGAGGTTCGGCGCCTCGGTCAGCGTGAGCGGCGAAGCGGTCACCGTGGAGAAGGGCGAGCTTCACGGGACGGCGGTCGACGTGGGCGACATGCCCGACGCGTTCCCCATACTGGCGGTCCTGGCCACCCAGGCCAAGGGGACCACCGAGCTGACCAATGCGAAGCACCTCCGGTTCAAGGAGAGCGATCGCATCGAGACCACCACCTCCTTCCTCAGGCTGATGGGCGCGGACATAGAGGAAAGGGACGACGGCTGCGTGATCAGGGGACCGACCAAGCTGAAGGGCAGGAGCATCAACCCCTCGGGCGACCACCGCATCCTGATGGCCGCCGCGATCGCCGGCCTCGTGGCCGACGGAACGACCACGATATCCGAGGGCGACTGCTATCGGGTATCGTACCCTGGCTTCGTGACGGACATGAGAACCTTGGGCTGCAGCGTGGAGGAATCCTCCTGAACACCATCGGCACATCCCTCAGACTGACCATATTCGGCTCCAGCCACGGCCCGGGGATAGGGTGCGTGCTGGACGGAGCGCCGCCGGGCATCGAGGTGGACCGCGAGGATATCCAGAGGGAGGTGGACCTGCGCAGGCCGTCCGGGGCCCTGGGAACCCCCAGGGCGGAGGAGGACAGGGTCGAGGTGCTTGCCGGGATAGTCCACGGCGCGACGACCGGGGCGCCGGTGGTGCTGTTCATAGCCAACAAGGACACCGATTCCTCGAAGTACGAGAGGTTCAGAACGGTGCCCAGGCCGGGCCACGCCGACCTCACCCAGCTGAAGAAGTACGGGGAGAGCGCGGACCTGCGGGGAGGGGGGCAGTTCTCTGGCCGCATGACCGCGCCGATCGTGGCCGCCGGGGCGATCGCGCGGGAGATGCTCCGCGGCATCGGGGTCCAGGTCGCCGCGTACACCCAGAAGCTCGGAGCGGTGGAGGACCCCGAGGACCGCACCCTCAGGGAGGTGAAGCGGCAGGCGAGGGAGAACCCCGTGCGGGCGGCCGACCCGGAGATCGCCCTGGAGATGATCCAGGAGATCATGAGGGCCAAGCAGGAGGATGACAGCGTCGGGGGCATCGTGCGGTGCCTGAGCGTGGGGTTGCCCATCGGGGTGGGCGAGCCGTTCTTCGACTCCATAGAAGGCGAGCTGGCCAAGATGATGTTCGCCATCCCCGGAGTGAAGGGCATAGAGTTCGGGGCCGGTTTCCGCGCCGCGGGCATGAGGGGCTCGGAGCATAACGACTCGTTCGTCGTCGAGGACGGCGAGGTCCATACCATTACCAATAATGCAGGAGGCGTGCTCGGAGGGATGACCAACGGCATGCCCCTGGACATGAAGGTGGCGTTCAAGCCCACCGCATCCATATCCAAGGAGCAGAAGAGCGTCGACCTGGATAGGATGGAAGATACCACGATAAAGGTCGAGGGGAGGCACGATCCCTGCATCGTCCCCCGCGCCGTGATCGTGGTCGAGGCGGCCACGGCCCTTGTGCTGGCCGACCTGTGCCTTAGAGGTGATTTCATTGCGTGAGAGCATAGATGACATACGTAAGCGTATCGAGAAGATCGACCGCGAGATCCTTCGCATGATGGCCAACCGCACGGCGGCGGCGGTGGAGATGGGGCAGATGAAGGCCGCCGAATCGATCCCGCTCCGTGCGCCCCATGTCGAGGAGAAGGTCATCGGCCGGTACGTGGAGCGGGCGAGGGAGTTCGGCATGTCCGCCGATTCGGCCCGCCAGATCGCCACCCTGCTCATACGCGAGTCCATCGAGCAACAGGGCCACATACCCAGGCCGCAGCTGTCGAAGCGCATGCTGATCATCGGGGGCAGCGGTCGCATGGGCATGTGGCTGTGCAGGTTCTTCGCCTCCCGGGGGCACCGCATAAGGGTGTACGACCAGGGCGATAACCCCCAGTTCCCGGTGGAGAAGGACCTCGAGAGGGGCGTCCGCGACGCGGAGGTCATCATCCTCGCCACCCCCATATCGGTGACCCCGGAGATGATGGAGCAGGTGCTGGCCATGCAGCCGACCGGGGTAGTGCTGGACATCACCTCCATCAAGACCCCGCTGGTGCCGGTGCTCAGGGGCTGGGCGGCCAAGGGGGCGAAGGTCTGCTCCGTTCACCCCATGTTCGGGCCGGACACCATGTCCATCATCGACCGCAACGTGGTCATATGCCACTGCGGCTCGGCCGAGGCCACGGAGCTGGCGCGCTCGCTGGTCGACGGCTCCAACATCATCGAGATGGAGGTCGAAGAGCACGACCCCCTGATGGCCTACGTCCTCGGACTAAGCCACGCGGTCAACATCGCCTTCTTCGAGGCGCTGCGCAAGAGCGGGCGGTCGTTCGAGGAGCTGGACCGCGCGGCCTCGACCACCTTCAGGAGACAGGCCGACTCGGCAAGGGCCGTTGCGTCGGAGAACGCTCAGCTTTACTATGAGATACAACATCTCAACCCCTTCAACAAGGATGCCCTCGAGTATCTTCAGCGCGCGGTCGACGACCTCAGGGACGCCGCGGTGAAAGGCGACAGGGATGCGTTCCAACGCATGATGCAAGAGGGCAGGGAATACTTCGGAGGTAAGTGAAGATGGCAAAGGTGAAGGTCGCCGTCCTGGGCGCCACAGGGATGATCGGGCAGCGCTTCGTGCAGCTGCTGGAAGACCACCCCAAGTTCGAGATCGCTGGACTGTACGCCTCGGAGAGGTCCGAGGGCAAGAGGCTCGGGGACACCCTGAAGGTCAGGGACCACCAGTTCAGGGATGACACCACGGAGATGCGGATCGAGCAGCTGAACGTGGACAAGATCGCCAGGTCCTGCAGGGTCGCCTTCTCCGGGCTCCCCACGGACATCGCCGGCGACTTCGAGACCCAGCTTGCGAAGGCCGGATGCGCGGTGTTCTCCAACGCCGCCCCTCACCGCATGGACGCCGACGTCCCGCTCCTCATCCCGGAGTGCAACGCCGACCACATCGATATGGTGAAGAAGCAGCCCACCTTCAAGGACGGCGGCTACATCGTCACCAACGCCAACTGCTCGACCACCGGCATCGCCCTCCCGATGAAGGCGGTGGACAAGGCGTTCGGACTGGAGTTCGCGTGCATATCGACCTACCAGGCGATATCCGGCGCCGGGTACCCCGGCGTCCCGTCGCTGGACATCATGAGCAACGTGGTCCCCTATATCCGGTCCGAGGAGGAGAAGATGGAGATCGAGCTGGCCAAGATCCTCGGGTCCGTCAAGAGGGGCAAGTTCGTCGACCACCCAGTGGAGACGCTCGCCAACTGCGCCCGCGTGCCGGTCGTCGACGGCCACCTGGAGTCGGTTACCCTCAGGACGAGGGAGGACGCCGGCGTCGAGGAGATGATCAAGGCCCTGGAGAAGTTCCGGGCCGAGCCCCAGAAGCTGAAGCTGGCCACCGCGCCTCTCCGGCCGATCATCGTGCGCCGGGAGGACAACCGGCCGCAGCCGGCCCTCGATGTCAACGCCGGGGAGCCGGCGAGGGCGCAGGGCATGAGCAGCGTCGTCGGGCGCGTTCGAAAGAAAGGTAGCTATTTCAAGATGTTCGTACTCTCCCACAACACCCTGCGGGGTGGCGCGGGCGGGTCGGTGCTCAACGCCGAGCTGGCTTGTGCCAGGAAGTTGATGTAAGGTGAGATGTTGAAGCGGACATACGAGGAGATCAACGCCAAGATCGAGAAGGGCGACGCCGTGGTCATGACCGCGGAGGAGGCCATCCGGCTGGTGGAGAGCCAGGGGATAGAGAAGGCCACCAAGGAGGTGGACGTTGTAACGACGGGCACCTTCGGCGCCATGTGCTCCTCGGGAGCGTTCATCAACTTCGGTCACGCCGAGCCGCCGATCAGGATGGGCAGGGTCTGGCTGAACGGCGTGCCCGCCTACGCTGGGCTGGCGGCCGTGGACGCCTACATCGGCGCCACCGAGGAGAGGGAGGGCGACGGCTCCGAGTACGGGGGCGCCCATGTCATAGAGTCGCTCATCGCCGGGGAGGCGGTGCACCTCAGGGCCACCGGCCACGGCACCGACTGCTACCCGCGCAGGGACATCGACACCTACATCTCGCTGAAGTCGGTCAACCAGGCGTACATGTACAACCCGAGGAACGCCTACCAGAACTACGGTGTGGCGACGAACTCCTCGGAGAAGGCGCTGTTCACCTACATGGGGAAGCTGCTCCCGCACTACGGGAACGCGACCTACAGCAGCGCCGGACAGCTGTCCCCCCTGCTCAAGGACCCCCAACTGAGGACCATCGGCATGGGCACGAGGATCTTCCTCGGCGGGGGCATAGGGTATGTGGCGTGGGAGGGAACGCAGTTCAAGACCAACATCCCGTACCGCAACGGGGTGCCCTCATCGTCCGGAAGGACCCTGGCGGTCATCGGCGACATGAGAGGGATGAGCACCGAGTTCATCCGGGCGCTCAACTTCCACGGCTACGGCATATCCATGGCCGTCGGCATCGGCGTCCCGATCCCCATACTTGACGAGGACATGATGACCTGCGCGGCCAGGACCGACGAGGAGATCTTCACTCCCGTGCTGGACTACGCGATCCAGTCCCGCAACCGCAAGCCCATGATGGAGGTCAGCTACGCCCAGCTGCGCAGCGGCACCATCGAGCTGTTCGGCAAGAAGGTGAAGACCTCCTCGCTCTCGTCCTACTACAAGGCCAGGACGATCGCCGAGCGGCTGAAGAGCATGATCGGCGACAGGGAGTTCACCCTCACCGCTCCGGCGGTGCCGCTGCCCACGGAAAGGGTCCAGAAACCTCTCGAGGTCTGCTCCAGGGAAGAGGTGCTGTGATGTCCAAGCGCAAGTTCAACCTGTATTTCATCCCCGAGCTGGTCAATGAGCCGATCACCTACATCCTGGTCAAGGACTTCGACCTCAAGTTCAACATCCTGAGGGCCGAGGTCGTGGAGAAGGGAGGTCAGCTCCTGATCGAGGTCGACGGGAAACCGGCCCAGATCACCAAGGGCGTACAGTACCTCCAGGCCATGGGCGTCAAGGTCGAGGAGCTCAACGAGTTCGTCACCAAGGACGAGGAACGATGCACCAACTGCGGCATGTGCGTGTCCATCTGCCCGGCCGATGCCATCGAGATGGACCGCCAGGACTGGAAGGTCATCTTCCACCTGGACAAGTGCATCGCCTGCGGGCTGTGCGTGTCCTCCTGCCCGCCCAGGGCGATGAAGCTCAAGGCATGAGGAGAGAGCACTTCGAGGTCGGGGAGACCGCGGTGACCATCGTCGCCGAGGACGAGCACCTGCCGGTCGCCCAGGCCTCCATCTTCCGCTCGCGGGAGATCATCCAGAGCTTCATCCGGCGCGACCCCTTGTTCCAGGTCACGCTGGAGCCGTACCCCTGCCCGGAGGACGCGCCGCCGCTCATCGCCCGCATGTGCGCCGCCGCTCAAAAGGCGAGCGTCGGCCCCATGGCAGCGGTGGCCGGGGCCATAGCCGAAAGGGCCGTCCTCGATATGAGGGCGGCGGGGGCGACGCAGGCGATAGTGGACAACGGGGGCGACCTCGCGCTTCTTCTAGACCGGGAGACCACCATCGGACTGTACGCGGGCGAGCGGGTCAGGGGGATCGGGCTCATCTGTGAGCCGAGGGAGGGCACCTTCGGCATATGCACATCGTCGGCGACCATCGGCCCCTCCATCTCCTTCGGGGTCTCGGACGCGGCCACCGTCATCGCCGCCGACGTCACCCTGGCCGACGCCTGCGCGACCCGGCTGGGGAACCTGCTGACATCAGATGAGGACGATGTCATGCGCTCCGCCCTTGACAGCGTGTGCTCGATCGACGGCGTCGAGGGAGCGGTCGCGGTGGTGGGCGAGAAGGTGGCGATGAAAGGGCGCCTGCCCAGGCTTACTCGGGCGTCCGTCCCTGCGGGGAGGGTCTCCAAGATCGAGTTCCCCACCCCGTGATCAGCTCTTGACCTTGCGCCTGAGCAGGTTGATGCACTTCTTGGACCCGCGGGCGACCTTCTCGTCGCGGCAGCGTACCTTGTTAGAACACATGAAGCACCTGGTATGCCATTTCAGGACCTCGCTCGTCTCTTCCTTGGTGGCCATGGTCACTGTCCCGCCTCCATTGGGCGTGGGTAGATTGTTTACGTAAGCAAAATATCTCCCCTCACCGTTCTCGCCGCGATAGCATGGAGCCTAGAGACAGATTCTTCTATGGGCTCAGCTTCGCCGGGGCGCTGGCGATCCTAAGCTCGACGATGGCGAAGAACCCCGTTCTCGTGCCATTCGCACGCAGCCTGGGAGCGGACACCGCCCTCCTAGGCCTGATAACCGCGGCATCGACCCTCCCCGGCATCCTGGTCTCGCTGCCCGCCGGCTCCCTGTCAGACATCATCGGCCGGAGGAAGGTCATGTACACCGCAGGGGTGGTCTTCGCCACCGCCCCGCTGCTGTACCTTTTCGTCGATACCCCTGGCCAGCTCATGGCGGCGAGGTTCTACCATGGCTTCGCCACCGCGATCTTCGGTACGGTGGCCAGCGCGGCCATCGTGGACAACTTCCCGGACCTCAAGGCCGCCAAGCTGTCGTTCTACTCCTCGGCGACCATCGTCGGCCGGGGGCTCGCCCCGTTCGTCGGCGGGGCCATCATCGTGCTGACCATGGACAACTACCGCGACGTGTACTGGGCGGTGTCGCTGGCCGGCATATCGGCCCTCCTGGCCATCCTGGCGGTGTACGGCCAGGGGAAGGACTCGGGAAGAAAGGGGCCGAAGGTTGCCCCGATCCGGCAGCAGCTGCTCTCCATCATCACTGACGGCAAGGTGCTGGTGGCATCGTCCATGGAGGCGGTGCAGTACCTCACCTACGGGGCGTTCGAGGTGTTCTCGGTGGACTATGCGGTCAATCACGGGCTTGACGCGGTGTGGTGGGCCCTGATCGGCGGCGCGCAGCTCGTGACGGTGGTGCTGTCGAAGCCGATCATGGGGCGGCTGTCCGATCGCCGCGGGAGGCGGGCCTTCATCATCTCCGGCCTGCTGATCTGCGCCCTGGCGGTGCTGATCTTTCCCATGACCTCGGAGCCCCTGGCCCTGGTCGCGCTGTCGGCGGTGTTCGGGTTCGGGTTCTCGTCGGTCACCTCATCGACCCAGGCCCTGGTCTCGGACCTGTGCGTGAGATCGTCCTCCGGATCGGCCATGGGCTTCCTCAACACCATCATGGACGTCGGGCAGTTCACCGGGCCCATCGTCATCTCGATCATCATTGGCAACGCGCTCTGGTACCTGGGGGGCTTCTGGGCCATGGCCATACTGCTGGTCGTGGCGGCCGCGGTGTTCGCCTGGACCTTCCGCGGGAGACGGCCGGAGGCTGCCGCGGCCTGAGCCCGGCTCAGAAGCCCTTCAGCCCGTCGGTGATCATCTTGCGGGCCGCGGGATTGGTGATGTTGCCCATGACGATGCGGCGGGCGGTGGGGTTGACCGCCATGGTGCGGAGGAGCTCCAGGACGCCGGAGCCGTTCTTCCACGCCCCGATGAACGAGCCATAGCCCTCGTTCACCAGTCCTTCCAGCTCCTCCCTGGAGGCATGCTCGGGGAAGTACTCGTAGACCCGGTGGTTGGTCTTCCAGTCCTCCTCCTTGACCGTACCGTTCCGCTTCATCTCCTCCCACAGCGGAGTACCGACGAGGAAATCGAGGATGTTGTACTGCACCCCATGGGGGCGCAGGGACTGGGCGAAATTGATCGTGGACTCCATCTCCTCCCTGGTCTCGATGGGAGCGCCCAGGATGTACGAGGTGATGACAAGCATCCCTGCCTTCTTGGCGTTGGCGACGGCCTCCGCCGTCCGCTCCGGGGTCTGCCGCTTGTTGTAGTACTCGAGGACGTTCCTCGATGAGGATTCCGCACCGAAGTATATGACGTTGAAGCCCGCGGACTTCATCTGCTTCAGCAGGGGAAGCTGGGCGTGCCCGGCGCGGCCCTCGCAGTAGAGCCGCATGCGAATTCCGCGCTCACGGATCTGATGGCAGATCTCCTCCACCCGGGGGATCGACTGGGTGAAGTTGTCGTCGACCATCACGCACTCCCGGTACCCCTGCCGGTAGAGCATCTCCAGCTCATCGACCACACTGCCAGCGCCCCGAGGTCGCCACCGGCGCTCGGAGAACGCCGCGCACGAGCAGTAGGAGCAGGAGAAGGGGCATCCCCTTGACGTCGATATCGTGGTGAACCTCCCGAAGGTCAGGGGCACCCCCTGGAACATGTACCCGTACTCGAAGTCGCCCAGCAGGTCGCGGTCCGGGAAGTCCAGCGAGTCGAGGTCCTCGATAAGGGTGAGGGGGCGCTCGTAGACCTCGCCGTCGGAACGGATGAACGATATGCCGTCCACGTCGACCGGCTCGGTCCCCGCCTCCATGTGGTCCAGCAACCGGGGCAGCGAGCGCTCGGCCTCGCCCTTGATGATGTAGTCGATGAACCGGTACCCGGTGAGGATCTCCCTGGTGGCGAAGGTGGCGTGGTAGCCCCCCAGGATGATGGCCAGGTCGGGCATCAGCTCGTGCGCCCTCGCCATGACCTCCATGGTCGCGTTGAAGGTGTGGGTCGAGCAGTTCATCCCGAGGACATCGGGCCGCTCCCTCACCACCCGGTCCACCAGCTGCTCCACTGTCATGTTGTGGCAGAACGCGTCGACCACCACGACCTCGTCGCCGCGTTCCTTCTTCAGGCTGCCGGCGAGATAGAGAAGCCCTAGCGGCGGCCACTTCTCGGTGGTCTTCCACGGCGGGGTGGTGAGCATGATCTTCATTGATTGACTGAAATCGAACGGAGCCGATAAAAAAGTTTGTGGGCGGTCATCGATATTCGCCGGGGGCGCTGGGCGTCTTGAAAGTCCCATATGTTATTTATGGGGACAGGATATCACCATTGACGCTTTAGAAAGGTGAAGTGATGTCCATCAAACTGGCCGTACCAAACAAAGGACGGCTGAACGAGCGGTCCATCGAGATCCTGAACCAGGCCGGTCTGGAGATCGAGGACGGAGGAGACAGGAAACTATACGCCAACGTCAAGAACAGCGATCTTTCGGTCATGTTCCTCAGGGCCCAGGACATCGTGAGGTTCGTCCATAAGGGCGCGGTGGACATGGGCATCACAGGCTACGACCTCGTGCTGGAGTCGGGGCTCAAGGTCCACAAGCTCTTGGACATGGGCTACGGGCGGTGCCGGCTGTCGGTCGCCGTCCCCGAGGGCCGGGGTATCGACTCGGTGAAGGACATACCTGACGGTTCCAGGGTCGCCACCTCCTTCCCCAACCTGGCCAAGAAGTACTTCGAGTCCCAGGGCAAGAAGGTCGAGATCACGATCATCTCGGGGGCCGCGGAGGTCACCCCCCACCTGGGGGTAGCGGACCTCATCGTGGACCTGGTGTCCAGCGGCAGTACCCTCAAGACCAACCGGCTGAAGGAGATCGCCGTCATCACGGAATCCCAGGCCGTCCTCATCGCCAACGAGGAGGCGATGAGAACCAAGGGGACCGAGCTGGAGGAGCTTGCTTCCGCCATCCGCAGCGTTATGGACGCCGAGGGCAAGCGCTATCTCATGGCCGATGTGCCCGTTACCGCCCTGGACGATGTTCGGACGTTCCTGCCCGGGATCGCCGGTCCCACGGTGATGAACCTCATGGGGCGGGACGATGTCGTCGCCATCCACGTGGTGGTGGACAAGTCCGCGATCTACCAATCGGTCAACCGCCTGAAGCGGCTGGGAGCGACGGGCATCCTGATCGTCCCCATCGACCGCATGGTCCCCTGAGGTGGAAAGATGAACGACAATTGGGTCCGCTCCACCGTGCGGGACATCCCGCTCTACTACAACCCGAAGATCAAGGCCGTGCGCATGGACACCTCGGTGAACGTGCTCGGGCCGAACACCGTGGTCAAGGGCGTCCTCGCCAAGTGCATGGACCTCGACCTCAACCAGTACCCTGCACCATACTCCGACGACCTCAGGGCCGCCCTCGCCGAGAAGTACGGCCTGAGCGCGGACAACTTCGTCGTCGGCAACGGCTCGGATGAAGCGCTGGACATAGCGTTCAAGTCGTTCATGGAGCCCGGCGAGACCGTGGTCGCTCCGTACCCGTCGTACGTGCTGCACGGCTTCTTCGTCAAGGTCAACTGCGGCCGCTTCGTCAACGTCGACCTCAGGCCCGGGTTCCAGCTGGACCCCGACGCCCTGCTGAGAGCGAAGGGCAAGATCATCATCCTGTGCACGCCCAACAACCCGACGGCCAACTGCTTCGATCACCGCGACGTCGAGAGAGTGGTCAGCGAGCACGATGGACCGGTCATCGTGGACGAGGCGTACGGCGAGTTCGCCAGGGACTCGTTCATATCCCGGGTGGGGGAGTTCGACAATCTGATCGTCACCCGCACCTTCTCCAAGGCGTACGGCCTGGCCGGGTTCCGCGTGGGGTACATGGCCTCCAACCTGAAGATGGCCGGGGTCATGCAGCGCGTCAAGATCCCGTACTCCCTGGACAGGGTGAGCGAGATGACCGCTGTGGCGGCCCTCACCAACACCTCCTACGTGGACGCGGCCGTCAAGCTCGTCCGCTCCGAGAGGGACCGGCTGTCCGCCGGGCTGAGGTCGCTGGGATTCACCCCGTTCCCGTCGGAGAGCAACTTCATCATGTTCCGCAGCCCCCGGCCCTCGAAGGACCTGGTCGGAAGACTCGCCGAGAAGGGAGTGCTGATCCGCGACTTCGGACACCTCAGGATGCTGGAGAACTGCGTGCGCACGACCATTGGCACAAGGGAGCTGAACGATATGCTACTGGGCAAGCTGAAGGAGGTGACCGCGGAATGGTGACCATTCGCAGGTCGGTGAAGTATCCCGAGGAGTGCGACTCCTATCGCATCGGCCAGCGGCCGAAGGTGCGGGTGGCCGTGGCCGACTATGGCGTCGGGAACCTGCACTCGATACGGAAGGCCCTGGAGATAGCAGGAGCGCGGGCGGTCATCGAGTCCAACATGCGCAACCTCCTGGACGCCGAGGTCATCATCTTTCCCGGAGTGGGAGCGTTCGACAGCGCCATGGAGCGCCTGCTGCCCTACAGGGACATCATCGTCGACCGGCTCAACGCGGGCACGCCCTGCCTGGGCATATGCATCGGGGCCCAGATCCTCTTCGAGAAGAGCGAGGAAGGCTCCGGCCCGGGGCTGGGGTTCATGAAGGGGGACGTGGTCCGCCTGAAGGCGGACAGGGTCCCCCACATGGGCTGGAACAGGGTCGACTCGAGCGACCGCGCCTTCGAGGGCGTCGCCTCGCCGTACTTCTACTTCGCCCATTCGTTCCACGGGAAACCCGAGGAGGACGTGACCATCGCCACCACCGACTACTTCGGTGAGTTCCCCTCGGCGTTCAGAAAAAAGAATGTGCTCGGAGTGCAATTCCACCCGGAAAAGAGCAGCGCTTCCGGGGCAACGTTCCTACGGAACTTCGTCAAATTCATCGAGGCCAAGCTATGATAGTATATCCCGCAGTGGACATAATGGACGGCAAGGCCGTCCAGCTGGTCGGCGGCAAGCCAGGAACTGAGAAGGTATCCCTACCCAACCCCCGCGAGGTGGCCCTCAACTGGGAGAGCAAGGGCGCGCCGGCGATCCATGTCGTAGATCTCAACGCGGCCATGGGCCGGGGCGACAATTTCGAAGCGATCGCCTCCATCATGTCCAGGGTCAAGGTCCCCATCCAGGTCGGAGGGGGCATACGCACGACCGAGGCGGCGGAGACCCTGCTCAACCTGGGGGCCGCCCGCGTGGTGGTGGGCACCAGGGCGATCACCGACCCCGAGTGGTTCTACGAGCTGGCCCGCACCAACCGCAACAGGATAATTCTCGCGCTCGACACCAAGGACGGCAAGATCCAGCTGAAGGGCTGGAAGGAATCCTCGGAGACCAAGCTGCGGGAGACGCTGAGGTCGACGGAGGACCTGCCCCTCGCTGGCGTGCTCCATACCAATGTCAACGTCGAGGGAAGGGCCAAGGGGATCGACATCGAGGAAACGAGGCACTTCGTGGAGATGTGCCCCCACGATGTCATCATCTCCGGCGGCATCACCACCGTTGACGACCTCGCCACCCTGGAGGGCGTGGGGGTCAAGTCGGCCGTCGTCGGCCTGGCGCTCTACAAGGGAACGATCAGGCCGGAGGAGGTCTGGAAGAGATGAGGGAGGCCAAGTTGTCCCGGAGGACGAAGGAGACCTCCATATCGCTGTCCCTCTGCCTGGACGGCACCGGGAGGTCGACGGTCACCACCGACGAGCAGTTCCTGAAGCACATGCTGGAGACCTTCACCAGGTACGCGTCGTTCGACCTCGCCCTGGAGGCGAGCGGGGACAACGTGCACCACCTGGTGGAGGATGTTGCCATCGCCCTGGGCACCGCGTTCAGGCAGGCGCTGGGAGACGTTCCGGTGGACCGCATCGCTTCGGCCATGGTCCCCATGGACGATGCGCTCGTGACCGTGGCCGTAGACATCGTCGACCGTCCCTACTGCGACGCCGATTGCCCCGACCCGCTGTATATGCACTTCTTCCGCTCGTTCGCCATGTCATCGGGGATAACGCTGCACGCCATGGTGCACCGCGGGCTGGACGACCATCACATGATCGAAGCGACGTTCAAGGCGCTGGGCACCGCGCTGAGGAAGGCCGTCGTGCCGAGGGAGAACGTGCTGAGCACCAAGGACGCGGTGCAGTTCAGGAGCGGTTAGGATGCTCACCAAGCGCATCATCCCCTGCCTGGACGTCACCGAGGGCAGGGTCGTCAAGGGCGTGAAGTTCCAGAACCTCGAGGGGGTAGGCTACCCGCCCGATCTGGCGGTGGAGTACGAGAAACAGGGGGCCGACGAGATCGTCTTCCTTGACATCACCGCCTCCTCGGACGCCAGGAAGACCCTCCTGGAGGTCGTGGAGAGAACGGCCCAGGGCCTGTTCGTCCCGCTGACCGTGGGCGGCGGCATCCGCTCCAAGGAGGATATGCGGCTCGCGCTCAAGGCCGGGGCGGACAAGGTCTCGGTGAACACCGCCGCGGTGCACGACCCCGCGCTGATCACCGCCTGCGCCAAGGACTTCGGCAGCCAGTGCGTGGTGGTGGCCATCGACGCCAAGCGCGAGGGCAGGGGATGGAGGGTCTATACTCACGGAGGGAGGCAGCGCACCGAACTGGAGGCCGCTGACTGGGCCTACGAGATGCAGGACCGGGGGGCGGGGGAGATCCTCCTCACCAGCATGGACGCCGACGGCACCACCAACGGCTACGACATCGAGCTGACCCAGCTGGTGGCGGACACCGTGGACATCCCGGTGATCGCATCAGGGGGCTGCGGCGGCCCGGAGCACATCTACGATGTCTTCCAGCGGACCAACGCCTCGGCCGCGCTGGCGGCGTCGATATTCCACTATGGCACGTACACCGTCGGGGACGTGAAGAAGTACCTCGCCGACAGGGGGGTGCTGGTAAGATGAGCACGGCCCTCAAGTTCAACTCCGACGGCCTGATACCGGCGATCGTGCAGGACGCGGAGACCAACGAGGTCCTCATGATGGCCTGGGCCAACCAGGAGTCGTACGACCTCATGCTGTCGACCGGCCGCACCCACTTCTGGTCCCGGTCCCGTCAGAAGCTGTGGATGAAGGGGGAGGAGTCCGGCCACGTGCAGGACATCGTCAGCATACAGACGGACTGCGACAACGATACGTTGCTCGTCCGGGTGAGGCAGACGGGCAACGCCTGCCACCTGGACCGGCCGTCCTGCTTCGACGAGGTGCTGTACGGCGACCTGGAGAGCACGGCGGCGATCATCCCCGAGCTCAGGCGGATCATCCGCGATCGGAAGGAGCACCCCAGGGAAGGCAGCTATACCAACCAGCTGCTGTCCAACGAGGACAAGGTGCTCAAGAAGGTCGTGGAAGAGGCGGCCGAGCTGGCCATCTCCGGCAAGGGGAAGGACCACAACGGCGAGGTCTGGGAGGCAGCGGACCTCATCTATCACCAGATGGTCCTGTACGAGTACCTCGGCCTGCCTATGGGCGAGGTGTTCAAGAAGCTGTCCGACAGGCACAAGGGGGTAAAGAAATGAGGATAGACCTTCACATGCACACGCTTCAGAGCGACGGCGAGCTCCTGCCCATCGAGCTGGCCAGACGGGCCGTGGTGATGAAGCACGAGGCCATCGCGGTGACCGATCATGCGGACCCCAGCAACCTCGAGCGCATGATCAAGGAGACGAAGAAGGACGTCCCCCTGGCCAGGGAATGGGGCCTGGACATGTTGGTCGGTGTCGAGCTCACGCACATCCCGGCATCCAAGCTTGATGCCGTGGTCAGGCAGGCCAGGAAGGCCGGTGCGGAGCTCATCGTGGTCCACGGCGAGACCATCTCGGAGCCGGTCGAGAAGGGCACCAACCGCGCCGCCGTGAACAATCCTGACGTCAACATCCTCGCTCACCCGGGGTTCATCACCATGGAGGACGCCCAGGCCGCCTCGGACAACGGCGTGGTGCTGGAGATAACCTCCCGCCCGTCGCACGCCCTGACCAACGGGCACGTGGTCCGCATGGCCCGCAAGGTGGACGCCAAGATGGTGGTGAACACCGATACCCACGCGCCCGGGGACCTCATAACCGAGGAGCGCGCCATCCACGTGGCCATGGGCGCGGGGCTCACCAGGGACGAGGCCGAGATCTGCGTCCACCGCATTCCCAAGGACATCATACGGAGGGTCAGGAAAGGATGAAGGTCCTCAAGTTCGGCGGGTCCTCGCTGAAGGACGGAGCGAGCATGATGAGCGTCGGAGAGATCATCGCCTCCGACTCCGAGGAGAAGGTCATCGTGGTCTCGGCCATCCAGGGGATCACCGATTCCCTGCTGGACTTCATGTCCAAGGTGCGCCGGGAGGAGGAGGTCCAGCAGTTCATAAGGACACTGCGGGACCGCCACCTCAAGCTCCTGACCGAGGTGGCCGGGAGCATGGACGTCAAGCAGACCGCGGTCAGCCAGCTCAGTGCCCAGCTGGTGAGGCTGGAGCGCATCCTCTATGGCATAATCTACCTCGAGGAGCTGACGCCCCGTACCAAGGACCTGGTCCAATCGTTCGGGGAGCGCATGAGCGTCATCGTCATGTCGGCCATGCTGCAGGAGATGGGCGTGAACGCGATACCGGTGGAGGCGGACGAGCTGGGGATAATCACCGATGGCACGTTCGGCTCGGCCACGGTGGACATGGAGAACACCCGGAGCAACATCGCCCCCAAGATATACGAGATGTTCAAGCGGCAGGAGACCCCGGTGGTCACCGGCTTCTTCGGCAAGACCGCCGAGGGCTACATAACCCTGCTCGGCAGGAACGGCACCGACTACAGCGCCAGCGTCATCGCCAACGCCATCGACGCCGACAGCCTGGAGATCTGGAAGGACGTCGACGGCTTCATGTCCGCCGACCCCAAGGTCGTCCCGGAGGCCGTGCCCATCAGCCAGCTGTCCTACGAGGAGGCCGCCGAGCTCTCATACTTCGGGGCCAAGGTGCTCCACCCGAGGACGGTGGAGCCGGCGAGGGCCAAGGGCATCACCATCAAGGTCAAGAACGTGTTCAAGCCCGAGTACGAGGGCACCGCCATCAACCCCAAGGGGGTCGAGGGCTACCGCACCATCAAGAGCATATCCAGCATGCCCAACATGGCCATGGTCAAGGTGTACGGGGCCGGCCTCGGCTCCAAGTCCGGGGTCATGTCCGAGATGTCGACCATGCTTTCCGACGCCGGCATCAACATCTACTCGGCCGCGACCTCACAGACCTGCGTATCCATGCTCATCGAGGAGCGGGACCTCAAGAGGGCCGAGAGGGTGCTGGCGGAGGCGAAGAAGGGGGTCGTGGACCGTGTCGAATCGATGCGCGACGTCGCGCTCCTTTGCCTGGTCGGTGAGGGCCTGGGGCAGAAGGAGGGCATCGCCGGCAAGATCTTCGGCATCGTCGCCAGCAACGGGACGAACGTGGGGCTGATATCCGCGGGCGCCTCTACCGTCGCGCTCACCTTCACGGTCAAGCGCAAGGACCTGGAGAAGACGACCAAGACCATCCACCACGAGTTCTTCGGCGGTTGAGCCATGAGCAGGGTGGCGTTCCAGGGGGTCCAGGGCGCGTTCTCCGAGGACGCGGCCGCTTCGTTCTTCCCGAGGATGGGGACGATGCCCTGCCCGGACTTCGAGAGCGTCTTCCGGGCGGTGGAGCGCGGCGACGCCGAGTATGGCATCGTGCCGGTGGAGAACTCGCTGGAGGGCACTGTGGCGGCCGTCAACGACCTCCTTCTGGAGAACGACCTGATCATAGTGGGGGAGGTGCTCGTACCGGTGGTCCACTGCCTCATCGTGCACCCCGACGCGGAGCTGAAGGACATCGCCCGGGTGTACTCCCACCCCCAGGCGCTGGGGCAGTGCCGCAGCTTCCTGGCCAAGTACCCGGGGTGGGAGAAGGTGCCGGCCTTCGACACCGCCGGGTCGGTCCGCATCATAAGGGACCACGGGCTGAAGGAAGAGGCGGCCATCGCCTCCCGGCGGGCCGCCGAGGTGTACGGCATGAAGGTCCTGAGGGAGGGCGTCCAGGGGAGCGACGAGAACTTCACCAGGTTCTTCGCCATCCAGAGGTCCAACCGCCTCCTGGACCGCGGGGACAAGACCTCCCTGGCCTTCGCCACCAGGAACATACCCGGCGCGCTCTACGAGGCCATGGGGTGCTTCGCCCACCGCGAGATCAACATGACCAAGGTCGAGTCGAGGCCGCGCAAGGGCCGGGCCTGGGAGTACGTGTTCTTCGTGGACATCGACGGTCATGTCAACGACCCCAAGGTGGCCGACGCCCTCACCGATCTGGTGCGGAGGGCCGTCTTCGTCAAGGTGCTCGGCTCCTATCCCCGCGCCAGTCCCCTGGCCTGAACGGAAGTCCTCACGCCCGGTGGCCGCACATGAGGTCCAGGATGGCGGAGATGGCCCTCAGGCCGGCCTCGAGGTGCGGACGGGGGCACGAGAACGTGACACGGACCGTACCGGGAGCGCCCCAATAGCGTCCCGGCCCGACCGCCACCCGCTGGTCCAGAAGCCTCTCGCTGAACTCCAGGTCGTCCATCCCCATCGGGAGGTGCAGGTGGGCCATCAGGGCGCCGTCGGGGAGGCGGCAGCCGGCCCTGTCCTCCTCCTCCAGCCACGCCTTCAGCGTGGACAGGTTCTCGTTGGCCACCCGGAGCACCCTCTCCCTGAACCAGTCCCTCCTCCTGACCGCCTCCGCGGCGTATTGGCAGGTGATGGCCGGAAGGCGGTACGTGGTGTAGATCCGCGCCGCCTCGACCTGGTGGACGATCTCTGCCGAGCCCAGGAGCCAGCCGACCCGGAGGCCGCGCAGGCCGTTCAGCTTGGTGACGCTGGAGACCGACACCGCGTTCTCGCCCATCTGGTACGCGCCCTTGGGGACCGGCCCGTATGCCATCTCCCGGTACACCTCGTCGCTGAGGACCAGCGCGCCCTTCCTGCCGGCGCTCTCCACCATGGCGGCCATCCGGTCGGCGTCCAGGACCGCTCCCGATGGATTGTGGAGGTTGGTCAGCGCCAGTGCCCTGGCCCCCTGCCCGAGGACGGCATCGATGTCCTCCTCGCTCGGACGGTAGGAAGCGGAGACCGGACGGTCAAAGGTCCTTGCGCGGCAGACGGACTCCACCTGCCGCCGCATGGGCATGTAGGTCGGGTTCTCCACCCCGACCAGGTCCCCGGGGCGGAGCTGGGTCAAGAAAAAGAGGTGATCGGCGTGCTGCGCCCCCTGGGTCAGGGCGATCATGTCGGTGTCCACGCCGTAGGCCCGGGCCAGCTCCTCCTTCAGATGGGCCTCGGCATCGATCTCGTCGTTGGAGGGGACAAAGGACAGCTCCTTCCATCCGGCATCCCAGTACGGCGGGGGCGCCCCGCTGCTGTCCAGGGAGACGGCCGCCGAGCGGTCGCGGCAATGGATCGCCCACTCCTCGAGGGGGTCCCTCGTGAACGGCGTCATCTGCCTCTGATTATCTCCCCCAGGGTGCGGAACTCCCCTGCCCAGTAGATGAGCGCCCGCTCCCTGTCGTAGTTCTCTACCGTCTGAGCGCACACCACCTCTCCGATGAACCAGGTGTGGTCGCCGGTATCGACGGTCTGGACCTTCCTGCATTCGAGGTTCACGATGCACTCCTCGATCGCCGGGGACCCTATCCTCTTCCCGGGGACGGGGGTGAGGCCGGTCTCCTCGAACTTGTCCACGTCCTTCCCGGACCGCTCCCCGCAGAAGATCACCTCCTCCACGAGCTCCTTGCTCGGTATGTTCACGCTGAAGTCAGGCGACCGGTGGAGCAGCTCGTGGCTGTACCGGGACGGCATCACCCCGATGCCTATGAGAGGAGGATTGAACGAGAAGACATGTACAAGCGCCAGGGTAATGATGTTCTTCTCTTCCTTGCCGACCACCGCCAGAACGACGGGAAAGGCGGGAAAGGTCCTGATCCCCCGGACAGGGTTCAACTCCGTTTTCACTGTCATGGCTCCTCTGCCTGGGATGAAGGAGCCGAATAAAAAAGGCTCGTATTCTTCCTTCGTCCCTGGGGGCATCGATTTATTTAACCGAGAATATACCGGCGCCAATGGCACCGCGCATCGGCATAATCGGCGGAACCGGGGTGTACGACCCCAGAACGTTCAAGCTCAAGGACAAGATCAACATGTCTACTCCCTATGGAGCGCCGTCCGACAGCATCCTTGTCGGAGAGCTCGGGGGGACCGAGGTCGCGTTCCTGTCGCGCCACGGCAGCGGCCACGTGCTGCCGCCCCACATGGTCAACTACCGCGCCAACATCTGGGCCCTCAAGCAGCTCGGGGTGGAGAGGATCATCTCTCCCTGCGCGGTCGGTTCGCTGAAGGAGGACTACAAGCCCGGTGACCTGGTCATCGCGGACCAGTTCATCGACCAGACCAGGGGGAGGAAGTACACCTTCTACGATGGGTCGCAGACCGTTCACATCTCGCTCGCGGACCCGTTCTGCGAGGAGATGAACGCGCTCTTCGCCAAGGAGGCCAAGCGCCTCAAGATAACGCACCACAACGGCGGGACGTACGTATGCATCGAAGGCCCGAGGTTCTCGACCCGCGCGGAGTCGAAGATGTACCGGCAGTTCGCGGACATCATCGGCATGACTCTGGTGCCTGAGTGCCAACTGGCCAGGGAGAAGGACATGTGCTACACCTGTCTCGCGACGATCACCGACTACGACGTCTGGGCCCCGGAGCCCGTGGACCTGGCCACCGTACTGAGGGTGATGGAGGAGAACGTGGAGAAGGTGCAGAAGCTGATCGCGGCGACCCTCCCCAAGATCCCGGCCAAGAGGGCGAAGTGCGCCTGTCCCCACACGATGAAGGACGCAGGATTCTGAAGGACCGAGCGCCCGGCACCGGCGGCGGGACCGGTGCCCGGGCTGCCTTTTTACCTAACCCAACACCTTGCGGTACGTCGCGGCGTCCATGAGGGCGTCGACCGAGGACGGGTCTTCCATCTTTATCACGGCCAGCCATCCGTTCTCGTAAGGCGACTCGTTGATAAGCTGGGTCTGGTCTTCGAGGATCGAGTTGACCTCGACCACCTCACCGCCGATCGGGGCGTACACCGATGCCACGGTCTTGACGCTCTCCAGCTGGGCGAGGACATCTCCCTTCTTCAGCTTCTTGCCCTTCCTTGGTAGCTCGATGAACACGATCTCGGTGAGCTGGTTCTGGGCATGGTCGGTGATGCCCACCCTGGCATTGCCGTCCTCCACGCTCACCCATTCGTGATCGGCCGTGTATCTCAGCCCGTCCTTGACGACGCTCATATCAGCCATGCTCTCAGCCTCAGCGGGTCCATCTGATACCGTATTAATATGGATTGTCCAAAAATCTCTATATAATCACCACGCGTTGGAATCTGGACATGAGGATCGTCGTTCATGGCATAGTCCAAGGGGTGGGCTTCCGCCCCACGGTGTACCGTATCGCCACTTCCATGGGTCTGCGGGGCTATGTCCAGAACAACGGCTCCAACGTCGTCATCGTGGTGGACCGTGGGGCCGAGGAGCTCGTCGAAAGACTGAGGCGGGAGCTTCCGCCCCTGGCCCGCCTGGACTCGGTAGAGGTCCTCCCCTCCCACGAACCTCTCGGTCCCTCCTTCCAGATCGTGATCAGCGAGGCTGGCCAGAAGGGGGTGGGCATCCCCAACGATACCGCGGTGTGCGACGACTGCCTGAAGGAGATGTTCGATCCCTCGGACCGGAGGTACCTCTACCCGTTCACCAACTGCACCAACTGTGGTGCCAGGTTCACGGTCATCGTCGACCTGCCCTACGATCGCGAGAAGACGTCGATGCGCGACTTTCCCATGGACCCGGAGTGCCGGAACGAGTACGATGACCCGTCCGCCCGCCGGTTCCATCACCAGACCATATCATGCCCGCACTGCGGCCCCTCTTACTACCTCCTTGACGGTCACGGGAAACCCCAGGACGGCGGCGACCCCATCGGCAAGTTCGCGGAGCTGCTGCACCGGGGGTACATCGGCGTGGCCAAAAGCTGGGGCGGGATGCACATCTGCGCGACCCTGCCCACCCTCCCGAGGCTGAGGACGTGGTACAAGCGCCGGGAGAAGCCGTTCGCCATCATGGTGAGGGACATGAAGGCCGCCAGGCGTTACGGCGAGCCGACGGGGTTCGAGGAGGAGCTCATGACCTCCTCGCACCGGCCTGTGGTCCTGGTCAAAAAGAGGCGGAGCGATGTCACCGAGCTCATATCCCCGGGACTGAGCACCATCGGCCTCTTCCTCCCTTATACCGGGATGCACCACCTGCTGTTCCATCACCTGGAGGACGATGCGCTGGTGATGACCTCGGCGAACGTTCCCGGTGAGCCCATGGTCCTCAGGGACACCGACGCCCTGGAGCTGGGGGCGGAGGCGTACCTGATGCATGACAGGGAGATCATCAACCGCTGCGATGACTCGGTCCTGAGGACCTACGGCCGGAAGACCTACTTCATACGCAGGTCCAGGGGGCACATACCGTCATCGCTGGACATACCGCTGAAGGGGAGCGCCATCGGGCTGGGGGCGCAGGAGAACCTCTGCGGGGCGGTGGCCAAGGACGGACGCCTGTTCACCACCCAGTACATCGGGGACGGAGACTCCCTGGGGGTGATCGATTTCCTCGATTCGTCGGTCCAGCACTTCCGTGAGCTGCTCGGGGTGGACAGGGTCCAGGCCGTGGCGGTGGACCTCCACCCTGGATACTCGAACCGGAAGCTTGGGGTCAACCTCGCGCATCGGGAGAGGGCGGAGCTCGTGGAGGTCCAGCACCACTGGGCCCATGCCGCCGCCCTGATGCTGGACGCCGGGGAGGACGAGCTGGTGACCCTGACCCTGGACGGCACCGGTTACGGCGATGATGGCCAGGCCTGGGGCGGCGAGGTGCTGCGCGCCGATCTCGGTTCGTACGACAGGGTCGCACATCTGCAGGCGGTCCCGCTCCTGGGCGGGGAGATGGCGGTCCGGGACCCCCGGCGGCTGGTGTTCGCGATGGACGAGCTGGCCGGGCGGCCGGGGGCATACTTCAACGACAGCGAGGCGGCGGTGCTCCGAAAGATCATGCCCGCGAGCCCCACCACCACCGGGTTCGGCCGTCTGCTGGACGCGCTGTCATGCCACTTCGAGGTGTGCCAGAAACGCACCTACGATGGGGAGCCGGCGATGAAGCTGGAGGCGGTCCTGGAGAGAGGCAAGGTCCTCGACGGCCTGAGGGCGGAGAGGCGGGACGGGACGGTGATGACCGTTCCCCTGTTCCAGGAGCTGAGGGAAATGAGGGGCTCGCGGGAGGACCTTGCCGTGACCTACGTGTCCGCCGTCCTCGAGTCACTGGTGGAGGCGGCCGCGGACGAGGCCTCGAAGCGCGGTCTCGGGGCCATAGGCCTGACCGGAGGGGTATCCTACAACGGTGTCATCTCTTCCCTCACCGAGCGCATGGTCCGGTCCCACGGCCTCAGGTTCGTCTGTCCCGACCGTATCCCCAACGGCGACGGGGGCATCTCCAGCGGGCAATGCGCCATCGCCCTGCACAGGGTGGCGTAGCCACCGACCGGAGATGTGAGCATGTGATGCCGGGCGGAGGTCCTGGAGACATGAGCGTCCTTAGTGACGGATCGGAACGCTCGGAGCGCAGAAGATAGAAAAATGGGGTAATAGAAAAGGGTTTGAGGTTACCGCACGCCGTCGACGAGCAGAGGAAGAGGCTTGTCGAACCACTTGTGCGACCCCAGGTCCTTGACGCACTTGCCCAGGCAGGCGCCCTCCTTGGGCGAGGGCGCGATGGCCCACTTGGCATCCTCGCGCTGCACCCACAGGGTGGCACCGGGGAAGCCCTTCTCAGGGACCCACTTCTCGGAGACGACCCTCTCCTCCTCTTCGTCCTGATATTCCGCGAGGAGATTGGCCACGGCGATAACGGCCTCGTTCACGTCCTTCTGGTCCTCCTGCACCATCTGCAGGTCCAGGAGGAACTCGTATAGCTGCCTGAGGCGAACGCCATCCTGCACCCGGTAGGGACCGCGGCGGATGTCCTCGAGCAGGTTCTGTGCTGAGTTGCCCATGGCCTGATACTTCTTGGCCAGGGAAAGGAACTCATCAAAGGTCATGTTCATCTTTTGTCCATCCCTTTGCGTTCTTCGCGGCCCTGATTTCTACAACTAGATTTAACTACGTTATCCCCTGGTTATCAAGAACGAGAGCTACGATTACCTCATTGCTCTTATGATTTGCATCTGAATTATAATTTTATTTCTCTAAAATAAATATCTGGCCGGGGACCGCTATTTCTGGGGGCCAGTGGGGCGGAGATTTCTATAAACGTGACAAGGGGATACGCCGCCCTGCCGGCCCTTACCAGTGGTCCCCGGTGTATTCATGTGGCGGAAAGGATCCTAGGGGCCGTCCCTGACGTCCATATCCTCCGGCGAGACGATGACCGCCTTTCCCAGCACTCTCCGGACCAGCCGACCCTCGCCGTTATAGTACGAGGTGACCACCCGGGACGCCTGGGAAGGGCGGGAGACCTTGCGCCCGAGAGGGTCGAACATCTCGACGACCTTTCTCAGTTCTCCTCCTTCCGCCAATCCGTATCCCTTGTCGGCCAAGTTATGGGGACTTGTCTATAAAACACCTGCGTCAACTCTCTGGAGCAGGACATCCATCAGCACTTTGGCGCTGCTCTTCTCGGGGTCCCGGGCGGCGAAGACCAATGTCACCATCCTCGAATCGGAGAGCTTCCTGAGGCGATCTACCGACGGGTTGCCCCTCAGCTCCTGGAGATAGCGTGCGCGGAACTCCTCCCACTTCGACACGTCATGGGAGTACCATTTCCGCAGCTCGGCGGAGGGGGCTATGTCCTTGCACCATATCTCTATCGCCGCGCGCTCCTTGGTCAGGCCCCTCGGCCAAAGCCTCTCTACCAATACCCGGGTACCGTCGTCGACGGAGGGTGGTTCATATGCTCTTTTCATCCGCAACATAGATGTTTAACCGACCTCCTGCATAATCTCCGTTTCGTTATACGCATTTTTCCTTCGACCTCGCTGCCTGAAAACTGCTGGTTGCTGAGGAAAGTATATTAGCCAGACTTAATATCAGGTCCAAGGAGCGGAGTTGGAAAATAATGAACACGCTGGTCATCCTTCTGGACGGAGCGGCCGATGAAAAGATACCCGAGCTAAACGGCCGGACCCCGTTGGAGGCCCTTGACAAGCGGTTCATCGACAGCATCGCCACCACTGGGGATTTCGGGACCACCGACGGACGGAGCTATACGCACCTCTTCCTTCTTGAGCTCTTCAGCGGAAAGCCGCTGCAGACCCCGCGCGGACTGGTCGAAGCGGTCGGCCTGGGCGTTCCCGTCGAGGAGCACCAGGTGGCGTACAGGTTCTCCCCGGTCCGCATGAACGGCGGAAAGGTGGAATGGGTCTACCGCGTCTCCAGGGAGATGGACAAGGACCTCCAGGATGCGATGGTCAGCAACCTTGACGTTCTCGGCGATCTCAACCCCAGGCTGTACTTCTACGAGGACGGCAGAGGGGTCATGACGGTCGACAGCGATCACGTCCAGGACTTCCCGCTCCCGCCGGCACCGGTGAACGGCAACGGGGTCGAGCTGGGCGAGTTCGACAAGTTCATCACTAGAACGGCAAAGGACCTGGACGGGCTCACCGTCCTGCCCTGGGGCGGCGGTACGCTCAACCATGCGAACAGGCCCAAGCCCCTGCCGTCGGCCAAGGACATGGTCATCATCTCCAAGAGCCCTTCCGCTCTCGGCGTGGCCGGGGTCCTCAACATGCGCCGCAGGGTGGTGGACAACATGTGGAGCGGGTTCCAGGAGGCGTTCCGCCTGCTGAAGTCCTCCAACGTGTTCATGCACGTGGAGGAGACGGACGATATCTCCCACCGCCTCGCACCTGACCAGAAGGTGTCCCTCCTGAGGGAGGTCGATGACCTGCTCATGGAGAACATCGACCGCATGACCGGGAACAGGGTCGCCTTCGTGGTGGACCACGGGACGTCATCGATCTCCGGCCAGCACCTGCACATGAAGGTGCCGTACACGGCAGGTGAGGTGGGTCGGTCGGGCAGCCGGTCGGTCAGGTTCTGCGAGAACGCCAAGAGGCACCGCCCCTTGAGCAGCCTCATGGATGCCATAGTGGACCACTAGGCCACCGTAAGTTCGGCCGGCTCGATCTGCACCGGGTCCGATCGATGACCTCTTTCCTCATTCTTTATCATATACGACATGGTTTTATAGGGCCAAGGCATACAGTTGGATGAATAATCCAACTGATATATCATGGAGATGTTGAAATGTCGTTCGAGGTGCCAGAGGACATAACGATCTGCTTGGAGGATGAGCTTGCCAGGAAGTTCCTGGAGAACATATGGGGCAAGGAGCCCACCTACGCCTGCGTCATAGGCAACACCGAGACGGCAAAGATCCCGGGGCTCTCGGCCGCGGGCGCCAACCCCGAAGCCACTGATTTCACCCCTGCCGCGGACATGGAGCTGCTTTACTACGGCAAGTGCAAGTGCATCGATGGCGTGCCGGTGACCCCCGACGGGATACCGACCCCCGGCATCGTGGCCATGTCCGCGCTGAAGCTCGTCCCCATGCCCCTGTTCGTCGTCAATGGCGGCCTGAGGGTCAAGCCGCACGTTCCGTTCTTCGAGCTGGACGGGACCCCGGGCGATGACATACGAACCGGGCGATCGGTCAAGGACCCCGAGAAGGTGTTCGACCGGGCCGTGCTCGCCGGAAAGAACCTGGCCAAGCTGAGCGACTACCTTGTCATCGCCGAGTCGATCCCGGGCGGCACGACGACCGCCCTGGGCGTGCTGACCGCGCTCGGCTACAATGCTGCGGGGAAGGTGGCCAGTACCCTGCCCGCGAACCCGCACGAGCTCAAGATCAAGGTGGTCGAGGAGGGCCTGAAGGCCAGCGGGATGAGGCTGGAATCGTTCAAGAGGGACCCCATGGCCGCCATCGAGGCGGTCGGCGACCCGATGATGGCGGCGGCCGCCGGTCTCGCGGTGGGCGCCGCGGAGTCGGTGCCGGTCTTGCTGGCCGGCGGCACCCAGATGGCCGCGGTGCTCGCAGTGATCAAGGGAATGGACTACTCCATGCTCAGCAACATCGCCATCGGCACGACCAGGTGGATCGCCAAGGACACCACCTCCGATCTCCGCTCCCTGGTGTCCCAGATCGGTAAGGTCCCGGTGATGGCAGCGAACCTGAACTTCTCCATGTCCCGCTACGACGGCCTGAAGATCTACGAGACCGGCCTGGTCAAGGAGGGCGTCGGTGCTGGGGGCTCATCCATCGCGGCCATGGCCGCGAGCGAGGGCAAGATCACCGCCAGGACCATCCTGGACGAGATCGAGAAGAACTACGCCCGCCTGGTCTCCAGGCGCTGAACCCTTTCCCGGCCCCCCGTCCCCCTGCTGCCTCCGGACGGTCGGCCGGTCGCTTTCTTCCAATCATTCAAGACCTATCGCTCCCCATTCCATCGCCATGAGCTCCCCGCTCGAGCGGTACAGCGCCATCGTCGACCGGAGAGCGACCGCCAGGTTCCTGCTCGCCAGATCGGTGGCGGTCGACCGCTTCGACCAGCTCTCGCTACCAGAGATGTGGGACCTCCATGATGGGAGCATGGACGAGCACCGGAGGATGGTCAAGGAGGGCTCGCGTCCGGAGGTGAGGGCGTGCAGCCTCATGGACCTGAAGAGGTCCATCGCTTTCAAGCTGTTCGAGGAGTGCTGCTTCTGCGAGCACGAGTGCCGGGTGGACCGCAGACGCAAGCGGGGACGGTGCGGGGTGCTCGAGCCCCGGATAGCGAGCGAGTTCATGCACATGGGGGAGGAGGAGCCCCTGGTACCGTCGTACACGGTGTTCTTCGCCGGCTGCGATCTCCGGTGCGTGTTCTGCCAGAACTATGACATCAGCACTCGCCCCGACCGCGGCCACGAGGTCCCCGCCGCCGAGATGGCTGCCAGGTTCGGCGACGTGCTCAAGGCAGGAGGGAAGAACATCAACTGGGTCGGCGGGGACCCGACACCTTCCCTGCACTACGTCCTGGACGTCCTCGCCCACGCGGAGGTGAGCATCGCCCAGATATGGAACTCCAACATGTACCTGTCCGAAAAGGCCATGTCGTTGCTCGACGGCACCATGGACATCTACCTCGCGGACCTCAAGTACGGCAACGACACCTGCGCCCAGAGGCTGTCCGGGGTGAGGGACTACATGCGCATCGTGACCAGGAACCACCTGCTGGCCGCTTCACAGTGCGAGATCATCGTTCGCCACCTGATGCTGCCCGGACATCTGGACTGCTGCACGGTCCCGGCGCTCGACTGGCTTGCCGGCAACATGCCCGGTGCCCTGGTCAACATCATGGCGCAGTACCGTCCGGAGCACCGGGCCACGGAGTTCCCCGAGCTGCGGGGGAGGCTCTCGAGGACGGACTACCGGTTCGCGGTGGAGCATGCCGTCAGGTCCGGCATCAGGTTGATATGAGCCCGAGGTCCGAAGCACCGCGTGGCCGCCCTACCTCGTTCCCCTGCGACGGAGGGCGTCCTCCGCCCTGCCGAGGTCCGCACGGGTGTTGACGTTGAGGGCGAACTCCTCCGCCTCGGTGACCATGTAGTCCTGCTCCAGCTCCCTTCCGGTGAGCATCTGCAGCCGGTCGACGACGGAGACGCCGCACAGCACCACCCTGCGGCCGCCGACCTCCAGGGAGAAGGTCAGCGCCATTCCCAGCGAGTTCATGAGCTCCACCGGAACGGTCACGCAGAACGAGCCGGCGGAAGAGCCGACGGACGCGCTGACCACGGCGTCGATGCCCCTGGAGGTCAGAAGCGGGAGGTCGACCGGGCAGACCAGCACCCTTTCGGAGCAGATGTGGGACATGGCGAGGTTCAGGTCCTCGCAGTATCCTGTGCCCGGCGTATCTATCAGGCGGACGTTCCTCGCCGCGAGGTGCCTCCTCGTCTCAGGGGTGTGAGGGCTGACCGATATGTGGACATTGTTGATCCCTGTCGCTCCCTCGAAAGCGCCCAGGACACGGTCGATCATCGGCCGGCCGAGCACCTTCACCAGGGGCTTCTCCCCAGGGACGTCGCGCAGGCGGCTGCCCATCCCCCCGGCGGTGATCAGAACATCGACAGGAACAGGACCACCCCCACCATGCCAACGAGCAGGACCGCTGGCTTGGCAAGCTCGTTGGTCGCCCCCATGATGTCCCCGTTGACACAGCCGAAGCTCCTCCCGCCCTGGGCGGCCACGATGGCAGCGGCGGCGGAGCTGGTCAGGACAATGAGGGCCACGAAGAGCAGGGCGTACGGAGCTGGCCACGGGTAGGCGAGCCACAGGACGATCGCCAGCAGGGCGAAGGACAGCAGGGCGGAGTACACGGCATGTCTTTTAGGCGTGTTGCTAACGAACGGGCTGCCCAGGCCCTCGCGGGGCCTTCCAAGCGCGGCGACCGTGACCAGGGCGTTCTTGGCCAGGACCTCCATGGACAGGGGGAGGAAGAAGAGCATGACGATGCTGCCGGCATCCCTCACGAACGACAGGGAGGCCACGGTCAGGATGGTGAACATCATGCCGAACCCTACCCCGCCGGCCCCCACCCTGGTGTCCTTCATGGCCGCCATCTTCTTTTCGTGCGGCCCGGTGGCGATGAGGCCGTCGCCGAGGTCTATGAGCCCGTCGAAGTGCAGGAAACGGTTGATGGCGTGGACCACCAGGATCACGAGGACCGCCGACACCAGCCCGTCGAACACCCGGGTCAGGAGGAGGAACAGGCCCCCGGCCACGATGCCGTAGAACAGGCCGATCAGCGGCGTGAGCCAGAAGTGGCGCGACAGCTCGTCGACGTCCTCTCCGGTGATGTTCACCGGTATGACGGTGAACAGGGAGAAAAGCGCCTTTATCGCACCTACGCCCCTAATTTGTCCTCACCTTCCAGCAGTTCGGTGTAGATGCGCGACATGATGGAGCCGATGAGCGAGGCGACTATGTCGTCGAGGAACGGCCCCAGCGTGCCCAGGACGCCCGGCTTCTTCTTGTCGTAGCGCACGTACTCGAACAGGCCCTTCGTGCCGGCGACGTACTGCGCCAGGGCGATGCCGAGCAGCTCGTCGGCCACCAGGTGTACGGGGTCCTGCTTGAACCTGCCGTTGTCCAGGCCGTACATCTCGCCGCGGTTGCCCATGTCCTCCATGTTGATGGCCGCGTACATCATGGCATTGACATTGATGTCCTTCCTCAGCACTGCGAGGTTGCGCATGAACATCGCCCTGATGCGCTCGGTGTCCCAGCTGGGGTCCGGTATGTAGAGCTCGTAGGCGGCGGCCCACATCTCCTCCACGCCCACCCCGAGCTCGTCGAGTCGGTAGACGAAGTCCCTGGCCCCGCTGCCGTTGCCGTTCCACTTGCGGATCGAATCGGCCACCGCATCGCGCACCGCGCGGGCGACGGCCATGCCCGCGTCCGTCGCCGGACCGCAGTACTTGTCGCCGTCCCCCATGGGGCAAGCGATAGCGACCGCGTCGCTGGTCGTGCCGGTCCCCTTTACCTTCATGTCCATGAGGGCGGCCGACTTCGCCTCGGTGATGGTGATGAACCCTCCCGCCATGCCGCAATCCTGGACCGGCTGGTCGAGCAGCGCGATGATGTTGATGGTGCCGGCGATATGCTTGGGCAACAGGTCGATGACCTCCTGCGGGAGCCGCTCGCCAGCGTACACCGCGTTGGTGACGCCGGCGGTGACGATGGCGATCGCCCTCTTCCCGTTGACCTCCTCCCTCTTGACCGTCAGCACGCGGTTCACGTCGGCCGCGGTCATGAAGCCGACGCAGTCCGCAGGGAGCGAGTAGCGGCGGCATACCTCCTCCAGGTCGTCCTCCGGACTGTTGTTGTCGTACCCCATCTTCACCTCCAGGATGAACAGCGTGTCCGTCTCCGCGAACCCTCCGCCCATGATGGTGGAGCTCAGAACCCTGTACCTGCCGGGAAGGCGGACTATGGCCACCGGTTTCCCGAGATATTCTCCCTTCTCGATCTTGACATCGAACCCGGACATGATATCACCATAGCCCCAGCAACAGGTTCTCGATGAACAGCTGTACTTGGATGCCGATGAAAGTGAACAGAGGAATGAGCACTAGGACGAAGAACAGCACGGCGGTGAGCTTCATCACCTTGATGGTGTCCGCGATGACCCTCGGGTCGGTCGGCACCTCTCCGTCCCCCATCGAGTAGTAGCCGATCTTCTCGAACCTGACCCCCAGACCCCCGGCCACCGCTGCCATCGGCCACCCCTTGTTGGGACTGGACGTCTGCTTGTGGTCCCGCATGGCTGCCCTCCATGCGTTCCTCCAGTCCTTGCCCATGATGGCAAGGGCAAGCATGATGAACGGTACCGAGATGCGTGCGACCAGGTAGTGCATGCAGTCGTCCAGCCGGGCGGCGAACCACCCCACGTAACGGTGCTTCTCGCTCAGGTAGCCGATCATCCCGTCCTCGGTGTTGGACACCCTCAGGAACATGGCCCCAGGAATTCCGGCAAGCCCGAAGTAGAACATCGGCGAGAGGACCGAGTCCACGAGGTTCTCGGAGACCGTCTCCACCGCGCAGGATGTTATGTGGGCCTTGTCCAGTTTGTTGACGTCGCGGGACACCACCATCGACGCCTTGCTCCGCGCGGCGTCAAGGTCGTCCTTCTGGAGGTCCGCGATCATCGGGGCGGTGTGCGTCTCCAGCGCCCGGATGGCGAACAGGGTCTTGAAGATGACCGCGCACGCCAGCGCCCAGATGATCGTGCCCAGGACGTCGCGGATCACGGCCAGCAAGATGGTGAACGCCAGCACGAAGACGATGATCGGTATGATGCCTACCAGCACCCCGAGCGCCTTCTCCTTCCCGGGCCGGCGTGGGGTCTCGCGCTTCACCATGCCATCGAGGAGCCCGATCAGCTTCCCCATCCACACCACCGGGTGGAACCGGTTCGGCGGCTCGCCCACCAGCAGGTCGATGGCCAGTGCCATGACTGGTATGGTGATGGCGTATATCCACGGCTCCAATGGCTCACCTTCCACCGATCTCTTCGACGACCAGCCGGAGCGCTCCCAGGAACTCGTCGTCCTTGTTCCTGGTCTTGACGCAGAACCTTGAGTAGCCATGGCAGGGCGGACCGAACGACGAGCAGTCGCGCACCAGCACGTTGTGGCGGAGCATGGCCTCCTGGAACTGCGGAGAGGTGACCCCGAGCTCCCCCAGGGGGTGGAAGAAGAAGTACGAGTCCGGCAGCGCCACGCTGGCCTCGGTGATGCGCGCGATCTCGCTCCGCATGCGCTCCTTCTCGTCGACAAGCATGCCTACCGCACGGCGCACATGCGCCTGCTCGTCGGACATCAGCCTGGTCGCGACGCGCTGCTCCAGCGTCCCGAGGTTCCACGAGAGCCTCGCGGAGTCCATGTACCTTATGACCTCCCTGCTGCCGAAGCCGTAACCGACCCTGATGCCGGGCATGGCGAACGACTTGGTAAAGGAGCGGATGATGAACAGGTTGTCGTTCCCCTCGATCTCGCCTATGATGGAAACGTCCTTGTCGCGCTCCGAGAGCTCCAGGAGGGTCTCGTCCAGGAAGATCATGATGTCGCGGCGCGAGGCCTCCGAGACCAGCTCCAGCACCTCCTTGCGCGAGAGCATTCGGGCAGTGGGATTGTTGGGATTGCAGACGTACACCGCCCTGGTCCCGGGGACCATCTCCTCGATCATGCTGCCGATGTCCAGCCGGAAGGAATCGTCCTCTGGGAGCGGGAGGTCCACCAGCTCCGCGCCCATGAGGCGGCAGGCGAAACCGTACTCCGAGAAGGTGGGGCGGGGCATGATCACCCGGTCTCCCGGGCGCACGAACACCTCGGGGAACAGGCGGATGAGCTCGGCCGAGCCGGCCCCCACCATGATGTTGTGGGAGGGGACGCCGTACCTGGAGGATATCGCTTCCTTCAGCTCGGAGCAGCTGTCGTCGGGGTAGTTCTCCATGTCCCTGGCCGCTTCGATGATGTAGTCGCCCAGCCTCTCCGGCGGTCCCAGCGGATTGACGTTGGAACTGAAATCACGGACGTCCATGCGTCCCCAGACATCCCCTCCGTGGCGAGGGCGGACCATCGCCCGGACCTCCGGCCTTACTCTCTGCTCGATGCTCATTTCCCGTCCTCCTTCCGCCTCGTCCTCCGGGGGATGGCGTAGATGGCATCGCCGTCCCTCAGGATGGCGACCTCCACACCGTAGACCTGCTCCACCATCTCAGCGGTTATGACCTCCTCTGGCGTGCCGAACGCGACGATCTTGCCCTTTGACAATATCATGATCCTGTTGCAGTACTGAGCCAGGAGATTGAGGTCATGGGAGGCGATGACGATGGTCACGCTGCCGCTGAGCATGTTCCTCAGGTGCTCCATGACCTCGTGCTTGTACTTGAGGTCAAGGTGGGCCGACGGCTCGTCGACCAGCAGCACCCGCGGGCACTGCACCACGGCCTTGGCCAGCAGCACCCTCTGGGCCTCGCCGGACGAGAGCTCGGAGAAGTTTCGGTCCTTGAGGTGGTACACGCCGAACCGCTTCATGGCCTCCACCACCATCTCCTCGTCCTCCTTGTTGTCCCACCACAGGCCCTTGGCGAAGGGATACCGACCAAGGAACACGAGGTTCTGGACGGTCATGTTGAAGTCCTCATTGAACTCCGTGGGGACGTTGGCGCAGACCTGGGCGATCTCCTCGATCTTCATCTTGTCAAGGTCGCGGCCCTCCATCCAGATGGTCCCGACCTGTGGTTTCAGGATGTGGTTCATGAGGCGCATGAGGGTGCTCTTGCCGGAGCCGTTGGGACCTATGAGGCCTATGAACTCGCCCTTCTGCCCCTCGAACTCCACTCCCTTGAGCACCTCGGAGCCGTTATAGCCGAACTTGACCCCCTCGATCTTTATGGAAACTTGGGGATCATCCGCCATATTCCTTCCCCCTCTTGATCATGAGATAGATGAAGAACGGCGCGCCGATGATCGATATGACCGCTCCCACAGAGAGCTCGTTGGGCCTGGTGGCCACCCGGGCGAAGATGTCCGCCGCCAGAAGGACCACTGCCCCGAGGACCATGGATGTGGGGAGCAGAAGGCGGTGATCTCCCCCCACGATCATGCGCGAGGTGTGCGGGACGATCAGGCCGAGGAAGCCGATGACCCCGCAGAACGCCACCGATATGGCCGTCAGGACCGATGTCAGGGCTATGATGACCCTCTTGAACACCTTGACGTCCAGGCCCAGATGCCTGGCGTGCTCGTCGCCCAGGAGGATGACGTTCAGTTCCCTGGCGTAGAGCAGGAGGATGGCGCAGATGATGAGGACAGGGAGGATTATCATCAGTGCCTTGACCCAGTCCACGAAGGCGAAGGAACCGTACAGCCAGAACAAAGCCCCATGCAGCTTGCTCTCCTGGCTCGAGGTGATTATTATTGTGGTGATCGACGAGAGCGCGATCCCCACGATCATCCCGCTCAGGACGAAATTGATGGACTTCCCCCCGGCCGATTCGGCCAGGGCCATGGTGATGAAGAAGGCCGCCAGCGCGCCGATGAGCGCGGCCAGCGGTGTGGTGAACTCGGCAACGGTGATGATGGACACCCCGGCCATGATCGACAGGATGGCGCCCAGCGCGGCTCCCGACGACACCCCGGTGATGTACGGGTCGACCAGGGGATTGCGGATGAGAGCCTGCATGACCGCACCGGACACCGAGAGACCGATACCGACGCCGATCACCGCGACGGAGCGGACGACCCTCGACCACACGATCTGCTGCTCCCAGTTGGTGGGCTCCGGACCCATGTTAGTTATTATTGCCCAGAGGTCCCTCATGACGGCGGTGAAGGAGATATCGACCGCACCGACCGACCATGATATAACGAGAAGAAAGAAAAGAATTGTAAGGCCTATGGCCAGGACTAGCAGCAACCTGCCTTTCGTAGCCTGGACCAACGAGCCTTCCATGCGTTTCCCTCGAATGCCTAATCATTCCGAGCCACTGCTGCCATTACGGCGTTGGTGGCGGACTGAGAGGCGGTCCCGGAGGGGAGATAGTCCTTGTACTCATCCCCGATCATGTTGATGCCGTTGGATGTGTACGGGACCTTTGACCCGAACGCATCGGGATGGAGTATCTCGGCCAGCAACTGGACCGCATCGACAGTCCTCACCGATTGACGGTTGAAGATGCTCTCAGCCTGCCCCGTCAGGTAGTATACCTTATTATTCTTTACCGCAGGGCTTTCCTTCCAGATGGGGTCGGATTGGAACCATGCGCTCTTGTTCTCCGGCGTCTCCGTGGAGTACATGATGGTCATGATTATCACATCTACCGTCGACGCCTTCGACATGAGGACCTCCTTAGACGCCATCTGATACCCGTCCATGTCGGCGAACACGTTGTTGCCGCCGGCAAGGTTGATGATCTCGCCTATCGCCGTCGAACCCCCCGCGGGCCACACGTTGGTGAAGCCGGCCTCGGAATAGGTGACGAACATGACGTTGGGCTTGTTGTCACCGGACACCGCCTTGGCAATGTCAGCGACCTGGGCCTTCATGTTGTTGATCAGGGTGGTGGCCTCGGACTGCTTGGCGGTGACGTTCCCTATCATCGCGATGTTGTCGTAGATGGTGGCAAGACTGGATGATTCGTGGATCAGCAGGACCTTGTAGCCCGCGCTCCGCAGCTGGGAGGTTAGGTCGACCTGGGCCTGCACACCCTTGCTCAGAATGATCAGATCGGGATTGAACGATATGATCTTCTCATAGTTCGGGGTGTAGAAGCCCCCTATGGTGCTGCCGTTGTCGCGGAGCGAGGCCACCGCAGCGGGGTAATCACAGTAATCAGTGACCGCGACCAACGCCTTGGTCATGTTCAGCGCGGCGACGATCTCGGAGATGTCCGGGGTGCCGGACACGATCCGCTCGGGGACCTTGTCAAGGGTCACGGGGGTGCCGGACGCATCGGTCACCGACGAGGTCTTCGGTGTAGAGTTATTATTATTGTTGCCGCTCACGATAAGCGCGGCGGCCACGGCAGCCACCGCTAGAACGGCCACCAAGGCAATGGCGATCAGCTTTCTTTTCCCGGAATCCAAATACAATCCTCCCATGGTTATTAAGTGATATTGGATGTATCATCCAACTAATACCGAATGTTGGAATTCACATATATCCTTTCCGAGAGTTGGATGAATTGACGGGCGAGAACAAGAAAAGGGATTGAGGGAAAAGAGTTCACAGAGAGACGTGGTGGACCCAGCCGAACGGGTCGGGCCTCTCGCCGGACTGGATACCGGTGATCTCGTCGAAGAGCTTCTGGGCCACCGGCCCGGTCTTGTTGTCGTTGACGGTGACCGTCTCACCCCGGTGGTAGATCTCACCGACCGGGGAGATGACCGCGGCCGTGCCGGTCCCAAAGACCTCGGTCATGCTGCCGTCCTTGATGGAGGACATGACCTCATCGATGGAGATGCGGCGCTCCTCGACCTTCATGCCCCAGTGCTTGGCGAGGTGAAGGACGCTGTCCCTGGTCACACCAGGCAGAATGGTGCCCTGTAGCGGCGGGGTCACCAGGACGTTGTCCTTGACGAAGCAGATGTTCATCGTGCCCACCTCGTCGATGTACTTCTCCTCGAGGGCATCCAGCCACAGCACCTGTGCGAAGCCCCTCTTCTTGGCCTCGTAGGCCGGGAGCAGCGAGGCCGCGTAGTTGGCCGCCGTCTTTGCCTCACCCAGGCCACCTCTCACGGCCCGGACGAACTCGCCCGAGGTCATGAGGGACACCGGGTTGAAGCCTTCCTTGTAGTAGGCCCCCACCGGGCCGGTGATGATGAAGAAGCTGTACTTCTCGGAGACCCTGACGCCGATATAGTCCTCGGTGGCGAAGGTGAACGGGCGGATATACAGGGAGGTCCCCTTCTTGGCGGGGACCCACTTCTGGTCCAGCCTGACCAGCTCGTCGATGGCATCGAGGAAGATCTTCTTGTCCACCCGGGGGATGCATAGCCTGTCGGAGGAGTGGTACATCCTCTCGGCGTGCTTCTCCGGACGGAAGACGTTGATGCCTCCCTTGACAGAGCGGAAGGCCTTCAGACCCTCGAAGACGGTCTGCCCGTAGTGCAGGGTGGAGAGGGAAGGCAATACCTCGATCTTCCCGAAGGGGATGATCTGCGGTTCCTGCCACTCCCCGTGGGCGTAATCCATCCGGAACATGTGGTCGGAGAACGTCTCCCCAAAGCTCAGATGGTCGAAGTCGACCGTGCCTATCCTGCTCGTCTCTACCTTACGGGTCTTAAACACCAATTCTATCGCCTGTGTGCCTCACCGTAACACGGACCGGATATATGAGGCTGTCCAAGACTTTTCTCCCAGACGCGACCAATGAGAACGATAAAAAAGATGTGATAAAACGGGGGAGCCATTAGGAGGAAACAGCTGCATGGCGGCAGTGGATGGGAATTCTCCCCCGCTGCAACTTGGACCGATTTCCCATTATATAATCGGACCGGGACCGTTACCATCCGTGATACCTAGAGCCCTCCGAACGCGGGGTACGGGCGCACCGCCGGTATTTTTACCGTCATGATGATGCGGGGTCATGTGCGTCCTCCCCGACCATGAGATCGTTGCCCGCTGCGGCAACGGCGAGCTGAAGATCGACGGTTACTCCGAGGCATCGCTGACCCCCAATGGGTACGACCTTCGCATCGCCGAGATCTCCGTGCCCGGCAGGGAGATCGTCAGGGAGGGCACGGCGACCATCCCGCCCGGCGGCATGTTCTTCGTCTCCACGGTGGAGCGGGTAGAGCTCCCGCCATCCCTGTGCGCCCAGCTGTGGCTCCGCACATCGTGGATACGCAAGGGCCTCCTGGCCGGCGTGGGCAAGGTGGACGCGGGGTTCAAGGGCACCCTCACCTTCATGTCCGTGAATGTTTCCTCGGCCCCGGTGGAGGTCCAGGTAGGTGTCCGCTTCGTGCAGATCGTCTTCGAGACCCTCAGCTCGCCGGCCCAGCTGACATATGGGAAGAGGAGCGGCAACTACCAGGGGCAGAACGGGGTCACCCTAGCACCAATCAACAAGACCGATGTCCGCGGAGAAGACGCTCATCGACGGTGAGTAGGTCTTCAGCTCCTCCTGCCTGAGGACGGTGATGAGGACGCCCATGCCCCTCGCCTCCAACACCAGACGTTCGAGTATCGGATCGATGTCCTCCCTTTCACATATAGTATAGAAATGGATGGTTCCCCCGAGCTTGAGCCGGGTGAGGGCGTCATGGAAGAAGTCCCGGGCGGAGTGCGGCAGGTTCATGATGATGCGGTCCGCGCAGGGGACATCGAAGACCAGCTGACGGGAGTCTCCCTCGATCGGGACCACGTTGGTCACCTTGTTCATCCTGATGTTCTGCCGCATGTACTCGACCGCATCGTGGTTGAGGTCCATCGCATAGACCACCTCCGGTCGGGCGTGCTTGGCGATCATAATGGAGAACGGACCGACGCCAGCGAACATGTCGACCACCGTCTCGCCGTCCCGGACCAGCGAGGCGATGCGCCGCCTCTCGTTGGACAGCCGGGGGTTGAAGTAAACCTTGGCCGGATCGATGAGCATCCGGATGCCGTACTCGGTGTGCACCGTTTCCGTTCGCGGTTCCCCGGCGACCACCTCGAGGTCGCGCACCCTCAGTTCGCCCTTCACCCCCCGGTCCAGGGCCACGGTCCTCAGCCTCGGGAAGGTGCTCATCAGCGCCTCTCCGATCCTAGGCGCAAGGCCCACCATATCATCGTCGAGGCGGACGATGGCCACGTCCCCGATGATGTCGAAGGATGCGGGCAGCCTCTCGCGGACGTCGGGAGGCACGTCGACGAGGGTCCGGTAATCGGTCTCGACCAGCTCCCTCTCCTCGAGGTCCTGCTCCACGACCTCGAACCCGAGGTCGGGGACGTCCCCCTTTACCGGCAGGAATATGAAGTCCCCCTCGCCCCTTATCCGGCGGCTGATATCCAGCAGGTCGAGGGATAAAAGCTTTTTACGGGTAAACTCAGCTTCCCCTCTCGGTACCTTCAGGCAGATGGTGCGCACGGTGTTGCCAATGGGCGAATTGATATTTGTCGGTTTAGGGATGTCCAGGCCAGAGGATATGAGCGTCAGGGCGCTGACCACGCTCCGTAACTGCGACGAGATCTTCGCTGAGTTCTACACATCGAAGCTCAACGATGCACAGCCCAAGGACCTTGAGGCGTTCATTGGGAAGAAGCTCACTATCCTCAGGCGGGCCGATGTCGAGGAGAAGGACGTCATCGTCTCCGCCGCGAAGAGGAAGAGGGTCGCGTTCATAACCGCCGGCGACCCGATGTCCGCGACCACCCACGTCGACCTCCGCCTGAGGGCGATAAAGGAGAACATCCATACTGACATCATCAACGGGGTCTCCATCTTCATCGCGTGCTCCGCCGCCTTCGGCCTTCAGCCGTACAAGTTCGGCCGGGCGGTCACCATCCCCTTCCCCGAGCCTCGCTTCCTGCCGTCCTCGCCCTACGAGAACATCCTGGAGAACTTCTCACGGGGGCTGCACACCCTCATACTGCTGGACATCAAGCAGGAGGAGGACCGCTACATGACCGCACCCATGGCCATGCGCTGGCTGATGGACGCCGAGGAGCGCCTGGGCAAGGGCCTGGTGAAGGAGGACTCGCTCTTCTGCGCTGCCGCGCGGGTAGGCTCCGAGCGGCAGGCCCTCTTCGCCGGCTACCCGGAGGAGATCGCGACGGTGGACCTCGGGCCTCCGCTTCACTGCATGGTCATGCCCGGCCGCCTGCACTTCATGGAGGCGCAGGCGCTCGTCGCCCTGGCCAACGCTCCCCGGGAGATACTGGAGGAGGATTCAGGGGGCGAAGCCAAGAAGTAGCATCATCCTGAGGCCGTCGCCCATCTTGGGGTCCGAACGCCCACCGTACCTGATCTTGGCGTTCGGTATGCGGTACAGCAGGCGGTCGAGAACGTTGCCCATGGTGTACTGGTCGATCTCCCTGCCGATCACCACCACGATCGCCAGGATGACATCCTCCAGCGGCCGATCGAACCACGGGGAGGTGAAGGCGTCGGCGACCACCTGGTCCTCGCGGTTCGAACCGCCACCCTCCCCCACGCCCAGGCGGAGCTCGTGGACGCCCGTCAGGTCCTCCCGCAGGGCGGTGAGGTCATCGCGGGTGATCACCTGGGACAGCTCCGTGGCAGGGAACATCATGATGGTGTCCATGACCTTGAACGCCTGCCGGAGCGGAAGGTTCGGGGTGAGCTTCAGCAGGCCGTCGTTCGGGTAGGTTATGGTGGCGTGGGCCGCTTCGATGATCGACGGAAGCGCCTTCCGCGCCGTCTCCTTCCTCATGCTCCCCTCGACCGAGAATGGAAGGGCCGCGGAAACGACCACCAGGTTGCTGCACCGTCTGGCGAAGTGGGCCATGCCGGGGGTCAGGTGAGAGCCGGTCTCCCCTCCCAGGCCGGTGAACAGGAAGAGCATGTCGCTCTCCCCCAGCGCTTCCTTCATTCCCCGCACGGCCTCGCTGTCCGTGGCGCTGAGCAGCCCGGGCGATATCGAGCGGACGAAGCGGACGCTATCGTCGCTGAGGACCACCCTGCGGTGGTGCGGACGGGAGACAAAGGAATCGTGGTTGTTGCACAGGGCGACCGCGTCGAAATCACAACTGGCAATGGCATTGCACCCAGCTCCTCCGATGCCCACGGCCTTGAGCCTGGGGCGGGCCTTTCCCTGTCCAAGGCCCAGGGGAACTACCTCTCGCGCCATCCGTTGGACTATCGGGAGGCCGGACATAAATCTTCCCTGCAAAATTTCGATGACCTGATAATAACGTTCCAAAGGCCCTCATCACCGTTAACTGCGCTCTCGTTCCCTATCGGCGGGTAGGATAAAAACTGAAAATTATAGTAATTAATATATATGTGAGCTTCTAAAACACTATGCGACCTAGGAACGGGGGGTGCCTGTGCCTTGGCGCTAGATAGGGGGCAAGAGCGGTTAATGTATACGGCTGATGGGAGGTTTCCGCTGTCATCCGAGATAGCGGTCATCATCCCGGCATACAACGAGGAGCTGACCATAGGGTCGGTGGTCCTGAGGGCCAGGGCGTTCGCTGATAATGTGATCGTGGTGGACGATGGCTCTTCCGACCGCACTTCCGAGACGGCCTCCCTGGCCGGGGCGAAGGTGCTGAGGCTGAACAAGAACAGCGGCAAGGCCTCTGCAGTGATGAGGGGCTTTGCCGAGCTGGAGAACGTCGATTATTCCATAGCGGTCATGATGGACGCCGACGGGCAGCACTATCCCGAGGACCTGCCCGACGTGATCGCTCCGATCCTCACTGACGAGGCCGACCTGGTCATAGGCTCCCGGTTCATGGGGGGCCGCGCCAGGGTCCCTGCCTATCGGAGGCTGGGGCAGAAGGTCCTGGACCGGTTCACCAGCATCGGCGCGGGCCAGAGTATAGGCGACACCCAGTCCGGATTCAGGGCGATGGGGAGGAAGGGCGTCCAGAACATGGACTTCAAGTCGTCCGGGTACAGCATCGAATCGGCGATGATCATGCACTTCGTCTCCCGGGGGCTGAGGATCAGGGAGGTGCCGATAAACATCAGCTATGACGTGCCTAACAAGCACAAGAAGAACGCCCTGTCCATGGGCCTCGGCCTCGTCAACAACCTGGCAGTGGAGATAGGACAGAGGAGGCCGCTGCTGTTCTTCGGACTGCCTGGGGTGGTCATGGGCGCCACGGGAGCGGCGCTGGCGCTGGTACTTATCAACGGCTCGTCACCGTTCGGATGGTCGTGGTCGCTGGCTTCGACGATGGCCCAGTCCCTGGTGAACCTCGGGGCGATCATGGTGATCGCCGGCCTGGCGTTGAGCTCGCTTTCGAAGCTGATTCGCAACCAGATGAGCCTCCGACCGGAGAACGAGGCGTCTGGCAAGGTGGAGGTGGTGCGGGTAGAAGCTATAAAGAGGTAGTAAAAGAAAAGGTCGGGGTCCTCACGTCGATGGAACCCATACGGCCGGAAAAAATTCGAAAAATATATATACACTTTCATACAAAGCACTCAGGCACGATTCAATAGGATTCGTTAGGGGCAAACCGCTTTCAAACAATGGAAAACTCAATCGATCGAACAGTACGAACTATACCAAGGGGGGTAAATCAATGAAGGTATGTGTACTAGGCCTAGGGTACATTGGCTTCCCGACAGCCTTGCTACTGGCCGATGCTGGCCACGAAGTGACCGGAGTGGATGTCAACGAAGCGGTCGTCGAGAGACTGAACCGTGGCGTGATCTCGGACGATGAGCCCATGATGCTCAACCTCCACCGCAGGGCAGCAGAGAGGTTCCACGCCCAGACCGAGGTGCCCGAAGCCGACGCCTTCGTCATCTGTGTCCCCACTCCACTGCAGAAGGACATGCACGTGGCCGGCCTGGAATATGTCAAGAGCGCCGCCGCCATGGTCGCTTCCAAGCTGAGGGAGGGCAACCTTGTCGTGCTGGAGTCCACCGTTCCGCCGGGAACGACCGCGAAGCTGGTGGTGCCGACCCTCAAGAACGGAAGTGGGCTGAGCACGGACCAGTTCTACGCCGCCTACTGCTCCGAGAGGGCGATACCCGGCAACGTGATCCATGAGATGGTGCACAACGACCGCACCATCGGGGGCAAGGACTGGCAGTCGGCCTCCAGGACCAAGGACCTGTACGCCTCGTTCGTGAAGGGCACCCTGCACCTCACCGACCTCACCACCGCCGAGTTCATCAAGTTGATGGAGAACACCTACCGGGACGTCAACATCGCGCTGGCCAACGAGTTCGCCAAGGTCGCCGAGGACAATGGCATCAACATCTGGGAGGCCAGGGAGCTGGCCAACAAGCACCCCCGGGTGAACATCGCCAAGCCCGGCCCGGGAGTGGGCGGCCACTGCATCGCCGTAGACCCCTGGTTCCTCGCTGACAACTCCATGTCCTGCCAGCTGATCAAGGTCGCTCGGGACATCAACGACAGCATGCCCAACTACGTCATCAGGACGGTCAAGACGATGCTCAAGGACATCGAGAACCCGACCATCACTCTCCTGGGAGTGGCGTACAAGGGCAACGTCTCCGATTCCAGGGAGACGCCCGCGCACCGCATCATCAAGCTGGCGGAGAACGAGGGCATCACCGTCAAGGTCCATGACCCCATGGTCAAGCACTTCGACCACGAACTGGAGTCGCTGAACGATGCGACGTGCAACAGCGACTGCGTGGTGCTCGTCACCGACCACGACTCCTTCAGGACGATCAACCCCCGCCTTCTCAACATGAGGAGCAGGAACCTGCTCGACACCCGGAACTGCCTGGACCATGACATGTGGGTCGGGGCCGGGTACAACGTCAAGGTGCTGGGGAACGCCGAGCTCATCAAGCCCGTCACGGAGATGGAGGACGCGCGCGAGATCAGGACAAGGGTCATGGCCGAACAGAGGATCTAGGGGGCCAGCCCATGGACATCTGGGTCGACATCATCAATCCCTCGCACGCGCTCTTCTTCAACGTCGTCCTGAAGGACCTCCGCGATGAGAGGTTCCAGGTCACCATAAGGGAGCGCGCGGAGACAGTCGAGCTGACCAAGATGCTGGGCATCGAGGGAAGGGTGATCGGCTCGGACCACCGGAACGGGGTGAAGAAGTCGCTGGGCATGGTCGGCCGCACTCTCGCGCTGTGGACCTCTGTGGACGACTTCGACTGCGCGCTGTCCTTCGAGAACGGGATGAGCGTGATGGTCTCCAAGATGAAGGGCGGAAGGTCGGTGCTGCTATGCGACAACGACCTCAAGTTCTTCCAGAAGAGGTCGGTGCTGCAGTACATGGAGACGGGGGTTAAGGACCTGGCCGACAAGGTCATCATACCTCAGGCCTGCTACGGGGCGTTCGCGTCGCACATGAGCGGGCATGGCCTCTTCGCCTATGACGGCTACAAGGAGGACGTGTACATCGCGGACTTCACCCCGGACCCCCACTTCATGGAAAAGCTCCCGTTCGACAGCTACATCGTCATACGGCCGGAGGCTCTGGCATCGTTCTACGTGCTGGAGAACCGCACCATCGTGCCCGAACTGGTGCGGATGTTCCGGCAGAACGGGATCAACGTGGTCTACCTGCCCCGGGACGAGGGGGACGCCGAGCATGTTGCCGGCCTGGACGCCTACATCCCGGACCAGGCGCTCAACGGCCTGGACCTGTGCTACCACTCCGATGCCGTCCTGACCGGTTCAGGGACCATGGCCAGGGAGGCCGCGTGCATGGGCAAGACCTCGGTGTCGTTCTTCCCCGGGAACGGCCTGCTGTCCGTGGACAGGGAGCTGATCGAGAGCGGGAAGATGTTCCATTCCCGAGACCCAAAGGCCATATTCCGGCACGTCATGTCCGCCATGAATGGATGCGGCGGTGCGGACCTCAGCAGGAGCAGGAAGGTCAGGACGGATGTCATCGGGCTCATCCGCGAAGCCTGCGGAAGCTGATCCGGAAGGGCTGGAGCTCCTGGAGGGCTCCCTCGGCCGTCTCGATGGGTACGTCCGCTCCCAGGACTACCGGGGAGCGGACCCCTACGATGCCTTGAACTCCCCCCTACTGTGCTCGCTACCCGGCAAGATGCCCAAGGTAGCGATGACCCAGTTTTTCGTCTATTCTCCCGTGGACCTCCGCCGCCTGTTCGGGGTGAGGGAGGGCAGGAACCCCAAGGCCGTGGCGCTCTTCCTGAGCGCCTACTGCGACATGCGCAGGGCGGGGATGATCGACCAGGAGGAGTTCGGAACGATAACCGACGGTCTGGTCGACAGCCTGGTCCTTTCCCGCTCGGCCGGCTACCACGGCAACTGCTGGGGGTTCAACTTCAACTGGCAGGACGTCACGAGGTTCTCCCAGGCAGGGCTCCCGACCGTGGTGGTATCTTCGTTCGTCGGCAACGCTCTGCTGGACCTCTACGACCTCACCGGCCGTGGCGACATCCTGGACCTCGCCTGCGGGGTCGTCGATTTCATCCAGCAGGACCTCAGGTTGTACGAGGACGACGATGGCATCTGCTTCAGCTACACCCCCATCGATCACCACGTGGTCCACAACGCCAGCATGATGGCCGCGGCGCTCATGACGAGAGTGTGCTCGATCACCGGCAACCGCGAGCTCCTGTCGCAGGCGGCCAGGGCGGTGGACTTCACCGTGGCCAAGCAGGAGACGGACGGCTCGTGGGCCTACAGCCTCGATCCCCCCACCGGGAACAGGAGGATGCAGATCGACTTCCATCAGGGCTTCGTCCTGGACTCGCTGATGGATTTCCTCCGCTATTCCAAGCGGACCGATGCCAGGTACACCGAGGCCCTCTCCAGGGGCGTGAGGTTTTACCGCGAGCGGCAGTTCGACCCTTCCGGCCGCTCGCTCTGGCGCCTGCCCCGGGAATGGCCGGCTGACGTTCACCACCAGGCGCAGGGGATCGTCACGTTCTCGAAGCTCGCGGGCATCGAACCGGGGGCGCTCGGCACCTCCCGGACCATAGCGATGTGGACCGTGGAGAACATGCAGGACCCTGCCGGGTTCTTCTACCACCAGAAGTACGAACGGTTCGTTAACCGCATCCCATACATGCGGTGGGGGCAGGCGTGGATGATGTATGCGCTGGCCAAGCATATCGCCATGTCAACGCGCAAGGCGAGCGGGACGACCGCCCAATAGGGCCGTGACAGGTCAGGCCAGCGATATTCCATCACATAATTTATATATACATACCTCTGCAATTTTAATCCCGTGATCTCCGCGGACCTTCTTCTCAGCACAACAGGGTATCTCTCGGCCTGGTTCGACTGGGGTGCCGATGCCAAGGTGGAGTTCGCCGCGGTCACCATCGTTCTGGCGGCGCTCCTCTTCGCCAAGGAGATCGTCACCACGTCCAGGATCGGGAGCGAGAGGCTCTCCAGGGCACTGACCCTCGCCATAATCCCCCTGCTCGTCATCTTCATCATAAACCTGGCAGTGGTCTTCATACTGTAGGCGGCGTCCAGCGAAAAACAGTAAATGGTCGGTTGGCTATTGACCCTCCGGTTCTTTAGGGAGGATGGTAGAACGCACATCGGCAGGGTCGTCGGCAACAGCGTCATGGAGACGCGCTTCAGGATGAACTACGGTGAGCCGCTGCAGGTCGGAGAGATGCTGGTGGTGGAGAACGAGACCTCTCCCGACCGCTATCTCATCCGGGTCATGGACATCGAGCACGGGGCCGATTCCGACCAGAAGGGATGGATGGAGACGTTCGCCGGGCAGGTGCTGAGGGGCGACGCCAACAACCAGGACTATGATCTTGAGCGCGTGCGGCCCCAGCTGTTCTGCGCGGGAGTGGCCATCCCCCTGGGGTGCATAGGTTCGGCGTTCCGAAAGACGAAGACCATACCCAACCACTTCGCCAAGGTCCGCAGGACGGACATCCGGGACTATGAGTTCCTCAAGGAGAGCCTGGGGGACATACAGGTGGGGAACCTTCGCTCCGGGGACCAGGTGCTCGACTTCCCGGTGGGCATCACCGGGCAGGCGATACCACACCACATAGGCATCTTCGCCACCACTGGCATGGGGAAGAGCAACCTGATGAAGAACCTCGCCCTCTCCTGCATGAGCCTCCGGAAGTATGGATTCCTGATACTCGACCCCCACGGCGAGTACTATGACGGAGGGGAGGCCAAGAAGCGCGGGTTGAAGCACGCGGGGAAGACCGACGCGCTGGTGGTGTTCTCCTCCCGGAAGCTGGACGGACCGTACAACAGCCTGCACCTGGCGGCCTCGGAGATCGAGATATCCGACCTGCAGAACCTGTACGAGTTCTCCGAGCCGCAGAAGGAGTGCATGCAGTCCGCGCAGTATCGCTACGGCGACAACTGGCTGGTGGAGCTGAACGACCGCTCGGTGGGCACGATCAGCAAGGACCTCGGGGAGAACAAGTACCACGAGGGCACGATCAACGTCATAAAGCGCCGGCTGGAGAACCTGTTCCGGCTGGACCTCATCACGCGGGACCCCAAGCTGTCGGTCACCAACAACATCATCGACGCGCTGCACGACGGTAAGGTCGTGCTGGCAGACACCTCCAACATGTACGAGGAGGAGGAGCTCCTCATATCCACGGTGCTCTCCCGGGCCATCTTCGAGCGCAACAAGGAGCTTTACTCCGACAAGGAGAGGTTCGACAAACTGCCCCCGGTGCTGATCGCGCTGGAGGAGGCACAGAGGGTGCTCACGGAGGCCAAGGGAAGCATCTTCGCCCAGATCGCCCGGGAGGGCCGCAAGTTCAAGACCGGACTGTGCGCCGTCTCGCAGCAGCCGAAGCTAATCGATACCGAGATCATCTCCCAGTTCAACACCCTGTTCGTGCTGGGGCTCGCCGACCGAAAGGACCGGGAGATCCTCAAGAACTCCGCCAAGCAGGACATCTCCCAGCTGGAGAACGAGATCCAGATGCTGATGCCGGGAGAGGCCCTCATCGCCTCGCCGTTCACCCCGTTCGCCGTGCCGGTGAAGATCCACCTCTACGAGGAGTACCTCGCCGATGAACTGGCGAGGTCACCACCGAAGGCCGCCTCGAGGACGACCCCGGACCGGGGCTTCTACTGAGCATGAACGTCCTTACCGATGCGGGAGAACAGGAGGAAATTTCAAATGTCAGGCCGGCGCATCCGGCTCCCGGCTCGGGTGTGATGTTTTGAGGATCGTCCACGTTGCGGATACCCATATCGGATTCTCCGCCTACCGGAAGATGTGCGAGGACGACTCCCCCTACCGCGGGCTTAACCAGCGGGAGGTGGACACCTATCGCGCGTTCGAGACGTTCGTGGACCGCACCCTGGAGCTCCGTCCGGACGCGGTCCTGCACAGCGGCGACCTGTTCGACACGGTCAGGCCGTCCAACCGTGCGCTGAGCTTCGCCCTCGAGCAGCTTGTCCGCCTTTCCGATGCGGGCATCCCGACGGTGATCATCGCGGGGAACCATTCCACGCCGAGGCTCAGGGAGACCGGGAGCGCATTCCGGCTGTTCGAGCACCTGAAGGACATCCACCCGGTGTATCGTGGTGCCTACGAGCGCATCGTCATCGGCGACCTCACGGTCCACGCGGTCCCGCACTCCGAGGGGGACGGGTTCAAGGAGCAGCTCCCGCTCATAGAGCGGAGCGGGGACACCAGGTACAACGTGGCCATGCTGCACGCCGGGATCGTCGGGTTCAGCGAGTTCCGGATGAACGAGTTCAACGAGCAGCTGGTGGAGAGCTGCTTCCTGAAGGAGGATCTCGACTACATCGCCCTGGGTCATTACCACCAGCGCTATGACGTCAAGCGGAACGCCTCCTACTCCGGCTCCACCGAGCATTTCTCCTTCGCCGAGGCCGGCCAGCCGAAGGGCTTCTTCCATATCGACCTGGAGAGCGGGAAGAAGGACTTCATCGAGCTGCCGGTGCGCCCCATGCTGGACCTTGGCCCGGTGGACGCGCACGGCATGGACCCCCTGTCCCTGCGGAACGAGCTCGAGGGCCTCCTGTCCCAGGACCTTGAGGGCAAGATCGTCCGCCTGGTGGTAAAGAACGTCCCGAGGACGCTGTACGTCACCGTGGACTTCAAGCGGCTGAGGGAGCTGGCATCGAAGGCCGTGCATTTCGAACCGAAGTTCGAGGTCACCCAGGAGAACGTATCGGTGGCGTCCGGTTCCGCCACCCTCAGCTCGCTGGAGGAGGAGTTCGTCAACTTCCTGGACCGCTATCCGGTGGGAAACGTGGACAAGGACGCCCTGAGGCTGCAGGGCCTGGACTACCTTAAGAGGGGGCTGGAAGGATCAGGCTGAGGTACCTCGAGCTGCACAACTACCGCCGGTTCCGCGATGCCAGGATCGAGTTCCCCGACGGCGTCATCGGCATCATGGGACCCAACGGGGCGGGAAAGAGCACGCTCATCGAGGCCGTCGCCTGGGCGCTGTACGGCAACAAGAGCGAGTGCCGCAACGGACGGGAGGGGATCAAGAGGAGCGGGGCCGGCCCCCATGAGGAGTGCTCCGTGGAGCTCGAGTTCGAGCTCGGCGGGGTGCAGTACCGCCTGAAGCGCAGCCTCAGGGGCAAGGACCTGAAGGCCGAGGCCGAGCTCACCGCCGGGGGCGGCATGATCGCCAAGAGCGAGAGGGCGGTCAGCCAGAAGGTCGAGGAGATCCTGGGGATGGACTACCAGGCGTTCTTCATCTCCGTGTTCGCAAGGCAGAAGGACCTATCGGCCCTCTCGGTGCTTACCCCTGGAGAGCGGAAGAAGCTCATCATGCGCATGCTCCAGCTGGACGTCCTCCAGGACGTCCTGGACCAAATCAGGCGGGACGGCAGGGAGGGAAAGCTGCTCCTGCAGTCGTACAACGAGCGTCTGCTGACCCCGGACCGCAGGAGCAAGAAGGACGTGGTCACCGCGGAGATCGGGGAGCTGGAGGGGAACGTGGCCGAGCTGAAGGATGGCCTCGCCCAGGCCAACGCCTCCGCGGCGGCCAGGGTCAAGGAGCTGGAAGCGGCCAGGGGCAGAAAGGAGTGGACCGCCCTCAAGGAGGAGGACTACCGGAAAGTGGAGCGGCGGGTCCTCGAGAAGCGCAAGGAGATAGAGGAGGCGCAGCGCACCGCCGCCCTGATGGAGAGGGACGTCCGGGCGCTGAAGGACCGCTTGGCCTCCCTGACGGAGCTGGAGGCGAGGGAGCGGGAGCTGGAGGAGGCGACGGTCCGGAAGGACGGCATGGAGGCGGAGATGGCCCGCTACGAGCAGCGCAAGAGCGCCGCCCAGAACCTCAACCGGGTGAGTGAGGAGCTGCGCAAGAGCTCCGATGCGCTGTCCAAGGCCCGCGAGGACCTGTCGAAGCTGAAGGACTCCCAGGAGAGCCTGGACCGGGTCACCGCCAACCTCGAGGAGGTGGAGAGCGGGTCCGCCTCCAAGCGCGAGAGGGCGGTGGTGATGGAGGCGGAGATCTCCCGGCTGAGAAAGGAAGCGGCCGACCTGGAGGAGAAGACCTCGGAGATCTCCAGCCTGGGCCCGGAGAGCCTGTGCCCGACCTGCGGACGCCAGCTGGGGGAGCAGCATGGCCACCTGCTCACCAAGCTGAGCGGCGAGAACAGCGAGCTGTCGCGCCGCGCCGACGCGCTGCAGAAGGACCTGGACGACCTGAGGGAGGAGCTGGACCTGGCATCGCGCCGCAGGAGGGCGATGGAGATGCGCAAGAAGAAGCTGCAGGCCGATGTCGGCGAGCTCAACAGGCTCTCCGCCACCGTCGACAACCAGGAGCAGCGCTTCGCCGCGCTGGAGAAGGAGCTGCGGCAGGCACAGTCCTCGCTGGACGCGATCGGCGAGGTCTCCTTCGATCAGCCCACCTACCGGGAGCTGAGGGACAGGATCACGGCGCTCAGGCCGATGGCCGAGAGGTGCAAGGCCCTGCGCGGCGAGGGGTCGCGGCTCCCGCAGCTGGAGGCGCGCTGCGAGGAGATCGGCAGGACGCTCTCCGCCAAGCAGGCGGAGCTGGAGGGGGCGAGGGCGGACCTGGCCGCGGTCGGCTACAGCGAGGGGGACATGAAGGTCGCATCGGCGGCCTACGATGCCGCGTTCCACGCCCGGGAGGCCGCCTATGTCCAGGTCTCCCAACGAGCCTCGGAGCTGGAGCTTGCCATCGAGAGGCTGGAGGACCGGAAGAGGACGCTCGAGGAGGTCATCGCCATGGAAAGGGACATCGCCGAGCGGACCGGGGCGGTGGAAAGGCTTGCCACCCTGGAGAAGGTCATGACCGACTTCAAGCAGAACGTGATGGAGCGCGTGGTCCCCACGCTGTCGGAGGTGTCCTCACGGCTGTTCTCGGACATGACCGACTCCCGGTACGGCGGGATCGAGCTTGACGAGGACTATGAGATGCAGGTCTACGACGGGCAGGAGAAGTTCCCGCTCTCGAGGTTCTCCGGCGGGGAGAGCGACCTCGCCAACCTGAGCTTGCGCCTCGCGATATCAAGGGTCCTGGCCGACAGGTCGGGCAACGACATCAACTTCCTCATCCTCGACGAGATCTTCGGCTCCCAGGACCAGGTCAGGAAGCGCAACATCATGAGCACCCTGAACAGCCTGGAGGGTCAGTTCCACCAGATCATCCTCATCAGCCACATCGACGACACCAAGGACCTGATGAGCAACGTCATAACGATCAAGGAACTGGAGGACGGCACCAGCACGATAGAGATGTGATCAAAGGGAGGCCTCACAGCCGCCCGATGATCTCCTGGCGCTTCTTCTGGTACTCGTCCTCGGTGATGAAGTTCTTGTCCCGCATCTCCTTGAGCTTTTCGAGGCGCTCGGCCGCCTCCACCGAGTATGGTGCCGCGGGGGCCTGGGGTGCCGCGACGTACGGCTGCGGGACGTACTGGACCTGCGGCCTGGTCGCGTGGAAGATGATGCTCTCGGCGATCTTCCGGACCTCGAACGGCCGGGGGATGTTCTCCCATACTATCGCCCCGCCGGTGCGCAGCTTCTTGGACTCGGACTCGCTGTCGATGCCCCCCATCTCCCCGGAGGTGGCGAACATCACGTCGCCGTAGCCGAAGAGGCGCTCGACGAAAGGCTGCACCACCGACACGTTCTGTATGCGGTCGATCTGGGTATCGACGAACATGAGGCTGAGGATGCCGGTCTGGGTCATGATGCGGCGGTCGGAGATGGCGAAGTAGGTGTGGGACCACACCATGTACTCGACCACCAGGGCCAGCAGGCCGAGGAACGCCGGGACGAAGTACAGGGCCGGGGTCACATCGACCTTCAGCGCCACCACGAGGATCACCACGACGGCCACCACTCCTTCCAGTGTTCCCCAGCGGCGGTGAACGGCGAACATGAGGAGGGCGAGGACCACCATGATCACGAGGAAGATGTAAGAGCCCAGGTCCGAGGTCACGTTCGCGATCCCGCTCTGCACGACCGCCGATATCCCGAATATGCCTCCGAAGATCGCCAGCAACAGGGAGCGCAGGAAGTAAACGATGACCGACGGCCTTCCTTCCCATAGGATCTGCTCGCCCGATATCAGGCGTTTTGTCGAGAACCTGCTCCTGCTCACTCTAGTCTTCGGGGTGCCGTTCATCTCATCCCTCTCCGGTCTTCCTTCGGCCGCCTATCGCATCTCTAACGATTTATAGATGTCACTCTCGCCATACAGCGTCCAGGTCCACGTATCTCTTCACCATTTCGGCGATGCGCTGGATCTTGCCCTCATCGTCTGGATCGATGCGCGCGATGAGACGGTCGATCATCTCCGCTGCCTCCATGGTGTTGTGCCTGGTGACGAGGATGGGCACCCCGGCCTCGTAGGCCTTGGCCACCACCGGCTTCGGAGGATACAGCCCTCCGGTGAGGACCAGGCACGAGGTGTCGGTGGACAGGGCGGCCATCTGGATGTCCGCGCGGTCCCCTCCGGTGATTATCGCCTTGCGGGACATGCGGCGCATGTACATCAGCGCGGTCTCCGGGGTCATCGCGCCGATCATGACCTTCTCCACCAGCTCGTCCATGCCCCGGTCGCCGTTGAGCACCTCGGCCCCCAGGGCCTCGGCCATCTCCCGGACCCGGAAGGTACGGAGCTCCTTCATCGGGGGGATCGAGCCAAGGACCCTGATCCCCCTCTTCTCGACGAGCCTCCCCATCTTCAGGTCCTCGGCCTGGTTGAGAATGACCCCGCGGAAGTGCAGGGGATACTGGTCCATCAGCTTGCGGAGCATGCATATCTTGTCCAGGGCCGGCAGCTGGGCGGAGGAGACCAGCACGACGTCGGCGTCGATGGCGTTGGCGATGGCCATGCCCGAGACCGAGCCCATGCATCCAGTGGTGATGTCACGGGTGCCCTCGACCAGCATCGCCTCCGCGCCTCCCTTCACCCGCTCGAAGCGGCCCAGGATGTCCTCCATCGACACCGGCTGGTAAATGTCATAGACGAGCGGGCACAGCTCCTCCTCGTCGAAGGGCAGGTGCAGCGCACGTTTCATGAGATAGGCATCCTGATCAATGACCCGACCATCCAGGTTCATCATCACTTCCTTGAACGGCTTGAAGTAGCCGATCTTGAACGGGCTGTTCTTGGCCAGCCCAAGGGCCACCATGCTCTTACCAGACCTCTCCACCACCGATCCCAGAAATAGGGTCTTCATCAAACTACCCTCCTTATCGTGGCCAGCGCATCGACGGCCCCGCAGCCCTGGCCCACATCGCCCACCATCACGGGGTTGATCTCCAGCTCCGTTATCTCGGGGAAGTCCATGGCGATCTGGGCGACCCCGAATATCACCTTCTTCAGCGCCTCGATGTCCGCGGGCTTACGCCCCCTGGCACCGGTGAGGATAGGATAGGCCCTTATGGAACGGATCATCTCGTCGACGGCCTCCTCGGTCACCGGCGCTATGCGCTGGCTGACGTCCTTCATGATCTCCACGAATATGCCTCCCAGCCCGAAGGTGAGGACCGGGCCGAAGGTCTCGTCCCGGACCATGCCCACGATGACCTCCCGGCCGGAGAACATCTTCTCGATGGTCACCCCGTTCACCCTGGCCGCGGGCATGCGGGCTCGGACCTGGGACATCATAAGGTCATATGTGCGGTGCACCTCGTCATCGCTCCGAAGGTTGACCACCACTCCGCCGACGTCGGTCTTGTGGGCTATGTCCGGCGAGGATATCTTCATCACCACCGGATACCCGATCACGTGCGCGAGCTTCACCGCCTCGTCAGCCGAGCGGGCCTCCCCCTCGGGGGGCACCGGCAGGCCGTAGGCCATGAGTATCTCCTTCCCCTCGCTCTCGCTGAGGGACGTCCGCCCCTCGGACCTGACGCGATCGAGGAGCTTCCTCACCGCGGCCTGGTCCCCAGGCACATTGGGCACGGAATCGTCCGGTCTGCTCTCCCTCAGCTCCTTGTAGCGGACCATGGCGCCCAGCGCGCGCACCGCGCGATCGGGCGATTGATACGACGGCACCCCGGCCTCCATGAGGATGCGGGAGCCTACGGCCACGTCCTCCCCGCCCACGAACGAGGTGGTCACGGGAACGCGGGCGCTCCCGGCGAAGGAGGCGATGGTCCGCGCCACCGATCCTATGTCCAGTATGTCCGTGGGCGCCAGGAGGGCGAGGACCATGTGGACGTGGGGGTCCTCTATCACCGTCCTGATGGCCACCTCGTACCGGGAGGCATCGGCATCGCCTATCACGTCCACGGGATTGTAGAAGTTGGCCTCCTCGGGAAGGACGGCCTTGAGCCTCTCGACTGTCTCCGGCGCGAAGGTGGCGAGAGTCAGGCCGTTGTCCGAGACCGCATCCGCGGCCATGACCCCCAGGCCCCCGGCGTTGGTGACGATCGCCAGCCCATCGCCCTCGGGAACGGGCATGGTGCCGAACACCTGCAGCAGGTCGAACAGCTCATCGATGGTCCTCACCCGCACCACGCCGGACTGCGCCAGCGCGGCGTCGTATACCTTGTCGCTGCCCGAGAGCGCCCCGGTGTGCGATGACGCCGCCTTCGCTCCCGAGCTGGTCCGCCCGGCCTTCAGGGCGATGATGGGCTTGGACCTCGAGGTCTCCCTCGCCGCCCGGATGAAGTCCTGCCCCCTCTTCATCCCCTCGATGTACAGGCCGATGACCTTTGTCGCCTCGTCTCCCTTGAGGTAGTCCAGCAGGTCCGCCTCGTCGATGTCCAGCTTGTTGCCGACGGAAATGAACTTGGAGAACCCTATGCGCGTGGCCCGTGCCCAGTCGAGCACGACCGAGCATATCGCGCCCGACTGCGAGCTGACGGCGATGGGACCCTCGCGCGGGTAATCGTTGGTGAAGGTCGCGTTCATCGCGTTGGAGGTGCTGATAACGCCCATGCAGTTAGGGCCCAGGACCCTTATGCCGTAGCGGCCTGCGATCTCGCCCACCTGCTGCTCGAGCTCGGCACCCTCCCGCCCGGTCTCGCGGAAGCCGGCGGAGATGACCACAGCGACCTTGACCCCCTTCCCCCCGGCCTCCTCCATGACCTTCGGGACGGCGGTGCTGGGCACGACCACCACCACCATCTCCACCTCGCCGGGGATGGAGGCGAGGTCCGGATAGCACCTCAGTCCGAGGACCTCGGCAGCCCTGGGGTTCACTGGATAGAGGTTGCCCCGGTATCCCGAACCGATGAGGTTCTTCACGATGATGTGGCCGATCTTCCCTTCCTTCTGGGACGCCCCGACGACGGCGATGGACGTAGCCTCGAACAATGCCCTCATACTGTCGACCGGTCCTCTCGCCGGGGTATCCACGTTCGGGCTCTTATTCATTATTGGCCAGGACCTCCTACCTCGATGTATCGACGCTCGACTCAGTGCTTGGCCATCAGGAAGGTGCCCAGGTGGGCCTGGTCCTGAAGCGGTATCTCCTTGCCCCGGTGGTGAATGCCCAGCAGGTCCATGAGCTGCAGGGCGTTCCTGATGCCCTTGGCCCTGGCGGTATTGTTGAAGTACACCCTCACCTCGGAAACCTTGCTGGCGAGCTGGACGATGCTGTCCTTGATCTCATCCAGCTCCCCGTCGCGGTACAGGTAATCGAACCTGCTGAGGCGGACGTCGTCCTCGTGCTCCTGGTCCGACCACATGTCGTGGTCCCGGCCGTGGAGGCGGACGTAGGCGTGGTCGGCGGTGGTCTCGAGGGTGAGCGGCATGCCCGGCCCGTCGGCCGAGACGTTCGCCACCCCGCGGGACCGGAGCAGCTCGTGGACCCGGGGCTCCGGCCCCCCCGTCTGGTCGTCCAGCCAGGAGCGGTTGCGGAACTCCACCGCATACCGGTACTTGTCGGTGTCCAGGGTGTCCAGCGTGTCCTCGAGGGCCTTCCTGGAGGCCTCATCGTTCCTCAGGCCGGGAGGGAGCTGCAGCAGGGCGGACCCCAGCAGCTTGTTCTCCGAGAGCGGCCGGATGCAGGTCGTCTCGAAGGTCGAGGCCAGTATTCCCGCCTTTCCGCCCTCCTTCATGGCCAGGGCCTCGTGCGTCACCTGGGCGGGCATCTTGACCGAGAACTCGAACCCTTTTAGGCCAAGGCCCTTCTTGATCCATCCGTTCACGATGAACTCGTTGGGCATTCGGTAGAAGGTGCTGTTGATCTCCACCGTGCTGAAGAACGAAGAGTAGTAGCGTAGCCACTCCTCCTTCTTCTTGGCGATGTTGACTGGATAGAACCTCCCCGCCCAATCTTCGTAAGCCCAGCCGCTGCAACCGATCAACACGTAGACCTTGTTATTGATTCCAACGCAGCGTACATATAATCTTCCCAGTTGTCGCTCTGAGCCTCTTCCGATGAAGGGCGATGCGTTCTGGACCGGCCGTCATGACGGGCGGACGCAAAGGAGAAAACATTAAGTCCTGCGAAGCCTTGGTTCGAATGCCCTTAGAAACCGGGGACGATCCGTGAATCCCCTTGCATCCTAGGGGCGCACAGAGCGTCGTTACTATGGGTCTTTCCATGAACAACGATGTGACATCGAGTGATGAATGGGAAACAACCCCGACGCGCGACAACAAACCCCCGGCCTGGGTCAGTGTGGGGAGAACAGGCATTCGCCGTCCATGAACCAATCTGTTAAGGCCCGGGGGACAATTGTTCTCGTCCTTCCGATCGGACCATAGCAAGCATGGCGCTGTACCTATCAGAGCGTGGGGCATGCCCTGCCAAGATTTATGGCCCTTGACCTGACAAGATAGCGGTCGTGCTATCATGGTGACACCTACGAACGAGAGGATGTGGTGGGGCCGGCAGCTGCAGGACAACCCCGTCGGGGAGTACCGGCCCAACGAGGGGCTCATCGAGGCGGTGGCAAGCAACCTCATGCCTCCCGGCCGGGCGCTGGTGCTGAGCAACGATGACGGCATCGACGCCCTTTTCCTGGCCCAGGTCGGGTACGCCGTCGCCCTGGTGGGGTTCTTCCCCGGGGAGCTGGAGATAGCCCGGCAGAGGATCGCGGAGACCGATGCGAAGGTTGAGATCTATAACTCCGAGCCGACCAAGATGCCCTTCCACACCGGGGAGTTCGACGTGGTGTTCGACCCCCGGGCCTACGATTCCCTGGGAGGGAAGGAGAGGGAGGCGTTCCTCGAGGAGATCCACAGGGTCACGCGCCCTGGCAGCTTCTTCGTGGTGGTCGTGCCGAGCTACAAGGACGCCCCTGGAGGATGCATGACCAAGCAGACCGCGGTCAATGCCTTCCAGCCGCCCTTCGAGGTGCTGGAGGTGACCGACCTCAGCAGCGTGGAGAGGGTAGGTCTCCGCCACCAGTACCTGATCGTGATGAGGCGGCCCTGATTCAGCCCAGGTAGATCTTGGTGCCCAGGGAGCGGTCGACGACGAAGGTGTCCTCCGGGCCGCCGTTCCCCCGGGCCCGGATGAACCTCTCCAGCTTGGCATCCATCTCGTCGGCGAAGTTCAGCGCGAGCGCCTCGGGTATGGCCGCCTCGGCCGGCGAGCCCTTCTCGTTGGTGCCGTGGCTCGCCAGGACCATGTGGACCAGCTTGGTCCTGAGCGCCTGGGGGACGTGATCGCACCTGTTGCAGGCATCCTCGACCATCTGGGCGCCGATGACGATGTGGCCCAGCAGCCGCCCGTTCACCGATTCGGTGATGGTCGTGGACACGTTGTAGCAGCCCACCTTGCCGATGTCGTGCAGCACGGCCGATGCCAGCAGCAGGTCCCGGTCCAAGGCGGGGTACATCCTCGATATGAAGTCGCAGGCCCTCGTGACGTTGAGGGTGTGCTCGAGCAGGCCTCCGACCCACGCGCAGTGGTAGGAGACCGAGGCGGGGGCGGCCTTGAACATCTTGACCAGGCCAGGGTCCCCGAACAACGCACCGAGCACGGAATTGATGTCCGGATCGGCTATCTGGCCCATCAGCGCCTGCAGCTCGGAGTACATCTCCTCGGTGTCCTTCTCGGTGCAGGCCACGAAGTCCGCCTTATCGTACTCACCGTCCTTGGCCTCCTCCAGCATGTCCTCGCCATTGGAGACGTTGACCTGGATCACCATGGCATCGTTGAACTGGTCGCTCGTGCCCCTCACCCGGACCAGGGCCCCCTCGCGTACGGATTCGTAGGCCCTCCGGACCAGGGCCTCATCGGTGCTGCCCCAGTAGTTGACCTTGATCTCCCCGGTGGCATCGCTCACGGTCAGGGAGAAGAAGTGGTTGGACTTCCGCCCCTTGCGCGGAGGGTCCTTGCGCTTGACTACGTATACCTCGTCGATCCCCATGCCCTTGGAGCTTATGACGTTGACCCACTGACGGTCCTTCCCCAACATAACACCTCGGGGGGGAGATGGTTCGTGGTTATAAAAATAAAATGAGGTCCTCGCCCTCAGTTCAGGTCGACCCTGCGGGCAGCGAGCCTCTTGAGCCAGTCCTCGGACTCGCGCCACTTGGGGTGCTGGCGCTCCCGGAGCTTGAACTCTGGCGGGTGATGCCGGTGGCCCTCCGAGAGCCCGTCCTCCAGGTGCAGGAGCTCATGATAGAGCACATACTCGTGGACGAAGTCCGGAACCTTCTCGTTATCGAGAAGGGACGATATCGCCACCACCCTCATCAGCACGCTGCAGTAGCCGACCCTCATCCTGTTGCCGCTCCTGGTCCAGTTGAGGGAGACGCTTTCCGAAGGGGACACCATCCCATCGTCGACCAGATGGGCGTACGTCTCCCCGAGGTCAAAGTGCCTGCCCCTGGTGCTCCTGGTCAGGTTCCTGCTCCGCCTCACGTAGGTGGCCTGGTTCCTGCGCACGAATTCGTCCGACTCCAGGTACGCCTTCAGGCGGGGGCTGTAGACGCACTCGGGGGTCCTCCGCTCGATGCGGTCATAGAGCGCCTGGGCGAAGTCGCCCATCACTTCCGGGCGAGCGCCGCCGAGGTAGTCGGAGATCTCGAACGAGACCTTCTTCCCGAAACGCTGCCAGGTGCTCTTGAACTCCTTGTAGGACGCGAAGTCGGCACGGACCTGGTCGTAGCCGTAGGCCGTTCCGATGGTCCTGAACGTGGTGCCCAGAACGTCCTCGCATCCGTCGAGCTTGATGCTCCCCTCGCCTAGATAGGTAATATCGATCATCATCGTCTCCGGTGTTCGCGGACCGCTTGCCAGGGTATAGCCCATGGCCGTACAGGGAGACTGCGAACGACGCCGGCGGACGACACCCGCCTCCCGGCCCGCGGAGGGAACGATTCCGAGGGAGGTTAAGAAGGGTGGGTCGTGATTCTCGACCTTGACGTTCAACAGACCGCTCCCCGCCTGCCGGCCAGGGGGCCGAGAGCGGCGAACGTCTGGCCGTCCTCGCCGGGATGGCCTTTCGCGCCGTTGAGGAAGGGGCTGTTGCTCTATGATTATCTAATGTGATAATGGAATCGGGACGTTCATAACGGGTCTTCGCGTCCACCGGTTCAATGGGCAAAGGGGCCTCGTGCACCAGGATCATAACGAGAGGGAATCTGGACGGCATTGTGTGCGCGGCGGTGTTCCTCGAACGGTTTCCTGGAGGGGAGGTCACCTTCATAAGCTCCCCGCCATCGGCTGCCGAGGCGGCTGCTGGAGACGAGCGCTCCTCCATAATTTTCATCGCTGACGTCCCGCTGACCAGCGATCTCACCGAGCTGATGGACGCCGATCCCCGCATCATGCTGGTCGATCATCACCCGTCCTGCGCCGAGCATCCGAGGGCGTTCGTCGACCTGACCAGCAGCGCCGCCGGGGCCCTTCATAGCTCTCTAGGGGGCTCGCCGGTCGTGGCCGGTGCGGTCGCCCTGGCCGACCTCTACGAGCGCTCGGACAGCGCGCTCCTCTCCGAGTTCGTCCGGGGGTCCGGAAGGAAGCGGATCGAGCTGGAGGCCCGGATCCTGGACTTCGCCTGGCGGTACAATGTCGAGGACGACGCCTTCCGCCTGGGGGCGGCGATGGAGCTCTCCAGCGGGCTATGGCCGTCAGAGAGCGAGGCCGTCATGAAGCGATACGTAGCGGTCATGAGCAGCGACCGCTGGGCAAAGGCGGTGCAACGGGTGAAGGAGAAGCTCGAGGTCAGGGGAGACCTGGCCCTCCTGGACCTGCGCCGGGAACGGCCGTCCCTGCACGGGTTCGGCTCCCTGGCCCTCACAGAGGCGGCCCGGGAGCGGGGGTGCGGCTACGCGATGCTGGTCCACGACTCCAGGGACGCGTCGATAGCGTCCCTTCGTGCCTGCGGGGGGACGGGGGTGGACCTCGGTGCCTTCGTCCACAGGTTCGCGCTGGAGCACGGGGCGGATGGCGGGGGCCATCCGTTCAGCGCCGGCGTCCGCATACCGCGCGAGGCCACCGACCTTCTCATCGACGAACTGGCCGCGGCAGTGAGCTGATCAGGCCTCGTCTTCCGTGGGCTCCGCGCCCGGCGCGTCTGGAGTGCCGGGAGCGACCCTCTTGTAGACCAGCACGGGGCACTTGGCGTTCTTGGCGATCACGTCCTGTATGGCCCCGAAGGCGAACTGGTCCCACCGCTTGGCCGCCGACGAACCGATGACCAGGAGGTTGGTCTCCAGTGATTCGGCCACCACTCCGCCGATCAGGGATTCCGGCCTGATCTCCTTGATTATCACCGGGACCTTGCGGGACTCGACGATCATCTTGAGCCGCTTGGAGTAATCCGCCGCCTTGACCAGGTAGCGCTCGTTCACTATCACGTTGAGGATGGTGACCCGGGAATCGTTCATCTGGGCGATGTCCGCCGCGACCTCGGTGGCCTTGCTCACGTGCCACAGCCCACCGGAGAGGATCATGATCCGGTCCAGTTTCAGCTTTCCGTCCGCCTTGAGCACCATGATGTCGCAGGGCGTCTGCCTCACGATGTCGTCCAGCTTGCGGCCGAGCACGCGCTTCTGGGTGTTGGTGTAGCCCTTCCATCCGACGATGATGGCGTTGACGTGGTTATCCTTCGCCGTATCGATGATGCTGGCGACCACGTCGTGGGAGACCTGGACGATGGCCCTGGTCTTGATGCCGCGCATCTCGGAATATTCGCGGAGCTTCTCCAGGACCTTCTTGCGCTCCTCCACTCTCTTCTTCTCCACCGCGCTGAGCGGAACGCTGTTGGGGACCTCGACCACGGTGGTCAGGAGGATCTCCCCATCATACTTCGAGGCCAGGGTCACCGCGATGTCGATTATGCCCTCGTTCCTCGGATCATCGACCGGGATCAGGACGCGATAGCGGGCCTTGGCCTCCTCGCTGAGGGCCGAGGGAGCGGGGGGGCGGAAGTGCTCGATCTCCGCCCGGCCCTTGACGAAGTAGTGAACGAAGAGACCTGAGAATATCACAGCCAGAGCGATGTACCAGGCCAGCGGGTCCAGGTCGAACAACATGATGGACAGGAACAGCTTTGTCCCGACCCCGGCCAGGGGGATCCAGGGAAACAGGGGGGTCAGGAAGGACCTTTTTACGTCCGGCCTCTTCTTCCGCAAGGTTATGGCCGACAGGTTGACCAGGACGAAGAGCAGGAGGATCATCACGTCGGCGACCGTGGCCACCTTCCTGATGTCAAAAAAGACCGCCATGAAGATGATGATGGTGCCGCTGACGATGATGGCGGTCACCGGGGTGTGCCTCTCGGGGTGGAGCCGTCCGAATACCGTTGGAAGGTTGCCGTCCCGGCCCATGGCGAACGACACCCGCGAGGCCGAGAACACCACCGAGTTGACCGCGGCGACCGAGCCGACGATCATGCCCACGGACATCAACGCTCCGCCGATGAGAGGGATCGTTCTGTCCGCGGCGATGTTCAGGGCATGGTCCGCCCCCGCCGCGGTCGCCTCCCAACCTATGGCGGCGATGGTCACCGCGGCCACGGCTATGAAGAGGATCGCAGAGATGGTGATGCACAGGAACATGGCCCGGGGGACCGTCTTCTCCGGGTTCTTGGCCTCCTCCCCGGTCTGGGCCACGACCTCGTACCCCTCGAAGATCATGAAGGTAAAGCCCATCGAGGTGGCGATGGAGAGGTAGCCGAACGGAATGAGCTCCGGGCCGAACCCGCTCGCCCCTGCAGCAGAGGGGTCACCGAAGATGTAGGCGATGCCGAACAGGCAGAACAGTATGATTATGCCGATCAGAAAGGTGGATATCATCATCCCGGAGCGGCCTGCACCCTTGACCCCTCTGTAGTTCATGTAGCAGAAGGTCACCGCGATGATGACGGTGAATATGGTCGACACGGTATCTGTAGGCAGGCCGAAGAAAGACACGCCGAACTGGGCCATGAGCAGGCTGACGCCGGTCCCGAACCCGATGGCGTAGACGCTGCAGGCGATGCAGTGGCCGACCCACGACATCCACCCTCCTAGAAATCCCAGGGGCTCGAACAAGCCTTCCTTGACCCACAGGTATCCGCCACCGGTCTCCGGAAAGGCGCTGGCCAGCTCTGCATATGCCAGGGCGGTGAATATCGTTACGATGAAGTTCAGGGCGAAGGTGATCAGCAATCCCGGCCCTACGTATTCAGTGGCTAGGCCGATCAATAGGAAGATAGAGGAACCTATGTTTGGTCCGATCCCTATCATGAGAACCTCTGCCAGTCCGAGATCCCGGTTCAGTGTGACCTCGACCTCGCTTAATGGAGGAGCGCTCTCTTCGGTCATATGAGGTGCCGCTGGAAACGGATACTGTCAGATAAGCATTTCTAATATTCTATACTCGACGGAATTCCATTGGCCAAGCGTACATGGCCTCCTATCGAGCGGTCTAGCCCTCTTCCCGGCGGGCATAATCGGGGGATCACCGTCGTCCCGGCGGGAGCTCGGGCAGCACGGAAGATGGACCGCGGACATCGGCCTCCGACCTCCGCCATGAGGCGGTGGACATGGCGCAACGATAACGCTTTCCCTCGCTGCCTCTTTGGGCGTGAGTGGGGCCCCGGTCGATGGACGGACGCCGGGCTGATGCCGCTCGAGAAGGAGGTGTGGGGTCGACCGGGGTCCCGCAGGCACACTGCCGGCCCCTAGGCCTCTCGTCCCTGGGAAGCCTGCCCGATCATACGAGCCTCCAGCCCCCCATGGGGTCGAGCGGCCGGCGCATGAGGTAGTTGTTGCCCTGCCGGGACACCATGCGGTAGCCCATGTGGCGGTAGAACTCCATGGCCGAGCGGTTGGTGATCTGCACCCACAGCTCGATGCCCCTCATCCGGTTCTCCTTCGCGAGGGTCTCGATACGTCCGAGCATCTCTTTGCCCAGCCCTTTCTTCTGGTACTCCCTGAGCACCTGAATGGAGTTGATGAAGAGATTGTCGTTCCTCTCGTCCACTGAAAAGTAGGCGATTATCCTGCCGTCGGACTCGAGGACCTCGGTGAAGGCGGTGGGCTCCAGAAGCATGTGCAACAGGTCCTCGTCCCTGTACTCCACGCCCCAGGAGGCGAAAATGATCGAGGCCATGTTCTCCCTGCTCATGCTGATGACCTGGGGGAGGTCCTTTCTGGCCATCTGCCGCGAGGTGAACTCCATGTCAGTTCCCAATACATCGTACCAGCCAAGATAAACCCTTCGCGCGAGGTTGCACCGCATGCGAACGATTTTATTGCAATAGTGCGGCAATTGTCTTATATACCATTACAATTCTCAGTTGGATAAGGTGATCGGAAATGGTAGAGGTCAGCTCTGAAGCGATCAAGTTCATCAACGACCTGCTCGAGAAGAACGACAAGAAGGGTTTCGGCATCAGGATATACCTTGCCGGAATGGGCTGCTCCGGCCCCCAGTTCGGGATGGCCTTCCAGGAGAAGAAGAACGAGGATGACATCGAGCAGAAGGTGAACGGCTTTTCCTTCTACTACGATGCCGAGACCCAGGAGATGCTCGAGGGCTCCACCGTCGATTACATCGAGACGCCGAGCGGGGCGGGGCTCATCGTCAACAACCCCAACCTGAAGTCCTCCTGCGGTGGCTCCTGCGCTGGTTGCCACTAAACCCCTTTTTTATCCATATTTTCCATTTTTCTCATATCCTGACCCTAGGCCAGACCAACGTTCATTAACCATGCGCTTGAACGTCCATGCGATGGGCAGGGCAGGGGGCTGAAAGGCCCCCGGGGAGACCTCACCGTCAACACCGAGGGGCAGATAAGGACTAGGACGCCGGGCCCGCCAGGACGGCCCTCAGCAAGGACGGGGGCTTGACAAAGAACATGCTGGACGAGACGAGGGGCAGGATCGGCGGCCCCTTCGAGGAATGGACATCACGCTCAAACCCCCCATCTTCTTTTTTTGCTCCGATGGCAACGATTATCGCCCTCGCGGTGCGTATGTTCTCGCATGTGCGGACGCTTCACCATCGGCGAGATCAAGGAGCTCATCACCCGCTTCTCCATCGACGCCCCGGTAGCGGACATGCCCAGCCCCCGCTACAACCTCGCTCCCACGCAAGACGCGCCGATCGTCGTGCGCAGCAGCCCAAACCGCCTGGTCATGATGCGCTGGGGCCTCATCCCGTTCTGGGCCAAGGACCCCAAGATCGGCTCCCGCATGATCAACGCCCGCGCCGAGAGCGTGGCCGAGCGGCCGGCGTTCAGGGCATCGCTGAAGGAGAGGCGATGCCTCGTTCCCACCACCGGCTTCTATGAGTGGAAGAGCGCGGACGGGAAGGCGCCGTACCTCGCCAGAGTGAAGGAGGAGAATATCTTCGCCATGGCCGGGCTGTACGACAGGTGGAGGGACCCATCGGGCACCGAGGTCCAGAGCTTCACCATCATCACCACCGCTGCCAACGAGATCATGTCGCAGATACACGACCGCATGCCCGTGATACTGTCGCGCGAGGACGAGGGAAGGTGGCTAACGCCCGGACCGTTGGATGACGGGACGAGGGAGAGGCTGTTCCGGCCCTTCCCGTCGAAGCGCATGGAGACGTATCCCGTGTCGAGGTTGGTGAACGATCTTCACAACGATTCCGAGGAACTTGTACGCCCGCTGCCCCAGGCCAGGACGGCGCAGTGGTTCTGAGGCACTTTCGGCATATACAGGCGGGCCACCATAAGTTACTTCAACGGCGCCCATTATGCAGGGGCGTGTTCGTCGACCACCCGCTTATTTTAAAGGACAGCATCGAGTCCAGAGAGTACCAGCGGGCCCTGGCCGACGCCTGCCTGAAGACGTCCACGCTCGTGGTCCTCCCGACCGGCATGGGCAAGACGGTCATCGCCCTGCTGGTGATCGCCGACGTGCTGCAGAACAAGAGAGGCAAGGTCCTGCTGCTTGCCCCGACCAAGCCGCTGGTGGAGCAGCACGCGCTGTTCCTCAAGGACAAGCTGGTCGGAAAGAGCGTGACCGTGCTCACGGGTGAGGTGGACCCGGAGGAGCGGGAGGTGGAATGGGTGCAGAACGACGTTATCGCCTCCACCCCCCAGGTGATTGCCAACGACCTCAGGACGGAGAGGATAACGCTCCGCGACGTGCGCCTGATCATCTTCGACGAGGCGCATCGGGGGGTGGGCAACTATGCCTACGTGACCATCGCCCAGGAGTACATGGGCCAGAACGGCCTCGTCCTGGGGATGACCGCCTCCCCGGGGTCCAGCATGGCCAAGATCAAGGAGGTGTGCGGGAACCTGGGCATAGAGAACATCGAGGTGCGCACGGAGGCGGACCCCGACGTGGCGAGCTACGTGCACGACATTCACGTCGACTGGGTTGAGGTAGAGGTGCCGGTCGAGATGCGCAAGGTCGCCAGCGTGCTGAGGAAGCTCCACAACCGTTACATCCAGGAGCTCATCGGCATGGGGGTGATGACCGCCGCCCGGCCTCCCTCGGTGAAGTACCTGCTCGAGGTCCAGAGGGCGATCCAGCTTCGCCTCAACAAGGGGGAGAAGAACCGCACGCTGTACAACGCGCTCTCCGTCCAGGCGAGCGCTATAAAGGTCGGGCACGCGCTGGAGCTCGCGGAGACCCAGGGCGTGACCGCGCTGAACAGCTACCTCGAGAAGCTGAGGGCGGAGGCGGCCTCCGACGACGGCTCTAAGGCCTCCCGGGCCATCGTCGCCTCGGACGAGTTCGAGGAGGTGACCAGGATGCTCTCCGCCCTGCACATGGAGCACCCCAAGATATCCCGGGTGATGAGCATCGTGAGCAACCAGATCCAGGTGAAGCCCGATTCCCGGGTGCTCGTCTTCACGCAATACCGGGACACCTGCGACATGGTGACCAACCTCATCGCCAAGATCGACGGGGCGAGGGTGACCAAGCTGATCGGGCAGTCTGGCCGGATCGGGGAGAAGGGGCTCAAGCAGAAGGAGCAGATCGGGGTCCTGCAGCGCTTCCGGGACGGCGAGTTCAATGTCCTCGTGGCGACGTCCGTCGGGGAGGAGGGCCTCGACGTGGCGAACACCGACCTCGTGATCTTCTATGAGCCGGTGCCGTCGGAGATCCGCTCGATCCAGCGCAGGGGCCGGACGGGACGCAGCCGGGCAGGCAGGGTCGTGGTGCTCGTGACCGCAGGAACGAGGGACGAGGCGTCGCTCAACTCCAGCGAAAAGAAGGAGCGGGAGATGCACAAACGGCTCCACACGCTCAAGCAGCAGTGGGACCGTGACAGCGCCAGGCCCGCGAGGCCGAAGAAGGTCGAAAAGAGGGGGCAGACCAACCTCTCCGATTTCCCTCCAGAATAGGGCCCGACATGCAATTTATATGCGACAAGCCGTTGTGATGAGCATGCTCTATCAGGACCTGGTAAAAGTATACCAGGCGCTCGAATCGACCTCCTCCAGGCTGACCATGACCGACATCCTGGCCGACCTCTTCCGATCCACCGACTGCGCCCACATCCGTCCGATCGTCTACATGACCCAGGGGGGGATCGTGCCGGACTTCTACCCCGAGAAGCTGGGCATGGCCGACAAGCTCTACCTGCGAACCCTGATCTCCGCCACCGGCGCCAAGGAGTCGACGGTGCGAAAGCTCTGGGCGGAGGAGGGCGATCCCGGATCGGTCACCGAGAAGGTGTTCGAGACCAAGAAGCAGACCACCCTGTTCTCAGAGCCCCTGACCCTCGACAGGGTCTACGAGGCGCTGCTGAGGGTCGCCCGTCTCGAGGGGAACGGATCCCAGGAGACGAAGATGAGATGCCTGGCCGATATCCTGCACGACGCCAAGCCCAACGAGGCCCGCTACATCGCCCGCATCGTGACCGGCCGCATGAGGCTGGGGGTGGCGTCGCAGACCGTGATAGATTCCCTCGCCCAGGCCTTCGCCACCAAGGCGGAGAAGCCGGCGGTGGAGAGGGCGTTCAACATCACCTCCGATCTGGGGCTGGTAGGGGAGACGCTGTGCCAGAAGGGGATCGCCGGGCTCAACGAGATGCACGTCATGGTCGGCAATCCCATACGAGCCATGCTTGCAGAGCGCCTTCCCTCTCCCGAGGAGATCCTCGAGCGCATGAGCGGCCGGGCCATGTTCGAGTACAAGTACGACGGGCTCCGGGTCCAAGCGCACATCAGGGACGGTGAGATCACCTTGTACTCGAGGAGGCTGGAGGACCTCACCGGCCAGTTCCCCGACGTGATCAAGGCGCTGAAGGAGGCGTTCACCGGAAGGACCGCCATCGTCGAGGGGGAGTGCGTGCCGGTGGACATCAACACCGGGGAGATGCTGCCCTTCCAGGAGGTCTCCCACCGCCGGGGCAGGAAGCACGGCCTGACCGAGGCGATCGAGGACTACCCTGTCCGCCTCCACCTCTTCGATTGCCTGTACCTCGAGGGCGAGGACCTCACCATGCAGCCGCTGCCGGACCGCAGGACCGCACTGACGAGATGCATCACGGTCACCGAGAACGTGAGGCTGTCGGAGGCGCGCGTCCTCGATGATCCGGCCAAGGTGCAGGAGTTCTTCATCGAGGCGCTGAACGCCGGATGCGAGGGCCTGATGGCCAAGTCCATCACTGACGACTCGGTGTACCGCGCGGGGTCCCGTGGCTTCCTGTGGATCAAGTACAAGAAGGAGTACCGCTCGGAGATGAACGACACCGTCGACCTCGTGGTGGTCGGCGCGTTCCACGGGCGGGGCAAGAGGGGCGGGATGTACGGCGCGCTGCTCATGGCGACCTACAACCCCGAGGAGGACCGCTTCGAGACGGCCTGCAAGCTCGGCAGCGGGTTCGACGACGCCACCCTGGCCGCCCTGCCGGAGAAGCTCGACCGGTTCAGGCAGCCGTCGAAGCACCAGCTGGTGGAGTCGAAGATGGAGGCCGACGTGTGGTTCGAGCCGTCCCTGGTGCTCGAGGTACTGGGGGCGGAGCTGAGCATCTCGCCGATCCACACCTGCGCCCACGACCGCATAAGGAACGGGGCCGGTCTCGCCATCAGGTTCCCGCGGTTCACAGGGACCTTCAGGGACGACAAGCGGCCGAGGGACGCCACCACCAGTCAGGAGCTGATGGACATGTATAACAAGCAGCTCAAGAAGGTCGAGAGCTGAGGCGGGGAACGACATTGGATACGTTGGACCAAAAGACATTTATCCCCTGGTCGTAGAAGCCTTATCTGCATGGAGAATGGTCCATGCAGGAGACAGAGATGTTAGGGGATCTAGTATATGAGTGCAAGGGAAAAATAGTGGGCATGAGGGTACAGAAGGACGGGAAGGCCGAATATTCGGCCATGGTGGGGGGCTTGTTCCTGGGGGAGCAGTTCTCCAGCACGTTCTCTTGGGACTCCATTTTCCGACCTGACGGGTCGGGCTACGGGGAGATACGCGGCTTCTACACCACCCAGAGCGGGGTGATGGGGAGGTACACCGGCATAGGGAACGGCTACACGACGCCCGATGGCGCCCAGGTCCATCGCGGTGTGCTGTGCTATGATAACCCGCCCGGGAAGTTCGCCGGGCTCAACAAGATCGCCGTGGTCTATGAGGTGAGCATCGACAAGGAGGGCAACTTCGCGTCCAAAGGATGGGAATGGAAGTAGTAACGACGGTCCTGGTAACGGGACCTTTTCTTTCCTAGCGCGGTCAGGGGCCAGGGAGCTTACGAACGACCGGTGGCCCAGATGGTTGGCCAGCGGTGTCGCGGAAGTAAAGAAAACCTTTATAATACGATGGAGTATTGAGCGCCACATGCAACTCCAGCTCCTTGACAAGGATAAGGACTCCATACATGTCCAGGTCCGTGATGCCGACATGACCGTCATCCATCCGCTCATCAACGAGCTTCTGGCCGACGAGGGAGTTGACGAGGTGAAGTACACCACCGGGCACCCCACCCTGGACATACCGGTATTGTACATCAAGGTCAAGAGCGGCAAGCCCCAGACCGCGCTGAAGAGGGCCGCCAAGACCATCTCCAACGAGTTCAAGGAAGCGCGGGAGAAGCTGGAAAAGAGCAAGTGACATGCTGGATTGCGATTCCAGAGAGGCCGTCATCGGCCTCGAGATCTATTTTACTGACACCCCTGGCATCGGGGGCAGGCTGAAGCGTTCCCCAGAGGACTTCCTGGTCGAGGAGATGTCCTCGTACCCGGAGCGGACCGAGGGGGGCAAGTTCACCATCGCCAAGGTCACCGCACAGAACTGGGAGATGAACCGCCTGGTGCGCGAGCTGTCGAAGGCCCTCGGCATCTCCCGCGAGGCGATCGGCTTCGCCGGTACGAAGGACAAGAGGGCCATCACCTCGCAGCTGATGTCCTTCCAGGCCCCGGTGGACCGGGTCATGAACATCAGGGTGCATCAGGTTCGGGTGGAGGACGCCTACCCGGCCAAGAAGGCGCTGACGATCGGGGACCTGGTCGGCAACAGGTTCCACATCCTGGTCAGCGGGACGGTCCTGCAGGGAAGCGATCTCGCCGACTCGATCGACCGCACCGCCCAGGCGCTCAAGGACCTGGGCGGCTATCCCAACTTCTTCGGGGTGCAGCGCTTCGGGGCCGTCCGCCCGGTCACCCACGAGGTCGGCAAGTGGATCGTCAAGGGCGATTTCGAGCGCGCGGTCATGACCTACGCCGGCAACCCCGTGCCGCAGGAGAACGAGGACACGCAGGAGGCGAGGCGGACCCTCGAGAAGGAGATGGACTTCCAGAGAGCGCTGGACTATTTCCCCCGCACGCTGACCTTCGAGCGCATGGCCATCGGGTTCCTGGCCCGCAATCCCGGCGACTATGTTGGTGCCATCCAGGTGCTGCCGCCCAACCTGCAGATGATGTTCGTCCACGCCTACCAGTCCTACCTCTTCAACCGCATGGTGAGCGAGCGGGTCCGGCGCGGGATGCCGCTCAACAGGCCGCTGGTGGGGGACATCGTGCTCCCGGCCGACCGCCTCGGCCTGCCTGACCATGACCACGGGGTACCGGTCACCGCCAGCAACCTCGATCTCGTCGAGCGCCAGGTGCGCAACGGTAGGGCGTTCGTCAGCGCGGTGCTGTTCGGCTCGGAGTCCGTCCTGTGCGAGGGCGAGATGGGCGAGATCGAGAGGAAGGTGATCGCCGAGGAGGGCCTGGAGAAGAAGGACTTCATGGTGCCGTACCTGCACCAGTGCTCCTCCAAGGGCAACCGGCGGGAGGTCCTCGGACGCATAGGGGACCTCAACTACGAGGCCGGCGAGGAGGGCGTCAGGTTCTCGTTCACCCTGAACAAGGGATGCTACGCGACGTCCCTGCTGCGCGAGTTCATGAAGAAGGGCGAGCTGATGGACTACTGACAAGCAATCGCTCGATCATGATTACTGGATGTCGTTGGAATGGTGATCGTGACAGATGAAAGATCATAGCTCTCCGGATGCCCAGTAATGTTCCTCAGCCCGGTCCACGAACGCCTGGAACGCGTTGACGATGTCGTCGACCGCTCAACTACCGGCCATGGTACTCCGGCGGATAGCGGCCCATGGCCTCGCGGTACTGGGCCCGGACGGCCTCGCTGATCTCGTAGCTGAGATGATATGGATACATTTTCCCGTGGAGGAAGACTGAACCGACCCTGGCCCACCGGCCCATGAACGTCGAGGAATTGCCGGGGTTCGAGTACACCGACTTGACCTGAGACCATCGAACCTCATTTTTCCTCGATAATGGAAATTGGAAGACGATGCCATCATCATTGATGTCGACGAGCTTTGGGAATCGAAGATAGTTCCTATCAAGGTTGGCTAAATAAAAGACAGATGGTAGGAGAATCGCGACTACCAGAGACAATAGGCCCCCTCCATCTAGATAGAAAGTCAGGCCAATGATGAGCAATATAGTGGCAATAATAAACCACCACGCCACATCCTTGGTCTGTCTCGGATTATCATATCTCATGTCATCACTCCAGCGACTTTATAGAGCAGTAGATACCCACGCCCCCGAACAACGCCGATATGCCGGCGACGATTCTCGCCGACGGCAACGGTGTCATCCCGGTGGAGACTACCGAGTACACCAGCGGCACCGCGGACACGAAGATCGCCACCACTGAGAGGTTGAAGCTCCCGACGGCCATGGCGAACCATCCCAGAGCGGAGCCCACGATGCTCAGCGCCAGGTAGAACGCCTCCTTCATGACCGCCGCTCCGCTCAGCACCAGACCCCCGGCGCCGACGAAGGTCCCGAGGATGCTCATGCATCCCCCGAACGCGCCCCAGGCTGTTTGCTCCTTTGACGACGTGAACGTCCAGTCGCATAGTGACTCCAGCACTCCCCTGGTCCAGGTGCTCAAGGTTTCCAGCGCATCGTTGACCGGACCGCTGAGCACCCCATCGTCCCCATTGATATATGAGAACACCTCGCTCAGTATCAGAGCGACGACTATCGGAGCGACGAACGCCACGATCATCCCGAAGACGCTGGTCACCGGGGTCAGGGCGATGAGCAGGATGTCGATGACGACCGCTATTCCCAACAGCACCGTGAACAGCTCTCCGGTGAGCGCGCTGCCGAGAGCGCGCTGAGAGCCATCGCTGACCATGCCGGTGCTGGAGAAGTCCAGGGCGGCCCGGTCGACCGCTGCGTTCACTCCTTCCAGATAATCGAAGATGTAGCTCTTGATGTCATCGATGAACGGCCCGAATATGTCGGTCACCAGATCGGTTATGAACTCCACCGCCCACGTCACGAACGCCTGGAAGGCGTCGACGATCTTGTCGATAGTCGACTCGATGCTGTCTATGACCTCCTGGGTCAGGCCCCACAGCTCACCAAGCACCTTCATTCCGAGCTCAATAAGGTCGGAACCGAGCTCGATGAAGAAAGTCAGCGCGCTGATTAGACACTCGTAGATCGTGTTCATCAGCCACTGGAACCCGGCCTCTGGTCCCTCGCCGAACGCCGAGCTTGTGAAGCCCTTACTGATCACGGCGTTCAGCACATCCATGGGCAGATGGAGGAGATATAGATCGTCGCCAGATACCTTGGTGTGGTGGCCGATGACGCTACCGGTTGCGTTGTGGGTCAGGTCATAGAGCAGATCATCGGTCTGAAAAATCGTTAAGTTCACGTAAATGACCATCAGGATGTTCTTGGAGTTGACGGTATGACTGTCATCGCCCCCGAACACTTTCGCTTCGCTGAACACGGTGCCGGAAAGGCGGTTCTGAAGGTCGGCGAATGTGTAGTTCAGCATGCACTCCAGGGCCACTGACCTCGGCAGCAGGATGGTGTTCAGACCGCTGTCGAAGTTCGTCGTGCTGCGGCCCTGATTATTGACATAAATTACATACATTTGCTCATCTGCACTGTAACGAAGACCGTTCTCGGTCTCCTCTAGACCGTAACCGCCACCGGCAGTGCCGTTGATGACTATCACATTGGACCGCTGTTCGGCAACGGTTCGGAATATCATGTTGACGTCGATATCGTTGCCGTACCACGATTCATACAATGGCGAATCGATATTGAAGTAATATGTCGGGCTCTCGCAGTTACTGTTGCCGTTGAACCTAAGCTGTGAATCCCCGAAGAGGCCGTCTTGCCAAGCCTGGATATCAGGAGTAACGCTCGCAAGATCATCCGGCACGTCAATGTAATAATTGAAGTTAACTTCTTGATAGGCGCCGCTGTTGAAATATGCTCTATCGGTGGCAAAGCATTCACCGTCGATATATTTCAAGGCGAAGAACGCATTGCCTACACCGGAATTCACTCTGTTGACCCGAATAATTGTTATCTGCAACATCATGTTGCCCAATGCCCGATCACTGCCGCCCCCATAGCCGTCCCCGTCGGTGTCCGCGGAGGTCGGGTCGGTGGGGCGATGGTATGGCGTGTTGCCGTGCGTCTCGTCATAGTCCCAGATGCCGTCGGAGTCGGTGTCCTCATCGACCTCTACCCCGGAGGGGTGGTGAGCGTGGAGCACCTGGGGAGGTGCGTCGTCCTCCTGTGCTCTCTCCTGGAACGCGGTCACGGGCTATGCTGTAGCGATGACCACGGGGTGAGCGCCGAGCTCGAGCTCGGGATGGATGAGGTGAAAGGAGAGGCGGCCGCCGTGGGCGTGTCAGCCAGGGCGGCCATGGGTTAGCGTTTATAGGCGGGTGAGGTCCCGGGACTCCTCGGACGGCGTGTCCTCCTGGGACAGCAGCTCGAGGAGCTTCTCCCTCTTCTCGTCCTTCTTGTTGGCCGCGGGGGCGCGGTCCTCGGGGAGCAGCTCCTCGGGAGCTGGTTCGTCCATGGCGGGCGCTTCCACCGCTTCGGGTTCCCTGACGGCCTTGGCGGGCTCCGGCTCCACCTCTGCCGGCGCATAGATCTGGGGTTCCGGGGCGTCCTGCTGCAGCGCCGCGATCTCGTCCTGCATCGTCGGCTGCTCCTGCCGCTGCTGCTCCGCAATGGTCTTCTCCAGGGCGGCGCGGTACGCCTGCTTAGGTGCATCCTGGCCGATCTGGTTGGCGTATGAGCTCTTGGTGTCCCTCATCAGCTTCTCCACCATCTTTTGCCGGTCGGGAGTGGCCGCTCGTATCTCGCGGCTCTTTGCCTGGGAGTTCATGTCCGCCTCGGCCAGGCGCTTCATGGCCCACCTCTGCTGGATGGCCTTGCGCTGCGCTTCGGTCTCGATGATATCGCGGTCGTCCACGGCCACCGGTATCTTGCTCTGGTCAACGAAGTTGATCAGCAGGTTGCACCGGGGGCAGGCGTCGAGATGATCGACGCACTCCATGCAGAACAGCGTCCCGCAGTTCGGGCAGACCGCCACCGCGTTCTCGCCGTGGAACAGGCACTTCCGCCCGTGGTACTCGCTGGTACCCGGATCGAAGCTGACGGTCGCTGCGTTGCTCCTGTCCACCGGCCGGGGCGGCCTCTCTTCCTCCTTCTTCTTTCTCCTGAACATCGGTCTTGCCTCCTGTCTCTCGGCCGCCTCCGGTTCCTCATACCGGACCGGCCGCTCCCTGGCGGGGGGGATCTCGCGCTGCGGGGCCGGCTCGGCCACGAGCTCGGGCGCAGGCGCCCTCTCCCTGACCGGCTGCTGGTACTGCCGCGGCGGGGCCTCCCTGCCATTGAGGTTGTTCATGATGCTGACTATCCGACGTGCGGTGTACAGCCCGACCTCCATGTGCTGCATCACCCCGAGGGTGTTGTGCGCATCTGCCGGAAGGTCGATGGCCGCCCGGACCATCTTCTCCGTCTTCTTGTCCACATGCTCGGGCGGGAAGTCCATGCGGTTGACCGCCTCGATGTAGGCCATCACCTTCTTGGCCTTGACCACGTCCCGGTCATGCATGTTCATGTACACGTCCGCGAGGCGCAGCCCCTGCTTCGGGTAGTTGGGGTTGCCCAGGGTGGACATCAGGACGTCGTGGGACAGCACCTCATAGGCATGGAACCTCTCCTCGTCGAGCGCCTCGACGTCCACCTGCTCCTTGGCCTTTAGGAACGCGTTCACCTCGTCCAGGGAGCTGAACGGGAGCCCGCACTCCTTGAACGCCTCCTCCCTGGTGATCCTGGCGTTGCGTCGGTACTCGTGCTCGAGCACCTTGGACGCGTAGATGGATATCTGTCGCTCCTTCAGAAGCTTCTCCAGCTGGGCGTTGCCCTCGAGCGCGGACGGCAGCTGGGGATCGATCTCCAGCGCCCGGTCGAACGCCCTCTTGGCATGGTCGAGCTTTCCCATCTTCATCAGGATGCGGCCCTTCCCGCTCCAGGAGTAACGGTCCTGGGGCTCGTTCCCGAGGACGGTGTCGTAGCATCGAAGGGCCTCCTCGTCCTCGCCCAGCTTCTCCAGCAGGGCGGCCTTGTTGAGCCAGGTGCGGTTGTTGGTGCGGTCCACCCCGATCGAGCGGTCGAGGCTCTCCACGGCCTCGGGGATCTTGTTGAGCTTGGCCTGCACGATGCCGATGCGCATCCACAGCTGGGCATCGTTCGGTTCCAGCTCGGAGGCGCCGAGGTACGAGCTGAGCGCGTCCTCCAGGCGGCCGAGCTCCTCCTCCGCGCGGCCCTTGGAGCGGAAGGTGCTGGCCGTGTTGCCGCCGTTCTCGATCGAGCGGTCATAGCACATGATCGCCTGCTCCTTGCTGCCCATCTTGAACAGCACGTTACCCTTGTACCTCCAGATCAGGTGGTCCTGACCGTTGAGGGCGAGGGCCTCGTCCAGGCAGACCAGCGCCTCCTGGTAGTTACCGAGAGCGGCGAGCGCCCGGCCCTGGTCCATGCGGAAGGTGTGATTGGCAGGGTTGATGGTGGCCGCCTGCTGGAAGGCCTGAAGGGACCCGGCAGCGTCCCGGCCGGCGAGCATCGCGCGGCCCTTGTTGTCGAGCATGATGGAGTCCCCGGGGTCCAGCTTCCAGCCCTGGTCGAACGCCTCGGCCGCGGCGGTGAAGTTGCCCATCTCCATCAGCGCCAGGCCCTTCTTGTTGAACATCACCTTGTCGTGGGGGTCGAGCTTCGACGCGTAGTCGTACTCCACCAGGGCGTCCTCCACGCGGCCCAGCGCCTGCAGCGCGTCCCCGCGGTCGGCATGGGCGGTCTTGGACCTCGGCTCGATCTGCAGCAGGACGTTGCACGCCTCGATCACGCCGGGGTAATCGCCCTTGGTCATCAGGGCGTCCTTCTTCTTCTCCAGGACGACCATGTCCCTCGGGTCGCTGTCCAGCACCCGGTTGTACGCCTTCAGGGCGTCATCGACCCTGCCGACGGTCTGCAGCGTGATCGCGCGGTCCACCGCGGCGGCGTGGTTCCGGGGATCGAGCTTGAGGATCTGATCGCAGGTCGCGATGATCTCGTCCGTCCTCCCCAGGTACTTGAGCGATTCCTTCTTCGCCTCCAGGGCCTCGATGTCCTTGTGCCCGAGGGCGAGCGATCGGTTGAAGGAGTTGACCGCCTCGGCGTGCATGCCGATGACCGCCAGGGAGCGGCCCCGCTGGGTGTGGGCGATCTTGTTGTTCTCGTCTATGGAGATGGCATGGTCGAAGCTCTGGATGGCCAGCGTGTGCTTCTGCATCAGCGCCTGGGCGATGCCCTTGCTGATCCAGATGTTGTAGTCGTTGGGATCGAGCTTCAGCGCCTCGTCGTAGGACACCAGGGCCTCCTCGTACCGCTGATCGGACACCAGGGCCATTCCCCGGGACCACCACAGCAGCTTGTTGCCCGGCTCCAGCGATATGGCCTTGGCCAGCGCCTCGGCAGCTTCGGAGAAACGTCCGGTGGCGTACAGCGTGTCGCCCTTGACCCGCCAGAACGCCGGGTCGGAGGAGAACAGCTGGGTGCCGGCGATTGCCTTCTCCAGCGCACGGTCCATCCGCTTCTGGTTGAAGAGCGAGATACACAGGTTGCGCAGGGCGTCCTGGTTGCCCGGCTCGAGGTCGATGGCCTGCTCGTAAAGGCGGGTGGCGTCGTCCCTCCGCCCCGAGCGGTCCAGGGCGATCGCGGCATCGATCATCGCCCCTGTGTTCTTGGGGTTCACCCTCAGCAGCCGCTCGCAGGTGTCGAGGACGTCCCTGTCCTTGCCCACGCCCTTGTAGGCCTCCTTGAGCGCGATGAGAACCTTCTCCTTGTCGTCGTGGACCTTGAGGGCCTTCTCCAGTGTCTTGGCGGACTCCTGGAAGCGCATCGCCTTGGTGTACGCGACCCCCACCTGGTACATGCTCTCCGGATCGTGGGGGTTGCGGGAGAGGATCTCCTCGCTGTACTTCACGATCTCGTCCCCCATGCCCAGGGCGACGGAGATGTCCCTCTTAGTGGCCAGCAGCTCCGGCTCACCGGGGAAGGCCTGGAGCGCCTGGTTGACCGAATCGAGCGCTTCCTTGAACCGCTGGGACTTGACCAGCGCGTTGACCTTGCCCTTGTGGACCGGCAGCTCGGGCTTCTGGGCCAGCAGGTTGGAAGCCGCCTCGACCGTCTCCGGCCACTTCTCCTGGACCTGCACCATACGGAAGCGGCCTTCCAGCGCTGGCAGGTACCTGGGGTCTATCTGCAGGGCGTTGTCGTAGACCTTCTCCGCCTCCTCGAAGCGTTCCAGCTGCTCCAGGAGGGGGCCGAGCTCGGTCCAGGTCTCCTTCCTCTGCAGGTCGGCCCTCAGCGCCTCCTTGTAGTACTTGACCGCACCCTCGAGCTCTCCCGAGGAGCGCATGACCTGCGCCTTGCCGAGATTGGCGCTGAACGAGGCGGGCTGTATGGCAAGCACCCGGTCGTATATTGCCGAGGCCTCCTCGCAGTTGTCCCTCTCCATCAGTATCCTGGCCTTGACGAGCATCACATCAACGTTGTCGGGGTCCTGCGAGAGTATGTCCTCCAGCGCCTTGAGCGAGTCCTCGGTGCGCTTGGCCCGCAGCAGGGCCTCGGCCTTGGCCATCGACCACTTCAGGCGGTCGTCGAGGCTGATGAGGATATCATAGGTGTCGATATCGGATGGGTCGAGCTCGACCACCTTGATGTACGTGGCCACGGCCTCCTCCTTCTTGCCGGCCTCCTCCAGGACCTTGGCCTTCTCGAAAAGCAGCCCCTTGTCGGTGCCCTTCAGCTCCAGCGCCTTGTCCATGACCGCGCTGGCCTCCGAGTGCGTGCCGTTGGCGGCGAGCGCCCGGGCACGGGCGGCAAGGGCCATAGGGTCGGACGGAGCGAGCGACAGCGCCTTGTCTGCCGCCTTCAGGGCGTCCTCGGGGCACTGGGCCTTGATGAAGATGCCCGACATGACGATCAGTACATCGGCAAACTCCTTCGAGCGTGGACTTTCCTTGAGCCCCTCCCGCGACACCGCATCCTTGGCCTTTTCGAGCTCGGCCTTCGCCTCTGGAACGTGCCCTTGGGCAAGTTGCAGATCGGCATTCTCGATCAGCTTCCGAGCTCTATAGAGCCCTCTAAGCTCCTTGTCGCGGAGCGACTCTAGAAATCCCATCCCATCACCTAATCTGGGCGGCCTATCGTAGTATATGCATAAAAAGCCTTTTCTAAAAGTGCATCTGGAACGGAAAATGTCGTCCACCTGTCGGACGCCGCGTGACCGCCTTTAAAAAAAGAGCCATCTGGACATCGGTCATTATCGACCGCTGTCCCCTGCATGCGAATTTATAAATAGTCGTGACCTGTATCCCGTTAATCGTCTGACCAATGTCGGACGCAATATCTTAGGATGGGATGCAACAGTAAACAAAAGGCACGGTTCGATCCGTGGCGATGACCTCGATCTCGAATCGAGGCCTGGATGAAGTCTCATGCCGCTGGTGACCTCAAAGCACTTGCCATGAACATGAAAAGCAAGGTGAGAACGCAGCGAGATAAGGACCGCACTCCAGACCCTGGAAGGGATCGGGCAGGGGCAACCGTCAAGGATGGGAGACGGTTGAACCGTTCATCATCATTGGACGAAACCGACCACCTTTGGAGAGAGCACAGGATGGGGTGCTCCCTCTCCCCCCCTTTCATTTCTATCAGCCTGTTTTGACCCACTTCCTCCCAGTGCACCAATAACGCTTTTAAAGGGGAAATGATTTAGGGTGGAGCGCGCAGGTGTAATCTAGTTGGTTAGGATTTTAGCCTTCCAAGCTAAACGCCCGGGTTCGAATCCCGGCACCTGCACTTCTTTCATATCCATTCACCTCTGCTAGCTGCCGGATACTGGAGCTTGCATCTGCGCGGCCCATCATCGCATGGGTCGCATCCAACCTCCTGATCGCTCCCGATGGCCTCTGACAGCTGGAGCGTATCTCCATGGTCCTGGTGACAACATGTACATGCCCAACATTGTACATCGTCGTGACAACCCATCGTTCGTCTTCATGCCTGGAATGGCGATGGGGGTCTCGCTCAAGGCCCTGAGCTAGTGCTTTCCATAATACGAGAATATTAAGGTCATCGGGTCGATATTGCCATGGGGGAGCATGACCACTGAGTTGAACTACTTCATCTTGGGAAAGGAGGAGAGCATTAAGGCAAGCCAGTTCACCGTCGAGATACTGCGCAGATTCGTCATCACCTCGTTCAATGAACTGGTCGAAAGTTCAGGCAAGGTCGAGGCCTTGGCCGCCTTGAAACCTCACATGAGGATGGCCATGCACTTCACATGGAATGAAGTAAAGAAGGCCATGAACCCCCAGGGGGATGGGTTGGACGTGATGCTATTGACATTCATGTTCGGCCAGGCCACGGTCGTGCCGTTCGATAAATTGACAGGAGAGATCAAGGAAAAGGGAGGAGTGGGGACCGTTCACGAGTGCATGTTCAGGGACGCACCCCCGGAGATGTGCGTCTTCATTTCCCACTTTGGGACCGAAGAGACGGCCAATATCGTCAACCCAGACTACGAATGCATATTCACCCATCACCTGACGGCCGGTGACCCCTACTGCCGCTATGTGTTCAAGAAGAGGTCGGAAAGGCTGACGAACCTCGAGGACCTGGGAAGGACCGTCGCCACAATGCCAAGGTTTGAGATGCCAGCGGAAAAGAGATTTGCCATGACCATATGGGCATTGAGCAGCTGGTGGGATATGATCACGAGCTCATTTATCGAACTTCACGGATCGGAGAAGGCCGTAGAGGTGCTCTCGGCCAATGCTAGAGACCTCGGTCGAGACATCGGTCATGGGTTGATGATGCTCAACAAGGACCTCGGGACGGACATCGAAGATGTTGGGGAGCTTGTTCGCTCCCTTGGAATGGCGTTAAATCAGGTCAGCATCGGTGGGACGATCTCTGAACATCGGTTCATCAATGAGATATCGGCCTGTGCTCTTCAGACGCATCCCCGGGAGGTATGCTCCCAATGGAACGAGTTCCTGGGCAGCCTGGTCGAGACCCTGAACCCGAGTTCCAGGTTTCAGTACGACCAGATGATGACCAAGGGCGGCGCTTCCTGCCAATGGACTATAGACAGCAAGTAGGCGAGGACCGCCCCATCGAAGCGCCCCTGACCGTTCTACCCCTTTTTGCGGCCCTTCCATCAGGGATCAGAGGAACATCTCCGAGCGGGCAGGATTGGAGCCCATCCGTTCAAGCTCCTTGGTGAAGTCCTTGATCACCTCGGCGTACTTCGCCCCCTCGGAAGCCGATATCCACGACAGGCGGAGCCGGTCCTCCTCCAGCCCCAGCGTCCTGAAGATGTCCTTGGCCATCGCGAAGCGCCGCCTAGCATACAGGTTGCCGGCCTGGTAGTGGCAATCCCCGGGGTGGCAGCCGGCCACCAGCACCCCATCGGCGCCGTGCAGGTAGGCCCGGAGCACGAACAGCGGGTTCACCCGGCCGGAGCACATCACCCTGATGTTGAGCACAGTGGGGGGCACCTTCAGCCTGCTAACCCCCGCCAGGTCGGCCCCGGCGTAGGAGCACCAGTTGCACAGGAAGGCGGTTATTCTGACCTCGCGGTCCTCGCTCATTCCTTCTTCACCTCCTTGTCCTCGATCCTCATGAACTCCTCCAGCTCGAACGTGCCCACCGGCACGGGCTGCCGGGGGTCCTTGCCAGGGACGTAGTCGAACAGCCTCTGCAGCGACTCCCCCACCTTCTTGAAGGCGATGGAAACGGGGATGCCCACCGGGCATACGTCCTGGCATGACCCGCAGGCCACGCACGAGACGGCCATGTGCATCATCCTCCCCAGATGGAAGAACATCGTGTCCGGGGGAAGACGGACGCCCTGCTTCCCTCGCAGCTCCCGCTCATAGTCCTCCGGTACCTTCTCATATGTGTTGGACCGGAAAGTGCAGAGGTCGCAATAGCATATGGGGCAGGCGTTCCGGCAGGCATGGCATCCGATGCAACGACCAAAGGTGGCCACCAGGCCCTCCAATCCCAGCTTGCCGGCATCGTGCTGGAACGCCTCCTCCCTGTTGCTCTTGCGCTTCTCGAGCAGATCGGACAGGCGGCCCTGGTCCAGGGAGCTGTCGATGAGCTCGCCCACCGCCCCATCGATCAAGCGTTCCCCCCGGGGGCCGTTGGCCAGGACCTCGAACTCGCCGTTCCCGTCGACCAGGCGGAGGGTCAGGTCGGCAGTGTATGGAACGAACTCCACGCACGAACGACAGGCCGGCCGCAGTTCTGGATGGACCAGGTCATGGCGCATCCTTTCCCAGTAATCGGTGAGCTTGCCCTCCAGCCCCTCCTGGACCGCAGTGCCCAGAGGAAAGACCCCGCCGCAGGTGCAGCTGATGAAGAACAGGTTCTCCAGGTGCCCTTGCCGCCTCTTGACCGTCTCCACGAAGGCCCGGAGCTCACAGGGCCGCGCCACCACCGCCAGAGGTTGGGAGGAGGGACCGTCCATGGTGAACCGATTGAGGACATCCCCCAGGTTGACCGGCATAAGCGGATGGAACGGGCAGGCCTCCTCCAGCCGGGCTGGATCGGTCAACATCGCATAGGCCGGTCTTCCCCCTTCCACCCTAGAAAGGACGAACACCCCCTTGATCCGCCCGCTCTCCAGCAGTGCATGGAGGAGCTTTCTGAGACCGGCCTCCGGACCCAGGGCCAGGTGCAGCGCCTTGCTCATCGTCCCTCCTCAAGCTCCTCTTCCCGGTACACTACCAGGGGCAGTGGTTCGGCAGGGCTCCTCCCCGGCCTGTAGCCGAAGGTGCCCTGGGCCCTTTCCGCCACCAGGCTGAACAGCTGGGCGATCGGGATGGAGGCGGGGCAGGCGTCCTCGCATGCACCGCAGGAGACGCACGTGAGAGCGATGTGGCTCATCCTCCCCAGATGGAAGAGCATCATGTCCGGGGGGAACCTCAGCCCTCCCTTACGAGCCGCCCGATCGATGTGGTCCTCCGGTGGGTGCCTCATGCGCTCCGAATCGAAATAGCACAACCGGCAGTAGCACACTGGGCAGACCCGCATGCAATTGTGGCAGTTGATGCAAGTGGAGAACAGCTCGAGCTGCCGATCCGGTCCATGCACGAGGGGGCCGAAATCCCCGTGCCATCGCTCCCGCTGCCCCCGCCGCTGCTGAGCGGCCCTGTCCAGTTCCTCCTGCCATGAGGACAGGTCCTCCGACGCGGGCAGGCGCAGCCTTTCGATCACCTCCGCCCCTCTGTCCGTCTGGGCGATGAGGGGGACCGACGAGCCGTGGACCTCTCTGAGGCCGACATGAAGGTCTCCGGCCACGGGGCCCATGTCCACACATATCCTGCAGATCGGCCGTATATCCTTCTCCTCCCATTCCCGGCAGGCGGCCTCGAACTTGGCCTGTTCCCCCAGAGGATCTTGGGAGAAGGGACGGAGGGGCAGGGCCCCCGGGCAGTCCATGGTGATGAGGGTGATGTTGCCCCGATCGACCTGGCCCAGCTTGGCGAGCTCGACGGTGGCCCGCATCTCGCAGGGACGCATGACCACAGCGACCTTCAGGCCGGTCCGTCCTCGCCGGGTGAGGCTGGAAAGGACCTTGCCCCCGGAGATGGGGATTATCGGCGGCAGGGGGCAGGACCCCTCCAGGACCTTGGGGTCCTTGGTCAGGATGTGCGCATAGCCATCTCCCCCGGGAACCCGCGCCGGCACCAGGACGGCATCGAAGACGCCCTCCCGAAGGCCTTCCCGAAGCAGGGCCAGGAGGGTATCGGAGGGCGAGCCCATGCGCGGCAACCGGGCGGCCCGCACCTCTGGCATCTCGTTCATTTGACCGCCTCCGCTATTTCCTGGTAGATCTGGTCGTAGGTGAAGTGCTTGACCACCGCCGCCCCGGAGGGACAGGCCGCCGCGCAGTTGCCGCAGCCGCGGCAGATGGCCTCGTTGACCTTGGCCACCCTCCGGCGCTCGTCGAAATCGATGGCCCCGAACGGGCAGACCTGCACGCAGGTCCGGCAACCCTGGCAAAGCGCCTCCTGTATGTGGCAGGTCTTAGCCTCGATCTCCATCTGCCTCCCCGGCACCAACGAGGCCAGTATCCAACCGGCCGAGGCCTCGGCCTGTACAAGGCTGCCGCTATGGTCGCAGGGGCCCTGCGCTGCCCCTACGACAAGTATGCCCTCCCGGTCGGACACGACCGGGTCCAGCTTCTCGTTCTTGCGGGCGAAGAACCCGTACCTGTCCAGGCCGATGCCCAGCATCTCGGCGGTCTCCTTGGTGCCCGCTCTCGGTTCCACGGCCGGGAGCAGGACCACCATGTCCACGGCCAGTCTATTTGGCGAGCCGTCCTCCTGCAAGAATTGGACCTCCGGACCCTGCGCGCCCTTGCTCACCCGGACCTCGGTGGCCCGCAACAGTGACACACCGCTCCTTACCACGTCCTCGCAGAAGGCCTGATGGTCCTTTCCTGGAACGCATAGGTCCTGGTAAAGATGGCAGACGTTCGCATTCGGCAGCTTCCTTCTGATGTATGCGGAAAGCTTTAGGCCATAGGTGCAGCAGATCGCGGAACAGTAGCCCTTGACCTCCCTTCCAACGCAGTGAACGATGGCCACCGAGCGGGGGGCCGAGCCGTCCTTGCGGTGGATAGTTCCTGCTCGGTTCATCTCCTCGAGCTCCTGGGCTGTCAGCACGTCGTCCATCCCATCCCCGTACGAGGGGAGATGACGGGGTTCGGACAGCTGTGCCCCGGTTGCCAGGATTATCGAGCCCACGTCCATATGCCGTTCGGCGCTCGGCGGCTCCAGAGATCTCACCGTCACCTCGAAGTTGCCAAGGAAGCCGAGGACCCTCACTACCTGATGCCCGGTTAGGACCTCGACCTGGGGATGGCGTGTCAGGCGGGCTATCTTGTCCTGCAGGACAGGCAGGGGATCGCTCAGGCCAGGACCTAGGAGCTGGAGGGAGAGCAGCATGCCCCCGAGCACCGCTTCCTTCTCCACCAGATGTACCTTCCTCCCCGTTCCGGCCAGGGCCAGGGCGGCCTCGATGCCTGCAGGCCCTCCGCCCACCACCAGGACGTCTGGATCGATGGTCACCACCCGGCGGCTGAGGGGGGATTGATAGCGCACCCTGCCGATCGCGCCCTTGATCATTCGTATGGCCTTCTCCGTGGCCTGAGCGGGGTCCTCGGTTACCCAGGCGCACTGCTCCCGGATGTTGACCAGCTGCAGGAGGTAGGGGTTGACCCCGGCCGCCTCGCACACGGTCATGAAGGTCTGCTGATGCTCCCGGGGCGAGCAGGCGGCCACGACCACGTGGGTCAGCCCCTCCTTGCGGGCCCGGTCCTCCAGGAACGAGCGACCGTCCGGGGAGCAGAGGAGGCGATAAGGTTCCGCCACGACCACGTCAGGCATCCTGGAGACCTCGCGGATCACCCTGGGGACATCAATCCTGTCCTTAATGTTGGAGCCGCACTCGCAAACGAACACGCCTATGCGGGTCGTGATCTCATCCCCCCTCTGGGTTGAGGACCCGGGCCGCCGCCGCGCCCGCGTCCGCCACCGCTGCTCCGATGTCCATGGGCCCGCGCGCCCCGCCGATGACGAAGATGCCTTCCCGGGAAGAGCTGACGGGACCGGAACCGCCCTCCGCATAGTACCCCTTGGGCCCCAGTGCGATGCCCAGGACCTCGGCCAGATGGGAGGAGCCTTCCTGCGGTTGCAGGGGCGGGGCAAGGATGACCATGTCCACCTGTTGCTGGCAAGAGCGTCCATCGCCATCCGAGCAGACCACGACCGGCCGGCCGTCCCTCTCCTCCACTGTCAGGTCCCTCCTCCTCACCAGGTCCGTTCCCCCTTCCATCGTTCTTTTGAAGAACTGCTGGGACCCCTGCCCGGGGATGGTCATGTCGGTGTAGTATTCATGGATCTCCATCCCGGGATCGTTCGCCCGCAGGTAATGGTTGAACTTCAGGAGGTACATGCAGCAGACCGCGGAGCAGTAGCCCTTGACCTCCCTTCCCGCACAATGCACCAGGGCCACCGAACGAGGCGGTCTACCGTTCCTCAACAGTACCTTCCCCCCGGTGGGGCCGTTGGATGCGAACAAGCGTTCGATCTCCAGGGCATGGTAGACGTCCTGGATGCGCCCATACCCGTAGCCGGTGAGCGAGGACAGTGGCCCTATCACCGACCCGGTGGCCACAACGATCGCCCCTACCTTCAGCTCCGCCTTCTCGTCCTGCTGATCGAAGTTCACCGCGTCGAACATGCAGGCCTCCTTGCAGGCCTGGCATTCCTTCCCCTGGAAGTGCAGGCATAGCTCCCGGTCGATCATGGGGACGTTGGGCAGCGCTCCAGGAAAGGGCACGAAGACCGCCTTGCGGGAGGAGAGGCCCTGCTCGGCCTCGTTGGGCGCGCTCACGGGGCAGGGCTCATAGCATGCCCCGCACCCTATGCAAGCGATGGGATCGATGGACCTCGCTCTTCTCCTTACGGTCACGATGAACCCGTCTGGCACCGTCTCCACATGTTCCACCTCGGCCAAGGTCAGGAGGTCGATGTTGGGGTCCTGGAGCAGGTCCTGCTGCCGGGGCGAGAGCATGCAGGTGGCGCATTCCAGATCAGGGTACACCTGCTCGAACAGTACCGTCGTTCCACCGGTGAACGAGCTCCTCTCCACGATGTGCACCCTGCGGCCGGCCTTGGAAAGCAACAGGCCCGCCTCCATGCCGGCCACACCGGCACCGATTATCAGCACGTCCGGGTTCCTTTGTCCAGCGCTCATCTCACACGCTCATGCTGTACTTGAGGACGTTCGGCCCCAGCTCCCTGATGCGCTGGTCGAATAGGTTCACTACCTCGGCGAACCGCTTGCCCTCCGAGGCCGAAACCCACGACAGCTGAAGCCGCTCCGGTTGGAGCTCCAGACCGATGAACACATCCCGGAGAAGGGCCTGTCTCCGCCGGGTAAAGTAATTGCCAGTAGCATAGTGGCAGTCCCCAGGATGGCAGCCCGCCACCAGCACCCCGTCGGCGCCGCGAAGGAACGCGGTCAGTATCAGCACCGGGTCCAGCCTGCTGGAGCACATGACCCGGATAGGGGTGAAGGAGGAGGGCAGGCTCAGCCTGTTCGCTCCTGCCTGATCGGCGCCGGCGTAGGAGCACCAGTTGCACAGGAACCCCACGATCCTTGGTTCGAAAGATGTCATCATCGTCTCTGCTGAAGATCTCTCTCGCAGCGCCTCGTTCACTTCGTCCTTCAGGCAATGGCGAGCTCAGAACTGTATCTGGGCCCTGAACTTGCCACCCCCCTCATCGTTGCAGAAGAGGAGGACCCGCTTGGTCTTCTCGGCCCACGCCTTGACGTCGCGGGGGAAGGATTGGCAGTCCGATAGGACGTCCAGCACATCCCCGGGCTTGAGCTCCTTTGCTTTGATCGTCACTTCCAGGATCGGCTGCGGGCACTTGAGCCCCAGAGTGTTCAGCGTAAACGTGGCCATAACGTCCCTGCTCCTTCACCATCGCCTTCTTTCGAGCGCCTCAGAACGCAAAGGTCACCGTCGCCTCGCTGGCCTTGGTCATGAACTCCGTTGCACCTATTATCTCGCAGTCCGACCTGATATCCTCCTTCTTCAGATCCTTGGCCTCCAGGGCAAGCTCGCACAGGTACATCTTACCGCCCAATCTGTTGAACTTATCGATAAGGTCCTTCATGTCCGGCATGCCCTTTCCGGTCACCTTTTCCAGCTCACCGGTCTTGCACCATGTCCCGCCGGCTGGGCAGAAGAAGATGATGACCTCGTTCCCTACCGCCAATCCACTGGTGCCCAGCACGAACGGCGGGTAGACCGACTTTGGTTCCGCACCGTTGACAACAATCGCGACTTTCGCCATACAAAATCCCTCTAAAAAACAGATTGGTTAACGGGGTATAATTAAATATTGTAAGATTATTAATGGAATCACTAATAATCAGGTCCTTGCATATTCAGCGTTTATTTTTCGTTCCAATGTTCTATATATTTTAAAAATTAATCATCTGGCAATTCGCTGACCTAACTTATGAGCGTTGGCTGGATCCACCAACACGGTTTTTACAACCAACCTACTAGGATGGATGACTATATGAATAAATATATATTTTATATTACTGTTAAATATTATTATTTCTGTCAAATACAAATATCGGCGGAGCGGGGGGAAAGAGTTCGATCGGCCGATGAGGTCCTCTTCCTCCTGGGATCGATGTTCCGTGATGAGGCCGCGTCCCGTTGGACGTCCAGCCTCATGCAAAGGTCTCGAGAGGGGCAGTGAACGGGGGCCCCCAGTTCTCCTCCTTGTGGTAGAAAAAGGGTAAGGGATTTGCGAGAGGGGTCGGGCAAACCCCCGGCTCGCATTGGGATGACACATCTGTTTCGATGTCACAACGCACCCCATTGGCGCGGTAGACCTCCTCCCAACTGTTATCCTCCACGTCGGTGAGCATTGTCACATCACTGATGTCATGAACGGCGGCCCTTTTTATATCCCCGACGGCCGGAGGTGGCCGAAAATCGAACCGGAGGGATTACATCTGGCCTCCGAAATAAATGTTCGAAAGTACCGAAAGTGCCTACTTCCGTTTCCTCTTGTGCCGTACGCGGACCGCCTCCCCTCTCCGGCTCTGCACCATCTCCTCACCGGACATGGCGGCCACGCCGACGCCCTCCAGCTCGCCGTTGCGCACGATGGCCACCTCGTCACCGGCCCGGATGCGATCGTCCGCCCCGGTGACCCCGACGGCGAACAGATTGCCGGTCAGATCGAAGTCCCCCATCTTCACTGTGTGAAGATCCCTCTCGAGCAGGACCTCGCCCCCGTCCATGGTCAGGGAGAGCATGCCTCGTTCCGGCGTGAGCATGCCTAGTTGCTTGTTCCCTCTGAGGAATTTGAGGTAGGGGTATTTTCCGACGACGGTGCACCTGTCCAGCAGCGCCTCGCCCTCCACGCCGAACTGGTACCTGGCCTGTGAGCGAATGAGCTCGACGCGGTCAACGGCCCGCGGGACCTTGTCCACTGCCTCGCACGCCTCCTGCAGCTCCTTGCGCAGCCGTTCCAGGGCCTCGGGCGAGGTAGTGCCCGTTCCCTGCGTCGTGTCGACGCGGTCGACGACCTCCCCGACGAACTCGCTCTCGCTCCCGAGATGGGATATTATCTTGGTAAAACCGAAGGAAGCGGCGTGAACGACAAGCTCCTGGATCATCTTGATCTCCTCGCAGTCCCAGTTACCGGTGACCGGTATGTCGTACTGTGCCGCTGGGTAGAACAGCTCCAGCTCCCTGGGGACCGCCCCAAGCGGGGAGGTTATGATCAGCTCCTGCACCGCGCACGAGTTCGGCACCGACAGCAGGACCTCCTCGAACATGCGGTGGCTCTTGGAGGTGAAGTAGGGCTTCTTGGCCGAGCAGGGGATCAGGAGGAGGACCTTCTTGTGGGGCCCGGGCCTCCACCGCTCCATGATCCTCCGGCGGAAGCGCCACACGTCAGGCCGGAACAATGACGCCTTGGAGTTAGCATAGAACCTCGGGCCCACCACCGGCCACCGCTTCTCCTGGTGCTCGTAGTGCTGGAGGTCGAGCAGCCTGAGCGCGGCGACCGTCCACGGACTGGCGTTCGCCCTGGTCTCCACGAGCTCCCTGAGCCGGCCGACCTTTATCATATGCCGCACCAACTGCAGTTCCCTCCATGCCGCTTCCAGGTTGTGCGCTTCCGCGCCGTCCGCTTCCGCAAGCCAGGGGCCGTCCTCGACGGCCATCGGACCCTCGGTCAGCAACAGCCTCCCCCGGGCCGACTGGTATAGGGGCAGGGTGGAGTCGAACAGGTCGATGCCTGCGTAGGCCAGGAGCGCAAGGTTGGAGGGCTCCATCAAACCAGGGGCATAGATGAGGCGGTCCACGCCGACCGCTTCCCGGAGAGCGACGATGGTGTCGGCGAAGGCCCTCGCGTCCCTCCGCAGCTCGAAGGCGTTGCCCAGGACCACGACCTCCTCCTTCAGCTCGGACATCGGTTCCGCCGGCCTCCCGCGGACGACGACCGCGTTGGTCCCCGGCTCGACCGACATCTCCTTGTACGAGTCCAGTGGCCTGACGATCTCCTGACGATAGCTGGCGAGCTCCTCACCGGCCTCGCCACGGACCTCGATCCGGTCCGTCCCGCTCACGGTCAGCTCGGCATAATCGGGCGCTGGAATGAGAGGCGAGCTGCGGAACAGGATGTTGGGGAAATCGACCTTGGTCTGGCCGGTCGTCCATCTTCCCCTTCGTGCCGGGCCAGAGCGGTCGGTGACGTCGAGCATGAACGTTGATTGAGCTCGACCTTAAAAAAGCAGCGGGGAAAGGGTTTCAGAAGGTGTTGACCAGCTGATGGGCCTTGACGATCCCCCGGGCCTCGTCCCAGGAGATGAGCTTCACGCCGTCCAGGACCTTCAGGTCCCCGGCCCTTTCGCGCAGGTCCGGCTCCACGCAGTATACCGATCCGTCGAGATCCATGAAATCCTGAAGCGCCTCCATGTTGGAGGGCATCCCGACCGCATCGGAGCTCTGCGACTCCAGGGCGTTGAGGACGCCATCGCCCATCAGCAGGATGCTAGTGTTGTCCATGATCCCACTGACCTTGCCTCCCAGCGCCAGTCTGGCTCCGGCGAACGCCTCCTCCAGACCATAGGGCGCCTTGGTTATGAGCACCAGCAAGCTCTCTGCCATTTGATCACCTCGCGATCGTCACCAGGCGGTCCGATTCGGACGCCATTCGAGAGAAGTCGGTTGTTATGCTACCGATCCTCGTCCCCTTGATCTCCTCACCCCGGCGGATGCCCCGGGCAACGCAGCATGTCTCGCAGACCACGACCTCGAGACCTTCCTCCACCATCCTGGCCACCTCGTTCCCCACGTTGGGGAAGCGCTTGGGGTCCTGCCCGTCCTTAACGAGCGTGATGCCCTCGCCGTAGCCGAATATCTTTACCTTGTGGCCCTTGTCCATGGCCGCCCTCGCCAGCTTCACCGCGACGTTGGTGTCCATGTTCATCATGGTGCCGGAACGCAACTGGATACAAAGAGTTCCCATTTTGATCCCTCACAGCGTTATGGTCTGGTCGTACTCCTTCATGATGAGGTCGACCGCTCGGGGATAGTCGATCACCTGGAAGTCCTTGCCCGCCTTTCCCTTGAAGCCGCGGGCCTCGAGGTCGTCTTCCATCACGTATATCTCGTCGGCCACGTCGAGGATCTCGACCCTCCTGTCCTCATAGATAGGGAATAGGGTGGCATCCTCGAACAGCAAGATGCCTATGCGGTCATCGCCCCCAAGGGCGGCCACCGCATCGAGGTCATGATACTCGTGGGGCGACTTCAGCAGTATGAACAGCGTCGATGACATCGGAGCCCCTCATCCGATGAAGTACTGCATGTCGGAGTCCGCCGCGATGTCCAGGAAGCCCGCCGCCCCCAGGACCTTGATCCCATCTATCATGTCGCTCTGCTTCACGTTCATGAGCGCCATAGTGGTACTGCAGGCGTACAGGTTCACCCCCAGGTCGACGGCCATGGACTGCTGCTCCGCGAAGTTGGCCACGCCGTTCTTGGCCATCCGTTTGACGAACATACCCGTGAACAGCCGGTACATTCCCGGCAGCTTGGGCTTGGCGCCCTTCTTCAGCAGGCTCAGCCCGAAGAACGTATGGAATATGTGAACTTCCATGCCCATGCTCGCAGCTGTGTTCGCGATCATCATTGCCATCATTGCCTTGTCGAAGGTGCCTTCGGACACCACCATCACCAGTTTCTTAGTCTCGGCCACACGATCACCTCTTCGTCATTTCTGCGTGAACTTCACTCTCGATTAGCCCCGAACGGCCAGAAGACCGGCCGCAGGACGGTCGCTCCGCCGACTCCCGCTCGCACCGTCCCCTTGCTCGTTCATCCTGAAACTCACTTCAACTTCTTTATGCGATAGGTGAATATCCCGTTCTCTTCCTTAACGCTCACCAGCTGGTTGCCTGTCCTCTGGCACCACGCCGGGACATCGACCTTGGAGCCCACATCGCTAGCGATGAGGTCCAGTTCGTCCCCTACCTTCATCGTCTTCATCTTCTTTGCCAGCTGCACGATCGGCATCGGGCACATCAGTCCCTTGGCGTCCAGTACCTCTACCATGTGATCTCTTCCTGTCGGTTTTGCACGGTTGTGCAATAACTATATATAACCGCCTCTTTATAATGTTTTCCTAAGAGCGTAGAATAGGTAGTTGACATGCCGCCTCAGAAGTCCCTTGCGACGATATCTTCATGCAAAGACATCGTTCAGTGCGCGTTCAGTCTCAACGATTTCGAGGTGGAGGTGTTCCGGGCCGCCGCCCGCCACGGGCCGATGCGCGCCGACGAGCTGGCCGACCGCATCGGGAAGGAGCGCTCGACCGTTTACCGAGCGCTCCAGAAGCTTTTGAGCTGTGGCATGTGCGTCCGGGAGACCAGATCACTGGAGAAGGGCGGATACTATCACGTTTACAGCGCGGTCGACAGGGCGGACCTGAGGGCCAAGCTAGAGCAATGCGTTAAGGAGTGGGGCAGGAGGATGCAGGAAGCACTGTCCCAATTCGACGAGAGCTTTCCCCAGGACAATGGCCTGTAGAACCGACGCCACCGACTGAACAGTTATTATAACCCCCCTTGGACATTCTCAAACGACCGCCATGACGTTCAAAGGGATGGATGTCGTCTCTGTTCGGGACCTGAGCAGGGAGCAGATCGAGCAGGTGCTCGACCTGTCAGAGAAAATGATTCCGTATGCAAAGGGAGAGAAGACCACCAAGATCCTCGACGGGAAGATCCTGGCCAACCTGTTCTTCGAGCCATCTACTCGGACGAGGCTGTCCTTCGAGAGCGCCATGACCCGTGCGGGCGGAAGGTGCATCGAGATCGCTCAGCCCCTTACCTCGTCCGTAGTGAAGGGAGAGACCCTGGCCGACACCATTCGGATGGTGGAGGGATACTCTGACGCCATCGTGCTCCGCCACCCCCATGAGGGAGCGGCGAGGCTCGCGGCGCATTTCTCCTCCAAGCCGGTCATCAACGCAGGGGACGGAGCGGGGCAGCACCCCACCCAGACCCTGCTGGACCTGTTCACGATAAGGCAGCAGGTGGGCAACATCGCAGGCAAGAACGTGGTGATGGTCGGCGACCTGAAGTACGGGCGCACGGCGCACTCCCTGGCCGAGGCGCTGGCGATGTTCGGGGCGGACCTGACCTTCGTCGCGCCCTCGCTGCTGCAGATGCCCCGGGAGACGGTCAAACAGCTGGAAAGGGAGGGCATCAGCGCCCGCCTGTGCCCCAAGCTCGAGGAGGTCATCGCCGAGGCCGATGTCCTGTACGTCACCAGGATCCAGAGGGAGAGGTTCCCGGACCCGTCGGAGTACCTGAAGGTCGCCGGCAGCTATAGGGTGGACAACATCCTGCTGAGGGAAGCGAAGAAGAACCTGGTGATCATGCACCCCCTGCCCAGGGTCGACGAGATCGCACCTGAGGTCGACGAGACCGAGAACGCCAAGTACTTCGTGCAGGCGTTCAACGGTGTGCCGGTCAGGATGGCGCTCCTCTCGCTTGTCATGGGAGGTGAGCTTCAATGAAGGACTTCAGGGTCACCCCGATCCGGAACGGGACGGTCATCGACCACATCGACTGCGGACAGGCGCTCAAGGTGCTGAGGATCATCGGGGTCACCGGCAATGTCGCGTCCACCGTTTCGGTGCTCATGCACGTGCCGTCGAAGAGGGACGGCTGGAAGGACGTGGTGAAGGTCGAGGACCGCGAGCTTGATCCCAGGGAGGTCGACAAGATCTCCCTCATCGCGCCCAAGGCCACGATCAACATCATTCGGGACTTCAACGTCTCGGAGAAGTACAACGTGAAGATGCCGGACGTGGTCAAGGGCATCGTGAAGTGCGGGAACCCCAACTGCATCACCAACAAGAACGAGCCAGTGGAGCCGAAGTTCCTGGTCGAGTCCAAGAACCCCGTGGTCCTCCGGTGCTACTACTGCGACCGCATCCAGGAGGACTTCGCTGACCGCCTGGTGTGAAACCTTTTCCCAAAACACATATCCTTGTTGAAAGGCCGAACCGTGAGGCCAGGCCGCACGGCTATCGGGACCTTTTTTAAGAGCTCAACGGAGCCAGACCAGCTCTTCCTTGGTCCGGGTCACGATGTGGTTCATGTTCTCGAGGATCTTGCTGTCCTCGGTCTCACGGTCCACGGTGGCGACGATCAGGAGACTGGAGGAAAGCTCGGAGATGAACAGTTTGGTGTTGCGGAACACCGCGATCACGTAGTCGATCTTGTCCCTGAAGATGTCGTTCTTGGTGGCCTCCGCCGCCGAGAACATGATGGCCGCCATGGCCGAGAAGGTTTCCGCCCTGGCCGACGACGCCGCCTTTCCCGCGACCATGAGCCCGGTTTTTGATACTATGGAGACGCTCTGAATGCTCTTACCCTGGGGAAACTCCCCATTGATGATCTCCTCAAGGATGTTCTCGACCGACTTGGCGTCCTGCACCTGCCTTCCTCCAATGCCCGGAGCCTGGTTCTCCCCAGGTATAGATGTAGATAAGCGAGAGCATGATTATAAATGTAAGGGGCCAGAAATCCGAAGTTTGAAGTCATCGGCCCCGTGCTCCAGCGTTCGGCCAGCCTTCTTCGGTCCGCTCTATTAACAGGGGTTTGGTGAGCGGAGGGAAAGGGAAGAAAAGAACTAGTAGGTCATCGGCCTTCCTCGCTACCGCAGGTCGTTCTTTTGACTAGGGTGATCGTCCTCACGGGAATGCCCGGAGCGGGCAAGGAAGAGTTCGTCAAGGTCGCCATGGAAAAAGGGTACAGCATCATCCGCATGGGCGATGTGGTGCGTGAGGAGGCGCGGCGCCGGGGGACGGTCATGGACGACCGGGGCGTCGGTGGGTTCGCCAACCTCGAGCGGGAGGTCCACGGTCCGGGCATCTGGGCGGAGCGCTGCCTCAAGGCCCTGGGGGAGGGGGACACGGTGATCGACGGCTCCCGAAGCCTCGAAGAGCTGGACATCTTCCGCCGCTCCCTGGGGAGCGGCCTGCGGCTGGTGGCGATCCACTCGTCCCCGGACCAGCGGTTCATGCGGCTGCAGAAGCGCGCCCGGTACGATGCCCCCCAGGACCGGAAGGAGTTCAGGGAGAGGGACATGCGCGAGCTGGGCTGGGGCCTGGGCTCCCTCATCGCCATGGCCGACGTCATGCTCGTCAACGATGGCACCCTGGAGCTTTTCCGGGACACGGTGGTCGGGGAGCTGAGAAGGCCATGGTGAAGTTCAAGGTGGTCCGGCTGTGCAAGGACGAGGCGGTGTCCATCGTCCCGACCCAGATGCTGCGTTACGATCTCAACCGGGCCGCCAGGCTCCTTGAGGAAAGGGGATACGATGTCGTGTCTCAGGGGCTGATGATCATCGCCAAGGGCCAGGGACATGAGGTGACCCTCTATGCCAGCGGCCGAATTCTCCTGTCCGGAGTGAAGGACAGGGGAGAGGCGGCAGAGGTGGCCGAACAGGTCTATGCTACGGTGGAGGGCTCGGTGGAATCCCCGGACACCAAGAGGTCCTGAGCATAGGGCTCGTGCACGGAGCGCTCGAGGTCCCCTGCGTCCATCTTAAGCTCGGTCCTGGTCCCGTCACGATAATTGATGGTCAGACCCAAACGGTCGTCCTCCAGGCTCAGCTCTACAGAGCGCAGGTTAGAGATGTAATAGGTGATACGGCTGCTGGGGTCCGTACGGCTAAGGATGTTCATCTGCTCCATCTCCTTCACCATGCGGTAGGTGCGGGAAACGGAGAGGTTGGTGACAGAGGCTATCTCCCGCGCGGACCTGGGCGTTGTATCGATGGACGTGAGGATCTTCCTGCTGTCGATGTTGCATGCCAGTTGGGCTATGTCGAAGTACATATCATCCCTTCCTTGCCCATTCACCGGTAGCACCGTATAAAAGGGTCATTTTCAGATTATCTCATATGATATCATTAATTCCTGATAATATTGGAAAGGCCGTCCTGGCACGTGTACTTCGAGGTTGAAAATATCATTTAAATAGAATTATATACGCCGATATTGATTCCAGCTTGTCATCGAGGGATGCGGATGGTCAAGAAAAATGCCTTAGCTTGCACGCTCTCGCTGTTGGCGGTGGCGTTACTTCTCCTAGTCCCGTTCACACTCCTCCTCGTTCCCCCCGATACCGTTCCGGGGACGATCACCGGGGCGGGCGCCGCTCAATATTCCTATAACAATCTTTACGCGCAGAACACGGTGTTCAACAACCACGTCCTCTCGTACACCTTGTCCAAGGACGTCAAGGACGTGGCGACCGGCGACCTGAACGGCGATGGCATCACTGACGTCGTGGTCGCCACCGGAACCCAGGTGATCATCTACTTTGGTAAGGAGGACGGCAGTCTGGGAAGCACCTTCACCGTCCCCTACACCATGAGCGACATACGCAGGCTGGCGGTCGGAGACCTGGATAACGATGGGAGGGACGATATCGCAGCCACATACTATGATGCTGCCAGCAGTCTTTATCGCGTCGGCCTTTTCTACCAGAAGAATGGGTTCTCGAGCACCGCGGACCAGCATCCGGACACCAAGTATGACCCCTGGCAGGTCCTCATCGGCGATTTCACCAATACGGGCGTCAACAGCCTGGCGGTCGTCTGCAGGGGCGATACGGCGAAGAGCGAGCTTGCCGGCCTGCTGATCATCAAGTCGCCATTCATCGGTAGCACCAACCAGAGGTTCATCGAGCTTCCTGGGCTGGCCAATCTCAAACTCCTCGCGGCCGGTCATGCCAACACGGACGGTCGTCTCGACCTCGTTGCCGGGGATGCCTATGGCAGTAAGGTGGTCGTCCTGACCCAACCTGCGTCCTTCATAGGCTCGTGGTCCATAACCACCGTGGACCTCGGGGGTTCGATCGCCGACATCAGGTTCATGGACTATTCCGGCAGCGGGTCAGCGAAGGACCTTGTCGTCGTGAAATCCGGCCAGAGCTACGACCAGGTCGAGGTCAGGGTCAACGACGGGAGCATCCCGACATCGGCGAGCGTCACCCTGACCGTCAGCGGGGCGAGCACCGTGGCGGCGGGGAGCGTGACAGGACTATCCTCTCCGGATCTGGTGGTCCTGTCCAACTCCGAGAACAGAGCGCAGTTCTATCCCCGCCAGGGAAGCGGACTGGATCCGAACAGGTACGACAAGTTCCCGGTGAACACGGGGCCGATCAAGGCGGTGGCCGTACGAGGCGGGATCTATGTCCTTTCCTCTGGCAACTCAGGTGTTGTCGAATACTACAGATACGCGGACTCGAGCATGAGCAATGCTGATGGGGTCAGGTTCACCGCTGATGGTCAGCCCACAGTGGTCTGTGCTGGGAACGTGTCGTTCGGCATCATCGCCGCCACATATGACGGTCAGAACGCCGTCTATGTCAGCAGCATCTCGGGGGCCGGCAGCAGGGTGATCACCACTCCCAGCGTACCCACGAACCTCTACATCGGGGACCTCGACGGAGACGGTATCGGGGACCTCGCCGTCGCGTTCAGGAGCTCGAGCACCATCAGCATCTACAGGGGCTCCAGCAACTTCATGACCAACAACGACCCGGTCACGATCTCCATACCGTCCCCGCTTTCCCAGCCCCGGTCACTAACGGGCGGGCACATCGATGACATCGGCAAGGATGTCCTCGTCGTCGGCTGCAATGGGGGCATTGATGTAATCTATAATCCCCTCTCTGCCTCACCGGTCCATGAGATCATCGGCACCAGCAACACCGCGGCCCGCATCGATGTGGCGTTCGGCCGTCTGAGCCCCACCGGGGCTAGCGGAGGAATAGCCGCCCTCGGCTACAGCCAGGACTATATAGAGATATATTACGTCAAGCAGTCACCGACCCTCGGCCATTGTTATGACGCGACCTACAGCGCAAAGCTCTCCACATCGGGCACCGCGTCGACCTCGATAGCCGTCGGGGACTTCGACGGCAACGGCAAGGACGACGTCGCAGCGGCGCTCACCACGAACCAGGTGAAGATCTTCAACAACGTGGGGTTCTCGAGCGGGACCCAGGCGTATACTTCGATCACCCTCCCGTCCGTCGCCAGCCAGGTACGCTCGGCGGACCTCAACGACGATGGCAAGGACGACCTGGCAGTGAGCTACTCCTCGCAGGCGAACATCGGCATCTGGCTGAGCAGGGATTCCTTCAGCTTCTCCAACAGGTTCAACATGACCGCCGGTGGGATCGCCAGCGGCATTTTCGTCGGTGACTTCAACGGGGACGGCCGCGCCGATATCCTTGCCTCATCATCGACGTCGAGCGCCATCAGCTACTGGTTCCAGAACGATCTAGCGCCAGCAGCTTCGGCCTGGCTCTCGTCGACCAAGGTCGATGTCAACAGCATGGTGAGCTTCGATGCCTCCAACTCCACCGACTCGTCATCGGATAGGTCGTCCCTTTCTTACTACTGGGTTTTTGGAGATGGGAACACATCAAGAGCGAGGACCGCCCAGAACCTGTACTCGACGCCAGGGACCTATGCTGGATACCTATTGGTCACTGATCGATCGGGCCTCACCGGCCGCGTGGACTTCCAGGTCAGGGTCGTCAGCCTGTTGAAGGCATCGTTCGCAGTGTCAAGTTACAATCCGTTGTTCGGGGCGAATATCACAGTAACGGACACCTCCGACGCTCCCAACGGCATTGAGTTCCGTTACTGGGACCTGGGGGACGGCCGCACCCAAGGCAACGTGGAATCGTTCATTGTCTCCTACCGCACGCCGGGCAGCTATAACATCACCTTGACCGTGGTCGACCAGCAAGGGAAGAGCGATTCATATACCCGCACGATCAGAGTGCTGCAGGCGGCCGATACAGTCACGAGCATCGTTGCCAGCGGGGGAAGGACGACCTTCTACATGGACGAGACGATCCACTTTGAGGTGATCGTCGACAATGCCAGCTTCCCCAATCTGGTGTACGCCTGGGACATGGACTACAATACAACATCGGGGGAGTTCAATAAAGCTAACGGCATCAGCATCAATCAGACCACCTGGTCCTACAGCAGCCCGGGGGAGCACACGGTATGCGTCAGGATCGAGTCGCTCAACGAGGAGTACCAGCTGACCATAGTGATCCTGAATTACCGGCCAGTGGCGGATATTGCCGCCTCCACGAGCGGCCCTGGCAACTTCACGTTCGATGCCAGCAAGAGCTGGGACAGTGCCTCGGATATCGGCAGCCTGTGGTACCGCTGGAACTTTGGCGACGGCGAAGGGTGGACCGACTGGACCACCGGCACCCGGGCCGCGCATAACTACACCATTGACGGCACCTACACGGTCACCCTTGAGGTCCGAGACCAGTGGAAGTATGTGGGAAGCACGACCTACCTGGCGATACTGGACAGGAGCCCCCCGACCATCGATCTCGACAATTCGATGATGGTCTCCCAGGCCTACCGCGGTGAGGACCTGATCATCAAGGTCAACGTGACCGACCTGACCGGCGTCAAGGAGGTCCTGCTGATATACACGAGCAACAACGAGACCAAGACCCTCGCGATGAGCCGGGTCAGCGGGACCGATACCTTTGTCGCCACCATACCTGCCAAGGACGTCACCGGGGACCTGTCCTATTACATCGATGCGGTGGATGGTGACGGCCACCACTCGGTGACCGCTGCCATGACCATCGGCCTGACCGATCGTCCCGACTACCTCTGGACCTACCTCGTGTTGGCAGCGGCCGCGATGCTGGGGGCGATGTTCCTCATCTACTACCGCCGCACGTCCATGGTCGTGGACGACGTCTTCATCATCTACCACGACGGGAACCTGATGGCCCACCAGACCCGCCGGCTGAAGCCGGGTATGGACGACCAGATCCTGGGCAGCATGCTGGTGGCCATCCAGGACTTCGTTCGCGACTCGTTCAAGGACGAGGCGTCCACCGGGCTGAACCGCATGGACTTCGGGGACCAGAAGGTCCTGGTGGAGAAGGGCGACCACATCTATCTCGCCGTGGTGCTCCACGGCCAGCGCGAGGGCCGTGTGCCCCAGCGCATGAAGGAGGCCGTCTCCCGGGCGGAGAGCAACTACTCCCAGGCGCTGGAGGAGTGGGACGGCGACCTCGAGAAGGTCCGGGGCATCAAGGAGGAGACGAACCCGCTGCTGAGGAGCAATCTGAAGGACATCGTTTCCTCCATCCCCTTCATCGGCCACGAGAGCCCTGGCCCCAGGGAGGTGATCGCCTGCCCGAACTGCGGTGCCTCCGTACCATCGGGAGAGCAGAGGTGCCCGAAGTGCGGGACCGATGTGGATAAGAGGTCCCCAGACGGGGAGGCGGACGGGACGGGCGGGCAGGCCGCGTGACGGTTTGCCATATCGCGAGCCGTGCTGGCAACATTAATAACTGACCCTTCCGTTTACCCTGCATGGTTAGCCCGGAGAGCCTGGCCATAGTGGTCGTGCTGTGTACGGTACTGTCGGTGCTATCCTTCCGTTTCGGCCTGCTGACCAAGAGCGGTGCGACGGCCTCCTTCATCGTCGGGATGGCCATAGGCGGACTGGGCTCGATAGGCTGGCTTCTGACCTTGATCGTTTTCACGTTCATGGGATTCGCGGTCACCAAGTTCCGCTTCCAGATCAAGGAGAGCAAGGGGCTCCAGGAAGGCAAGAAGGGCGAGCGCACCTATCGCAACGTTCTCGCCAACGGCATGGTGCCGGCACTGGTGGCGGTGGTCGCCTTCGCCACCAATGCCCAGGATTCCGTGCTGGCCGCCATAGCCTATATCTCCTCGGTCGCGGTCGCCGCCGCGGACACGACCGCCAGCGAGCTCGGGGTGCTGTCCGACAGGACCTACCTCATCACCACTGGTGAGAGGGTCACTCCGGGCACCGACGGCGGAGTGTCGCTCAACGGCACGCTGTGGTGCATCGTGGCCTCGGTCATCGCATCCTATACCGGATGGCTGGTGATCGTCCATAGGCCGTTCGACGCATTGTTCCTCATACCGGCCGTGATGGGGGTCGCCGGCTGCATGGTCGACAGCTTCATCGGGGCGACCCTGGAGAGGCGCGGGCTGGTCGGCAAGCTGCACGTCAACGCCGTTTCTATGGCCTTCGGAAGCGTGGCAGCGGTGGCCGTCTACCTCCTTTTATAAATGGGCACCGTAATGGACAGAAATCTTTTTATACATGAGGCATATTCGGAGATTCGGTGTGACGGCCATAGCGGCGGGGATACACCCGGTCCCACTCGAACCCGGAAGTTAAGCCCGCCTGCGTTCCATGCTGTACTGCGGTGCGCGAGCCCGCGGGAACCATGGAACGCTGTCAGCCACTTTTTACCTCACTTCACAAAATAGCTAACTGTATAGTAAATTGTTTTTACATAGCGTTATAATTATCCGGCATCGGGGTGTTGAAATGGAGTTTTCCCTTGAAACGCTCTTGCTCATCGCCATCGTGATTATCGCGGCGAGCGTGGGAGTTCTGGAACTAAAGTACCTGAGAGGACGGAAGCAGGTCAAGGTGGACGCTGCGATCGAGCGCGATGATGCCTACAACGCGGTAAGCACCACGAAGGCGGTGGCCGAATCCCTGCGGCAGAACGGGAGGGACACCACCGAGGCGGACGTCCTGATCTACAAGGCCGAGAACGCTTACGACAGGAGGGAGTTCCTTAACGCCACCGAGCTGGCAGGAAGGGCGAGGAGCGTCCTCATGTCATGCAAGGTGAACGATCTCGTTTCCATGCCCGCGCCCGAGCCAGCGAAGGAGAGGGACGAGAGCGCCGAAGTACCATCCAACCAGATCAGGAAGATGCCGCAGAACTACCTTGAATCGAAGTTCATGATCGACTCCGTGCGCGACCTGGTCCCCGCCGACGAGAGCGAGGAGAATAGAGAGGCCTGCGGATGCCTCGACCGGGCCCAGGCTTGCTTCGACGCCGAAGACTACGGCGGGGCGCTCGGAGAGGCCATGAAGGCCAAGCGACTGCTGATGCCATGCGCGCTGGCGGCAGAGAGGAGCTACCCGCCGGCAGTGGTCAAGCTCGGTCCCCCCAAGACCCCGCCGAGCGCCGGTGACCCGCCGGGAACGATGCGGTGCCCCTCCTGCCAAGTCGAGGTCTCGCCCGACGACGCCTTCTGCAGGAAGTGCGGGGCCAGGCTCGACGGCTGACCGTCGGTGACCGATACTGGCAGGACCGGTATCGACGTGCGCCGTTGGTCCCGTTCGTATCCTTTTTATACGCCCCGTGGCATGTTCCGCCCGTACCACATGTTGCTGGTAAAGCTGGGCGGAAGCGTCATCACCGACAAGATGAACTACATGGTCCTCCGGAAAGAGGTCCTCAACAGACTGGCAGAGGAGATAGCTGGCTCCGGGGAGACGACCGTGGTCGTGCACGGGGCCGGGTCGTTCGGCCATGTCATCGCCGCGAAGCACCAGATCCAGAACGGATTCAAGGACCCGGGGCAGATCGCGGGCGCGGCGCAGGTCATGGAGGACGTCAGGGTGCTCAATCTGGCGGTGACCTCGGCCCTCGTTCGCAGCGGTGTTCCCGCGGTCTCGCTGCCCCCATCGGCGATCGTGCGCCTGTCCGAGGGCAGGCTGGAGAGCATGGACGTCGAGGTCTTCCGCCGATACCTGGACCTGGGCATCGCGCCGGTCACCTTCGGGGACGTGGCCCTGGACAACAAACGGGGCTTCGGCATATGCTCCGGCGACCAGCTGATGGAGGTGCTGGCCCGCGAGCTGAGGCCGCAGCGCATCATATTCTGTTCCGACGTGGACGGTGTTTACACCCGCGACCCGAGCAGCGATCCGTCGGCCAGGATGTTCGATGTCGTGGACCGCTCGACCCTTGACTCGCTTCCGCGCACGCAGCACTGCGCCGACGTCACCGGGAGCATCTACGGAAAGATCGAGACCATGCTGAGGATCGCCGCCCACGGCGGTGGATCGATGGTCATCAATGGCCTCGTCCCCGGAAGGCTGGCCGCGGCCATGAGGGGCGAAGATGTCGTGGGCACAAGAGTGGAGGTCTGAGATGAAGGGCATCGAGCAGAGGAAGGCCGAGCACATACAGGTGTCGCTGGAAGAGGACGTGGCATCCGCCTACGATTACTGGGAGGATGTGAAACTGGTGCACGACGCCCTGCCCGAGGTCGACCTCGACGAGATCGATACCTCCACCGTGATCTTCGGCCGCAAGCTCGCCTGCCCCCTGATGGTGACGGCCATCACCGGCGGGCACCCTGAGGCGGAGAAGATCAACCGCAACCTGGCCGAGGCATGCGCCAACCTCCAGATCGGGCTCGGGGTGGGGAGCCAGCGCCCGGCGCTCGAGAAAGGGGCGATGAGGAGCTACGAGGTGGTCAAGGAGTTCGATGTGCCGCTAAGAGTAGGCAACATCGGAGCACCGCAGCTCATACCCCAGAGGAACAAGCGGGCCTTCGGCTTGGACGATGCGCGCAAGGCCATCGACATGATCGACGCTGACCTGCTGGCGATACACCTCAACTTCCTGCAGGAGATAGCCCAGCCCGAGGGGGACACGAAAGCAAGGGGATGCTACGACGGGATACGCTCACTGTCCAGAGAGCTCCCCATACTGGCCAAGGAAACGGGCGCCGGCATCTCCCGGAACGTCGCCCTGCGCCTGAAGGGCATAGGCATCCGCGGCCTGGACGTGGCCGGGGCCGGGGGGACCAGCTTCTCCAAGGTCGAGGGCAGGAGGGCCGCCAGGCTCGGAGAGCGCAGGTGTGAGCGCATCGCCGAGACCTTCGGGGAGTGGGGCATCCCCGCGCCGGTGTCGGTGATGTGGGCCGATGTCGGCCTCCCGATCATCGCCAGCGGGGGCATCCAAAACGGACTCCAGGCGGCCAAGGGCATTGCCATCGGCGCGGCCTGCGCCGGCGTGGCCCGCGCCATCCTGAGGGAAGCGATGGAGTCGGCAAAGGCCGTGGAGGAGAAACTCTCCCTGATCATCGACGAGATGCGGATCGCCATGTTCCTCACCGGAGCGAGGGACGTCAGGGAGCTAGGTAACGCTCATTACATCATCACCGGTGCCACCAGAGAGTGGGCCGGACTGGAACAGGAGATATGATCATGGATGTGCTCAAGGAGATCACCAAGAGAGCGAGAGTGATTGACGGACAGGTAATGTCCTATCTCGAGAGCGGGGAATGCATGAAGCTGAACCTGGCGGTGAGACACTATCCGGTCGCCGGCGGGAAACGCCTGCGGCCGATGATGGCCCAGGTGGTGGCCCAGGCGGTCGGCGGTGCGGGGGACAAGGCGATCCCGTTCGCCAGCGCTCTGGAGATCATCCATAACTTCACGCTCGTTCACGACGATGTCATGGACAATGACTCGATGCGCCGGGGGAGGCCGGCAGTGCACATCCTCTTCGATGTCCCGACCGCCATCATCGCCGGCGATGCGCTGTTCGCCAGGGCATTCGAGATCATCACCGACACCGATGTCCCCCCGGAGCATATCAACAGGCTCATAAAGAGCACCGCCCACACCGTATGGCTCATCGCCGAGGGGCAGCAGGAGGACATGGACCTGGAGAACATCCCGGTGGACAGGGTGGCCATGGAAGATTACATGAGGATGATCAACAAGAAGACCGCCGTGCTGTTCGAGTGCGCCGCAGAGGGCGGGGCGCTCATCGGCGGCGGGACCGAGGAGCAGATCTCCAAGATGGGGGAGTACGCCCACTACATGGGCATGGGCTTCCAGGTCTGGGACGATATCCTCGCGCTGACCGGGGACGAGAAGCAGCTGGGCAAGCCGGTGGGGAACGATATCCGCAACGGCAAGAGGACGCTCATCGTCCTTCACGCGCTGCACACCATGGAAAAGAACGACCCGCGCCGGGCCAAGCTCATGAGGGCGCTGGGCAACGACAAGGCGACCCCTGAGGAGATCAAGGGGGCGATCGAAGTGCTACAGGACTGCGGCGCTATCGACTACGCGCGGCAGACCGCCGCCGATTACGCCGCCAAGGCCAAGGAGCGGCTGGAGTGCCTTCCCCCGTCCTCGGAGAGGGAGTTCCTCAGCGGCGTCATCGATTTCGCCGTGGGAAGGAAGATCTAGGTCTGGCAGCTGATGCCGTCCGCCGTGAGGCGGAAATCCGCTTCCAGACCCTCGGGGAGGTGGCGGGCCTTGATCAGCACCGCCCTCCTCCTCCCGCCGGAACGCACCTTGTCCACGCGGATGATGAGCTTGGCGTTGTGATGCAGCGCATGTCCGCCTAGCGCCTCGTATATCCCCGTCTCGATGTCGGTGTACACCTGCGAGGTGACGATGACGGGCATGGACTTCTCCCTGGCCAGGTTCGTGAGCTTGGTCGTCTGCCCGGCGAGCGAGCGGCGGTCGGCGCGGTCCTCCTCTCTGCTGGTGAGGCGATAGTGCATGCTGATGGAGTCGATGATGATCATCCCGACGTCCACGTTCCCCTGGGCCAGCTTGATGGCCTTGTCCACCATCCTCTCCTGCTCGTCGAAGCTGCCGATGTTGGAGAAAAGTATGTTCTTAGCCACCGCATCGAAGTCGGGGCCGGATATCTGCCTGAGACGATCTATGGAAACCCCCTCGGTGTCGAGGTAGATCACCTTCTTCCCGGCCTTGGCCATGTCCCGGGCCAGAACCAGGCACAGGGTGGTCTTGCCGGTTCCCGACTCTCCATAGATCAAGGTCACGCACCCCGCCTCGACGCCGCCGTCCAGCATGGCGTCGATGCTGCCGCAACCGAAGGGGAGCTTTTCCATGCCGTTTTCAGATGTGTTCGTTGTTGATAATCTTTCTCTCCCCTGCGCGGGGGACGCCCGCACGCTACGGTTAGCCGCAATGAATGGCTAGTGCGGGGTGCGGTCCCTTTCCTCATGGAAGCTTGCGAAATTCAGCATGAGAGCGCCGAGGGGCAGGCGTCAGGCCTGTTCCCCCACCAGGCCGTCCGCGAGGGACAGGTGAGGTTCCTGGAGGACGCCCGGATGTGCATGGCCCATCGAACGCACCTGATCGCTCACGCCCCTACCGGCCTTGGCAAGACGGCGGTCGCCCTGACCGCGGCAGTGGAGACCGCCATCGCTTCCGACGGCGTCGTGGTGTTCCTCACATCGCGGCAGAGCCAGCACGCCATCGCAGTAGAGACGGCGAGGGGGATATGGAGAAAGCAGCGCATCGGGGTGGTGGACATCATCGCCCGGGAGGACATGTGCCTGGCGAAGAGGAACGGCGAGGGAGTCCCGTGCTCCCGGGGGCACAAGTGCTTCTTCTCCCGCGATCCGTCCGGTCCGGAGGGGCTGCTGCTTGACTATCCGCTCAACACTCAGGAGGGCATGCGCCTCTGCCTGAGGGCAGGGCAGTGCCCCCATCGGGCAGCGATGAACGCAGCGGCGGACGCGCAGGTGATCATCGGGGACTACAACCAGATGTTCGGGCGGGGACCGAACATACTGCAGCGCCTGGGCCGCAGGGAATCGGACGCCATCATGGTCGTCGACGAGGCGCACAACCTCCCGTCGAGGGTCATGGAGGGAGGGAGCGGCAGCCTGACCATGCCGTCCATCGAGCGGGCGCGGGGCCATCCCGCGCTCAGGCACTTCACCGAGGACCTGGACATCGTGTCCGAGGTGTTCGGGGAGCTGACGAGGCGCGATCCGGAGAGGATCTCCGCCGCAGACCTGGACCGCCCCCTGAAGGAATCGTGCGGGGTGGACGCCGGAGGCCTGGCCGAGGAGATAGAGAGCGCCGCGGGGGAGAGCAACACCCTATGCGGCCTGGTCGACTTCCTCCACGCCTGGAGCGCCCCGGACGAGGTCACCGTGCGCTACCTGGAAGGAGAGCCGACGAGGCTAAAGGTGAGCCTGATCGACCCGTACCCTGTGACCGCGCCCGTGCTCTCGCGCGTCCGCAGCGCTCTCATCATGAGCGGGACGCTCCATCCGCCGGAGATGTTCGCCGACCTCCTGGGAGCGAAGAACGCCATGTGTCGCAGCTACCCGTCGCCGTTCCCGCCGGAGAACCGCCTGGTGCTCGCGTCCAGCAAGGTCTCCTCGCGCTACCGCGCGCGGGGGCAGGCCATGTACGCCTCGATCGCCGAGGAGGTCGCCAGGTGCGCGGAGAAGGTCCCGGGCAACGTGGCGGCGTTCTTCCCGTCCTATGAGTTCCTGGGCCATGTGGAAGGATACCTCGCCGCGCTCATAGGCGACCGCCGCATCCTGGCGGAGCGCAGGGAGCACGGCAAGAACGAGAAGGATGCCTTGGTGCACCAGCTGCACGAGGGAAGGAACATCCTCCTGGGCACGGTGGGAGGGTCACTGTCCGAGGGGGTCGACTTCCGGGACAACCTGCTGGGGGCGGTGTTCGTGATCGGCCTCCCGCTCGCTCCGCCGTCCAGGGAGATGGAGGGCATGCTCCACCATATGGGGGGAAGGTACGGCGCAAGGAGGGCGGACCTCTACGTCCAGGTATACCCGGCGGTGTCCAGGGTCCTGCAGGCCGCCGGGAGGGCGATACGGTCGGAGACCGACCGGGCGGTGATCGTGCTCCTGGACGACCGGTACACGATGCCCCAGGTGCGGAGGGCGTTCCCGGCCGACTTCCACATATCGGCGGACGGTGACGCCCCCGACAGGATAGGGGAGTTCTTCGCCTCGTCGTGACAGCTATTGCTATGATAATTATTTATGAATGATTATTATGGCCTGGCTGAACGGCGATCATCAGCTTCGGAGGGAAGCGGGTGAGGGGCACGGGGTTGAGCATGACCTGGAGCATCATCGTGGTCGCAGGGGGAGCGACGCCGCTCTGGATGACCATGGATCGAGCGGTCCGCCGGACGACGGAGCGCGGCCGGCATGAGGGCAACAGGCGCACCGAAGCATGTTCGGCGGCACCCGCTCGATGGCAAGGTCCCCCGGCCGCCGTTGTCCTTCCTTTCCCTCCAATTGCAACCCTTATCTAGCTCCAGGCCATCTCCACGAACCATGGAGATCATTCGCCGGGGAGCCGAGGCCGAGATAAGGCGCGGGTGCTGGCTTGGACGCGATGTCGTCATCAAGAGCAGGGTGCCCAAGGAATACCGGCATGTCGAGCTCGACCGCTCGCTGCGAGCTTCGAGGACGCGCAACGAGGCCCGCCTGATGCACGATGCCAGGGAGCTCGGCGTCCCCACGCCCATCCTCTATGACATCGACGCGATCACCGCCGAGATCACCATGGAGGAGATCAAGGGGCCGAGGGTAAAGGACGAGCTTGATTCCGCCCCCTCCGAGCGGGTGAGGGAGCTGTGCCGGGAGATGGGGCGGCTGATCGCCCTCCTGCACCGCGGGGGCATCGTTCACGGGGACCTCACCACGTCGAACATGATCCTCGCGGACGGCCGGATGTGGTTCATCGACTTCTCCCTCGGCGCCAGGGGCGCGATGATCGAGGAGATGGGCGTGGACCTCCATCTGCTGAAGGAGGCATTCCAGTCAGCCCACTCGACGCTGCTGGACCAGTTCCCGGTGATCCTGGAGTCGTACAAGCAGCACTACGACCGTGCTCCGGAGGTCATCAAGAAGATGAAGGAGATCGAGGGCAGGGGGAGGTACACTTGAAGATCACCCTGGTCACCTCAAACCGGGGCAAGCTGGAGGAGTTCCGCTCCGCGCTCGCGTCCCTGGGCATCGAGGTCTCGCATTCCACCGAGGACTGCGACGAGATCCAGGCGGACACCCTGAAGGAGGTCGTCCTCAACTGCCTGGACCAGCTGAGGTGCAGGGGGATGGAGAACATCGTCATCGACGACTCCGGCCTCTTCGTCCATGCGCTGGGCGGGTTTCCAGGAGTGTACTCGTCGTACGTCCTGAGGACCATCGGGGTGGATGGGATCCTCCGCCTGCTCGACGACAGGCCGGACCGCTCCGCTCACTTCGAGTGCTGCATCGGCGCGTCGATAGGGGGTGAGGAGTTCACCGTCACCGGACGATGCGATGGGACCATCGCCACGGCGGCGTCCGGGAGCGGCGGCTTCGGTTTCGACCCCATCTTCGTGCCGTCTGGAGATCGCCGCACTTTTGCCGAAATATCAATAACTGAGAAAAATAGTACATCCCACCGCGGGAGGGCCGTCCAGGCCTTCGCCGCCGAACTTAGGGGACGAATCGATGAGGCTCCAAGATAGAAAGGTCGTTGTCACCGGGTGCGCCGGTTTCATCGCCAGCCACCTGGCGGAGGAGCTCCTGGCACGGGGCAACGAGGTAGTGGGTGTGGACAACCTATCCGCCGGGAAGCGGGAGTTCATGTCCGGCATGCTCAGGAACGAAAGGTTCACGTTCGTGGAGGGCGACCTGCTCACCATGGACCTGGCCAAGGTCCTGAGGGGCGCCGAGGTGGTTTGCCACCTGGCCGCCAACCCCGACGTCAGGCTGGGGGCGAAGAACACCCACATCCACTTCGAGCAGAACATCGAGGTCACCTATCGCCTGCTGGAAGCGGGCAAGGACAACGGGATCAAGGACGTCCTGTTCCCCTCGACCTCCACCGTGTACGGCGAGACCGAAGTCATCCCGACGCCCGAGGATTACGGGCCCCTGCTGCCCATTTCGGTCTACGGGGCTTCCAAGCTGGCCTGCGAGGCGCTCATCTCCTCGTATTGCCATACGTTCGACCAGAACGCGGTCATCTACCGCTTCGCCAACGTGGTAGGCCCGAGGTCCACCCACAACGTCCTGCACGACTTCATCAGGAAGCTGCACGAGGACCCCCACCACCTCGAGATACTGGGCGCGGAGCCGGGGACCTCGAAGTCATATGTGCATGTCAAGGACTGCGTCAGCGGCATGATCGCCGGGGCCGAGGCCGCCAGGGACCAGGTGGAGATCTACAACATAGGCTCCCGGGACTGGATGACGGTGAAGGACATCGCCGACATCGTGGTCGAGGAGATGCACCTGCCCGACGTCGAGTACCGCTGGACCGGCGGGGTCAAGGGCGGGCGCGGCTGGGTCGGCGATGTCAAGAAGATGCTGCTGTCCGTCGACCGCTTGGAGGCCAAGGGCTGGGAGCCGAAGCTCAACAGCCGCGAGGCGATCCGCCGGGCGGTCCGGGAGATCCTGGCCTAGAACAGCCCGAGCATGCCCTTCGAGGCGACCTTCCCGGTAACGTCGATGTTCACCAGGTAGGAGGAGATGACCGTCCAATTGCCGCCTGCGCTGGTAGGTGCGGACTTGGCCGGGAGGCCCCCGGCATATGGGAAGCCCGTGGTGTCGATGACCAGCCAGTAGCCGCTATCGTCGGTCAGGTAGGTCATCTTGTACTCCGTGGGATCGAGACCGTAGTACGAGGCCATGGAGTGTTTCGCCTTCTGCAGGTCCGCAACGGTGGAACCGATGTAGACGGTCGGGAACGCATGCTCCTGGATGACGTTGACCCTCGAGCTCCCTCCGAGCGCATCGATGATGCTGCACAGCAGGATGGCGTGGTCCTCGCAGTCCCCGCTCATGAGGTTCAAGGTCTCCGACGCTGACTGCCAGTAATCCTCCGAGGTGTCGGCGGTGTATTTGATGTTGTTCTTCACCCACTCGTAGGCCTCGGCGATCTGGAGGGTGCTGTACCCACCGGGGTATGCCGCCTCGATGTTCTGGGCCAGCGAGGACACCACATCAGTGTCGACGCGCTCGTTCACGCGGTTGTAGTATTCTCTAAGGTTGAGGTCCACCTTCGGGTCCCTCGCGTATGCCAGCGCGGTAATGACCGCGGTGTTGGAGCTGCTGGGCATGGCCCCCGCGTCGTACCATGCGGTGCCGGCACGGTTGGATATGGCCGCCTTGACGATGATCTGATACTTGGCGGTGCCTTCGGAGGGAGCGCCGAACAGCAGCAGGCCGACATTGGCGGTCTTCCCGGGAGCGATGGTCGCGCTGCAGTTGCGCATGTAGGTTAGGCCGCTTTCGACCCATTTGATGCCGAAGGAGTATACGTAAAGCGTTCCGGAGTTCATGTTCTGGATGCGGAGCTGTAAAGCCCCGCCGTAGCCATCGTAGATGTCCTCGGTGATGTTCCAGAACAGGTTTATGTTCTCTGCGCTGATGGGCACAAGGGACATGCTCCCGATGAGCGAACCATTGGGCGTCTGGGCGAGGGGAGCGGTCGGCTTCACGAGATCGCCGCTCTGGAACCCGATGGTGCTCCCTGTTGCGCCCGTGTTGATCAGCGCGTAGTAGCCGGCGCCGATCAGGATGACCACGGTCAAGACCGCAGCGGCCATGATGCCCGCTCCCTTCATGCGCACTCCATGTCAGGTACCTTTCTTAATGCTTGCTGGGCAGTTATCAGCGTACCCGCCGCACCCCATATTGGAGCGAAGATTTATTGAGGGGTTCGCCTTACTCCGCTCTCAACGGGTCTGTGGGGTAGCTTGGTCCATCCTTGGGGCTTTGGGAGCCTTAGACCCCGATTCAAATTCGGGCAGACCCACCA